>JBHLOC010000003.1:0-210582 GCA_048940925.1 Promethearchaeota archaeon | reverse complement strand
ATCGACAGAATACCCATTACTAATGTAGAAAATGCTTGTGCTGGGGGGAGTACCGCATTTCATGGGGCATGGACTGCGGTAAAGGCGGGAGTATACGATCTTGTTTTAGCGGTCGGAACTGAAAAAATGTATTATGAAACAGGACCTTTAAATGCGCGTGCAGGTGGAAGTGGACCCTTAAGTGGTCGCATGAGTGGATTTATATCTGGGACAGATGTTGAAGTTACACTTAAAATGATAGATCAGTTAAAAAAGCAAATAGCAGAAGGAAATAAACAGGCTAATAAAGAAAAATCTGAGGGAAATAATAAGTCAAAAAAGAAAGACCATTCCATTTTTATGGATTTTTACGCGATGGGTGCTCGTGCACATATGAAGCGATATGGAACTACTCAACGACAAATAGCAGTTATTGCAGCGAAAAATCACAATAATTCCACAATGAATCCATTGGCGCAGTATACATTCCCTCAAACTGTGGAGCAAGTAATGGAAGATTATGTTGTAGCTTATCCTTTAACAAGAGCTATGTGTGCTCCGATTGGTGACGGATCTGCTGCTGCTATACTCTGTTCTGAGAAGTATTTAGAAAAGAATCCCCATCATAAAGAAAGAACTGTGAAAGTACGTGCTTCTATTTTGAGATCTGGTTCATTGCAGAGATATAATGCAGTTGGAGTAGCTTCTAAAGCTGCCTATGAAATGGCTGGTGTTGGACCCGAAGACATAGATGTTGCAGAAGTTCATGATGCTACAGCATATGCAGAACTGGATTTAACTGAAAGATTAGGATTCTGTCCCGTTGGCAAAGGAGGTCCATTTGTGGAAAGTGGTGCGACTGAATTAGATGGCAAAATTCCGATTAATACTAGTGGTGGCCTATTGGCTCGAGGACATCCAATTGGAGCTTCAGGTCTTGCACAAATATATGAAATGGTTACACAGTTACGTGGAGAAGCTGGTGAGCGACAAGTAAAAGATCCTAAAATTGCTTTAACCCATAATGGGGGAGGTAATTTAGGTCCTGGAGAAGCAGCACTTTGCGTCCATATTTTTGAAAAAGTGTAAATTAGTTCTTATTTATTTTTTAATATCAAATTCTAAATGATTTGTCTTTATAAGAACTGAAGATTACCTTATATTGTTTCTAATTCTTGACACTTAAAGGGAAAATCTATGCAGATGAATACGTAGCTATGATTGAACAATATTAATCGATTATTAGATAAAATTTGTCGATAAAATAATAAGAATATGATAACATTCTTATTAGCTTTCTCTATCATCCATAATGGAATATACATTCCACCCTCGTTTTAACGAACCTGACGTCCCAATCATCTCAGATTCTATGGTCTTGTTAAAAAGTTCCCATGCTTGAGATTCGCTATTCGTGCCTTTAATATCACGACCAAGCGGTTCTTTTCGATTTTTACTGTAATCAAGGTGATAGATAACGTATTTGGGATATTCATAGGATTCGCTTTTGTTGGTCTTCCACAATATAAACTTGCGGACCATGGCATCTCCTTTTTCATAGACATTTCGCGCGAGGGTTTCAGAATTCTCATACTCATATTTTGAAATTTTCTCCATTTGAGGTATATCAACTAGATCCATGAGTTGGCTTATGCGGACATCTTTTATATCCGCAGCATTTTTGTCTTCTCTAATGGGATCCTCTTCAATAAATCGAGGGGCTATAAGACTCAAAAAGGGTACTTGCCTAATAATCTCCCAAGAATTGGCTTTTTGATCGAAAGATAAACATGGTTGATATATAGGTTCACCCCCTGTATCAGTTATAATGTCTTCGTACTCGATTTGCCCCACAATTTCGGGATACACCATCTTCATCGCTCTTCCATCGCGCGTGATGGGGATAAAATCTTTAGTGTTTACTACCCTAAATATTTTTAATAACTCGCTACGCATCTCATCAGTGAGTCCTCCTCCTACTCTACTTAGCACTTGGTATTTTCCATCGGGATAACGTAATGCTACGAGGGAACTTGCTAGCTGTAGCCTTCCTATTTTTGTGCCTTCTCTTCCTTCAGCAATAGCAATGATAGCCACATCTACAACATGAGTAGGTTTGATCTTATATGCAATATTTCCTGTGCGTATCACAATACCTTCATGATTCTGTTCAATCACTTCCTTTCTATAAAACTCAAGAATTTCATAAGGATTTTTGAATATTTTTGTCTTGACCACTGAAAGTCTACCTTCTTTGGGAAAAAGGCTGTGAAGTTTATTGTATCGCTCTCGAAATTGGTTATCAATCCACTTTTCACCATTAATCTCGAGAATATCAAACACCTTGAATCCTATCCTCTCCAAATCATCTTGAGAAGATGGATTTCTTCTACAGTGTGCGAGCTCATAGATCCGAGAGCGTCTTGAAAAATCAACTGGCTCACGGGTAGAGCAGAATAACTCTCCTACTAATAAGGCTTCCTTGATATGATTTTGTCGCAAAATATCTTCAATATCTTTATTCACGGGTAACCCGATATAGATTCTATGCTGAGGTACGTTGAAAAAAAACGAATAACTCTGATCTTCATTGTTATAATACCCACTAAACGCTCCGTCTACCTTTATGCTTACAATAAACTCTTCTCCTAATAAGTTAGGAATATCTTCTTCTCTTCTGGTAATAAATCTCTGAGCTATGTGCTTTCGATAGTTATCAACCGGTGGGATGACCTCTTTCACGGGAACGCTTTCGGCGATCCCTCGTACATAGGTGCCAAATGAGTTCGCAATTTGTTCTGGTGATATCTTGATCTTATGCACCTTTCGTTATTTTTAATTCTTGATCAGATAGATATAACACAAGCCGATACGCCTCTCCCTTTACTGTGCCGCTTAGATATGCTCTTGGGAATTTTCTACCCCCATCAGTCAAAATTAACGGTTCTCGTTTCTTAGATTCTAAGTTAAAAGTATCCAGGCGAGCGAACTTTTTAGCTTGATGCAACCAATTTGCAATTTCATAAAGGAATTTATAGGTTACCCCATCATAATGCGTAATATAATAACTCTTCCGAAATATATATTCTAACATCAGAGTCTTT
The DNA here is from genome assembly GCA_048940925.1 of Promethearchaeota archaeon. Lineage (GTDB taxonomy): Archaea > Asgardarchaeota > Lokiarchaeia > Sigyniarchaeales > SOKP01 > Loki-b32. Next base: position 207,499 of record JBHLOC010000003.1, on the reverse strand, counting down.
GGGTCAACCAGCTCATCGGAGATCCTAACAGGAATGGATGTATTAATATTTCCAATTGTTTGCATGTGAGGACGTTCTTTCACACTACCATCGGGAAGAGTAAGTACATCATACATTGAATAATTAAAAACTGGTTCTAAATCTTCGGATACAGTGATTCGAGATGTGTGGCGAATTGTTTTTCCCGTTAACTCCATATCCACTTCAAAATCAGATTCTTTTAACTTTTCTCCCAATTTTTCTTCCTGTAATACCTTTTCATCGCTTAATGTAGCATCAAATTTAATCATTCGTTGATATACAGCTTTCTCTCCTTGTGGCGTAAGGTGGAATTGCTTTTGTGGTCGGTGTGTGGGTACCAGTTCCAGGACTGCATCAACATTTTCGTGAGCAATATGTATTTTCATGGTATTACCACACCTCAAACGCTATTTCTTCCTCCAATTCTTCTTCTTCAATGTCACTGTAAAGGATCTCCGAAGGTTTGAGTAAGATTAAGTCGGCAAACTCAGCATCCACTACAAAAAGTTGATTGTCCTTTGGGAGTAGAATCGCATCTCGTGGGTTGGTGGTATCATAATACGCATAAGTGAAATGAAAAAGTTTGTCTTGGGCAAGAAGTTTTTTACATATTAGATATAGCTGATTGAGCTCTTCTTCTTGTTCAGAAGTCAAGATATACGTCCGTTCTACATTATAACTAAAAAAATCTTCAAGGGAAATGGTCTTCGAGAGCTCTACAGGTTCTTTATACATTGATCTCGTAATGGGGATAGCTTTTCCATCAGCATCCACCAGCATAGTTTCTGCAATATAATCTCCTCGAGGATCGACATATTGGGCGCTGATCGACTTGCTTGGAAGTATGTGAGTTCCATCCGCAGTTAGATAAGCGTTTCTATATACTTCTCCTCCTGCTCCTCTTTTCTCTATCATACTTCTCCCATATAATGTATTACGAGAAAATATTTTTAGGCTAGTGGGGATCTCCAAGTCTTTATATTGTAAAGTTAGGATTCTCGGTATTTTTATCACTCTTTTATAGGATGCTATATTTCAAACAGAATACTCGCCTATTTAAGATTAATGCTCATAGAGTATAATAAAGAAAAAAATTGAATTAACCTATTTTATTATCTGTTCAAAGTCTGTGTTTATGATAATTTACGAAATTTAGAAGAATCATATCTAAAACATGATAACATAATATAGATCAAGGGACCTGATAATTTAAATAATTTAAAGGAATCATGGATTAGAAATAGTGGTTCTTTTAAATCCAATTCCATCAAAATCTAATAAATCATAAAAAAAGTAGTATTTGAGTTACATTTTATTTCAAGATTATAGAATGCTAAAAATCTTTACTGTTATCTCGAATAAAATCGAATGTTTAAATCTATATACGGTATATAATAAATAGGGTAAAAAAAGTATTTTTTATAGAGTATATACTTTAAACTCTTTCGTTATCTTATATGCTTCTTTTTCTTGAATATAATTAGGGTTCAATTCAAGCTTTTCTTTTAATTCTTTTAGTTTATTCTCACTTTTTTCAGGAAGTAATATATCAAATAATGCCATTTTTTTGTAATCACATCTTTTTTTATATCTAAATTATACAAGTATAAATTGATGTATAAACTTATGGTATAAAGTATATATATAAGATCAAAAAGTATATATTATATCAATATATATATGATAATTATGGAGAGAAAACATTCTTATAGAAAACTGCAAAAATTAGGAGGTTCATTAGTTATAAGTTTGCCTAAACAATGGGCAGACAATTACGAGTTAGAAGCAGGTTCAACCGCAACTATAGAAGTTCAAGACAATGGAACACTATTAATATTTCCAAACAAGGAAAAAGAAAAGGAAAAAACAGGTAAGCATGAAACAGTTTTAGAAGCAGATGAATATGTAATTTGGGCATTACTTAAATTAAGTCTCGCAGGTCAAACAAAGATAACTATAATGTCAGATACAGAAATTAATAAAGTCTTAAGAAAATATATTAGAAAATATGTAAATAGGCTCCCAAATACCGAGATTATTGAAGAAACTAACCAAAAAATAATTGTTCAAAATTTTGGCTACAAAGAAATACCTACTAAAAAGTTAATCCAACGCTTATTATATTTGGTGGCTAATATGTTTCAAGATTTAGAAAACAAATCAATAGATGATTTAAGTGATAATTTCGAGCAATTAAGAAAGTTTTACTTTATATTAGTTATTCATATTAGAACTTATCTTAGGACAGGCGTCTATATTTCATCAAGTAGTGAATTTACACCTCTCGAAGCAATGGATTATAGAATGTTCTGCGAAAAGATTCAAGAAATTGGTGAAATCCTGAAAGATCTGAGGTTAAACAATAAAGTGTTAAATTTTTATAGGGATGTTAAGCAATATTTTGATGAAGTTATGAGAGCTTTTTTACAAAAAGATGATAAATTAGCTTTTATTGTATGGATTAAAAAAGACAAACTTTTCAGCAAGGCAGATGAAATTTTGAAGAATTTAAGTTATGAAAATAAGGAAAAGATTAAAAATTTAATGAGAATTGCGCAGAATATTAAAGACATGGCGGCATTAATCTAATTTTTTACTAATAACTGAAAAATAGAATAATGAAATTGAATTGTAAAATTAATTAATCTAAAATATATATAGATCTATTGAGATCATGAAAGAATAATTTCATAAGTATTAAAAATCTCAAAATCAAATAGTATCATAAAATAATTTTAAATTCTATACAGATATTTTTTGAATAATACATTAAAAAGGCAAAAAAAATGATATCATTTATTTTATTATTAGTTTTTGGTACCTGGGTTTTAATTAACAGATTTAGTGAAGGAGGAAAAGTTGAGGGGCATCCTCTTGGAATGCCACGTGGAACGGTTAGAGGATTGAGCACCATTATGATTGTAGCATTTCCTTTTGGTTATTTATTGACTGGTAAAGTAATACCGGGTTTAATCGTAAATGTGATCTTTGTTGTGGTTGCTTTTTATTTTGAAGCAAGAAGAAGTGAGCATGAAAAAATGAGACAATTAGTTGATGAAATTAAAAAACCTGATATAGTAATGCAGGAGGCAAAGAAGGAAAAATATCCGTTATACTTGCCTAAATATTCTGTTCGGATTCTTTTAGTATCAATGTTATCCATAGCTATAATTACTATTTATTTTGCAGAAATCCCATTTGAAGCAACTAATACATTATTTGATCTATTAATTATAATTATATTATTTATTATTGGTGCATCTCTTAGGTCTATAGCTTATTCTAGAGAAAAGAAAAAACTTAGAGGAAAGATTGCAATTATGGATGCTTCTCTTTCTGAAGTCGAAATTATTGAAAAATTGATGTTAGAAGAAGGTAGCTGGTGGAAGAGAAAAGGAAGGAACATTATCTCAACTTTAATGTTCATAATAGTAGTAGCATCCTTGGTTTGTTTTACCTTTGAATGGGATGTAGTAATAATTAAATTGACAGATTATAAATTAAGTCTTGTTGGACTTTTATTATTATTAATCAACGTATATTATGGTTTCAGGGATTAGAGTTATAACACACTTTTTTTTCTTATTTTATAATTATAAACAGTTAAAATTAACAAAAAACAGAAGGTTAATTATAGTTTAAGACTTAAATACTTCATATGATAACTTTCGAAAAGAATGGTTATATCTTTTCTTATAGGGTCGCTGGAGTCATTATTCATGAGGGTAAAGTTCTAGTGCACCGAAATATCATTGATGATTTCTGGTCATTACCTGGGGGAAGATGTGAATTTTTAGAAATATCAAAAGATGCACTTATCCGAGAAATGAAAGAAGAAATTGGAGTTGAGGTAGAAATAATTCGACCACTCTACTTTGTAGAAAACTTCTTTTATTTTGAAGGTAAAAATTACCATGAAATATCTATTTTTTATCTAATGGAATGTAATTCTGATTCAAAAATTATTTTTGAAAATGACACTTTCCATGGGAGAGAATTTAAATTAATCTTTAAGTGGGTTGATATTAGTACAATAGGCACAATAAAATTATATCCCTTATTCCTACGTAAAGCTCTAAAAAATATTAAGTCGTTCCCAGAACATATCATAAATTGGGATGATTAAAGGGAAATATTACAAATTTTTGAAGAGTAAATTTTTATTTATAAAGCTTAAGTTTTTGTCAATTTATTAAAAAAAATAGAAATAATGAATTATAAATGAAATTCAGTACCAACAACACCTAAAGTATGAGATGGATGTCCTCTCGCGCTCATTATTTTGTTAAATTCAAAACCAGTGCAATGCATTCCACAGGTTATTTCAGGATTTAAATTTTCAATAAATTTTACTGATTCTTCAATGTCTTCAGATTTCTCCCATTCTTTATGGAAACCACCAATAACTGCATAAATTTTATTAATACCAGTTATTTTTTGACCGTGTTTAATCGTGTTTACAATTCCCGTATGTCCACATCCTGTAAGAACTACAAGCCCTTTATCCTTGACATTAATATAGATTGAAATTTCGTCTCTAAAGGTATTTTGTGCAAATTCTTTCCTCCCTTTCATTAGATATATACATTTAGTAATTTCCTTTTCGTCAAATATTTCTATTTCTCCGCTCGTAGTGATACCATTTGTTAATTTTATTGGATCAGCGATTTCAACTATTTTAAGATTATTTTGATTTACTAAATTTTCGAATATATTTTTATTTAAAACTGGAATTTTTAAGTTAAAAAGAAAAGCATTTTCTTTTAATAATTCACGGTATTTTTCATTTAAAGTATCGGAAGAGAAATATTCTTGACCTGATTTTGGTACTAAGATAATATTTTGATTATAAAAATTGGGTGATAAAATTATCTCACTTCCTTCTCTTAATTTTGGAATTACATTCAAAAGACCTCCAAAATGGTCTGTATGCCCATGACTCAGGATTAATTTATCATAATCCTTAAAGTCAATTCCCAATGCTTCAGTATTTGTTAATATTGCATTTCTAGGGCCCCCTGTATCAAAAAGAAATTTTTTTTTGAGTTCTTTATTGTTTATTTCAATACTCAAAGCAAATCCATGTTCAGCATATAGTCTACTAGCAAAAGCATGGGGATGTAATACTTTACCCTTGAATTTTTCATCTGTTAATAAAGACAAAAGAACTGTATTTGCTGTTAAAACCCTAATAGTTAAATTACCACTCTCTATCCCATCAGAAATATCTACTTTCAATTTTAGTTTGACCTCATAAAATTTAATAGAAAAATCTATATTTTAGATATTTGATTCACAATGTATTAAGATTTTTATTCGCTTCTAAGTTAAAATTATATAACAAATTTTAATAATGAAGATAGCACCTTTTTTTCTATTTTAATAAAGAATTTAAAAAAAGAAAATTACAATATAATAATTTATTTAGAAATTGAATGATAAAAAGATGACTAAAGTATGGCTGATAACAGTCTAATTCAAGATGATGAAATTTATAGGAAATTACAACAACATCTGGATAAAATGCCTGTAGGATTCCCTCCTGTGAAATCAGGTGCAGATATTCGCTTATTAAAGCATCTTTTCACACCTGAAGAAGCTAAAATAGCCACATTTTTAAAATTCGGTTGGGAGAGAGATTTAGAGCGCTTAGAAGTTATTTACGAACGTGCAAAAGAAACTGGAATTTCTCTTGAAGAGTTAGAAGAGATTTTAGATAGGATGGTATCAAAAGGTTCTATAATGTTTAAAAGAGAAGGAAATACAAAATATTACGGAAATGCTCTATTAATGGTAGGCATGTTTGAATTTCAGGTAAATAAGCTCACAAAAGAATTTGTTAAAGATTTCCAAGATTATAGTGTGCAAGCTTGGTTTCCAGAAGCATTTAGGGTAAAGGCAGCCCAATTACGAACAATTCCAGTAGAAAAAAGTATAGAATTCGAAAAAAATGTTAGTCCTTTTGATGATATTGGAAAGTGTCTTGACACTTATGAAGGATCAATTGCAATCACTAACTGTGTGTGTAGACAAGTAAAGGATATTTTAGGAGATCCTTGCAAAATTACTGACAGAAGAGAAGTTTGTATGGGATTCGGAGTTCCAGCTCAATTGATGATCGATCAAGGATGGGGTCGTTCAATAACTAAAGAAGAAGCTCGTGAAATTTTACGAAAAAATCAAGAAGAAGGCTTAATAATTCAACCAGATAATTCTCAGAAATTATCATTTATTTGTAGTTGTTGTAGTTGTTGCTGTGAAAATTTATCAAAATATGTAATGTTGCCTAATCCTGGAGCTGTAGTAGTAGCAAATTATTATGCAGAAGTGGATCCTGATTTATGTACAGGATGTGGTACTTGTATTGAAGTATGCCAGATGAAGGCAATCTCACTTAAGGATGAAGTCTCTTCAATAAAGATAAAACGTTGCATCGGATGTGGAAATTGTGTTGCGAAATGCCCTGAAGAAGCTATTTTCCTTCATAAGAGAGAAAGACAATTCATACCTTATCCGACAATGGACGATTTATTTGATAAAGTTATGGAAAGAAAGATTAAAATTAAAGAAAAAGATTCATAAAAGTTATAAACATTGTGTATTAAACGGACTTACAGGGTGAAAACTAAATTTTGAGTGAAGAAAATTACCGAAAATTGCAGGAACATCTTGATCAAATGCCTATTGGATTTCCTCCTGCCAAATCAGGCTCGGACATACGGTTATTAAAGCAGCTTTTTACACCTGAAGAAGCTAAAATTGCCCAATATTTAAGATTTGGATGGGATAAAGATCTTGAACCAATAGAGAAGATATACGAAAGAGCAAAAGAATCTGGAGTTTCTCTAAAACAATTAGAGGAAAAATTAGATATCATGGCTAAAAAAGGCTCAATCACGTCAAAAAGAGAAGGGGAGAAAAAATTTTATGGTAATGCTGCTTTAATCGTTGGTATGTACGAATTTCAAGTTAACAAACTCACAAAAGAATTTTTAGAGACTTTAGAAGAGTATATTGTTGAAATCTGGGGTAAACAAGCTAACCCAACAGATTATCATCAACTTCGCATCATTCCAATTGATATAGGTATTAAACCAGAGCATAATATTGCCCCATATGATAATATAAAAAAAACTATAGAAGAGAGTAAAGGCCCATTCGTAAAAATTAACTGTATTTGTCGTCAAGAAATGGATCTTCATGGAGACCCATGTAAAATGACTAAACATAAAGAAAATTGTCTTGGACTTGGAGCTTTAGCCCAAAATTATATAGATCAAGGTTGGGGGACTCAAATTACTAAAGAAGAAACTCTACAAATATTAAACCAAAATCAAGAAGAAGGCTTAATTTTTCGCCCAAATAATGCCCAAAATATTGATTTTATTTGTAGTTGCTGCTATTGCTGTGATGAAGGGATAGCTAATTTGTTAAAAGTTCCTGATCCCGCCAATTATGTTGATTCTAATTACTATTCTCAAATAGATTCTGAATTATGTACTGGATGTAGTATATGTCTTGATCGTTGTCAACTTAAAGCTATAACTCTTGTTGATGATACTGCTTCAATAGATAGAAAAAGATGCATTGGGTGTGGAAATTGTGTTGTAGTTTGTCCTTCAGATGCTATTACACTTCAGAAAAAAGAAAAAGAGTATGTTCCACCACCGACCATGGAGGATTTATTCCATTTAATTCAAGAAGCAAAAATTAAATTAAAAAAATAGAATCAAGAGAAATATACAATAAAAATTTTTTATTCTAATTTAATTTGAAGATATTTTTCCTGAAGCTTTAACATCTCTTCTAGTATATTTTTTGCTTGCCAATAAGTTTCAACTACAGGATCAGCTAGCAATGCCTGTAAAGCAATCGTTTTAGATTTTGTAAGTATAGCCTCAACTATTAAATCCTGAACTGAAGCTTGTGTATTTAACAGTGCTACAAGTCCTTTTGGATATTCGCCTAGCTTAATGCCATGAATACCATTTTTATTTATTATAGCAGGACATTCAACGACTAAATCTCTTGGCAAATTGATAATAATATTATCATTGGGAATATTTACTGAAGGTTCTCTATTATCAGTATTGCCTAAAATACCTTCAATAATAGGTACAGCCCTCTCTTCATCAGGTCCTACCAGTTTAGTGCTTTTTCCCCTTTTTATTAATTTTTTTAGCTTTTCAAAATTATTTTTTAAATAGGCTTCATAATCTCTATGAAATTTACGGACTGAAGGAATATCTGCTTTTTCCCATGCCCATCGTATATATTCTCCATAATGTGAGTCTGTAGTATATGGTAAATATCCATATGTTTCTAAAATAAAAGCAATTAAATCATAGCCATTATCGAGATAAGGTCCATTTTCTATAGATCTGAGTATTTTTGGTCCATTTTTGCGTATATCTGGATATGCATCCTTACCGGTATTTTTATATTTAATGTCTAGTATAACACCAAAATGGTTTAGGCCTCCTGCTCTAATGTCTAAATTTGAAGCTGAAGTTCCGAGAATTTTCTTTAGAATTGGATAGAAATCATGAAGTTCATGGCAAAGTCCGACAAATTTTAACCTGGGAAATTGTCTTTTGATTGCTAGACAAATAGTACTCATAGGATTAGAATAATTAATCAATAAGGCATTGGGACAGATTCTATTAATATCTTCACAAATAGTTAAAATTGGTGGTATTAATCTAAGTGCATGGAATAAACCTCCAGGGCCCCCATTCTCTCCTGTAATTGCTTTACACCCAAATTGCAGGGGAATTCGATAATCCATTTCTAATAACTCAAATCTGGGAGTGATTTCAATGGAATTAACAATAAAGTTAGCGTTTTTCAGCGCCTCTTTTCTATCTGTTGTAGATTCCAAAATAAAATCTAAATCCCTCTCATCAATTGTAGATTTGCATGCAATATAAGCTAGATCTAGAGTTTCGGTATTTATATCATGCAAACAGATAGTAGAGCCTTGTAATATTTCACTATCTAGAATCGAACCAACGGTTCCCAGCCCAAATTGTAGTGATCCTGCTCCAATTAACACAATTTTCTGTTTTGTCAACATGTACAAACCTTTTTATTGAACTTAACTAATCTTTAATATGATAATAGTTCATTACTTAATAGAATTACTTAAAAGGAAAATAGGGACATTTCAATACATGAATCATCAGATTAAAAAGAGATAATAATTAATGGAACTTGTGACTAATAATTTTTATAAGATTAAGAGCTATTTCAAATCCGAGCCAGAAAATAATTTTCTTAAATTTAAAGGAAAATTTAGAAAAGTTCATGATAATTTAAGAAAACTGCTTCTTAGATCTAATTATTGGGAAGTCTTTAATATAAAAATCAATTTAAAAATCCATTATGAAATCATTTAATGAAAAAATAATTAATAAAAATAAAAAGAAAAAAATGCTAAGTTGTGTAAATTCTTTTTATTGAAGCTTAATTTTGATCTGTATGGAGCGCGAATAATGAAAATTAAGTAATCCTAGCCCAAACCTGTATCGGAAGGCAACCTTGACATGGAAATTCCTTGATTAATGTAAAATTTGCATACCACGGTTTAAATCCATGAAACTTATAGTCAACAATATATGATACATTGTTATCGTTTAGATATTCCACAAATTCACTTGAATTGAACCTACAGTAATAGCACCTAATATTACTATCCAATAATATCCTTTCATAATAATCATGACTATTTATTAACCCATCGAGATTGATAACTCTTCTTTCTGAGAAAAATCCAATAATACCAGCATTCCAAGATCCAATAATATCTTCCGCGTTTGTATTTGATTTTAACCAAATTGCAGTATTATATCTCGCGGAATAACTTTCATTATAATAATCACCAATTTCATCTAACATGTAAATGTTAAAACGTAAAATAGTTGTTGAAATAAATAACATCATTAATCCATATGAAATTTTTTTTTTATAATTGAAATTTCTGTTAGAGATATGTATTTTCTTTTGAAATCCGGTTATTATAATGGTAATTATATAAGTGATTACACACGCCCAGAGAATAAAACTTAAGGATAAGTACCAAACATAGTACCGATTAAATATATACCCAATAATTAAACTATATATAAAATTGGATAACGTTAATATTATTATTAGACTTTTCAATGTAGTCTTTTTCTTTTTTTTCTTTAAAATATCATAGAGGAATTTCAAATTAAGTGAGATCAGAAATACTATAAGCATTGCTGATAAAATTTCCCTGAATGCAAATTCCAATGTATTGATAAACATAATATTAAATAAATATTGAGAAAATGTAGTATTTGGATTAAATGTAGTTTTAATTTTTGCACTTATGGGGATAACAGAACCACCCATTAAATAAAATCCAAGGATTAATATACCCATTCCAATTATAATCAAAGAAATTGATAATATTACCATTTTTAAGTTAATTTTTTTTTTATAAATAAATAAATCAAATAGAATAAACAAATAAATTACTCCTGCAAAAATTATTGAATCATATCTAGTCCAAACGTTTAAAATTAATAGAGATGTTAGAATCAAGAAATTTCTCCTCAAATTCTCATCCTTTTTCATTACTCTTATAAAATAAAGGATAATAAACCAAATTATCAAACTATGAATAGCATTTTCCATTCCCATAAAAAATTTTTTTGAATATCTTGAAAAAAATATCATAATAAACCATACCATGGATAAAACTAATGGAAAATAATCATTGTTAATTTCTATACCAACACTCCAGATGGGTATAAAACAGAGTCCCATTATAATTACATCGAGAATTAGAATAATGATTAGAAAGACATCTTTAGAAGTGGTGAGAAAACTGAATATATAAACAATTAAAAACCACAAAAATTGGACACCATTAGTTGAATGTAAAGCATCGAAAGTCACAAACCCATGATTTTTAGTATTCCAAGCCGTGTTTAAATAATAATAAGTATCATCAATAGTTAATGTAGTAGCTATATATCTAAGACCTCCAATAAAAATATAGATGATTCTTATTGAGGTTAATACTAGTGCTAATAGAATTATTTGTATTTTATATTCATTAAGTTTTAGCATATTAACTTTTATTTATTATAGTAAATACTAAAAAAAATTCTACCTAATAAAAAGTAAAAGAATTTTCTTTTTTAAAGTTCTCTTTATAAGCAATCTGTCCAAGAGTTTGAATCTCTACATCTTTGAACCTCTTATTTATTTCAATGATTTTAAACATTTCATCATAAATCTGTTCAATTAATGGTTTTTGAATATAGGATTCTTCTGTCATAATTACTAATTAAAATTAATTTTGTATAAAATTATCAACTTTTCTTAAAATCTCTTAATCTTTTTTTGAATTTCGAATTCTATATATATTGATTTTCTCCCCCTTCGAGACACCTTCTTTTATATGTACTTTATATAAAGTATCAACTAATTCTTCAAGTTCTTTATGATGTGTTACAATTATTATTTGAGGTATTGTATTACTTTCTTTTTTGAAACTTTTCATAGCTTCAACTAACTCCTTTCGTCTTTACGAATCAAGATAGATTGTAGGTTCATCCATGATTATTGTTGATATCTGACTAGATAAAATTTTAATTCAATATTTTAATTAAGTATATTTTTTCAATAGATATTATATTTCTTCTGATGCAACTAAATATAAAAAAAAAGATGAATTATATGGAAATTTAGGTTTTAAATACAATTTAAGTGTTTATTAACTATTATTATTCTCACTCTTGGAAATCTTATCTACTTCTTTTACATAAACAGGAGTTATATCCGTTATTAATAATTTGGAATTACTAGTCGAGATTAAATTCCCTCTTATATCGTATATTTCACCGACTGCATGAAGAATATTATGACCTTCATTAATTACCTTACCATGAACTTTAACTTTTTCCTCAACTTTAACTTTTCCTATAAAATCAATATGAAAATCTATACTAATTGGAAATCCTTCATAACCTAGAGTAGCTACTGCCATACCAATAGCATTATCCAACATACCACATTGTATTCCTCCATGGAGTAAATTAACCGGATTTGCCATTTCTGGTCTTAAGAAATATTCTAATTCGATAAAACCACGTTCCACATTTATTAATGTTCCATTTAACCATCTTGCATAAGCAATTTTAGCAAAATCCTTTAATTTCTTACCTTTTTTAGAATTAAAAAAATTTAACATCTGCTTTGAACGTTTATCAACATTTTCAGACATTTTAGTTTATCACTTAAATCGTTTTTCTAAAGTTTTTTGATGTAAGGTAAAAGCTAGGAAGAGAAAACCAAAACCAAAACCGATTAAGACAGCAAAATCAATCAACAATCCAAATATTCCAAAAACACTATTTTCTCCTAATCCAACATTTAATATGTCAAGACAATATGTAATTGGAGAGATTGTTGCAGTAGGGAGTGACGCAATTGGCATAAATAAGGGACTGATAAATAATAGTGGAAATTTGATGAAAATTTGTAAAACCATAGTATTTCCAGGATTTCTTGTTGGTGGTGTGGAGATTATCAGACTAAAACAAGAAAACACCAAAGCAGCAATAATCATTGCAGTAATAATAAGAAAATAATTAAAAACTATACTAGTTGATAGAAATATTACTCCTAAGACTAAGGGAATTGATGAGAAAAATACGCCATAAATAAATGAACTCCAAACGTTACCAAGGAGTATTGTTTTAATTGAGATTGGACAAGTTGTTAACCGTTCAAAAGTACCACGCATAGTCTCCCAAGGAAAAATAATTGGTCCCAATGAAGATGAAGTTAAAAAAATAACCATTGCTATTATTCCAGAAATAAGATATGGTGGTGATATGTTTCTTCCAACTGTAAAAGCAAAGAATAAGATAATCGGAAAGAAAATCCCTTGAATCAACACGGGAGGCTTATTATAATAAATTTTCAAGTCTTTTTTGGTTAGTACAAAGGATCTCTTTAATTGAGTAATAAAATTATTATATTTAGATTTTTTAGCTAAAATAACTTCATTATTAATTTTTACCACCTCTTTCAATAATTTTTAAAAATGCGTCTTCTAATTTTGGTTGGTGTGTGTTTAGTTTTTTTATTATAAGATGATTCTGTTTTATGAAATCCATAATTTCGAACATACTTTCATGAATATCTTCAACAATTACATGAATACCCTCTTTTACTTGTTGTACTTCTCTTACACTACCCAATTTTTCAATTTTAGTTGTATCAACTCCATTAGCAAAATAAAAATCAATAGCTTTATATTCTTGAGTTAGTTTTTTTAAGTTTTCAGGAGTATCTAAACTAATAATTTTTCCATGATTAATAATTGCGATTCTATGACATAATTCATTAGCAACTTCCATATCATGAGTAGTAAGGAAAATAGTTACACCTTTTTGATTATATCCCTTAATCAGTTGTTTAATAATACGAGCAGATTGGACATCTAATCCACTTGTTGGCTCATCTAAAAACAAAATTTCTGGATTACTCATTAGTGCCATACATAATAATAATCTTTGTTTCATTCCCTTCGAATACTTTATTGCCTTCAAATTTCGCTTTTCGTATAATTCGAATTTTCTAAGTAGAGCTTCTGCTCGTTCTAAGCTATTTTTTTTAGAAACTCCATATAATTCCCCAATAAATAATAAATTTTGCATTCCTGACATTTCAAAATATACATTTGCTTCCTCAGGTACATTACCAGTAATTTGTTTGACAAGAATTGGATTTTTCCATACATCCTGTCTAAATATAGATACAACCCCTTTAGTAGGTTTTAATACTCCAGTCATCATCCGAATCGTTGTCGTTTTACCTGCTCCATTTGGCCCTAAAAATCCAAATATTTCCCCTTTTTTCACTTCAAAGCTAATGTTATCAACCGCATGAATTATACCCGGTATTCTCTGCGGACCATTTGGTCTCATTTTTCTAAGTTTTCCTCTTTTAGGGGACTCAAAATGTTTAGTTAAATTATTTACAACAATAGCACTCATTATAGCACCTCTTTAATGATACTTCTCTCACTTTTCTTCTTCTAGTTGAATGTGCTTAAAAAGTTCATTGATTGGTTGATCCCCATGACATTTAATAATTTGATTTAAACTACATCCATGTGGATGCTTTTCTTTTATTTCGGGTTTATCACATGCACATTCTTCTCTTTCTTTTAATTTCATTTTTCAATTACCTCTCTTTAAATTTTTTTTATTCATATCATATTTTATTCTGTAACTTACGTGTAATTTCTTATATTATTAGAAAGAACATTAAAATTCCATCATGACCTAAATAGAACTGCCAAATTAAAGTTTTCAATATTTTTTTTAATTAGTTAAATATTAGATTAAACTAATCAAACCCAATATTTAAATCTTTTGTATTTCTTATATATTATAAGATTTTGGTGGTTTAAGGATATGACGAAAGAAATAGATCTTGAAAATTTAGGTACTTATATAAAAGCGCTACATTGTCAAATTCGATGGGTCTTAATAGATATTTTACGAGATGGCCCAAAATCTTCTGATGAAATTTTTTCTCATCTTAAAAGTGTAAGTGAAAATATAGATAATAATATTCAGTGCCATGGAATGTGTGGCAAAGGAGACTTTAAGGATTTAAAAAAACATTCTTTGTATTATCATCTAAGAGAATTAGAAAGTGTGGGTATTATTGAGGCAGATTATAGGCCTAGTGAAAGTAAAAGAGCTCCAGAAAAAGTCTGGAAACTAAATCTTGATAAAATTGTAATTAATTTTAAAGCTTAGTATTGATAAAATTCTATGTATATATGTTAGCAAGATGTAAGGAGTGTGGAATGATAAGATCTGTGAAGGATCTTGTTTTATTACATGATAAGAGTTATATGTGTTTCTCATGTTGGAATCAATACTGCAAGGAGAAAAAAGATAACTCTCATAAATAAACTTTGAAAACTTTTAGTTATTTAATAAGCACAAAGATAAGTATATTTTTCTAGATCAAATTTATTTATTTTAATCTCTTCTTCTGAACCTTTTTTAGGAATCAGAGGCATTTTAATCACGATTTTATAATTTTCTAAATAGATATTATTGTAAAATACATTCTCAAATTTATCCCAATCGATAAACTTTTGAATTTCTATTTCTTCTTTTTTTACTGTTGGGATTAATGACATAATTTTTAATTAATTCTCTGTATAAATTGATTGTAATTCAAAAATAACTTAATATTTTTAACATATGATATTTGAAAAGCCAAAATTATTCTTATTTGTTGAATAAAAGATTTATTTTTATAGATTAGCGTGAATTCGTATCACCAATTATATAATAAATGGCATATTTAAATATTTCTTTAATCTATTTAAAGAAGATCTACGCTTTAAATATAGATTTATAATTTTTACTCCAAGAATTCAAATATAAAGTTATTCTTTTTAATAAAAAGGCTCTTATATAAATATCAAAAAACTAATTATGAAAATTCCAAATATTCTTAATTTATACTTCACTTCTCGATTATAAATTTAAACAGATTAGACTACAATTTAAAGAAATTAAGACAAACAATATGGGAACTGGATTCTTTGGAAAAGTTTTATGGGTTAATCTCACTGAAGGGACTTTCAAGGAAGAATCAATCCCTGAATTGATATATCACCAATATCTGGGGGGATATGGTTTAGCTGTAAAATTAATTTATGAAAATATGCCTGCTAAAATTGATCCTTTAAGTTCTGAATCAATTATTGGTTTTTTTCCGGGATTATTAACAGGCACAGCAGCACCATTTTCAGGAAGATATATGGTTGCTGGAAAATCTCCACTGACAGGGACGTGGGGAGATTCTAATTCGGGAGGAACTTTTGGTCCAGAAATAAAAAAGTGTGGATATGATGCTATCTTAATAATAGGCGCAGCATCAAAACCTAAATATATTTCACTAATAGGAGAAGATAAAGAAATATCAGATGCAACAGATATTTGGGGTATTGATGTTATCGAAGCTGAAGAAAAACTTAAAAAAAAACACGGGAAATTCATTAAAACTGCTGCAATAGGGATAGCCGGAGAAAAGTTATCTCGGATCTCAGGAATCGCCAATGATAAAGGTAGAATTGCGGCAAGATCAGGGTTAGGAGCAATTATGGGTTCGAAAAAATTGAAAATGTTAGTTTTGAAAGGAAACCATAAAATTTCTATAAACGACAAAAATAAATTTATTAATTTAGTAAAAAAATATAATAAAAAGGGTACAGCAAAAGAACCAGGGAAATTTAAAAGTCGTCTTTTAAAAATTATCCCAAAACAAGCTAAGACAATGCGAAGGTTCAGAATAGGGATGATTTCTACAGCAAGCCTATTGAGAGATATTTATCATACTCTTGGTACAAGCGTAGGAAATACATTAATGGCAGAAATTGGCGATAGTCCAATTAAAAACTGGAATGGAACCTATCTTGATTTTCCTTTCAAAAACTCAAAAAAAATCTCATCAACAAAAATTTACAATTATAAAATAAGAGAATATGGGTGTTTTAGTTGTCCAATACAATGTGGCGGAATTTTGAAAGTTCCAGAATTAAACTTAGAAGAAACTCACCAACCAGAATATGAAACATGTTGCGCATTTGGGGCTCTTTTGCTAAATGATGATCTAATGTCCATATTTGAAATAAATGAGATCTGTAATCGCGCTGCAATAGACACAATTTCTACGGGTGCTACTATTGCTTTTGCTATCGAATGCTTTGAAAATAATATTTTAACAAAAGAAGATACTGATGGTTTAAATCTCACGTGGGGGAATTCGAAAGCAATTATCGAATTAGTGAAGAAAATAATTAAAAGAGATGGAGTTGGAGATATTTTAGCTGATGGAAGCGAACTCGCTGCTCAAAGAATAGGAAAAGATTCATACAAATATTCTATATCTTCTTTAGGTTCAGAAATAGCAATGCATAATCCAAGGATTTTTCCTTCATTAGCTTTTACTTATAATTATGATCCTACTCCGGGAAGGCATACAGCAGCAAGTATTGATTTTATGGATATTGGACCAATCAATAAATTTCAAAAAGGGTTTACTTTACCAAAAAATTGGAAGTATAATGAAAAAAAGAAACAAAAAGCACAAAAATTAGTCACTGCTTTTCACCAAGTATTAAACAGTGCTGGATTATGCTCCTTTTCCACTTTATTTGGATCTTATCCATTCCTTGACATTCTAAATTCATTTACAGGTTGGGGAATCAATATTGATGAAATAATTAAAATAGGGTTAAGAATTCAAACTTTAAGACAAGCTTTCACCTTACGTGAAGGAATAGATATAGCAAAAAACACCTTACCGGGAAGAGTAATTGGAGATCCTCCTGATATTAAGGGACCAACAAAAGGCATAACAATAGAATATGAAGATTTTTATAAAGGATATTGTTACGAAATGGGATGGAATCCTGAAAATGGATATCCTTTAAAAGATACATTGAAAGAGCTTAACTTAGAATTTGTTATTAAAGACTTATATTAAACCTCTATCATATATAGTTATTAATTTAATCCAATTATAATACCACAAAAAGATAAAAAATGAAGAAATCAAACTTGAAAACATTGAAAATGTTTTTAAAAAAAGATGTAATTAAAAATATGAAGAAGGTAAGAGGAAAACATGCACCAATTGCTGAAGTTATAGATAATAAGATTTACAATTTATCAGTTAAATCAATTTATGATTTAAAAGAAAAATTTAAGAATTTATTCCTATTTATTGTAAAGAATTATTCTAAGAATCCTAAATTAAGATATTTTTTAGCATGTACTCTTGCAAATAATTCCTCTGATTTTATAGTTCAGCTTGCTAGAGATTTCGCTGTTAAAAATAATTTACAATTAATTCAGTACTCAATTTTTCCGAGATCTTTAAGAATTCAATTAATATCCTTAAAAGAAATTAGAAAAATCGAAGATTATAATTCTTCAAATGTGTTATTGATAGAATTTAGAAAAAAGCTTAGAGAAAAATTTATGAAGTTAAAAAGGATTGTTGAAAATGAATAATTTTTAAGGATTACAAAATAATAATATTAGTAATTAAAAAGTATAGCATTTAAGAACACATTCTAAAATAATTAAAAAAATTAACTAAATAATAAAACCAAGAGGATTTTCTCAAATGTCACTTAGAGAAAATACAGTCAAGATTGTAAGTACACTTGGTCCCCAATCAAGTTCAAAAATAATGCTCAAGAATTTAGTAGATGCGGGAGTGGATATTTTTCGATTGAATTTTTCACATGGGAGTCATGATGAAAAAAGAGAATTGGTAAAAAAAATACGAGGAATTAATCGATTCATCGGAATTTTAGCTGATATTCAAGGTCCAAAGATACGAGTTGGAGAATTTAAAGATGATAAGGCCTATAGTCTGAATATTGGACAAGAAGTAAAAGTCTTTGAAAAAGAAATTGAAGGAGATCAAGATCAGTTCTCGATACCTTTAGATGGATTTCTTAAGACTATAAGAAAAGGAGACTTTTTTTTTGTAAATGATGGAATTATCAAAATACAAGTAAAAAGTAAAGCAGAAGATCATATTATAGGAGAAGTATTAGCAGGTGGAATGATTAGTAATAGAAAGGGAGTCAACATCCCTACAGGTGAATTGAAGCAAAGAGTTCCTACTGAGAAAGATATTAAAGATTTAAAAGTTATCGCTGAATTAGACCCAGAATATTTAGCAATCTCTTTTGTGTCAGATAGCAGTGATGTTCTTCATGTCCGAAAAATTCTTGAAAATTATGGCAATGATAAAATTAAATTAATTTCAAAAATTGAAAGACCTATCGCTTTAGATAATTTTGATGCGATACTTGAAGTAAGCGATGGGATTATGGTCGCACGTGGAGATTTAGGAGTAGAAATTGACCCTGATAAAGTACCATTATGGCAAAAAGAAATGATTTATAAAAGCAATAAGGAAGGAAAACCTATTATTGTTGCCACTCAGATGTTAGAATCTATGATAAATGCACCGATTCCTACACGAGCAGAAGCTAACGATGTATTTAATGCAGTATTTGATGGGAGTGATGCAGTGATGCTCTCTGGAGAAACTGCTGTAGGGCAATATCCCCTTAATGCTGTACGTTACATGAATCAAATAGCAAAAACCGCTACTGAGAATATGCCAATGAGGATTCCAGATGAATACGATTCTGAGAGACTAACTCATACACAGACACTTGGACATGCTATTCATGCCCTGGCTTCAGAGATGCAGGACTTAAATTTCAGAGGAAAAATTTTAGTGATTACTCGAAGAGGATATGGTGCAAGAATGATTTCAAAATATCGACCCCCTTTACCGATTATTGCGATCACACCTATAGAACGGACAGCAAGAGAGCTGGGACTTGTATGGGGGGTACAGCCAATATATATTGAAAATATTGATTTTTTCAACTTAGATGCTGAGGAAATAATAGAGCAATCTGTAAAATATGCTGTTGAAAAAAAATTACTTGATGAGAATGAACATGTAATAATATTATTAGTATCAAGAAAGTTTGAAAGAAGAGGAAATCTAGTTGGTTTCTATTATGTAGGAGAAATATTAGAAAATAGTTCTTAAAATATTGAACTAGAAATAAAAAATCCTTACTCTTTTAGTATTTATATATTTCACTCTTCTTTTTCATATATGTTATTAATATTAATGTAATTTTTGTGAAGCAATAATGTATAATTCACTCAAGGTATACAACAAAAAAATCTATACTGGCATGAAAGTAGGTTCTTCTCATTATTGGAATTATAATAATGGGAAATGGTATGAAACTAAAGAATCCCCTGATAAATGGAGATTTCAATTTAATTCTTTAAAAACAAGAGTGAATTCTGCTCCAAATAATACAGGAGCAAGTCTTAATACAAAATATCATTGGTATATAATTGCAGACCAAATTGCAACGAAAAAAGATAATAACTCTTATCTAACTTCTATGAAAGGAATAAAATTTAAAATTGGCCATAAACGTCCGTACTGGAAAACTTTTAGTTATAATTACCCAGAACAAGTTCCATATAAAGAACGTATTATAAGAATTTTAGAAGATACTATTCAAAAATTAAGAGAGGAGTGATCCTAATGAGGTTAGTAATATTGAAAATGATCCTCATCTAAGCTAGGCTGATATTTCATTTTAAAAGAAAAACAATGGCAGCAAAAAAATTCAATATAATCACTATTCCAAAGTGTAGTCAAATCTTCTTTTTCATGTGGACCAATATTTTTAATGTAGCTTTCAAAATCTAACGTTTTACCACATCTAAAACATTTTCTTTCTCTCATAATTAAGTTTAAATTAATTTAATTAAAAAAAGATAATAAAGTGAGATTTAAAATTTTTCATAATGAACTATTTTTTCAATTGGCTTTCGTTCAGTTACTTCGCCTTTAGATTTAGTAGAATAACCTAAAGGTGTTAATCCCATAACTTTATATTTTTTTGGAATTCCTAATATATCTTTTATCTTGTTTTCATTAAATCGCCCAATCCAACAAGTTGCGAGACCTTCTGCTGTTGCAGCTAATATTAAATGTTCAAAACAAATACCAAAATCAACACCATAATATTTTTCTCCATTTTTATTGGCACCTGAACCTGATTCAGCTATAATACCAACGATAAACATAGGAGCATTACCAAATTTCGTATCTTGGTCTACTGCCTTCCAAACTGCTTTTATATTCTCTGGTTCTTGAACCAATATATATTCTACCCCTTGTAGATTCGCCCAAGTAGGAGCCAAACGTGCGGCTTCTAAAATTCTCTCAATTTTATCTTTTTCAGGCATATTAGGTTTATACACACGATAACTTCTCCTTTTCCTCACTACTTCATAAAACTCCAATTTTATATTCTCTTATTTTTTTCCAATTTTTAAAGGTATTTAGTTAATTATAAATTTTTAATTTTTCTAATTAGGGCACATCTTAGATAGATTTAATTTTACCTGAATTTTAATTTTATTAAGGAATAAAGAGATATGATGATAGATATTTTAACTATTGATATAATTAAAAATGCACATAAGCGAATTAAAGATTTTATCAAGAAAACACCTCTTATTCATTCAGAATTTTTTAGTGATTTATGTAAAGCAACAGTTTATTTGAAGTTAGAAAATCAACAAACTACAAACTCATTTAAAGTAAGAGGCGCTTTTAACCGAATATTACAATTAAGCAGTGAAGAGGTGAAAAGAGGAATTATCACTGCGTCATCGGGAAATCACGCAATAGGAGTTGCTGTAGCAGCAAAAGAATTAGGTATTTTTGCTAAAATTATTGTTCCAAAGGTTATTTCGAAGCTTAAATTAGACAAATTAAAAACCTATGATGCAATAATTATTCAAGAAGGTATATATGATGAGGTAGAAGCAAAAGCAAGAAAATTATCTACTAATGAAGGATTAACCTATATTAGTCCATATAATGACGATGAAATTATAGCAGGACAGGGAACTATAGGTCTTGAAATCTATGATGAAATAGGAAATGTTGATGCTATTATTGTTCCGGTAGGAGGGGGTGGCTTGATTTCTGGAATTGCTATTGCTATAAAACATTTAAATCCTTCTATTGAAATCATAGGAGTTCAAACTAAAGGTGCTTCTACAATGTATCAATCATGGAAAAGAGGTAGAATCATTTCTATTAAAGAATCTTCTACTCTAGCTGAAGGTTTATTAGGTGGGCTTGAGCCTAATGCAATAAGTTGGGAAATAATAAAAAGTTATGTTGATGAGTTAGATTTAGTAAAGGAAGGCTCTATTAAGAAAGCAATTAACCTACTCTGGAGGAAAGAAGGTCAAGTTGTTGAAGGTGCTGGTGCTACAAGTGTTGCTTATATCCTTGAAAATAAACAGAAAATTAAAGATAAAACCATCGTAGCTGTAATAAGTGGAGGCAATATCGAAGAATCGCTATTTAAAAAGATAATTAAAAAAGTTTAGAATTAAATATAATAAATTTTTTAAAATTTTATGATTATATTAGGATGCAATTAAATATGATAATATAACCTCAAGTGCTGGACCTTCAGGCTCACAATATGCTGAATTTTTAGCCAACGCAGAGATAAAGTCGTGTTAATTGACAAAGATTCAAATCGGTAAATACTATGCGAAAGAGCCGTTCTTATAAAAAATAAAAATTGATTCCTAATTTTTATTAAAAGTAAATCATTTTAAGCAGAAGATATTATAAGAATGATTAATAAAACATAGAATGAAAGTAAGACCCGAGTAAATTAAAAATGAATAAACAAAAAGTTTTTTTACCTGGTGCAAGTGGTACTTTGGGTTTTGAAGCATTTAAAAATTTATGGGAACGAAGGGATACATTTAAAATTGTCTTACTTCAACGCCCTTCTAAGAAAAATAAAAAAATTTTTAAATCCTTTGAAAAAGAATGTGGAATTAAACCCATTCCTGGAAATGGTATAGTAGAAAATAAAGGATTGAAAATTGTTTGGGGAGATGCTACTAATTATGATGATGTTGAAGAAGCTTGTAAAGGGATTGATTGGTGTCTTTGTCCGATGGCTTTTATCTCCCCTGCAGCAGATCTTAATCCAGAGATGGCTAAAGCTGTAAATACAACAGCCATTGAACATATCATTAAAGCCATAGAGTCACAACCTGGTGGTGCTGATCATATCAAATTTATTTATATAGGAACTGTTGCAGCGACAGGTGATCGCCTCCCTCCTATTTATCATGGTAGGATTGGTGATCCCATAAAACCCAGTGTGTTTGATTTCTATGCTACCACAAAAATTAGGGGAGAAATAGCACTTTGTGAATCTAATCTTAAGTACTGGGCTTCACTCCGTCAAACATTTATCATGATCCCTGACATCATGTCTCTTATGGATCCAATTATGTTCCATCAACCAATTAATACATTTATGGAAAACAATACCTCAAGAGACGCGGGTAGGGGTTTAATTAATTGTTTAGATGTTCCAGAAGACTCTGATTTCTGGAGAAGATGTTATAATATGGGTGGAGGACCCTCCTGCAGGATAAATTTCTATGACTTTTTAAATAAAGTAATGAAAATAAATGGTGTTGGAAGAATTGATGATGTAACAGAACGTCACTGGTTTGCTTTAAGAAACTTTCATATGCAATATTTTGATGATAGTAAGGAACTTAATAAATACATTAATAATTGGAATGATTCTATCGAAGACTATTTTAAAATTGTAAAGAAGAATAGACCTTTTTACTTGAAAATCATAGTAAATTTAACTAGTAAAATTTCATGGTTAAAGAAAAAGATTCAAAAAATCACTTATAAAAAATTGAAAAAATTAGCAATGGATAAAACAGGACCCTTATATTGGTACAATAATAAGATGGATATGAGAATTTCAGCATTTTATGGTTCCTATGAAAAATTTGAATCTATTTCAGACTGGGGTGTGGATATGCCTCAAATGCATCCTGAACCAGAATGGCACCCCCTCAAACATGGGTATGATGAATCAAAGGAGAAACTGGATTTAGAAGATTTAAAAGGAGCTGCAGAATTCAGAGGCGGTCAATGCTTATCAACTCAATGGGATGGAGATATGTACTTTAAGGTCAAATGGAAATGTGCATTTGGTCATCAATTTGAATTGAAACCATATACCGTCCTTAAAGCAGGTCATTGGTGCCCAGAATGTTTACCCCCACCTTGGAATTATGACGAACAAGCAAAAAAAAATCAATATTTTGCCCAAGTTTGGTACCCAAATCACGATAAGGATGAAAATAACATTTATCAAGAAGATTGTTTTAAAAACATTATCAAATAGTCTTTTTTGTTATTATTAATTAGAAGTTTATATTAAATGATTATAAGGTTTATAATAATGGATGATAGGATTTTTTTCAACTGGTTTATGATTGCTATGATTATAATTGCAATCCTTGTTTTTTTTACATTATTAAAAATAACAGCAGGATATGGACAACATATCTCAAAAAAATGGGGCCCAACAATTAATGATAAAGTAGGTTGGGTGATTATGGAAATTCCAACAGTAATTCTTTATACTCTATTTTATTTAATTGGGGATTACCATACAAAATTCATGACACTTCTTTTTTCGGGGTTATGGTTTATGCATTATGGATATCGGACATTTGTTTTTCCCATTTTAATAAGAGGAAAACGAAAAATGCCAGTAACTATAATCCTTTTTGGGATGATATTTAATTCTGCTAATGCATATCTTCAAGGACTATGGATTAATAAATTTTCAGGAGGTTACGAAACAAGCTGGCTACTCACTCCAATGTTTATTATTGGTATACTAATCTTCTTTACAGGTTTTTTCATGCATGTACATTCTGATCATATAATTAGAAATCTGCGGAAACCTGGTGAAACTGATTTTAAGATCCCTCATGGAGGTATGTTTCGATTTATAAGTTGTCCTAGCTATTTTGGTGAGATAATTGAGTGGTATGGCTGGGCGATTATGACATGGTCATTACCGGGGTTAGTCTTTGCAATCTGGACTTCTGCCAATTTAGGACCAAGGGCTCGAAGTAATCATCACTGGTACCAAGATTCGTTTGAAGATTATCCTGAAAATCGAAAAGCTCTCATCCCCTTCATATATTAAAACAGATATAATAATGATTTATATTTATTTCTTTAAAATAATCATAAGCAAAATATCTTGCTGCTCGATTAAAAAAATGAATAAGATTCTATTTATTTTTAAAAAGAAATTTTAGTTTTACTAATCAGATTAATTACTAGTCAGATTAATTCGTTATTTTCCAAAAACACAATATTTAAATAGGTGAATTCATAATTGTATATTAAGATGTGTCAAGTAGTAATTGACAACAACAAGTTTTTATCCCTATAAAAAACTTAAAAAATGGGATTTTAAAATTAAAACTTCAAAATTATTATTTAGATGTTGGAAAAAGCGAAAAAAAATATGAGTAATATGGTATTTGAAGATTATTTTGATAGGTTTTTAAACGAGCGAGGTTTTCAGAAAGGATCAAATTCAAAGATTACACTTTTAAAAGATGAATATCAAAATCTCAAAAAAAAGGCAGAAAAATATGAAGCACTTGTGGAAGAACATAAAAAAGTGAAAACATGGAATGATCAACTGCTTAAAGAGCTTGATGATATGAAGGAGGATGCAAGGAAATTTAAAGAATTAGAGGAAGAGAAGGAAAAATTCCTACATTCACTTTTGCGTATACGTGCAGATTTTGATAACTATAAAAAACGCAATGAACAAGAATATGCTGATTATAAAGCGTATGCATTAGAAAGAGTGTTGAAGAAATTAATTAATCACTATGATGATTTAATTCGAGCAATGAATTTAATAAAGATGGTTGAAGGCATGGATGGTATAGGGAAAGGATTTGAAATCATAGTTAATAATTTTAAGAAAATACTTGAAGAGGAGGGAGTTAAGCCAATAATTTCAGAGGGTGAAAAATTTGATCCCTATAAACATGAAGTTTTAATAGTTGAAGATGGTAGGGATGATCTTCCTGAAAACACAATAACAGAAGAATTAGAAAAGGGTTATTATTTGAATAACAAAATTTTAAGACCGGCGAAGGTCAAAATTTCAAAAAAATCACATATTGTAAATTTAGAAAATAAATAAAATAATAAAATTAATATAAAAATTTAAAAAAAAAGGAGTGAAATTAAATGGGAAAAATAATAGGAATTGACCTTGGAACTTCGAATTCAGCAGCCGCTGTATTGAGTGGTGGAAAACCTACAATAATTCCAAGTGCTGAAGGCTTAACTTTAGGAGGAAAAGCATTTCCTTCGGTAGTAGCCTTTACAAAGGATGGACAAAGACTTATTGGAGAACCAGCAAGAAGACAAGCAATTTCAAATCCAGATCGTACAATTACAGCAATAAAGAGGAAGATGGGCACTTCATACACCGTAAAAATTGATGGTAAGGAATATACACCACAGGAGATTTCAGCAATGATTTTAAGGAAAATAAAAGAAGATGCAAGTGCTTATCTTGGAGAGGAGGTAACTGAAGCTATAATTACAGTACCTGCATACTTTAATGATAACCAAAGACAAGCTACAAAAGATGCGGGAAGGATCGCAGGATTAGATGTAAAACGTTTAATTAACGAACCCACTGCCGCAGCTGTAGCTTATGGGTTGGATAAGAAAGATGTACGATTAAAAATTGCGGTATTAGATCTTGGTGGTGGTACCTTTGATGTCACCATAATGGAAATGGAGCAAGGTGTTTTTGAGGTAATTTCTACGGCAGGAGATACACAATTAGGTGGAACTGATATGGATAGGATTCTTGTTGAGTATTTAGTTGAAGAATTTAAAAAACAAGAAGGAGTTGATTTAACCAAAGATTCAATGGCAATGCAAAGAATTAAAGAAGCTGCTGAAAAAGCAAAAATAGAACTGTCCACCTCAATTTCGACGGATATCAATTTACCGTATATTACTGCGACTAATTCTGGTCCAAAACATTTCAATACGACACTCACAAGAGCTAAATTAGAACAATTAATCGATCCAGTTTTAAAAAGATTAGATGGTCCAATTTTGAAGGCTTTACAAGATGCGGGTATAGCAAGAGGTGCAGTAGATAAAATCATCTTAGTTGGAGGACCCACTAGAATGCCAATAATTCAGAAGAAATTTGAAGATTTACTTGGGAAAACTCCGGAACGTAGTATCGATCCAATGGAGTGTGTTGCTATGGGTGCTGCAATTCAAGGAGGTGTATTAACTGGTGAAGTTGAAGATTTATTATTACTCGACGTTACTCCGTTATCTTTAGGAGTTGAAACTTTGGGTGGAGTTTTTACTAAACTGATTGAAAGAAATACTACTATCCCAACTGAAAAGAAGCAGATCTTCAGTACAGCAGCAGATAATCAGCCCGCAGTAGAGATTCATGTATTACAAGGTGAAAGACCGAGAGCAGCTGACAATATTACATTAGGTAAGTTCAATTTAACAGGTATTCCACCAGCACCTAGGGGAGTCCCTCAGATCGAAGTGAAATTCGATATCGATCAAAACGGAATTTTGAATGTGTCGGCAGTCGATAAAGGAACTGGACGAAGCCAATCAATAACAATCACTGCGTCTAAAAAAATGTCTGAGGATGAAATTGAACAAAAAATTCGGGAAGCTGAGAAACATGCTGAAGAAGATAAGAAATTTAAGGAATTAACAGAGGCTAAAAATCATGCTGAAGCATTGATTTATCAAACTGAGAAATTATTGAAAGACAATGAGACTATTATTGGCGATTTAAAATCTGGAATATTAGAAAAGATATCTGATTTAAGAAGTGCTATGGAATCTGATGATATAAGTAGAATAAAGACTGCCACAGAGAAATTACAAAATGCATTACATCAGGTTTCAGCTAAAATTTATGGACAACAACAAGGACCTACTCAAGGCACTTATCAAGGGACGCCACCTGGGGGAATGGGTGATGTCCCTCCAGGTGCAAAATATCAAGGAAAAACTCAAGACGAAATTGAGGAAGAACAATTCAGGAGAGCAACAGGTCAAGATGATAATGTAGTAGATGCGGATTATGAATAAATAAAATATTTTTTTTATTAATTTTTTTATTTTTTTTAAAAATTCACGATTATCAAATTATTATTTATAATTATTAGATAGTGATTAACTGTATGGTAAAAGATTACTATAATATATTAGGAATAGATAAAAATGCTTCAAAGGATGAAATTAAAAGAGCATTTCGAAAGATGGCTCGTAAGTATCACCCAGATGTTAATCCCAATGAGCATAAATCTGGAGAAAAGTTCAAAGAAATTAATGAAGCTTATCGTATATTAAATGATGATAAAAAAAGAGAGATGTATGATAAATTTGGAGTTGTAGAAGGTGATCCCTCTAGTTATCAATATACCACTGGCAGTCCTAGAGGAAATAGAATATATAGATCACCTGATGGTACAACCTATTATTATTCAACTTCAGGTTCCCCAGGAGGATTTGATTTTAATGATATTTTTAGTAACATTAGAGGCTCTAGTAGTGGTAGGAGATCAAGTGGGTTCAGTGGGTTTGATTTTTTCAATGATTTAGGGGATATTTTTGATGTATTTTCAAGCAAAGGAAGAAGTTCTCGAGTAAGCTCAAGTGGCTTTGGGAATAGACCTATTGAAGGAGATGATTTACGATATGATATGGAGATTGATTTTATGGAAGCATTTTATGGAGGAGAAAAAAGAATATCATATAGAGATCCTCAAACGGGTGAAACATCTACACTAACGGTTAAAATTCCGAAAGGAATAAAGGATCAACAAAAATTACGCCTTAAAGGTAAGGGTATGCCAGGTATCAATGGGGGAATTCCTGGAGATTTGTATATTAATGTAAATGTAAGACCTCATCCTACTTTTAAATTAGATGAGGATGATATCTATGTTGAACAAGAAATACCATTTACTACCGCAGTGTTAGGTGGAAAAATACAAGTTCCAGGAATAGAAAAAAAATTAAACGTTTCAGTACCTCCCGGAACTTCAGATGGCTCAATTCTTAGATTAAAAAATCAAGGATTTCATAAAACAGGTTCTGATGAAAGGGGAAATGAGTTAATTAAAATAATTATAAAAATCCCAAAAAAATTGAATAAAACTCAAAAACAATTAATACAAAAATTAAAACAGACAGGATTATAGGGAGATTTTTAAATTATGATGAAATTTGATAAATTTACAATTAAAGTCCAAGAAGCATTAATGGCTGCTAGATCTCTAGCTCAAGAAAGAGATCATCAACAGATAGAGCCTATCCATTTACTTATTGCGTTAATAGATCAACAAGAGGGAATAACCACACCATTATTACAAAAATTAGGAATAAATATAAAGCAACTACTTAGCGATTGTTATAATGAGATTGGAAGAATTCCAAAAGTAACTGGCTCAGGAGCTACCGATGTAGTTTTATCGCGTGAATCAAGTACATTATTTGACGTTGCTTGGAAAGAAGCTGAAATGTTAAGAGATCAGTACTTAAGTACTGAACATTTACTTTTAGCTATGAGTTCTAAAAGTTCATTATCAATATATCCTATACTTAATAAACATGGAATAACTAAGGAGAGAGTTTTACAAGCACTAACGGCAATAAGGGGTTCTCAAACTGTCATAGATCAAGATCCAGAAGGAAAGTATCAAGCTATAGAGAAATATAGTCGTAATTTGACGGATTTAGCTAGAAGAGGGAAATTAGATCCTGTAATTGGGAGAGATGATGAAATTAGGAGAGTAATGCATATTCTTTCAAGAAGAACAAAAAATAATCCTGTCTTAATAGGGGAAGCAGGAGTCGGAAAAACAGCTATAGTAGAAGGCCTTGCCCAAAGAATAGCTAGTGGTGATGTACCAGAATCTTTAAAGAATAAAGATATCTTAGCTATGGATTTAGCCGCCATGGTAGCAGGAGCTAAATATCGTGGTGAATTTGAGGATCGACTTAAAGCTTTTTTAAAAGAGGTTGAAAAAGGTTCAGGAAAATATATATTATTTATTGATGAATTACACACATTAGTTGGGGCTGGAGCAGCCCAAGGAGCTATAGATGCTTCTAATATGTTAAAGCCTGCTTTGGCAAGAGGTGAATTAAGAGCTGTAGGAGCAACCACTTTAGATGAATATAGAAAATATATAGAGAAAGATGCAGCGTTAACTAGACGATTTCAAACAGTCTTTATTGATGAACCTTCGGTCGAGGATTCTATAGCAATTTTGAGAGGCTTAAAAGAAAAATATGAAATTTATCACGGCATACGCATCACTGATTCAGCGATTATTGCGGCTGTTACTTTATCTCATAGATATATTTCAGATCGTTTCTTACCTGATAAGGCTATTGATTTAATGGATGAGGCAGCTTCAAGGTTAAGGATAGAAATAGACAGTATGCCTACTGAAATTGATGAACTTGAGAGGAAAATTATACAATTAGAGATACAAAAAGAAGCCCTCAAAAAGGAAGATGATAAATCGAGTAAAGAGCAAATGAAAAAAATTGATGAGGACCTGCAAAACCTAAGGGAAGAAAGTGATAAATTGAAGCTTCAATGGAATAATGAAAAAAATATAATATCAAAAATTAATGAGACTAAAAAAAACATGGAAGACACCAAAATCAAAGCTGAGAAAGCTGAGAAAAGTGGAGAACTGGGAAAAGCTGCGGAATTAACATATGGTGTGCTTAATGAACTGAGAAAAAAATTAGAAAACTATAATGCTGAATTACAAGACATCCAAAAAAATAAGACTATGCTAAAGCAAGAAGTTGATGATAAAGATATAGCAAACATCGTTTCCCAATGGACAGGTATTCCTGTGTCAAGAATGTTAGAAGGTGAAAGACAGAAATTATTAAAAATGGAAGAACGGTTAAAAAGAAGGGTTATTGGTCAAAATGAAGCTCTTACCACTATATCAAATGCAATTAGAAGGGCAAGAGCTGGAATTCAAGATCCAAACCAACCTATTGGTTCATTTATTTTTATGGGACCAACAGGAGTAGGAAAAACGGAAACAGCAAAAGCTTTAGCAGAATTTCTTTTTGATAATGAAAATGCAATGGTAAGAATTGATATGTCTGAATTTATGGAACGACATAGTGTTGCTAGATTAATTGGAGCCCCTCCTGGATACATTGGTTATGATGAAGGAGGTTACCTTACAGAGGCGGTGAGAAGAAGACCATATTCAGTAATTCTTTTCGATGAAATTGAAAAAGCACATCCAGAAGTTTTCAATATTTTATTACAAATTATGGATGATGGACGTTTAACTGATGGTCATGGTAGGACTGTAGATTTCAAGAATACGATTATAATAATGACAAGTAATGTAGGTAGTAAATATATATTAGAAAATAGGGGAAAGGATGAAATTGAGAATAAAGAATTAATTTTAAAAACTTTAAGTAACTTTTTCAGACCTGAATTTCTAAATCGAGTTGACGAGATAATAATCTATAATTTTTTGGAAAAAGACCAAATTAAAGATATTGTTGATATTCAAATTCGAAATTTAAATAAAACCTTATTAGAACATAAAATTAAAATAAAACTTACAGAACGAGCTAAAGAATATCTTAGCGATAAGGGTTTTGATCCCGATTATGGAGCAAGACCATTAAAACGAGCAATTCAGTCTTATATTCAAAATCCACTATCTTTAAAGATGTTAGAAGGTGAATTCAATCCAGACGATCTTATTGAAGTCGATACAAACAAAAAAGGAGATTTAAGCTTTATAAAAATTGGAACCCTTAATGAGGTGAAATTAGGATCAAATTAAAAAACACACATTTTTTAAAATTAAATTCAAAATTAACAGTATTCATAAATTAGAATAAAGATTATGATTTCAGATATAATTAAATATAAAAATTTTTGTCCAGAATGTGGAGGATCAATCCTTTTCATAGAGGAAAAAGGGGAGACAGTTTGTGGTCAATGTGGATTAATTATTAATGATCGAATTGTTGATACTTCTCATAGTGGAAAAAGGGCATATACAAATCAGGAGAGAACCAAAAGGGAGCAAACAGGATCCCCAATTTCAATTTTATTACCCGACATGGGTTTAAGTACAGTGATAGACAAGAAAAAAATTAGTAATCCTGATTTAAAAAGAGCAGCTAAATGGAATACTAGAATAACTTGGCAAAAAAGGAATTTATTAATTGCTTCTACTGAATTAAAAAGAATTGCTAGCAATATGAATTTACCAAATCATATCAAGGAAGATGCGATGCGGCTTTATATTGAAGCATTTAAGAGGAAATTATTACGAGGTAGATCTATAAATGCTATGGTTGCGGCATGTTTATATTTAGCTTGTAGAAGGGAGAAATTTCCTAGAACACTTCAAGAAATTTTAGATGAAGCTTCTGTTGACGCAAAGGATATAAGAAGAAGCTTAAGTGTATTGGTAAGAGAATTTAACTTAAAAACTACATCTACTAATCCAATTTCTTTAGTTCCACGTTATATTACGGAATTGGGATTGGATTCTGAAATAGAAACATTAACAGTAAATATCTTAAAAAGTTATAGTTTAAAATATTCTATAAGTGGAAAGGATCCAAAAGGAATATGTGCTGGAGCAATTTATCTCGCCTGTAAGATTAAAAATAGTGGCTATAC
The DNA here is from genome assembly GCA_048940925.1 of Promethearchaeota archaeon. Classification (GTDB taxonomy): domain Archaea; phylum Asgardarchaeota; class Lokiarchaeia; order Sigyniarchaeales; family SOKP01; genus Loki-b32. Next base: position 175,170 of record JBHLOC010000003.1, on the reverse strand, counting down.
TCAAGAACAGATTTCAGATGTTGTAGGAGTTACTGAGGTAACCTTAAGGTCTAGATATAAAGAGTTAAAAACTAAGTTAAATGTAATCATCTAAATCATAATAAAGAAAACCCAAGAAGCAATATAAACTATTTTTCACTTCTAGTTGAATAAAATTCTTAAATTTTATTTACAATTGAACTATAAATAAAAATTAATGTATTAGTAGGTAGTAGATGGTTAAATTGTGATTTTCGTATATGTGAAGTAAGATATAATATTGCTCTGGTCGTTTGATCATCCTCCATCTGTTTAGATCTCATGTAGTTGCGTTCCATGAGTTGTTTTTTAAGAAAATCGAAACCAACAGATGGTCTTTCTTTCTCAAGCATAGAAAAGTGTTTCTCTAAGAGATTTTTTCTTTCTTCTGCTGTTAAAGAAGTATCACTTAAGATTTGATCTATCTTTTCTAAATTGGTTCTTCCAGAATAATACTTCTCTTCTTTATCTTTATTATTTTCTTCTAACATTAGAAATCACTGTACCTATGAAGTGGAGAATAGTTCTAGTCAATTTTAATATTACTTTTGTCTTTATTTTAAAGTAAGAACTTCATCATTATAAAACAATCGAATTTTTCCTAAGACTTTACATAAAAATGAATTAATAACAACACCTTACAATTTCTATGTATAATTTCATTCATTTAGTTCTTGTATTAAATCTGGATGAAGGATTGTAATTATTAGTCTTGTTATTCCTACAAACATTTCTTCCACATTTTCTCCCGTTTTAAGAGAGATCTCCATAGATGTAGTTATATCACATTTTTCTTTAAATTTCTCTATGTGCTCTTTAGATACTTCTCGATGTTCTTCTAAGTCTTTTTTGTTCCCTACCAAGAAAAAAGGAATATCCCGTTCTACGTTTTTTTTCAGCAATTTATACCATTCAGACAATATGGTCAACGATTTTAAGTTGGTGATATCGTACAATAATAACACTCCTTGATTGTTAGCAGCACTCCTTATTAGAGAATGTTTTATATCAGGTAAATCTTCCTCTTCATAGAAATATAAGTGAATTGTAAGTCTTATACTTTTACCAGCAATTTCTATATCTTTAATGAAGAATTCAACTCCAATAGTATGAGCAGTCCTCCGTTGGGATGTATTAGGTAAAAATCTTCTTAACATTTTTTTACCAACATCTTTACTAGCCAATATAGAAAGGCTAAATAGGTATCTAGATAAATTGCTCATTTCCTTTTTCTGGATGTGTTACTTCATTCTTCATTTTACTCTTTAATAATTATACTGTATCCTTTGATTATATGTAAAAAACATAACATTAATATGATTTTTAGCACTTCTCATTTCTGCTTATTCCTTAATAAGTTTAAGAGATAAAAAATGAATTTGAATGGGATTTTAACCTTTTTCAATTACTATCCCTGTTCCTCCTGCAGGATATTGAAATTGAATTGCCCCACTATCACAAACTTGATAACAAGCTGCACATTCTAAACACTTTGATTGGTAATCGTCAACAATATGAATTATACCATCTTTTTTTCTCCATAAATTCATTACGCATATAATTAAACAACGCTCACAATTATTACATTTATTATAATCTATTGAAATAAAATCTCCTGTACCGAATATTCTTTTAGTTAATCCATCTAATTCAAAATTCATTTTTATTTACCACCTCTTTTCTTTTTCTTCTGTGGTAGCATATCTATAAGTTTAGGTAAAACTCTCATGATCTTCTTTGGATCTAATATTTTATCTAAATCATCTTCAAAAATCTTAGCAACTAGAGGAAGCACATAAGTCATTATAAATGGTGTTGCTTTTGGCATATACGATTTAACTTGACTCACAATTTGTCGTACACGTTTTGTATGGGGTTGGGACCAATCAAAAATACCACCAAGAATTTCCATAATCATTGGAATAAACCACGACATAGTTTCTTTAGGTTTGAATGGTAAGGCTTCCCAAATTGTCCATAACTCTTTCCCTGCTTCAAACTCTTCTCCTATACTTGTTTTTTGCCATTCTTCATCAAACTTTTTTAATGCTATTTTAGAAACGTCACCCGAGGTAACACTCTCGACAGCTATTTCAGCAGCAATTTTTCCAGTTATCATCGCAGGGTAAATCCCTTCTGCCTCAAGAGGACATGGAAAACCCCCAGCATCTCCAATCAATATTACTCCATCGGTATGAGTATTATATGGATAATCTAACCAAGGAAGTAAATGTACTTGAAGTTCTCGCGGCTTAGCTCCAAGAATTTTCAATAACCTCTGGTAATACTTTAAATTCACTACCCTATTCAAATAATATAATGGATTTTTATCCCACCAATTCATCCAGTTGCCTAAACCTTGATGAAAACCATCATTAAAAAAAACTTGATAGGATGCCGGAAAAGTTGAGCCCCACCATATAGCAAGAGCTTCATCACCCATAATATCATCGATTTTATCCGAAGATGCATGAAAATCATACTGGGGTGTTAATGTAACTTGATTTTGAGCCCATTTATTTCTCAATCCAGATTTTTGTGCTACAGTTGATATGACTCCATCTGCCCCAATAACAAGGGGAGCACTATATTTCTCTCCTTTTTCATCGATTACACCACATACTTTTCCCTCATTTTTTATTAAATCCACAATAAGAGTTGATGTTTTTAATTCCGCTCCTGCATCTGTTGCAAATTCAGAAATCCAAGGATCGAATTCACTGCGATATATGTTCATAGTAATCCATCTTTTTGCTGGTTCATATGATACAGATTCGGTTGGGCGAGTCATTATATAACCCGCTACTATATCATCTTTATTAATGAAATAATTCCTCGCTGCACGTCCCTCTCTCATTGATGGACATTTTTCTGGAGTTAGCTCATTCATCATCTCAGGAAAGTCTCTGAACATTCTTGGTCCTAATCCGCAACCAGAAGAATTTTTTTCACCAGGTTTCCTACCACGTTCAAAAAAAATCGTTTTTAGACCTCGTTCTGCAGCGGTTTTAGCAGCAACAGAACCCCCAGGTCCAGCTCCAACTATAATTAAATCATATTTTTTCATGTGAATTTCCTTTTTTTATTACTTTTTGAAAAATATAATTGTTTAATAATACTTATCAATTATATAAAATTTAGTTTTTTTTTATGAGAATATCTTAATAGTTTGCTGTATTTTATGAAGAAATAGGTTATAATTAAAGTAAATTAATCATGAATCAAGAGCAGATTTATCAAAAACTAGTTAAAATCTGTGGTTCAAAAAATCTTTCAGATAATCCTCAGATTATAAAGAATTTTTCCAAGGATTTGAGTTTTTTTCCTGAGAAAGCACCTAAATATATCATCTGGCCACAAAATGTTTACCAAATTGAAAATATTATGAAATTGGCTAATGCTTTAAACTTTTCTGTTATCCCTATAAGTTCTAGATCTGGTCCTCGGCACCATGGAGATACAATTCCCCGAAATGATAATTGCATTATATTGAATCTTTCTAAATTAACTAAAATTCGAAACGTAGACAGAAAAAACAGAGTAATTATGGTAGAACCTGGTGTGACTTTTGGTGATTTAATTCCATATCTTCAGAAAAAGGGATTAAAATTAATGATCCCTTTACATCCAAGAGCATCGAAATCTGTACTCACTGCTGCACTCGAAAGAGAACCTGTAATAATTCCCCGTTATATGTGGGATAGTTCGGATCCATTGTTATGTACAGAAGTAATTTTTGGAAATGGTGAATTATTTAGAACAGGAACTGCAGCAGGTCCAGGTAGTATAAAACAACAGAGAAGAGCAGGACAAGCTCAGGTAAACCCTATGGGACCCACTCAATTTAGTCCATTTAGGGTTATTCAAGGAGCACAAGGTAGTATAGGGATTGTAACATGGGCTACATTAAAATTAGAATTACTTCCTTCTATTCAAGAAGTACATCATATCTATTTAGATACTATTCAAGAGTTGTTGAACCTTCAATTTGAATTGCTAAAATTTCGTTTATGTGATGAATTACTAATTTTAAATAATTTAAATTTAGCTTGCTTAGTTAAGCAAGATTCGAGTGATATCATAGAATTAGCTGATAGTTTACCTAAGTGGAATTTAATTTTTGTATTATCAGGAAGGGGTAAATTTGCGAAAGAAAAAATCTCATATCTAGAAGAAGATATTAGGGATATAATGAAAGAAAAAAATATATCAATTTTGAAAAAAGATAATATCCTTAATAATGACATTATTTTAAATTTTCTAAATCAAGCAGATATAAATCCTTGGAAGTTAAGATTAAGTGGAGGATATCAAGATATATTCTTTATATCTAACTTTGAAAAAATACCAGAATTTATCTCAATTATGGAAAAATTAATCCCTCTTAATTTAGGAATATATATCCAACCAATCAATCAAGGAACATCATATCACTGTGAATTTGATATTTTCTATAATCCATTTGACAAACAAGATATTATGAATGCTAAGGAAAAATTCCTAGAAGCCAGTATTAAATTGATGGATTCTGGTGCTTTTTTTAATAGACCCTATGGTCTTTGGGCAAAAGAAGTCTTTAAACGACATCAAGATTCGACCCAAATAGCTTTGAAAAAAGTAAAAAAGATCTTTGACCCTAATAATATATTAAATCCGGGAGTTTTATGTTTTGATACCTAATTAAATTTTTATAATTCATATTAGAATCAGAGTTTTTTAAAGATCTTCCTTTTCATAAATATTAAATATGGATTCTTTTATTATAGAGGCGTCATAGAATTATAATGCTAGTTAAATGAGATATTTGTTATGGAGCCTTTTGTTTTAATAGTTGAAGATGACAAAATTCTGGCCCGAAACTTAAAAATCTATTTGGAAATGAATGATTTTAATTTAATCTCTGCTTCAAATGGGAAAGAAGGTTTAGAAATTCTTTCTGATCTCGAAATACTGCCAGATCTTATAATCAGTGATATATTAATGCCAGAAATGGATGGGTATGATTTCTACATGAAAGTGGCTGAAAACTTAGAATGGTCAATGATACCATTCTTTTTTCTATCAGGCAAAACTGAACCAGATGATGTAAGGTTTGGAAAATTATTAGGAGCTGATGATTATATTACCAAACCATTTAAGTCTAAAGAATTAAGGAAAAAAATAAAAAAAACTGTGAAAAATAATGAAAAAATAATTGAAGACTCTAGGCTTATCGAAAAAGAATTAAAAGATATATTGAAATTTGAGGAACCTTCTTTAAAAAGGCATTCTCGAGCTGATTTTTTTTATATATTTTATTTGGTTTGGGATAATCAGACTGGACCAGTGTTAGAAAATTATTTCCCTATAAACGAGATTCAATCGCTTAATCTTAAAGCACTTACTTCTCAATTGTATTCTTCTTTAATCAAAATTTATAAGTTTGATGAAGTTTTGGAAACTAATCAATTCACAATAAGAGTTGTACGAGATTTACTAGAAGTTTATGCCTTAGTAGATAAGTTTGAAAAAGGAGTTTCTGATAATGAAACTAAAACTTTTATGATCTGTGCAATTACTCCTAATTTTCACTATTTACAATCAAAAATGATTAGAGAAATTCTTAGCAAAATTGCTTTTAAAATAAAAATCAATAAAATCTGGAGTATTAAAGAATATTGGGAAAAACTGCTAGAACTTGAATAAATTATCTAATCGTTTTAATATTTTTTTTACTTTGTTTTATATTTATACCTATTTAAGAATCATAATTGAAAAAACTAATAGATATAATTTTATTCAATTAATAATTACTTTATTTCACTAGGAATAAATGAGTAATCATTTAAAACTAAACAATTTTGATAAATAAAAGGGGATCTTTTATTCTTTGAATGAAGAAGAATACAACCAAATGATCAAACGCTGTCTCCGTTGCTCTATATGCAAGTGGATACCACAACTCCAAATCAAGAGCCAAAAATATGCAACAATATGCCCATCCATAGATTTATACAATTATCATGCATATAGTGCTGGAGGTCGTATTATTTTAGCTTTAGCTTTAGAAATGGGTAGGTTACAACCCTCACCAGAATTACGGGAAATTGTGTATAAATGTACTGCATGTGGTGGTTGCGCAGTTGCTTGTAAATTTTTAAATACTTTAGAACCACTCGAAATTATCATGAAGCTAAGAGAAAAATTAGTGGATAGCGGATATGGTCCTATGCCTAAACAACAGCAATACATTGATGCAGTGAAAAAAATAAATAATCCGTATAATGAGCCTCATGAAAAAAGAATGGATTGGCTCCCTGATGATATTCAACTTGATCCAGATGCAAAAATCTTGTATTTTGTAGGATGTACATCATCTTATAGGAGGAAAGAAATAGCGTTAGCAACTGTTAAGATTATGCAAGCTGCTGGAGTCTCTTTTAATATTATACAACATGAAGAATTTTGTTGCGGGAGTCCTGTTTTGAGGACTGGAGATATTAATACTTTTAGAGAGTATCTCAACAAAAATCTTGATGTAATTGAATCAAAAGGAATAGAGACGGTAATTTTTAGTTGTGCTGGGTGTTATGATACGTTTAAAGTTGATTACCCACTCTTTAGAAAATACAAATTTCGTGTTCTTCATACAGTAGAGTTTTTTAATGAATTACTTGAGAAAGAGCAGTTACACTTTATAAAAGATGTGCCTTTGAAGGTCACATATCACGATCCCTGCCATTTAGGAAGAAATGCTGAAAAGTATGAGGAATGGGATGGTGACACCGTACATTTAATGCCTTTAGTGTCTATTAATATTCCACCTAAACCTAAAAGAACAGGTTCACAAGGTATCTATGAAATCCCGCGAAATATTATCAGAAGAATACCTGGATTAAATCTTGTTGAGATGGAGAGAATTAAAGAATATTCTTATTGTTGTGGAGCTGGAGCTGGAGTTAAATCTGCTTTTCCAGACTTTGCACTAAAAATAGCAAAAAATAGAATAGAAGAAGCGGAAGATACAGGTGCAGATATAATTACGTCTACGTGTCCTTTCTGTTCAACAAATTTGCAAGATGCAATTAAAGAAACTGGTTCTAAATTAAAATTTTATGATATCAGTGAATTAATACTAATCGCTCTTGGATTTGATATTAAAACTTATAAACAGAAAGCAGAGGAGGCAATATAGATGGTTCTTGATAAGGAGATCTACATAGATTTCGAAAAAATCGTTGGAAGCGAAAATATCAATGATGGGGAGGTAATTACTAATGTCTATGCATATAATTGGTGCATGGAAATCTTTAATTATATGGATGGTAAAAAACCAATTCCCTTCTCCCCGGTTCCCAAAGCAGTAATTTTACCAAGTTCAACTGAGGAAGTACAGAAAATAGTCAAACTATGCAATAAATATGGAATTGTATTCAAGGCTCAAAGCACTGGTCTTGGTCCTTGGAATCAACCTTCAACAGACAATTCTATTATATTAGACCTCCGCAGAATGAATAGAATAGTCAAAATTGATGAGAAAAACCTGTATGCTGTAATTGAACCGTATGTAAGTGGGGCACAACTACAAGCAGAATTAATGAAATATAATCTTAACTGTCATATGCCTGGTGCAGGACCAATGGTTTCTCCATTAGCGAGTCATACTTCAATGAATGGTCCGGGTTTTACCTCCCCTCAAACAGGACATTCGGCCCGTAATGTACTAGGTGTTGAGTGGGTATTACCTGATGGAGAAGTTTTAAGATTAGGTTCTCTTGGTCTTAAGAAGGGATCAGATTGGTATCATGGTGATGGTCCAGGTCCAAGTTTAAGGGGAATAATGCGTGGTTGGGCAGGTGCAAAATCCGGTATTGGAGTGTTTACTCGAGTAGCTATAAAACTTTTTCCTTATCCTTGCAGTACAGAATATAATATTAAAGGATATTCTCCTAATTATGGTTTTGATATTCCTAATTATATGAAATTATATGTAATGGATTGTGGGAATTTTAAGAAGCTCGAATCGATAATGTTAGGGGTGGAAGAGGAAGAAATTTCTTTTATGTGTAGTTATTTAAGTGGTTTTGCGGTAATGGCTATCTTTTCTAATTCTATTGAAAGTCTAATGGATAAACTAACAATTGGGAGTATGAAAGCTCCTATCGTTGTATTAATTGCCGCTCGTACAAAAGGAGAATTTAATTACAAACAAAAAGTAATGGAACATTTATTACAAAAATTTAAGTTAAAAAACATTATTGGAAGAATCTATACTCCTAAATCAATCTTTTATGCTGAAGCTTTACGTTCTAATCTAGGATTACATGGATTTATAGCAACGGGAGGTTTTCAGTCCTCAAAGGGTGTTGCAGACACAGCAGCGGTATGTCTTCGCAGTACGAAAACGAATATCCCTATAAAGAAAAATTATATTAATAAGGGAGTAATAGCCAATGATTTTGGAGAAGGAACTTGGATGACGTCTTATGAATCAGGACATTTTTTTCATATGGAATCACCTACTATGTTTGATCAAACAGATGAAAATAGCGTTAAAGGAATGGCAGAATATATGGAAGAAAGTAACCAATTGGACTTGCTTAAGCATCTCGGTGCACCCTTTTTCGTAGAAGGAACACGAATGCATGAGTTATTTGGACCTCATATGTCAAATTACCACATTTGGCTTAGAAAGATTAAAGAATCATTTGATCCGAACAATATAGCAGATTCAGGATTTTATATCTCATCAAAGGAATAATAAATAGTAAAATGTCAGAAGTAGAAATAGGAAATAATAAGATTAGAGGTTTCGGTGCACTTATTTATAATTTGCTTGCCCCTTTAAATGAAACTGATAAATTTAAAAAGAAGTTTGAAGATACACATGTTAAAATTCTCATAAATGCAATAAATGTAAATTTTGCGGCATTGATTATTATTGATAACGGTGAATTAAGGGTAGAAAGTATCCCAAACAAACCAAAAGAAAATCTAAAAAAGAAAAATATAGGTTGGGATGGATTCTTACAAATGGATAGTCAAATTTTTCTTGCGTTTGTCATGAATAGAATGTCATTATTAGGAATCGCTAAAAAATGGATAATTCGTAAAATAAAGTTGCAAGGAATCAGTAAATTACTATATTTATTGAAATTGGTTAAAATTTTAATGAATAACAATAACTAGAATATATTTAATAAAGCTTAGGAATAAGAGAGACTAATAATATGAGTGAAAAGATTAAAGAAAAATGGTTAGGACCTGGTCGAAAAGATGGAGAGATAAAGCCCATTCAACCAAAAGATGATGCATTACATATAGATATGAAAAAAAGAGGAACTATTGAATGGTGGTATTTTGATGCTCGTCTTGAGAATGGATACACTGTAATTGGCTTTTTTCGAGCAAAACATCAACAAACAGGGAAGACAGGTGTAGAGATTACGATCTATAAACCGAATGGAGAAAAAATACAAAATGTAATTAACTACCATCACTCTGATCTTAAAGCTTCTCAAGATGTAGCAGATGTACAAATTGGCAAAAATTATATATCTGTTGATCTTTCTAATGAAAAATTTCCTATCTACGAAATTTATTTAGATGAAGGTGAATATGGCATGCATTTAAAATATAGCGCCTTAGTAAAAGGCTGGAAACCTGGGAAAGGATATATTGAGTTTGGTAAGTCAAACTATTTTGGGTGGTGTGTAGCTCTTCCCCGCGCAAGTGTAGAAGGGACTATTAAAGTTCATAATGAAGTAATCAAAGTAAAGGGAATTGGATATCACGATCATAACTGGCTAAATTTTAATTTTGCTCTCATAATAGATTATTGGTATTGGGGGCGAATTTATTCCCAGAATTTTAGTGTGGTTTTCGCATATATCAAATGTAATAAAAAAATGGATAATTATCCAATAAAAGTGCTTATGATTGCTAAAAATGAAAATGTTATCCTGAGTACAGGAGAATTTGAACTAAGCCAAGAAAATTTTAAATTTAATAAAAAAGCGGGAAATCAATATCCAACGCTCATAAAGATTGATGTTCCTCAACAACATGAAATTATTCTTAATGTTGAAAAGATTATTGATGCTGATAATTTGCTTTATGAACTAAATCCTATCACACGTTTTATAGCAAAAAATATTTTAAAATTAAAGCCTGGCTATTTTAGATTAAATTCTAACTTTATACTCAAGATAATACATGATGGTAAAACATATACAGAAAAAGGAAGTACACTTCACGAAATGGTAATAGCAAAATAAGCTGTTATTACTTTATACAAATTTAAAAAATTACTAACTTATTTTTTCTTCCTTTTCTTCTAAGGCTTTCTTTGGAAATAAACGTTCTTTTAACTTGACTTTACTAGTATCCATATCATATTCTACAAGACCAACCTTAGCTAGTTCTTGAACTGAATGTAATACAAATGCTCCTCCTATACCCGTCGTGCTCTTGATCTGATCACGTGTCATCTCTTCCTTCTCACCATGAAGTAATTTTAAAATCTGATAATGAGGTTGTCCTTGCCATATATCTGAAACTAGCACGGTATAAATAGATAATAAAGCACGTACTCTTTCAAAATTATATTCTGCTTCTTCTGCTTCTTCTGCAGCTATCATAAATTTCTGTAATTCGACTTTTACACTTTTATATTCATCTAATAGTCTCATTTGTTCTTCTGTTAATGAACCAATTTTTTGATCTCTCTCTTGTTTTTCCTTTTCCAATTTTTCAGTTTCTTCTTCTAACTTCAGTTTATCAAATTCTAATTGTTTTTTTTCAGCTTCCAATTTTGTTTTCTCCCCTTCTAATTGCATCTTTTCGTGTTCTAATTTTTCCTTTTCTGTACTTAGTTCTTTTTTGTCATTTTCAAGCTTAGCCAACTCAATTCTTGATTTTTCTAACACTTTAATAAATTCTTGAAAACTTGCCTCAGCAGCTTGAAGAGTTTTATCAATTATCCCTAATGTTTCTTCTTCTGACATTGGAATCATATTAAATATTATTAATTTGATAATTATAAGAATCCTTTTTCTATTTAAAAATTTATATAAAATACTAGAACGAACAATAACTATTTCATTTATATTTAGTTCTATGACCTTTCTGTAAGATTATTTTAGAGTATTCTTATTTATTATTCTTATTTATAAATAATAATAGATGCCATTTTTTTAGAAATAGAAATTAAAGAAAAATTAAATCTGATACCGCCAGTAGAAAATGTCTGAAAGTAAGGAATCAAATAAGAAGACCAGTCAAAAACAAAAACTGATTCTAGGAGTCACAATACCAGTCTTTATTATGGGACTCGTTTCATTTTTTACTGATATATCTTCAGAGATGATCCAATCGATTTTACCTTTATTTATTGTTTCTATTGGGGGAACAGTGTTTATTTTAGGGCTGATTTCAGGAGTTACTACAGCACTTTCAAATATTATGAAGGGATTTTCAGGTTGGTTAAGTGATAAAATCAACAAAAGAAAACCATTTGTTGTTGCAGGGTATTCACTCTCAAATCTATCTAAACCTTTTATTGGATTTAGCCCTTCTTGGCAATATATTTTGGGATTAAAAGCAACAGATCGCTTTGGTAAGGGTTTACGAACATCTGCAAGAGATACATTAATTTCATATTACGCTATTGAGAAAGGAAAATCCTTCGGAATGCATCGCGCAATGGATACTTTCGGTGCGGTAGTGGGGTCTCTTCTAGCATCTATATTCCTACTCTTAGCATGGAATTACTCACATATAATCTTTTTTTCCATGTTCCCTGGGTTATTAGCAATCTTTTTTATTTTAATGGTAAAAGATGTTGATCCAACGAAATTAGACGAATCTAAGCTTAAATATTATGGAGTATCGAAAGTAGATAAAATAGATAAGAATTTTATAAAACTCATTATTGTTTTAGGAGTCATAGAATTTGCAAGCTTGGATATTGCGTTTCTTATAATTAGATCAAGAGATTATATTGGTTCACTAACATTTTTAATACCTTTATTATATCTCCTTAGTAATGTAGTTTACATGGTGTTTTCACCTATTACTGGTACAATTTCAGATAAGATAGGAAGAAAGCCTGTTATTGTTGTTGGTTTATGTGCATTATTATTATCTTGTATTTTTTTAGCATTTCCCATCAAAGTTTCTTTATTTTCCTTAATAATGATTATTTTAATTTACATATTGTACGGTTTTTATCTATCTTCTGTAGATCCAATTTCTAGAGCGTATATTGCTGATTTAGCAGGTAAAAATAAGCGAGGTAGAGCTTACGGTTATTATTATTTGTCAGTTGGACTGATATCTCTAGGTGAATCTTTGATTTTTGGGTTGATTTATGATTTGTTTTCATTTATATGGGCATTTATTTATACTTCAATTTTGTTATTTTTATGTATGTTAATATTTATTATAACTGATTTCTCGAAAATTATCCAAAAGAAAGCGTAAATTAATATATTCAAATATTATATTTGCTTTTATGAAAAACAATTTATGTTTAACCTCTGTAGATGTCATTAAAACTGCAATAAAATCTTCTGGAAAAAGCAAAAAGGATTTTGAAGTTGATCCTAATATTTTCTTAATATTTTCAAGATATCTATTAGAATTTCTAACGGAAAAAGCCGAATTAGAATCTTTTGAATGGTTAACACCATATCATCCCTATGCAGCTCCAGAAAAAATTTTTAGAGGTAAATATCATGATATTCCCCTTACTATATTAATTCCACCAATGGGAGCTTCACCAATGGCTTCAATAGCAGAAGACTTAATTCAATGTGGAGCAAAGCTCATTCTTCTCATATGTGGTTCTTGGGGCATAGGAAAAGACGTAAAACTGCTTGATTACTTAATACCAACTCATGGATTAGGGTCTGATGGAACCTCAATCCATTATGGAAGAAATGTTGAGGAAGAAATAGAAATTGACAAAGGAATAACTAATATCATAGTTGAAGAGACATCAAAAAGAACAAAAAATTATCACATCGGCAAAAATTACTCAAAAGAAGCATTTTACTCTATAACAAAAGAAGAAATTTATAATTTACAAAATAGAGGATTCATTTCGATGGAGAATGGAGAACTTAATGTATTAGCAACAGTAACTAAACTAAAAAATGTTAGATTTGGTGCAATTTTCTATAGCTACTATAATCCCCTTGAAGGATGGAAAATTCCTTGGATTCAAGATCAATATAAATCTTGTGTAAAGCTTGAGGGAGAAATTGCTTTAGGAACAATAAAAAACATAAAAAAAAAATAAATATAAAACTTTGCTAAATCTCACTATTATTTAGTCCATAGTTCAGCCAAGTAGATTAAAACTTCAGCAGCTTTTTGTAAGGCTATAGTGGGTATATATTCTTTTCTAGAGTGAAATAATTCTCCACCTGTAAAAATATTAGGGGTAGGGATACCTATAGCACTAAGAAGGGATCCATCGGTACCTCCTCTAATTGCATGAATTTTAATTTCTAGTCCAGCTGCCTCTATTGCTTTTTGAGCTAATTCAATAACATTTCGTTCTTTCTCTAAATATCTTAGCATATTTTCATATTGGTGTTCAAAATTCATTTCTATTTCTAATCCAGGATAACGAATCTCATATAAATCTTTTAATGCTTTGACATAATCCATTCGCCTTTGATTTCTTTTTATATCAAAATCTCTAATCAATACTCTTGCTATAGCTTCTTCTGCATTTCCTTGAAGTTTAGTTAAATGAAAAAATCCTTCCCTTTCTTCTGTATGCTCTGGTGATTCAGATTCAGGTAATTCGCTAAAAAATCTACAGGCAATATGTATTGCATTTCTTATTTTATCTTTTGCATGTCCAGGATGAACGCTTAATCCCTTAAATTTAAATGTTGCTAACCATGCATCAAAACATTCATATTCTAATTCTCCCATCTCGCCTCCATCTAACGTATAACAAATTTTCGCTTGAAGCCTTTTCTTATTAATTTTTAAAATAGATTGTTTTCCTGTCTCTTCATCTGGAGTGAAACAAATTGTTATTGGTCCATGTTTTAATTCTGAATATTTTTTCCATGCAGCACAAGCTGCCATAATTTCTGCTATACCCGCCTTATCATCAGCACCTAGTAACGTATCGCCTTGTGAAGTAATTATATCAAGATTGATATATTTTTCTAAATTAGGAGAATCATTCATGCCTAAACCTAAATCCTTGTTTTGAGCATATTTAATTTTACTTCCATCATAGTTTTCATGAATCACGGGTTTTACATCTTTACCATTTACGGCTGAAGATGTGTCTAAATGTGCTAATAAGCCTATGGGTTTAACTTGTTCACATCCTCGAGTTGGTGAGAGATAAGCATATACAAATCCTAAATTATCTTGAATAACATCTTCTAAACCAAGTTGCATTAATTCTTCTACTAATATTTTTCCTAGTTCAAATTGATTATCTGTGGATGGAAAAGAAGGTGAACTCTCATCTGAGGTTGTCCAGACTCTAACATATTTTAAAAATCTTTCCAATGCATCATTTAGCAAAAATTCTTGAATCTCTTTCGATAAAGCCATTATTATTCAATCTTAAATCTTTGATTATTATTAAATTATTTTTATCTTCCTTTAAATTTAGGTTCTCTTTTTTTAATAAAAGACTTCATTCCCTCTCCAAAGTCATAAGTCCTAATGTTTTTTAAGTATAACTTGAATTCATATTGTAGTGAAGGAAAAAGTTCATTAAATTGTGAATAGTTTAACATAGCCTTATTATATCCAAGACATGTTGTTGGTAATTCTGCTATTTTTTGAATAAATTCTACCGCTTTTTCTTTAAATTCTGAAGAAGAATAAACCCTATTTATCAGACCTATCTCTAAAGCCTCTTTTGCATCAAGCTGCCTACCTGTTAAAATAATCTCTGTTGCACGACTAAATCCTATTATTCGTGGAAGAAACCAGCTTACACCACTCATAGCACATTGAGCTATGGAAGCACGATAATCTCCAATTTTCAGATCATCTGCGGCTAATCGAAAATCACAGGCAAGTGCTAACTCAAATCCTGCTCCTAAACAATATCCATGTAGTAATCCTATAATAGGCTTTTGAATTTCTCGTATTAAACGCACAACTTTATGGTGTGGTAGCCTTGACCCATCTTCTAATGGGGCAAATCGCACACCTTCAGGTCCCAAATTTATCAAATCATCTCCAGAACAGAAACTTGTTCCTGCACCTTCTATAATAATGACTCGGACTAACTTCTTTTTCTTCACATATTCTAGCACATCTATAATTTCCATTAATAATGGATATTGTAAGGCATTGTGTTTTTCAGGACGATTTAAAGTAATAGTAGCAATATCATTCTCGAAATTATATAAAATGTCTTTATAATCTTTATTAATTATGGTAATCCCCTCTTGATTGGATGAAGTAAATTCTCAAATGATACTAGATTATTTTAATATAGTAGTATTTAGTATAAAATTCTTTAATTTATCTTGAATTATTATGAAATTTAAATTAATAGAAAAAAAAAGAAAGCAAAAAGATTACCAAATCTCAAATTTTTGGTCTATTTTTGTTCCAAATACAATAAAATATGGAATTACTAAGTCCCATACACTTGTCAACGCATTAAGTAAAATTACGATAAAAATCCAATATTCTAATCCTTTTTGACCGTAAAACGCCAAATAAACAATTATATTTAAAATGACCATTACAATTATTCTAAATGCGATACCTAGGGATCCATAAATAATGTAAGTCTTCGGGTCCTTTAGTTTTTGGCTTAATCTTCCTCCTCCTCTTTTTTTATACCAGTATAATAACAATATTGGAACAATAATTAATGAAAAAGTAGCTGAGAACTTCATTAGTGGTCCAATAGGAGTAAATGGATCAAAAGGAAAAAGTGCTGTCATACCAATTAAACAACATAATATTCCTGCTAATGGACCGAATATGAGAAAACATGTAACCCAAATTATCGAAACTGGATCGAAATATGCAAAACCCTCAGGAGTCCTTGGTAAAAATGGTACTACAAATAGCGATAATACCAATGATAATGCCCCAAAAATAGCAGCTCCTACAATTTCTAATGTTAAACGTGCTTTTGGAGACATAGCAACTTCTTTTTCCTCATATATTTCTACATCAGAAGTTTTGATATCTGGCATTTTCCATACCTATATTATTAACATTATAATTATGGGGGTAAATAAACATCTATTTAAATCATTTATGGAAAATAACTAGCTCCAAATTGATAAACTAAAATGACTAAAAATAGTCAAATTCATCTTTTGTAATAGAAATTGAAATACCTAATAAATACATATTAATAAGATCAATAAATGTCTTAATGTTTTTATCTTCATGGTCTAAATTTTTAAAAATTTAATCTACCCATTTTTGGAGATATAATTAATAAGATTGGTGATTTCATCCAAACATCTCTAAATTAGGTCTTTATTTTAATAATTTTTTTTCTTTAGCATCTAAATCTAACCAATCACTGACATTTTTAAGCTGTCTTCTTGAAGTTCCACATAAAATTTTTAAAAAAGGGAGGAAATTTTGTACAAATTCAATTGGAGATATCTCATATTTTATTCTAACCTTTTCCAAAAATTCTTTCTCTGTACTATTTAAAGAAAAATAACTTCCAGTACTATATCTAGGAAATAGTACATTTCGAAAACCATTAGATATGGGAGTTTCTTTTCGGGATAAAGCAACACCTCCCGCAAAAAGATCAAAAAAATAAGGCAATAATCCCCAATATTGATTAATACGGATTCTACCAAATATTTCATCTGCCAATGAGAGATTTTCATATGCCTCTGCAATCTCACTATTTGATTTGATAAATGTAGGAAGATTTTCATTTATCCACTTATACAAAAAATTATAATCCACATCAGATTTATCAGTTAAATTCCGAGCTTCTCTTAGTGAGGAGACTTGGAACAAATCTCGTATTAAAGTAAAAATTTCTTCGATACTATCTCGATGTAGACTAAGGATTAACTCTTTAGCATCTTCTTCAACTTTTCCTTGACTAATCCCTTGGAGGTCATTAATAATTCCTCTTAAATCTCCATTATTCTTTTCGATAAGTAGTTCTAAATCATCATCTTTAATATTTGTAATCTTTTCTTTTTTGAGAATACTATTTACAATTTTAATTACTTCCTTTTTAGGTAAGGGTCTTACCTCAAATCTTCTAATCTTATTATATATTGGTTGAAGATTAGTCTTGTATTCATTAGAACACATAATAATGGGAAATTGAGTACTTTGAATTAAATCTATAACGGTTGGAATTGCTCCTCTATCTTGTACCCCATAAATCCCATCAATCTCATCGATCAAAATTAACTTTTCTTTAGATTCAGTAATAAAATCCATTATCCCACGAGTTTTAGTCGTTTCTTTTAATTTTCTCTCAAGAGTAGCTCTAGTCCTTGTATCAGAAGCATTTGTCTCAATCACTTCCATATTTAGGTCATTAGCAAGTGCGTAAACAATTGATGTTTTACCGATTCCTGGAGGTCCCTCTAACAGAACCGCTGCTTTTTCGGGAGAAATCATAATTTCTTCTTTTTGTTCTTTTTCATTAGCGGTTCTATTAAAGATTCTAATTTTTATCTTTTCTTTATTTATTCGATTTCGTTCCAGAAAGAAATTTTTAACAAAATTGTTTAATTCTTCATCCAACTTAACTTTTTGACCCCTAACTCTTGCTGTAGGTAATGCCATTTCAGATAAGCTTTTTGGTCGATATTTTTCAACCCATGGAAGTTTATTAGTATTACTCATTTGATTCACCTATAAATATTGACTAAATAAACAAATCTTAGATATTAAGGCAGAAATTTGAATGTCAGTATCCCTCGCAGCAAGTGCGCGAAAATCAGAATCTGAAATATATTTAATCAATTGACATCTTGTATATCTGCTTAACGGTAATTTATGTAATTCGTCAAGAAGTAGTTTAAAGAGTTCATGAGAATTATATTTATAATTTGAAAGAACTTTCCGGGCTAATTCTCTAGATTTTGGAAAATCACCTTTTAAAGCCATCATTAAAAGATTTTTTATTAAATCATTATGAAATATCTGATAATTTTCATACAATTTTTCCTCATCAATGATATTCCCAGTAATACTGCTTAATTGTAAAAGATCTATCGCTCGACTGAATCTTCCTCTAGAAATTTTGTATAAGATCTCAATTGTTTCATCGGAAATCTGTAATGATTCGTTTTCAGCGATATAAAGAATTAAATTTTTAAAATTCTTTAAATCTACTCGAGGTATTAAAAATATTTGACATCGACTAATTATTGGTTCAATTATACTCGATATTTTAGTTGTTATTAAAATCATCCTACAATTTGTACCATATATCTCCATTAGTCTCCTAAATCCCTGTTGATTAGTATCTAAAGCCTCAAAATTCTTTACAATCAAGATTTTAAAAGGAGCACCTCCTAAAACTTTCAATTGCACAAAAGGTTTTACTTTCACTTGGATAAATGCAGGAGTCGTAATTCTTTTACCTGCCAAGCTTCCAATTTTACTAGTTGAAATATAGGCTTCACTTCTTGCTTGTTTTCTTTCCTCATTACTCAGCGGAACATTCGCATAAACTAATTTAAAATTAGCATCAAAAGTTTTCCCCAGAAACTTTTTTGAGAATAAATATGAAATAGTTGTTTTACCAATACCTTCTGATCCTACAATTAGTAAATGGGGAAAGTTTTTCAGTTTAACAAATTTGCTTAATCTGTCTCTAACCTCCTCTCTTCCACAAATTTGGTCTAAATTCTTAGGATGATATTTGATTCGCCAAATTGGAATGTTATTGGTCAAGCTTGTTTTTTTCTCTATTATTATGGTTAATATATATTAAAATAATTATGATTCTATATTCTCTAAAATTGTTGCTAGTAGTGCTGAAATTTGGATATCTTCATCAGCACCTTGACTTATTCGGTAATCTATCTCTCCAACATAACTCCTAATTTTTAACATTTTTTCAGGATTAATTTTAAACTGTGGTACAACTTCTAGTAATTGTCGTATAAAATTTCGACTGTCAAGTGACTCAATAGTTTCCATAATTTCTTTTGCTTGTATTAAATCTTTCTTTTTAAGAGCATTTATTAAATCATTCAAGGTTGTTTTATCCAAGAATCCAGATATTTTTAAAATTTCGTCTAAATCTAAGTTGGTTAGTAGTTCCAGAGATACAGACATTTGAAGAGTATTTATACCTTTTCTTAAGTCCCCTCCTGATATAAAAAATAATAGATTAAAAAATTCTTCTGATTTTTCAGGGGCTATCTTTAATTTTTCCTGTTTAATTATGAATTTTAACCTTTGTACAATACTTTCCTTTGCTAAATTCACAAACCTAAATACAGCACATCTAGAAATAATTGGATCGATTATTCTATTTATATAATTACATAATAAGATAAACTTTATATTAGATGATGCCTTTTCAATAATTCTTCTAAGAGCTTGCTGAACTTGTCCAGGAATGTTATCTGCCTCGTCTAAAATTACAAATTTAAGACTCCCATCTTTGACTAAGTTTTGATTAACAAAACTTTTTAAAATATTTCTTACATAATCTATTCTTACAGTATCAGAAGCATTTAATTCTAAAAGGTTTGTATCTAAATCTTTTGTCTTTAAGAAATTTTTCGCTATTAATAAGGCAGTACTAGTTTTACCTGTACCCGCAGGGCCAGTAAAAATCATATGAGGCATATTGGGAGTTTTCAAAAATTCTCTTAGACGATTAATCGCAATATTCTGGCTAACTATTTCATTAAGTGACTTTGGACGATATTTCTCAACCCAAGGAATCTCTAGACTCATTTTTTTAATATTAAATATTTAACTTATGGGTTTTTCTCTAGTTAAATCTAATTCTAAAACCTCGTAGACCTTCTTAAAATTCATCTGTTCATAAAGACTTGAAGCATCTATTGCTTGTTCTTTAATATTAACTTTTACTTTTTCCACTTTTATTTTTTTTAAGTGTTCAAGTGCTTTTTCTAGTAAAAGATGTCCAGAACCTTTTCTTCTATATTTTTCCTTCAAGAAGAATTGTTTAATATATCCTTCAGATGACCCAAATGGATCTATTCGCAATTCAGCAATAATCATTCCTACAACTTTATTCTCATCTTCATCTACAGCGATGAGTATACCATGTCGTTGGAGGGGATCATAAAGTCGACGACGAATACCCCAGTCAAATCGCTTTGGATCAAATTCTTGTCCAAGACCTTCCACCAATAGCTTCGTTAAATTTTTTAAATCCTCGATCTGCTCAGGGGAAGCTATTTCTACCTTTATATTGGTCATATCTAACCATTACAAAATAATTATTAATAAAAATATTATTGATTCTTTAAAATTAAAACTTTCTTGACTTATTATTAATTAAGAACTCAAAATATGTTAATTTTATTATAGCTAATTAACTTTGAACCCGTTAGACTTCGAAATTTATATAAATTTCTTCTGCTTAAAATTTAAAATATAAAAAACATAATGTCAATTAAAAAATCTTCTATTAAAAATGACGAGCAGATGTTCCGTCCCAAACTTTTACGTCCTTATTTATCCATCCGCATTTAGGACATTTATCTGGAAGTTCCCATGCTTCAAGAGCAGGATGTATGCGACAATATAAACCTCCGCAATTATTACAAACTAAATATTTCGCTCCACAACCCGAACACATTTTAAGTTGACCTTGTTCTACAAATGGAAATGCTCTTCTCATCCACTCATCATGAGCCAGAGAAAAATTATCTTTTCCACAAACTATACAATGCACACCATCTTCTTGATTAACCATATAATCACATAATTGACTTATTATATTATAATATTAAATAAATTATGCAATTAAAAATTAAATGTTTTTCAAAAAAGGGATTTATCTAAAAATCTTTATTTTTGGCATACAACACATATATGAGTCATTGACAGTTATGTGGGAAATATGTGGGAATATCCAAACTTTCAAATAATATTTTGAAAAATAAAGAAATCTAAATTTCTCGTAATTTTTTGAAGTGTGGGAAAATATTATTTATAAAACTTTGTTTGATAATTATTTATATTTAAGATTTTCTAGTTTTATTTATATAAAGCGAAATTTGAGAGGAAATTAAGAAAATTGCAATTATTAATATGTTAATACGGGCATTTATTCATCAACTCTCATTTTTCATTTCCATTTGCATATTGTATAATATCAAATCTTCTCCTAGAAAACATACTTCTGGGAGAAGTCTTTTCTTTTCTGAGCATAAATGGGAAATATGTGGAAATATCCAAACTTCATAAAATATCGAGATGACTTAAAATATCATGAAATTTTAGAGATATTATGAAATGTAGAGAAATCTTTTTATCATAAAATGCATATAACAATGTTTAAATTGGCGATTTCAGAGATATATTTAACCTATAATTTAGATTTAAAAATTAAATAAAGATTGATAAATCTTTAATTTAACAGAATAAAAACGTAAAAAAAAATTAAAAATTAAAAGTGAATATTTATGGAAATGGAGAAAAAAAATTTTGCAATCATAATTCTTTCTATTGTACTTGTTGCATCAGGCATTGGAAATATAGTTTTAGCTGTTTCTGGTGGAATACTTGGGCGCAGATCTGAAAAAAAGAATACAATTATAGTAGGTTATGGGTCAAATTTAGCTGCAATTGATCCTCTCGACACCTGGGATGTTCCATCACATATCGCAGAACATCAAGTTGCTGAGAGTTTAGTAGATTATGATTATCAGGATCATCCAAACTATAGTATAATACCAAAACTTGCTAAAGAATGGTTTTGGCATAATTCATCTTGTATATCATTTAAAATTAGAGAAAATGTCTTTTTCCATGATGGGTATCCTTTAACTGCTGAGGCCGTAAAATGGAATTTTGATAGGCTAATGTATTTCATCAATTCGTCAGGTGATCTTGTTGCTAATGATACCTCTTGGGAAGCCTTTCTATCAGCAGTGTATTATTTCTCTGATGGGACTCCGATTATAAATAAAACAGAAGTGACTGATATGTATAACTTCACTGTCTACTTGAATAAACCATTTGGTGCTTTTATAGACTTAATGACTTTTTGTGGTACTTATATCTTATCACCAGCTTCTACACCCAAATATAGATTTCTAGATATGAATTCAGACATAATAATTGGTACTGGTCCATTTAAATATATACATTATATATATGATCGTGAAGTTAGATTCGAAAGATGGGAGAGATATTGGGGAACCAATCCTTGGGCAGAAATTCTTATTTTTAGAATAATTGAAGATGACACAGCTAGAATGACTGCAGGTTTAGCAGGGCAATTCGATTATGTTAATAATGTACCGAAGTCATATATTACACAATTTAAAGCAGAATCTGATATTATAGTTGAAGATGTTGGCGAAGATTTATGTTACTTTTATTTGGAGATTTATAGTGGACCTCCCGGGGGTGAATCACCTATAGTAGGAGGTCAAGTAAATCAGAAACTATCTGCAGAGTTTAGAAGAGCTCTTGCTTTAGTAACCAACTATTCTTATATTACTGATGAAATTCTATCTGGGTATGCTTATCCCGCGTGTCCTGCTGTTCCACGGGCTATGCCTGGATATAATAAGTCAATTGAAGGGAAGATGGTGGCTGATTATCCTTTTGGTGGGGATTATGAAAGTAATGTAAAAAAGGCACGAGAAATTATAATGGCACTGTATCCCTCAGAAACGAATGGTCTTGATCCTAATTATCCTGGTGACTCTGAATCTGATTGGACCGAATTATCACTGAAAACACTCGAAGTAAATCAACATTTTGGTGATACCACTAACCAGAGATTAAATCAATTAATGGAAAATAATTTTGCTTTAATTGGAGTAAATATTGAGGTTACCATTAGAACATGGGGAGAATACTTAGATACAGGTGAACATACTCCTTGGGAGATGGATGTTGGATTTATTGGTTGGTGTCCTGACTATTTAGATGCATTTAACATGCTTGATCCAATATTTAACAACCAATCGGGGTCATGTTTCTCTAGAATAAGCGATCCTGTATTAATTTCAATGATAGAGTCTGCTGCATCATTGACCGATCCTATAGCTAGGCAGTCTATATATATGGACATTCAATCTTACCTTTTTGACATAACTCGACCAGTTAATCCTTCCTCTTACTGTCACATTCCAGGATGGGTATTTTTAATTCAACAAGCTCATATAAAAGGCTTAAAAGGAGTGGGATACAACGTTATGGCTATGCTTGATTGCTGGCACTGGTACTTTGATTAATGACGTTTAAGGAGTGAGGGTATCAATAAAAAATTAATCAATAACTAACTTTTTTTTTAATCTTATTTTCAATAAGGATATAAAGAAGTAAAAAATTTAAAATAGATGAAAAAAACAAGAAGCTATTTACATTTTTAATTTTTTAGCTGTACCATTTTCAGGTACTTTTGGATTAACTTTTTCTATTTCTCCAATTAATTGAAATGTTTTGTCATCGTTTAAAGCTTCGCTAAATTTAATAAGCATTTCCTTATTACCAACGAATAATCCTCTTTTTTTTAGGGGTCTACCATCTTCTTTTAAAGGATTTATCTCTAAAAATAGCAATGCAGGTCTGGCTTTTGTAGCAGGAACTTTAACAACATTTACACCCTCAATCGGAGTCTCCATTTTTTCCCAATCTTTTCCACTTTTTAAGTGTTCTTTTAATTGTAATTCAATATCTGCCATGATCTTTCAAATTCTATTTGTTTTTTTATTTTAATTTTTAATTTTAAAATATTAATCTCAAATAAAAATTGTATGGGTTACATGTAACACAATACACATATATAAAAATTTTCGTAAAATATCTTGAGCATATAATTTATTAAAAATATTCAGCTATTACATATCATACAATTTCTTCCCATTCTCACCTCAAATGCATAAGAAAGGCATGAAACTGATTTCTGTCGGACTACATGAGGTCATTTTCGATTGAAAAGCTTAAATATAACCGTGGTGATATCTAGTGTATTAATTTATAAATATGATTAATATAAAACTGGGTTAGTGTGTATCTCAATGAAGTTGATTTCTGTAAATTTACCTGAATCCTATTTAAAAGTTCTAGAATTTCTCGTTAGCGAGTCTAAGTTTCCAAACAGGAGTGAGGCGATTCGAGTGGCAATCAGAGATTTAATTAAGACAGAATATCTAATAGAAGAATCTATTGAAAGAAATATTTCTCCTAATTTAATAAAATCTGAAATCTCGAATGAGTTGGAAGAAAAGTTGTTAACCTAATTAACTTTTATCCTTTTTTCTTTTTATATGTAAACTTAATACTAAAACTAAAAACATTCATAAATAGAAATTAAATTTTATTACTTCCGTAATAAATCTAATACTCTTTTCTTCCTTTCTTCCCGTCTAGTAGCAATTCGGGCTTTAAGACGTTCCATCTCATCTTTTTTAGCTTCCCCTTTTACTTCAGGTTTTTTCCCCAGCTTTTCTCTAAACTCACTTATTTTATTGTCAATTTCCTTAATGAATTTCTTATCTATTTTAACTTTCTTGAGGTTAAACTTAGCTTCATTTAATTCTGAAATTGCTTTCATCAAACGATTATTTGATATAGAAAATTGAGCATTATCTAATGCCTTATACGCTGATTTATATTTTTCATTCTCAGAGAAAACTTCTAAGGTAATTAAAGGAATCTGGGCTTGAGCAATAATGTCATTAATTTGGTCAGAAATTTTTTCAATTTCATCTTTATTTCCTAATTTCTTCAACCTTGTGAGTTCTTGTTTAAATAATAATATTACTTCATTATATTTGGAACTTTGGAGAAGTTTTTCAGCTTTTCTTAACCTACTCTTAATCTCTTTCCCAATTTCTTCCTTTACAAATTTACGCTTATCTTCTTTTTTCTTTTTCTCAAGTTCCCTACGTTTCCTATCAGCTTCTTGTTTTAATTTCTCCATTTCTATTTCTTCCTCAGCTTTTTTTACTTTGATATCTTCGAGAATTTCAAATTTTTTCCTTTCTCTCTTGAGTTTAAATAATAAATCATTGTTTATCCTAGAGACTTCTCGTTTCCATGAAATTTTATTAAATAATTTTCTTGCTTCAATATACTTTTCATAAGCTTCATCAAACTTGTTAGCTTCTAGCAGAATAGTACCTTGTTCTAGAAGTTCGTAAGCGTCTTCTGAAATTTCACTTTCCCATTCTTTCTCTCTCTGAATTCGCAATAATTCTTTTCTCTTTTCTTCCTGCTGTAATATCCTTAACTCTTCAGCTTTAGCTAATTTTTCTTCTAATTTTTCTTCAATTTTTACTTTTTCAATTCTTCTCTCTTCTAATGATTTCTTTTCAAACTCAAGTGATTCCTTTTTCTTTTTAATCATTATAATTGAATCATTAACCATTTTAATTCCTTCTTGCCAGCCTATATCAGAAAATATTTCTCCGCTTGCTTTGTAAAGTTCAATAGCTTCATCAAAATTGTTTTCTTGTAATTTATTTTTAGCTAGATCCATTAAATTAAATGCACTATTCTTAGCTGATTCAAATTCGCTTGCTTTTTCCTTTTGTAAAATTAGAGCTTCTTCTTTTTGTTTTAAAAATCGCTCTTGTTCCTCCTTCGCCTCTTGAAGTAATTTTTGTTGCATTAAAATTTCTTTTTCTCGTTTCTTTTCCTTTTGAATCTCCATGAGTCGCAGTTTTTTATCTTTTTCCAACTTTTCTTTATAAAATTGTATTGTATTGATGAGTTTCATTGATTCTTCCATCCAACCAATTTCTTCAAAATCTTTTCTAGCATCCCGATATATTTTAAGAATATCTTCATATGGGGCTTCTTGCTCAAAAACACCATCCTTAATTTTCACTTCATATTCTTGTGCCATTCTTTCTGCTTTATGGATTTTATTGAAAATTTCTTCTGCTACTTTTGCCTCTTCTTTCTTTTTCTTTTCAAATTCTAAAATCTTCTCTTCTCTTGCAAGTAATTCTTTTTCAGTATCAACTTTTGCAGTTAATAATGTTGGTTCTGGTTCCTCTAATTTCTTTTTCTCAAATTCTCTTAATTTTTCATCTTTATCTTTCTTTTCTTTATAAAATTTAATTGTTTTGATTAAACGAATAGCTTCTTCATTCCAGTCAATTTGTTTAAGTAGTTTTTGAGCTTCTTCATAATTTTCAATTGCTTTATTGTAAGGACTTTCGTATAATAAAACATCTGATTTGATACTTAATTCATAATTTTTAACTAACTTCTCAGCCTCATCTATAAGATTCATTGCTTGGTTTAATACTATATCTTCTTCCTTATTTCCCTCTTCAATTTCTTTTATTTTTTCTGGCTTATATGGTTTAACTTCCTTTTTCCCTATTTTATGCATTTCCTCTAATTGTTTTTCCTTCTCTGCTTTCTGAGCTTCCACTTCGAGCAATTTTTCGTGTTTTTCTAATTTATCCTGATAGAATTTTATTTGATTAGAATAGATACTAGCTTGATCCCCCCACCCTTTCTTTAATACTTTTTCTTTAATTTCTTCATAAATATCCATAATTTCAACATAAGGGGTTTGTTCAAGCATCTCCCCTTTTTTTATAGCTTTTTTCATAGCCCTTTCAAAATCTCTTTCCAATTTTTCCGCTTGATTAATTAAATCAGAAATAGTTCTCTCAAATTCGTCTTCTTCCTCTTTTTTTCTTTCCATAGTTTTTAGTCTTCCTTGATCTATTTCTGATTTTCGCTCTACTCTTTGCATTTCCTCTAATTGTTTTTCTCTCTCTGCTTTCTGAGCTTCCACTTCAAGCAATTTTTCATGTTTCTCTAACTTATCTTGATATAGTTTGATTTGGTTGGTATAAATCTCTGATTGTTCTCTCCAGCCTTTTGCTAATATATTTTCTTTAATTTCTTTATAAATATCTATAATTTCAGCATAGGGGGTTTGCTCAAATATCTCCCCTTTTTTCATGGCTTTGTTCATAGCCCTTTCAAAATCTCTTTCCAGTTTTTCAGCTTTGTTAATTAGGTCAGTTATAAATTTTTCAAATTCCTCTTCTTCTTTTTTACTTTCTATTGCTTTTATTCTTCTTTCATCAACTTCTGATTTGCGATCAACTTTATGTATTTCCTTTAATTGATTTTCTTTCTCTGCTTTCTGAGCTTCTACCTCTAATAATTTTTTGTGTTTCTCTAATTTGTCTTTGTATAATTTTATTTGATTTGAATAGATACTAGCTTGATCTCCCCACCCTTTCTCTAATACCTTTTCTTTAATTTCTTTATAAATATCTATAATTTCAATATAAGGGGTTTGTTCAAGCATCTCCCCTTTTTTTATAGTTTTTTTCATAGTCCTTTCAAAATCTCTTTCTAATTTTTCAGCTTTGTTAATTAGGTCAGTTATAAATTTTTCAAATTCCTCTTCTTCCTCTTTTTTTATTTCTATTGCTTTTATTCTTCCTTTATCTATTTCTGATTTTCGATCAACTTTATGCATTTCTTCTAATTGTTTTTCTTTTTCTGCTTTCTGAGCTTCTACCTCTAATAATTTTTTATGTCTCTCTAATTTGTCTTGGTATAATTTTATTTGATTTGAATAGATACTAGCTTGATCTCCCCACCCTTTCTCTAATACCTTTTCTTTAATTTCTTTATAAATATCTATAATTTCGACATAGGGGGTTTGTTCAAGCATCTCCCCTTTTTTTATAGTTTTTTTCATAGCCCTTTCAAAATCTCTCTCCAATTTTTCAGCTTGATTAATTAAACCAGTGATAGATTTTTCAAATGCCTCTTCTTCTTTTTTTCTTTCTATAGCTTTTATTCTTCTTTCATCAACTTCTGATTTTCGCCCTACTCTTCGCATTTCCTCTAATTGTTTTTCTTTCTCTGCTTTCTGAGCTTCCACTTCAAGTAAATTTTCATGTTTCTTTAACTTATCTTGATATAGTTTGATTTGATTGGAATAAATCCTAGCTTGATCCTCCCATCCTCTTGCTAATATTTCATCATTTATTTGTTTATAGAGTGCAATTACATTTGGATATGGTGTGTCTTCTATTATAAATCCTTCTCTTAGAGCTTTCCTCATTGCAATTTCATGATTTCGCACAAGTTTCTCAGCTTTATTAACCATATCTGCTATATGTTTTTCAAATTCCTCTTCTTCTTTATTCTTTTCAATAGCTTTCAATTTAACTTCATCAATTTCTGATTTTCGTTCGACCTTATGCATTTCCTCTAATAATTTTTCTCTCTCTGCTTTCTGAGTTTCTACTTCGAGTAATTTTTCATGTTTCTCTAACTTATCTTGATATATTTTGATTTGATTAGAATATATTCTAGCTTGATCTTCCCAACCTCTTGCTAATACTTTATCACGTAATTCTTTATAAATTTCAATCACTTCTTGGTATGGTGTTTTTTCTAATATCCTTCCCTCTCTTAGAGCTTTTCTCATTGCTGTTTCATGATCTCGCACATGTTTTTCAGCTTTATTAACTGTATCTGCTATATCTTTTTCAAATTCCTCTTCTTCTTTTTTCTTTTCAATAGCTTTCAATTTAACTTCATCAATTTCTGATTTTCGATCGACTTTATGCATTTCCTCAATTTTTCTTTGTCTCTCAGCTTTTTGGGCCTCAACTTCTCTTAATTTTAAATCTTTTTTTAACTTTTCAGAAAATAAAAGAATTTGATTAGCATAAATAGCTGCTTCCTCATTTCTTCCTTTTGATAAGACCATCTGTTTTACTCTTTCATAAATCTTAATAATCTCTTCAAAAGGGGGATTTTCTGCTAACGATCCTTCCCTTATTGCTTTTTTCATAGCTAGATCATATTCTCTAGCCAATTTTTTAGCTTTATTAATCATTTTATTGATTAATTCATTAAATTCTCCTTCTTCTTCTTTTAATCTTTTCTCTTCTTCAATTCTTTCTAATTTCGTTTTGTCTAATTTTATTTTTTCTTCTTTTTTTACTTTTGATATCTCTTCAAGTTCTACTTCTTTTTTTCTTTTATCTATTTCTATTTGCCTTAATTTCTTGTCTTTTTGTAACTTTTCGTTGTATGATTGAATTTGACTTAAAAATATCGCCGCATCTGTCTCCCACCCTCTTTCCAGTGCGATCTGTCTTGCCTTTTTATAAATGTTTATAATTTCTGGAAAAGGGCATTTTAATTCAAATCTTCCTTTCCTTAAAGCAACTTCATATTCTCTCGCTATCTTTTCAGCACGATTAGTCATCTCATCCAGATTTTCCTTGATACTTCTAATCTCGCTTTCTTTTCTACGTTGTTCTTCCAATACTCTTACTTTTTCTTCACTCAATGTAGGAATATGTTCTTCTCTAGGAACTCTTAACATTTCTTCAGCTTCTTTTTGTTTTTTTACTTTTTCGGCTTCAATTTGTCTTATTTTTTTGTCTTGTTCAAATTTTTGGATATAAATATCAATAGTCTCATCATAAATTTTTGCTTCATTTCTCCATCCTTTATCAACTAATAACTCTTTAATTCTTTTATAAATCTCAATAACTTTTGGATAAATACATTCTTCAATCATCTTTCCTTTTTTTATAGCCTTCTGCATAGCTAATTCGTATTCACGCCCCATACGAGCAGCTTCCGTAGCCATATTATCAACTTGTGCTTTAAAATACTCATTTTCCATCTTTTGAAATTCTATTCCTTTTAATTTCTCTAATTTTGCAATTCTCTCTTCCTCCTCTTTATCTTTTACATCTACTTTGATTTTTTCAACCTGTTGACTTTGAGTCTCAATTTCTTCTTTTTTCTTTATTTCCTGTCTTTCAAGTTCCTTTAAATGGTTAGTTTTTTGCTGATGTAGTAGATCTATTGTATCTTCGACTTTTTTAACCTCATAGGTCCAATTTAACTGCTTGAAGAGATTAGCTCCTTCTATATATAATTGCAACGCTTGATCATATTGATAACTTTTTGCATGCTCAGCTGCTATTCCCAATAATTCATATGCCCTTGATGAGATTTCTTCTTCCCGTTTTTTAGAATCAAAATATTGCTGTAGTTTTTCTTCCTTAAGTTCTTCTTCTCTTGGTAGAATTTCTTCCTCACTTTCAAACTCAATTTCAATTTTAGAAGGTTCCTTTTTAATACTACGTAAATAATCAGCCTTTTTATTATAAACTTCTTCAATTAATACATAAACTTTTTCTATTTCATCAGATTTTCCTAAATCTTCATAAATTCCAATTATTTCGTCATAATTATCAAGAGCTTCTTCGAATTTATCCTCATCTATTAATTCTTTAGCCCTTTTTAATAGACTATTTATTGTTTCAATGAAATCCTCTTCTTCTTTTTCCTTAACAATTTCTTCAGTTTCAACAATTCTTACTTCGCCTTCCCCTATCTCCTCCTCCAATTTTTCACTTTTAACTTCAGTTGTAATTTCGCTTTCTCTAAATATTTTTTCTTTAAGAAGATAAATCTCAGAAATTTTGTTATTAATAGCTTTAATTTCCTCTTCTCTATTTATCTGAGTATACATACCAATTGCTTGTCGTAAAACTTCTATAGCATCATCATAATATTGTGATTGTATTAGCCCCATAGCATGTTCCACTAGTTCATAGGCCTCAGAAGCAATATCTTCTTCCATTTCCATCAAATCTGAAAAGAAAGCTTCTTTAGTTGGATCAAATCCATCCTCATCAATATCTTCCTTAAATTCTCCTTCTTTTTGCTCATCCATAACATTCATCTATTTTTAAGAAAAATTAAGAATAAAATTATCCAATAATAATCTTAGTTCAAAATAAATACTGTTTTCTACTATAACTAGAATTCATTAATTAATAATAAAAATTTATTTGATTATAGTTCTAACTTTCCTAAACTTCGATTAAGATAATCATCGCAAATTTTTCCTCCCTCACTCGTCAGAGACCACCCATTAGCTTCTCGTTTCACTAGATTTAAATTCTCTACACTCTTCAAAATCTCATGAACTTCAGTATCTCCTTTACGAATGTTAAAATCAACCCTTAAACTGAATACAATCTCATCGATTGGTACTGGTCCACCAAGTTCATCTTCCATAACACCTAATGCTGCGATAACTTGATTCTGTTCCACCATCCCCGCATCCATAGTGTTTGACATTTCATCTAGTAACCATGGATTTTTGTCTAACATTTTTTTTATTGCTTTTTCATCACCTTTCTTGAAAATCGCTTGAAATTCCTCTCTAATCTTCTTCTTTTTAGCCATTTCTACTCTCCAAGGGATTAAAATTACAAAAAAATTGTGATTTTATATTACTATCTAGATATAAATTCAGATAATAAAATCTTTTATACTAATGTTAAAAAAGAGAAATATTATAATTTTTGTAAGAAACCATCTACTTCGTTCTTTGAGCACATATAAAACTTTTTATCCTCGCCTTTCACCCATGCGAGACGAATATTATCTTTAGTTGCCTCTTCATCAATCGACTCTTTGAGAGCTCTTATGGTTAACAAAACTAACTCTTCAAATGCTAAATTTTCCTTATAATTATCAGTAAGGAATTCTCTAGCTTTTGCTTCACCACTTCCTAAAGCATATGCTTTGAATGAACGATATATTCCACTTGGCGAGGTTGTATAAATATGTGGCCCAAGAGCATCTATTCCGATGAAAAAAAGCGCACATCCCCATGGTCTCACCCCACCAAACTGAGTATATTGCTGCTTCAAATCAGCTATTGATTTTGTTAGCATATTTAATCGGACTGGTTCATCATATGTTAATCTAAATGATTGTGCTTGTACTCTAGCATAATTAATTAAAGCTCGTGAGTCTGCATGCAATCCTGAAATTGCTACTCCTATATGTTCATCTATTTGAAAAATTTTATCTATTGAATCAGGATCCATTAATACTGAAGCAATTTTAATTTGAGCAGCTAAACATACATCTTCATTTGATTTAACCGCTACTGCAAGTGTTCCTCGTCTTACAGCTTCTAATGCATATTCAACTTGAAATAGGCGTCCCTCTGGACTAAACACAGTTAGTGCTCGATCATATGCTCTACCTGCAGCTCCAAACATACAAATCTTACCTTTTTTATTCTTTATTTGATATTAGATTGAATTTAGTATTTTAAAATAATTTAAGTAATTTTAATTTATTGTTTATATCAAATAAAAAATTGAAAATTTAAAGCAAATTAAAATTTAAATCTTTTGAGTGTTCTTAAGAATAGCTAACGTAATATCTTTAAATACAGGCTCAACCAGAATATTTTCTTTCGCACTCGTTTCATAATATCCAAATGCGTTTATTTCACTCATGAGGGCTTCTCCATCGCCCTCTCCAACTTCTCGATTTCCTTGTTCCGCTAAATCAATTTTATTTCCAACCAAAATACTTGGCTTACCATTACCAATAACTTTTTCTACTTCAGTTTGCCATTCTAATATATTTTGAAATGAACTCCTTCTGGTTAAGTCGAAGACATACACGATTCCTCCAGCACCACGATAAAAAGGTGGCCGCACAAAGCTGAAATGCTTCTGTCCTGCGAGATCCCATAACTGAAGCTTTACAATGAAATTAGGATACTCCTCAAGTTCAACCTGCTTTGTCGAAAAGTTAGATCCAATTGTCATAATATAATTTTCTTTAAAACTGTTTTCACAATATCTAAGAACCATTGAAGTTTTCCCTACTCCGCCATCTCCAACGACACAAACCTTATAAATGAAACTTCTTGTAGCAGCCATTTACTCTTACACCATTCTCAATAAAGAGAATATTGGAATTTAATTAATGGAAATCAATATTGATACACTAATTAAAGCGACACTTTTTCTTAATTATCGTTATTTTAATGTATAATATTATATTATATTCAATAAATAAAAATAATCCCTATTAATATTTTGTCTGATTTACATTTTTGGAGTATTATATAAATGAGTAAGATAGAGGAAAAAATTGAAAGATTAGCAAATTTAATTCTCGAATCTAAAAATATTGTAGTATTAACAGGTGCAGGAATGTCTACCGAGAGTGGTATTGCTGATTTTAGAAGTCCTGGCACAGGATTATGGGAAAAGGTTGATCCATATGAATTTGCTTCAATTAATTCCTATATAGCACATCCTGCGAAGAATTTAGAATTTATGTTAGAAACGGGGAAAGCAATTTTTCGTGCACGACCAAACAAGGCTCATAAGGCTCTAACTAGACTTCAAAAACTTGGTAAATTAAAAGGGATTCTTACTCAAAATATTGATAGATTACATCATAAAGCTAAAACAGAGAATATTGTTGAATTTCATGGCAATGTTATGGAAGCAAAATGCTTGCAATGCCGAAGAATCTTTCCAATAACAACTATGGTCAATCAAGCTTTGCAAGGAAAAGTTCCTATGTGTGAAGTATGTAATGGAATGTTGAAACCAAATGCAATTTTTTTTGGTGAACCTTTAGAATCGGAAGTATTAGCAGCAGCAGATAAGATGATTGCTGATTGTGATTTATTAATCGTTTTGGGAAGTAGTTTAGTCGTATATCCAGTAGCATGGTATCCTCAGAAAGCATTAGCAATAGGTGCAAAATTAGCTATTATTAACATTCAAGAAACTGATGTAGATTCGATGGCGGAAGTTGTAATTCATGAAATAATCGGCGAAATATTTCCAAGGGTAGTCTCTATTGTTGAGGAAAAAATCAGCAGAAATTTGTAATACTCTTGTTTATTGTGTTTAATTTTAAAGGTATTATAAGAAATGAATAAATCTGAAGTAAAAAGAATTTCAAAAGATAATTATTTCATGAAGATGGCTGATATAGCCTCTTTACGTTCAACTTGCATAAAAAGAAAAGTTGGGGCGGTTCTTGTTAAAGATGATCATATTTTATCAACAGGATATAATGGCGCACCTTCAGGAATACCACATTGTACATCAGAAATATGCGTTCGAAAGCATCTTAAACCCGGTGAAAAACCAGAATTATGTAGAGGGGTTCATGCTGAAATTAATTGTATAATACAAGCAGCACTCCATGGAACTGCGATAGAAGGGAACACTTCCTTATATACAACAACCTTCCCATGTATGAGCTGTCTAAAACTAATTATAAATGCGAAAATTAAACGATTAATTTACAGGGAAGGATATAACATGGAAAATTTGGTAAAAGATGAGTTAATAAAAAGTTCAAATATTATAATCATTAAATTAAGCAAAAAAGAATAATACTATATTCTACTTATTAAATTTAAAGCTAAATAGTAAAAATAATATTTAAAAACAGTATGCCTAATAAATATTTAATATGGCTGATATAAAAAATTTTATCGACGATTTGGGAATTGCTGCCTTTGAGAATAACATTAAAATTGCTAGCTTAGCAGTTGTATCTGATACAGGAAAGCTGATATCTCAGACAGCCAATTGGGATCTGACTTATCAAATAAATAATATATTAAATGTTATTAAAGGAGACCGCTCTTTTGTTCTAAACGATGTAGAATTTCCGGTAGTTAAGACTACTACTGAGGGAATTATCGGAACCAATGATCATGGAATGGGACATATTATATTCGTTCCTTTTCAAGGAGATGTTCTTCTATCATATGCAATGCCCCAAGCAAATCCACCCAAAATATTAACTTTTCTCAAAAATTTTGCAATGAGATTAAATGGGAAGTTATAATTGCTTGTATAATTAGATAAAGAATTGTGTAATCAACATATTAGCGAATTCATATGAAAGTTTATCCAATTCTCGATATGTAACCCTTTATGTTTGGGTTCCAATTTTACTTCTAAAATCTATCTTTATATGACATTTTAATACTTTAATTTTTTTTACTTTAAAACTTTCAAAATTGATAATACATTATCTTATATGACTTATTATTTAATTTAATTCAGATAGATAAAAGATTAAAAAAACTATATTTAACACAAAAAAGTCTTTCGGATTTTGTCGGACACTTCTGATTGATTTAGAATTACACATAATTCATTTTTACTTTTACTCTCCCCTCTCTATCCCTATAGAAACATATTACTTTTAAAAGAACATTTTTTATTAAAGAAGGAAATAGAATTTCTAAACTATAGACAAAATGCACGTATTTCAGAAAATTGTCGGTGTATCTCTGTTTTATTTTGAAGAATTGTTACTTCATATGATGTCGTTTAATTCAGGATTTAAGGTCTACAAGAAGAATAATCATTTCCGACTCATTTCAAGTGGAGATAAGACTCTAGATGAATTGCTTTCTGGGGGCTATCACCGGGATTTAGTGTATTTACTCTATGGAGATAAGAAGGTATCCACTAATATTTTAATTACAACTTCTGTTATTGT
Organism: Promethearchaeota archaeon; assembly: GCA_048940925.1. Taxonomy (GTDB): domain Archaea; phylum Asgardarchaeota; class Lokiarchaeia; order Sigyniarchaeales; family SOKP01; genus Loki-b32. The sequence continues at coordinate 139,668 of JBHLOC010000003.1, read as the reverse complement.
TCAAAAGTCCTTTAGTAATGGAGGGTTCGGGGATGGTGTCAGAGTTGCCTTCATTGATGCAAATAATCGATTTAATCCTTATAATATAAGTAAATTTGCAGTTTCACAAAATTTATCACCCACAAAAGTATTAGAGAACATTCTAATTGCTAGAGCCTTTACTTGGGATCAAATGGTTGAGCTTTTAGAAAACAAACTTTCCAAACTAGAGGATATTAAAGTAGTCTTAATCTCTGGAATTACTACCTTATTTGAAAATTATGAAAAACAGACCTTTGAAGACCTGCTAAGAGCAATAGATGGAATAAAAAAAATACTTTGGAAAACAAACCCACTAATTATTATAACGGCACCTTTAAACGAATATTCGCATTTCAGACCTAAAGGTGGAAAAATCCTTTCCCATTTTGGAAGTGTGTTAGTAATGATAAAAGATGACGAGCGATGTGTCGAATATACGCTTGTTCAGCATCCTTATTTGCCCGAAAAGCGATTATTAAAATGGAAACCATGTGAACCAAAGAAGAAAGTTCCTTTAAGAAATATGACCCTCGATGTATGGTTTTAAATTTATCACCAAAAGGCGTTTTCAAATTTTTTTATAGTTTCCTGTAAATTATCTTCAAAACGCTTTTCAAAGTCAGTAAAGATACTTATATCATTATCCCAATTTTCAAAAATCTCTTTTGGATATATATCAAAGAATCTGTTAACGATACTTCTCATCTCTTCTTTAACCTTTTTTTCCTTAACCTTTTTTGAAGTATTTACAATAAATGATAATCCATGCTGTTTCATTATAATATATCTTTTATCTTGTAACTCGAAGCTAGACAAACCTCCGCGCTCTAATTCTTCTGCTAACAGATTCAATGCAGATATTAGTGCCCCTATTAATTGATCATCTACTTTCTTATCAGAAGCGCGGTGATATAATACAGTGCCAGCATCACTTAGTATCCAAATATCTTGTATTATTTTTTCCACAGGTATCACTGCTTATTATATTCCAATTGACTTTACAAATAATTAAGAAAAAACAAATAAAAATTATTTAATGTTTAGTTTTTAAAAAATTTAATTTTATTATTCACTTGCTTTTGGTCTAATATACCCATAATATGCTCCAAAAATTCCAATTATTGCGCAACTCCAGGCTAAGAAATAAAACACTGTAAATCCCGGGCTACCTAAGAAGATTAATGCTCGATCAGTCGCAAAATTGAGAAATATCAACATAAAACTAACTGACATTATTGCTAATGATAAAAATGCTTGTTTATATGTCTTTTCATCTACTGCTCGATAAGATTCTATTGCTCTTCGTAAAAAGGGAGCATAAACCATAACCATATATAAAAATACAATTAAGAACGCAAAAACATCCAATAAAGTATTACCGCTTTCATAGATGATTAATACATAAAAACCTGAGAAAATACCATAAATTATCACCACATATCGCTGTATAGTATTATATCCTTTTTCAAAAACATTTACCTTCAATATATAAGATAGAAAAATAGCAATAACAACAAAGAATTCACTTAATCTAAAATCTGATATCACATTATATATCCAAGCACCTATTGAGCCATCTTGTTCTACAGTTAACTGTGAAACAACAAAAACTTTTGAGATCCAAGAAAAAACAATTGCTATAAAATAATTAATAAAAATTAATAGAAGCAATCGTGTGAGTTTATGACGTTTAATTAAATATTTTTTTGATATAAGTATTAGAAGAACTGCAGCGAAAATCATTATAAAGATTTCAAAGATCATTCCGATGAAATTTAACAGTATATTTAATTCAACCATAATAAATAACTAATAAAATATGAACATAAAAAATTTTATTTTTCAAAAAGAATACAGATTTTAGTAGTTTTAAAATATATCAACGCTTCTAATTTTTTTTGAATAAAATTAGCTAAACCATTATAAATCTTCAGATTGAATTAATATTAATCAATTCGATAATTCATTTGAGAAAAATGCAGAAATATGGTAAGATCAGTTCAATTTGTCTTATTGGAATTATTTTTTACCTTTTCATAGAAAGCTTTTATAACGTTCTAGTAAATATTAATGCCTACATTTTCATGAACTTCTCAGAGATCATTACTGTAATACCTACATTAATAATTGCAATTCTGCTTATAATATTTGAATACTTCTTTTTTATGTCAGCAAGAATTAAAAAGAAGTATAAACCGTATATTTTAACTTACATTATTGTTGGAGTCCGAATAAGTACTCAGTTTGTTCTTACTCCCAGTGTAATTCTTGTACTTAATTTAATAATGCTATTTACTATATTGATTTTCTTTATGGGTTTTGTTTTATTAATGGAAGTAAGTGAATCTTACATAAATTATTCACACTTTTTAGGAAGTGTGATTATCGGATTGGGGATTCAATTTATCTTTTTAACTATTAATATATCATCAAATCTAACTTCAGATGTCAGCAAATTAATTCCCATATTAATTTTTATGGTAATATTACTTGTAATCAATAATTATCTTTTTTATCCTGATAGATTTGAGAAATTAATCTCTGATATTGATAAAAAACCTATTAAATCAGATAAAACAAACATCTCGTTATTTCACTTTATAATCTTGGGAATTCTATTTATTTTTTCAATTATGTGGATCTTTAATCCAATGGCACTCTCAGCATATGACATTATTAATCTGAGCATAAACAACTTAATCCCAGATTCCCTAAATCAATGGCCGACTTATGGATTCACATATTATATTTTATTGATACTTCTTACAGCAATTATGAGCTATATAATAATATTTAAGTATTTATTTACGTTAAATCAAAAGTTAGTCAAGAAAATTGTTATTTTTTTCATTGGAATTACTTGTATCTTAACAGTGTTCGCGCTTTACATTATTGAAAATGATCTTACCTTAATTTCTTCAATTTATATTTCATTGATGACAGTAATTAGTGTTTTTTCTATTCTATTTTATATATCGTATTTATTTAATTTTTATACCTTTGATTCCCCTAAAAAATTGTTGATTGGAATAATAATCTTCTTTCTTACAAATATGTTTTTTATAATCCTTCATGTAGAGATTCTATGGTATGAATATTTGTCATTATTGACAAATCTAATAATTCAAATAGTAGTCGGTGTATTAGTAATTTCAATTTATGAATTAAAAACTAAGAAAATAACACTTTCTCCGAAAGAGCACTCTCAAAATTTGAATAAAACCATGGGAATAATGCTTATATGTGTTTTAATAATCTATGGTTTTTTTATAGGAGTTCTGGTTCAAGAACGTAAATCTACACCTGTTCAAAACCCAAATCCTAAATTTATGATGTGGAATATACATACTGCTATCGGAGCTGACGACTCATTTCAGATTAATCGTCTTATCCAAGATATCAAAGAAAATGATCCTGACATATTAGGACTAAATGAAGTCGATTTAGGAGCACTTAAAACTTCTTTTATAGATATGCCATCATATATCGCCCATGAACTTAATATGTATTATTTTTTTGGCTTTACTTTTTATAAACATTATGGAGATGTTATTTTGAGCAAATATCCCATATTAGAAGCAAAAATCATTAGCTTACCTCTAGCTATTCCTTCTGAAAGGCCAAGATCTTTAATAAGAGCTGAAATTCAAGTAAATTCATCAATCTGGGTTATATTTGTCACTCATTTATCAACAAATTCAGAAGACAGATTAGTACAAGTCCCTTTCATTGTTAATGAAATTGAGAAAGAAATACCTTTCAAGAGAATAATATGGATGGGTGATTTTAATCTTGAACCCGATTCTACAGAATATTTATTAATCAATAGTACCTCTAGCTTAAATTTTACTGACACATATAGATTACTAAATTCTGATCCTGGTTTTACAGGCGACTTTGATGACAATTATAATCCTCATAAAAGGATTGATTATATTATGTGTTCTCCTGACTTAAACCCAAAAAATAGTGAGGTTTTTTGCTCGATAAGCTCGGATCATTGTGCTATAATAACACAATTTTAAAAGAGATTTCTTTTCTTAAAACGTCTAAACTTATTTTCTAATTCTTTCCAATTTTTAAATAAAAGTCTTAAAAATTTAAATCAAAATATTTTTTGTTCAATTATTATTTCTGATATTAATTCTTATTTTTAGAGAAATTAAAATTATAAATAATTTTATTTATGCTTTCTAAAAACCAAATCATTGATAAGGCATATGATCTTGGATTTGCGGATATAGGATTTACGAGTGCTGAACCTTTTGAATCACAATTAGAGATATTACAATCACGACGAGAAGAATATGCATGGTTATTATCATCTGGTATCGACCTTATGAGTGGTACTGACCCGAAGAAGATGTACCCTAATGCTAAATCAATAATCGTGCTTATTGAGACTTATTTTAACGAAGCATTTCCTCCTTCATTAGAAGGATATTTTGGTCGTTGTTATTTAGATGATTATCGTATGACTCGAGATGGATCATATTTAAAGATAAAAGCTTTTCGTGAATATTTACGAGATAATGGAATTAGTTCGGTCATACTCCCCAATCTACCTGAACGAGTTGCAGCTGCCCGTGCGGGGTTAGGGAACTTTGGAAAAAATTGTTTACTTTATTCACATAAAGTAGCTCGTGGGGGTTCTTGGATTTTGCCTATACCTATTGTAGTAGACTATGAATTTATCCCCGATGAACCTACTTACGATATAGGATGTCCAAAATGGTGTAAAAATGCATGTATTGGTGCTTGCCCAACCGGAGCCTTAAAAGGTCCACGTAAAATAGATCCACGCAAATGTATTTCGTATCTCACATATTTAGGGGAAGATCTTACCCCCAGAGAACTTCGTGAACCAATGGGATTATGGGTTTATGGGTGTGACCATTGTCAAAATGTATGTCCCCGAAACAAACCATGGTTAGCTCAAGATTTGCCTATTAACAAAAGAGTAGTTGCTAAGGAAAAAGATTTTGACCTTCGGAGTTTGCTCCATATGGATAAGAAATTTTATAGAACTAAAATTTGGCAACACATGTTTTATATGCCATTAACAGATCTTTGGAGATGGAAAATGAATGTGGCAAGAGCAATGGGAAATAGCTTAGATCAAAAGTATATTCCAGACCTTATCCAAGCTTTCAATGATAATAATGATGAAAGAATTAAGTGTATGTGTGCCTGGGCTTTAGGTCGCATTGGTGGCTCAAAAGCTAAAAAAGCTTTACAAGAATTTCTTGATGAAAGTGAAGGTAGAATAAAGGATGAAATTTTAGAAGCTTTAGAAAAATTGTGATTAACATTTACAAAAAATTATAAATTTGCAAAAAAAAATTCAAAAATTTCTCGTTCTTTTCCTTTTTATTGGTAATAATGAAAAAATTGGAATAATTTATTCACTTTTTTACTGTTTAATAGAACTTAACTATTCATAATTTTTTTATAAATTTCAAACTTTATGAAAACATTTAAATAGGTAGAATACCCTTAAATTGTTGAATTTTAGAATTGTAATACTTAATGATAATATAAAATATTATATTTCTTAAGTTTAGGAGAGGTGGTTTAAAAGATAAATTATTATGTTTTTCCAAAAGGAGATAAGAAAATATGTAAGGTATGTCAAGGTAATGGAAAAATTTGGGTTTATAGAAGTGATTTAGAAGATTTTGATGAAATTATATGCCCTAAATGTAAAGGGAAGAGAAAAGAAATAAAACAGAATATAAGATGAAATTGTTAAATAATTATTCTAAAATATCGAATCTGTTAAAAAGTTTATATACTAATTTTAACCTCCAAAATTTTTTTTTTTTTTCTCTCCTACTAGCAATTGTATTTATTAAAGCCACTCCCTCATCTCCTTTTGAAGGTAGAGAATTTTTAAAATCAGGATAAGATAAACCACCAGTAGCCTTTGGAGGTCTGCCAAAACTTTTCACTTCTTTCCATTCCCCATTTAATTTTCTTGTAGCTGTCCAAGTTTTATCTGTTTTAATTATTAGTCGTTCCTCTGTAGTTAAATTAATTTCACCATAGATATTTATTGGAGAGAAACCACCAATATAGTCTATATTTTCAATTAATATTAGATTCTCACCTTGTTTTAGATACTCTTTTATATCAAAAATTTTAATATTATTTTCTAATACAACAAAATTAAGGGAATGTCGAGTAATAATATGACCTACTTCTGAATTATTTATTAAAATTTTAGCAAACGTTCCAGCTATAACTTGTAAATGGGCATGTTCTATTTCTCCATCAATATTTATTATTTTCTTATAAAATGTGGTATGGAGCTTGTGCATTCCTTCACAATCTAAATATATCAACTCGCTGGGGATATAAGGATTTTCCCATCTAACGTGCTTTTTTAGTTGTTCAACTTTAACATCGTAAAACTTTATTAACCATAAATATTGCCTTTTTATTGTTTCAAGTCCTACTTTTTTCGCACAATTTATCCAAAGATGTTCGTATTCATCTAATAATAAAATTAATTCATTTTTCAACTCTTGAATTTCAGCAATTTTATAATTGGTATAAACTTCTTTAACTGGAATATACTCAACTAAAGATTTTGTGTTTATTCTTTTTTTACAATAAAATTTTATATGTTTTGTTATAAAGGCAAGGTTTATAATGTTAATCTTATTTTTAAGAACAATATTTTCTAACTCTTCACATTTCTTAATAATTTCATCCAATTCCTCTATTAATTTTTTAAAACCCGAAATTTTAATATTTTTTTTATATCTTTTAGTTTTTTTAGCATAAGGATGTGCAAAAAAATGATTATAATATGCTGTGTCTCTTAAATGCAATTTTCGTTTATCTTGGAGTGAACGGATAAAACTGAAAATTTGAATTAGTCTATTATCTAATATTCCGAAAAAGTGAATAAACAAACATTTCCAAAAATATATTATGTTAATTTCTTTTAAAGGATTCCATCCTACTATAGCAGAAAATATAAAACCATAAAATCTGTTTTCTCTGATTTCCTTGTTATGAAAATCTCCCCAACTTGAAGTTATCTCTCCAATAACTCCGTTTTCATGACCATATTTAATTAAATTTAGGATATTCTTTTCATATTTATCGATTGAAGGAAAAATTCGATTAAAATCCATTATTGTGGGGCTAACAATTACAGGAAAATTATAATTTTTTATTTCTTTTAATATTGGATGTACTTGTTGAGTTTTATAGTTCCAATACATAATTATCATGTCTTTTGGTAATCCTTCAAGAATATCTTTATATTTATAAAGAATATCATGATAAATGATGACTTTTTTATATCCATATTTCTTGACAATATCATAGACTCTCTTATAATGATTTAGGTATGCAATTTCAATGCTAATATCTTCAACATACTTCTTTGAAGCTACTTTTCCGACATCCCAACTCTCATCAGCACCAATGTGAAAGTACTCTGATTTAAAAGCCTCACTTAATTCACCAATCATTTCATCTAAAAGCTCATAAATTTTTTCATTAGAAATATTTAAACTATTGGATCCAGGAAACTCACCATAGTTCCAGTAATCAGGATGGTGTAAAATGTTATCCCAATGACCTGTAGTCTGAAAAATAGGGATGATTTCAATAAAGAAATTTTTTGCATATTTATGCAATTCTATTATATCTTCTTTTGAATAAGCCCCTCTATCTTTTCCAATTTTAGGATAATTTGTAAATTTAAACATATCTTGCATGTAAACCAGATAATATTGATTTATCTTGTAGTGACTTAGTTCTTTTATAAATTTCTTTAAATTATCAATAGTAGGTGCTTGTCCCCGAGAAATATCGTCTGAAACACCCCTAATTTCTAAAACAGGATAATCAATTATCTTTAATTCGCTTAATGATATCTTATTTTGACTTGAGTTCAATAATTGGAGTAGGGTTTGAATTCCATAGAATAAACCTTGAGGAGTAGATCCTTCAATTAAAACCCTATTATCTTCAGCAACTAAAACATATCCTTGTTCAATAAAGTTCTTTTCACTTTTAATCAAATTATAAAGATCGTCTGGAAATTTGTGTTTTATTTCTTCTAAATATGACTCAATAACTGAAAAATCATTAATTTCCTGACTTCTATGGGTTTCTAAATTCGCATTCAATCCAAAAAATTCTAACTTTTCTTGAAGTTGTTCAATTATAAAGGAATATTCTTCTTTCAAATTGGTGAATAGTTTTGTCTGTTCATTAAACTTCATTTTTTTAAAATTTGTCAATTTGACGTAGCGAGGTTCTGGAATTAAAAATGCTTGTTGTTCCTTATCTTCGGAACTAATTAAATTATCAAAAAAAATGAACATAATATTAATTAAATTAAAGGAAATTAAAAAATTTCGTAAAATAGCTTTATAATATTTGATACCGCTTATAGACAATAACAAGCATTTTTCAAAGAATTGAGTTTCAAAACAAAAATCGAAAAATTGTCAATGTATTTTCTTTTAAATCTCTCAGAAAATTACTTCATGTGGTTATTATTATGGGTAGGACAGTTCCTTCTTTTAGACCTGCGTTGGAACACGAAATTGAAAGTTGGAAAGATTTTAAAAGAGCACTTCGTCCAGAAGAACAAAAAGTTTTTGACAGATTGATGAATTTTGCGCGAAATCATGCTGATGCGGGGAGCCTGAGTGCTCGTCCTATGCTTTCCGAAATTCTTTTTATTTCTTTTGCGATTGAGCAAGAGAAAAAGATTATGATATTGGAGAAAAAGGTAGACGAATTAGAAGAAACTATTAAAGGAAAAGATTAAATTGGATTATCACGAGCAATTTGATGGCTGGCTTTTGGATGTTTCTACTTGTAGTACAGGAGTTATTCTTTGGGTGAAAACAATAAAGGAGCAAAAAGTTATTAATGTTTTTCAAGAATTTTGTCCCGAATTCTTTGCTGTCCCGAGAAAACATACTGGTAAGGATTTTAAAAGGTTGAAGCAAATTCTCAAGTCACATAACAATATAAAAGATGTGCGAATTTGTGAAAAGTATGTAAAACTCGAGGATCACAAAAAAACAAAAATATTTGGTGTTTCTGTAGTAAAACCTTCAGTTTTTAAAAAAACAGTTAAGGAAATCGATGAAATAGGACTTTTTACATTATATAACACTGATCTTCCTCTCTCCCAGATGTATTTCTACGTAAATGACTTATTTCCAATGTCTTATTGTAGTTTCAAGGTAAAAACAGAGATAACAAAGAAAAGAAATAAAGAAGTGATGAAATTAGTCTCGTTGGAATTGAAAGATGACAATGAAGAACTATTCTACAATTTACCTCCCTTGAGGGCTGTTTGGCTAGACATTACAATACGACAGCAGGGAATACGCCCCTATTTCAATGACATTCTTGAATATGCCGAAGTCAGCATCGTGGAAAATGATGAAAACAACGTGCCACGAGCGGATGGGTATAAGAAGCAAAAAACTTTAATTGACGAAGCAGATGAGGCAGAAACTTTGAAAAAAATTAGTAATGTGATTGAACGGCTTGATCCTGATATTATTCTTACTCATAATGGAGATGAGTTTTTATTTCCATATCTGGCTGCCAGAGCATCTGTGAATCGTGTTTCAAAGGATCTTTTTTTTTCAAGGAATAAAACACCACTTAGAAACTGCATTTTTGATCTTTCAGGAAGTTCTGACCATTATATGTCATATGGTATAATCTTCCGACGCTCAAAAACCCAGGTGTATTTCACCGGGCGATTTCATCTAGATACTGCAACTTACGCTAGTCTACATTTCAGTGACGGTAATATCCCAGGGGTGATTGAAGTCGCTCGTATTTCTCGTATACCTATGCAAAGGTTATGTAGAGTTACAATAGGAGGCGCTTTACAATCCATTCAATTTTACAATGCTTACAAACTTGATCATCTCGTACCTCCTTTCAAAAAAAGTCCTGAGGGATTTAGAAATGGCATGGATTTAATTAGAGGCGATCGGGGAGGGCATATCTTTGAACCAATAATTGGGGTGTTTGATCAAGTGGTAGAACTTGACTTTTCTTCAATGTATCCTTCACTGATGGCGAAATACAATATCTCTTCTGAAACCATCAACTGTAGCTGCTGTAACGATGATGGAACTGGGATTAAGGTGCCTGGACTTAATTTCCATATTTGCAGCAAGAGACAAGGCATTATTTCTAAATCGATTAGCCTGCCTTTAGGAAAACGACTTGAGTATAAAGAATACAACAAAACTCATGATGATCTTCGGTACAAGTTCACAGACTCCGCACTAAAATGGGTACTTGTTGTAAGTTTTGGATATTTAGGATTTAAAAACGCCCGTTTTGGAAAGATAGAAGCACATCAAACGGTCTGTGCATTTGCACGTGAATTCCTAATGCGAGCTGCAGAAATAGCCGAACAGCATGGGTGTCGAATAGTTCATGGAATTGTAGACTCGATATGGCTCAAGGACACACAAAGCCGAGCTCCAAAAGAGTTCGATGAAATAACAAAAAAAATTGCGAATGAAATCACTGAACACACCAGTATTCCCATGAACTGGGAAGGAAGATACAATGTGATTGTCTTTCTTCCTTCTAGGGCTGAGCCAGATGTTCCTGCTCTCAGTCACTACTGGGGGATAAAGAGTAATGGAGAAACAAAAGTCAGGGGGATCGAAGTAAGGCGTAGAGATATGCCAAAAATTGTAAAAGATGCGCAGTATGCCTTTATTGACAGTTTTCAAGGAGCAGAAACTGTTGAAGAGTTCCTCAAAAGAGTACCTGATGCTAAGAAAAAGCTCTATGAATATGTAGAAAGAATCTATTCCGGAAAGATATCAAGAGAGGAACTTACGATTCGTCAAAGGATATCCCGTAGACCAAATCAATACAAAGTTAACTCATATCAAGCTGTTGCTGCAAAGCAACTAGAGCGGTCAGGAATAGTAGCTTCGGCTGGAAAAAGTGTGAGATATATCATTCTTAACGCCGATGCCAATCCTGATTTTCCTGAGAAAAAGATTGTCCTTTCAGATTTGTATAATGATAACAAGCATGAATATGACAGAAGAAAATATGTCGAACTGCTAAAAAGAGCCTTTGAAAACATTTTCCCTTTTGAATTCCCTGAACTTGAGGAATTGCTGACTTTAGATTATGACAAAAAATCTATTCAGAAAGATTTATTATGCTTCATTTGATTAAAATAAATAAAAGTCTAAGGAATTATAAATATCTCAAAAATTGTCAACATAATTATCACTAAATGTGTGGCTCTAATAAGATCCAGAGATTTTTTTCAACGATCTTATTTTTTTAAATGGTTTTCATAGCTGTGACTTGATTACCTGTGATTGATATACTGATTATAGAATATCTAAAAGTTTACTTTTTGTAAATTTCAGTTAATATTAATCTTGAAAAGAGAGTTAAAATGGCGAATAACCGATTTAAAAAAATAAAGAAAGAGACTTTTTTTAATAATTTTAGGGCTTCCCCCTCTGATTTAATTTAATGTTTAAAAATCAATAAAAATTTAGATAAAAGGTTGTCTTATAACAGTTTTCATAATAGCAGGATTAGCTTTTCTTGGATCACTAAGATAAATTTCATGGTGTTTCTTAGTATGACCATTAAATTTACCCCCTTCCTTTTTGATGAAATCATGCAATTTTTGAATCGTAGGACCTTCTTCAGAATAAAGACCAATGTGCATGATTTGTGCTGCTTTGCCTTCCCTGTATCTTTCTAATATGAGTTTAGGAAGTAAATGTGAAAGCTCAGATTTTTTCTCCTTTGTGATCGCTTTAGCTTCATTTATCATCTCTTGAGTTATCCAATCAGGTTGCATTATCATCATAGTCCATTTCCATTTATCCCTATATCCCTCTGTAAAATCATTCATATTATCTGCCCACCATAAACCTTCTAAGGGAGGAAAAACATAATCTTTACCCTTTGCTTTACTAAGAAATTTAGCTCTAAAAGCCACAGGATATAAAGCTGTAAGTGCATCTTGATACTCTTGAGAGTCTCCAGGAGAGCCCATTCCATCAATCATTAAAAATTGCATATCAGGAACTTCAACAACTACCACTTCTTTAGCATTTGGCTGATATAAATTTTTCATTGTTTTTTTAAAGTCAATTTTTGTTAGCATAATAGATATAGGATTTTCTATGAAAAAAATGTACTACACATTGAGTATATATTTTTTTAAAGAAAAGCGGTTTTTCTTTGGAATAATTTTATTCCCAATAAAGATGAAATTCCTCCTAAACCCATTAAAACCACCATTATTAAAAAAGAGGAGTATCAAATCTAACGAATTTAAAAAATTATTTTAGGAGTGAAAATAATTTATATTTTTGTCGGATACCCCTCTCCTAAAGAAAATATGCCTCTTTCCTCTTAAATATTTTTGCTAAACTAGTTTTTTTTGTTCCTATGGTCCGTAATATAGAAGATAAAACTTAAATCTAAATATACAAATTTGTATTATTTCTTTGACTATTAGAAAACCTATAGTCTGTATCAATTTATTTGTATAAAATTAAGTATAAGAATTATGTCAAAAGCAGTTTCATATTATGATTGGGAATTATCATTTAAATCAAAAGATCAACCCAAATTAAATGAGATTAAGGAAGAAATAAATTCCCTTGGTATTTCTGATTTTAAGTTTAAGAATTTCCTAAAAAAATGGAAAGAAAAAAATATAAAATAAAAATATTTTAAATCTATACCTCTTCTCCGCGCCTTCTGGCTTCTATATCCTTCAAATCCTTACGGAGAACTTTTCCAACTAAAGTTTCAGGTAATTCCTTACGGAATTCAATTTCTCTTGGAACTTTATAGGGTGCTATATTCTGCCTTAGAAATTCCTTAATTTCAGCCTTAATCTCATCAGTTTCTTTATATCCGTCTTTTAATACAATGAATGCTTTAACTCGCTCAATTCCAGGTGTATCAGGATCAGGGATTCCTATTATTGAAGCATTTTCAACAGCTTCATGTTCAAATAATACATCTTCAACTTCTCTTGGGTATACTTTAAATCCACTGACATCAATCATATCTTTTTTCCTATCAACTATAAATAGATACCCATCCTCATCCATTTTACCAATATCACCAGTTAAAAGCCATCTATCTTTCAATTGATTTTCTGTTTCTTCTGGTTTATTCCAATATCCCTTCATAACTTGTGGACCTTTAATCATTATTTCTCCCGATTCACCTTGAGGCATAATTTTGGTATAATCATCAATATCAACAAGTATATATTCAGTATTTGAGACAGCAAGACCTACAGAACCAATTTTTCTTGTTCCCTTTACAGGATTAACATGTGTTACAGGCGAAGCCTCCGTCATTCCATATCCCTCAATTATTAGAGCCCCTGTTCGTTCCTCAAACTCTTTAAGAACTTCGGGGGGCATTGGGGCAGCACCAGTATTACAAATTTTAATTGATCTTAGATCTTTAGCATAATCTTCAAGATCATCGCGTTCTAACAAACGCATGTACATTGTTGGTACACCAGGAAATAATGCAGGATGAGTTGCTTTAATTACTTCAAATAAACCTTTCTGATCTCGAGGATCAGGATGTAAAGCAATGGTTGTTCCACTATAGATAAAACTGTTCATACACACTTGCATTCCATAAATATGAAATAATGGTAATGTAGTAAGTGCTGTCATTTTGCCTCTCTGTAATACGGATTTATTCCATTCATACATCTGCATACAATTAGCTACTAGATTATAATGTGTGAGCATTGCTCCTTTAGGTAAGCCTGTGGTTCCTCCAGTATATTGCAAAATTGCTACATCTTCTTTTGCATTAGTCTCAAATTTGGGTAGATTAGGTTTGATTTTTTCAATTAAGTTTAGAAATTGTAGAGTACCAGCAATTTCAGGTGGATTTCTCGGAGCCATTGGACCATAATCTAATATATTAGTAATAATTATATGTCTAAGACGTGTTCTTTCCTTTATATTCATAATTTTTTCTAATTGATTATCCCATGCTATGATTATTTCTGCTCCAGCATCATTTAATTGGTATGCTAGCTCATGTTCTGTGTGTAGAACACTGCAGGCTGTCACAATTCCTCCCGCTTTCAAGATACCATAAAAACTAAACATAAATTGAGGCATATTTGGTAACATAATTGCAACAACATCACCTTTCTTCACACCTAAATCAACAAGAACAGTAGCAAGCTTATCAGCGACATCCTTGAATTTTTTGTAAGATATTTTGTTTTTCATAAACCAAATAGCAGTTCTACCACCAAACTCTTCAGTCGAATTATCAAGAAACTCTAATATATTCATTTCAGGGATGTCTATTTCAGCGGGAACGTCCTCATCATAATGTTTTAGCCAAGGTTTTTCTGCATACGGATTTTCACTCAACTTTTAGTTACCTCTTTATAAATGCTTTTTTAGAATTATCACAAAATAATATTTTATTTAAAAAAAATATGGATCTGCTAATAATATTTGTGTTCTTCTTCGGTTAAAGAATCTAATGCAGTAATAGCAGATTCGCAGACATAATCACACTTATCATGAATTAGTGTGTTTAAATTTGAAACTACATCTTCAGTTTTTACACCTATTAATCCTAATGCTTCAGAAGCACGCCATCTTACATCTCGATTCTTATCTTTTAATGTTTTAATTAAAGAAGGAACTGCAGATCTTGATGAAGAACCTAATTTCCCTAAAGAAAGTGCAGCTTCTCGTCGTACATTATCTTTAGGATCATTTAAAGCTAATTCAAGAGCAGAAACTGATTCTTCTGAATTGAGACCAATTTTTCCCAGTGCTCTTGCTGTTTCTACTCTTTGTCTAGCCTTTGATGAGAATGGATCCTTAAAAAATGCTATTAATGGTCTTTTAATCATATAATTAATAGTGGATAAATTCTCTATTTCTTGTTCTGGAGTTTTTAAAATTTCTGTCAAGAAAGGGATCGCAGCTGAAGCTTCTAATCCAATACCACCAATAGAAGAAATGATTATATTTTTCATATTATTTTTAGATTTATCATAAGCTTCAATAAATATAGGAATACTCTCTTTACCAATGCTTCGAAGGGTATCAGCAGCTTTTCCTCGTACTACTTCTTTTTTATCAAATAAAAGCTTCGCAGTATCTTCGATAACCTGTGGGTCCGCTTTCTTAATTTCTCCTAATGTTTCAAGCGCTTCCTTTCTTACTACTGGGTTTTTATGAGTTAAAACTCTTAAAAGATTTGGAATCGATTCTTCCCCAATTTCTGCAAGAGTATTTACAACCCTAAAACGCACTCTCCAATCATCATCCTCAAGTGCGTCTATTAAGCTTGGGATTGTTTTTATAGTTCCTCTTCCAATATTGCTAATAGCTGCTGCTGCTGCTGTTCGAACCGCCCAACTCACGTCTTTAAGACTTTTCATAAGAGCAGGAATGGCGTTATAAGCATCTGCTCCAATTTCACCACATGCATTAGCTACTGCGGCACGGATTTCTTCATTATTATCTTCTAAAGCACTGCACAATTTAGAAATTGAATTCTCACTAGTAAGTCCAATTTTTCCTAGAGCAACCGCAGCTTCTTTCCGAATAGAATCTTCTTTATTATCTAATAGTTTTGTTAAATCTGGAACAGCAATTTCAGCTTTTTTCCCTATTTTTCCTAAAGTACGCGCTGACTCTCGACATACACTCCAATCACTATCATTCAACCGATTTATTAATGTCGGTACAGCTTTTGAAGATTGTTCCCCTAAGTCTCCCAAAACTATAATTGAATTAAATTTTATAGATCTACTATCACTATCAACATAGTTGATAACTTCATCTATAACTGTAGGATCCTTTTCTATCCTTGATAGCACAAGATCAATTCTGGCATCTCTTAACAACTTTTCTAATGGAGCCGACAATTCTTATCACCCTAAATTCCTAAATATACTTGTTTTATTCGAGGTTCTCTTTCTAATTCCTCTTTTGTTCCTCTCATCTCTATTTTTCCTTCTTCAAGAACATGAATATTTTGAGCAACCTCCATAGCAAGTACAGCATCTTGTTCAACCAATAAAGTTGTTGTTCCTTCGTTTTTAATTTGTTCTATAGCTTCAAATATTTTTTCTTTAACCTTGGGAGCTAACCCTAATGAAGGTTCGTCCATTAATAGTAATTTTGGACTTGACATGATTGCACGTGCGATGGCAAGCATTTGTTGTTCCCCACCGCTTAATGTTCCTGCTCGTTGTTTCTTTCTTTCTTCCAAACGAGGGAATAATTCAAATACAAAATTCAACATTTGTTTAAATTTCTTCCTATCTTTTAGGGAATAGGCCCCCATCTCAAGGTTTTCCATAACAGACATATCATAGAATAATCTACGTCGTTCTGGACAGTGACCGATACCTTTTCTAGCAATTTTATGAGCTTTTAACTCATCAATTCTCTCACCAAGAAATTCAATTTTTCCTCTATCTGGTTCTTCAAGTCCAGAAATCACTCGTAGAAGCGTGCTTTTTCCAGCTCCATTTGGCCCTATTACTGCATCAAGAGCCTCTTCTTCGATTTTTAAATTAATTTCTTCAAGAGCTTTAGCCTTTCCATAATAATGATATATTTTTTTTATTTCAAGCAAATTTTCCACCTTTTCCTAAATAAGCCTCTACCACAATTTTATTATTCGCAACTTCTTGAGGAGTTCCTTCAGTAATAAATTTACCTTGATGCATCGCTATTACTCTTGGTACAAGATGCATTAATTCTCGTAATACGTGTCCTGTAATAAAAATGGTAACTCCATCATCATTTAATTTTTTTATTAAATCAGTTATAACATCTTGTTCTTCATGAGAAAGCCCGCTAAAAGGCTCATCAAGAAGTAGCAATTGAGGATTGGAACCTAAGGCCTTACCTATCTGTAGCTTTCTCAGATCTCCGTGAGGTAATATAACGGGAGGGATCCTAGCTTTATCTACCAGTCCTACTGAGGCTAGAATTGTACTAGCATATTCTTCAATTCCATAATCATGGGCAACTTTTTTTCCTCTTGAAGATAAGCAAGACACAGAAATATTATCAAGAAGAGTCATAAATTTAAAAGACCTAACAAGTTGAAAGGTTCTCGCTAGACCTAAATTAACTAATTTATAAGAGTCCATGCCTGTAATATTTCGTCCATCAAATCTAATTGTGCCTGAATTTGGTTTTTCAAATCCAGAAATTAAATTAAATACAGTAGTCTTTCCAGCTCCGTTTGGACCAATTAGTCCAACAAATTCTCCTCTTTTAATTTCAAAACTGAAATCATTAACTGCTGTTAGTCCGCTGTATTTTTTAGTTAAATTTTTAACTTCTAAAATAACACCCATAATACTAAGCACTTTCTTCTTTTAAATATGTCATAATTAAATAATATCTACCTTCCAAGTAATATATCCCACATATCTTTTAATTTTTCTAAGGCAGATTTTAAAATCCCCTCTGAAACAAATCTAATTATAATTATCAGCATTATTGAAAAGATAAATGAAGAATTAGAGATAGCTTCAATAATAGGGTTTGCAGGACTCGTAGTCTCCACTATTCTAAGAATTTCGGCTAAAAAAATAAATGTAAATGCCCCTAAGGCAGATCCAGAGATTGTTGCGATTCCACCTAATGCAGCCATAACAATCACAACAAATGAATAATATGGTTGATAAATCAGGGGATTTACACTTCTATTAAACATTACAAAAAGACCTCCAGCAAGTCCTGCAAATGCAGCACTAATTACAAATCCAATAACTTTATACTTTGTTGTATTAATACCTGAAGCTTCTGCTCCCGTTTCATCATCACGAATAGATTTTAAAATTGTGCCCATATTTGATTTAGAAATTTGGATCAATATTATTAATGAAAAAATCATAAATAGTAAAAGAGCATAATAAACTAGAACGGAATCGGGAGATAATGCGGGTACACTTGATATGCCTTCATCTCCCCAACCATAAATATGTCTTGCCTCGAGATAATCTTTTATTGGCCCTATTTTAAATAAATTTAATAACATTAGACTTATTATCAAGGTACCTACAGCCAAGTAAGGTCCCTTCAATCTTAAACAAACAGCTCCTACTAAAAAACCAATAATTACTGAGATTAATATCCCAAATAATAAAGAAATTTCCCAGGAAAAGTTAAGAGATACCAGTAAAAAGCCAACGGTATAAGCAGATAAACCAAAGAAAATAGCATGCCCAAAACTAACTTGTCCAGTAAAACCTGCTAAAAAATCCCAGCTAGCAGCAAAAATCGTGAATATCATTGCCAGGACAAAAATTTCTAAATAATACTCATTTTGAGTAAAAATTGGAATAAGAAAGAGTATTGCTAAACAGAATAAGGTTAATCCACCTTTAAAAGTTAATACCCAATTCTTCAAATAATCTGGAACTTCTCTAACTTTTTCACTTAATTTTTTCATATTTCAAATCATCCCTAATTCATCAATTTTTTAATCAGTAAATTTCTTTTTTGCCAAATAAACCTCTAGGTCTAACGACAAGAATTATTATTATGACTATAACTGGAATTAAAGAAGAATAGACTGGATCGATGAGATAATCGGTAATAATTCTGGCATAACCTATAATAAATGCTCCAACTACACTACCAGGGAGACTTCCCAATCCTCCGAGTATAACAACTGCAATTGCTGCCGTAAGTACACTCCAACCTAAATGAGGAGCTATTATATCTACAGGACAATAAAGAATTGCGGCAATACCAACAAGCAATGCAGATAACATAATAGTAAATAATAGAATTCTATCAACATTTATGCCCATAAGCATAGCAGCTTCACGATCTTGTGACACAGCTCGAATAGATTTTCCTAATTTTGATTTACTTATAAAAATCGTTACCAAAGTTACAACTATTAATGATACAATAATAATTAAGATATATTGAAAAGGAAGAGAAATCACTGTTGGTTTTTCTATAGAAATAGGAATGTATAATAGGCTTATTAATGCTATACCAAG
Source organism: Promethearchaeota archaeon (assembly GCA_048940925.1). Classification (GTDB taxonomy): domain Archaea; phylum Asgardarchaeota; class Lokiarchaeia; order Sigyniarchaeales; family SOKP01; genus Loki-b32. Next base: position 120,587 of record JBHLOC010000003.1, on the reverse strand, counting down.
AAGAGAAAGTATATGCACTTTTATGTATTTAAATTTCTTTATAATAATCTCATAAATGGCTAATATTAAATTTCCTTCCAAAAAACCTACTATAATAAAGGTTAAAATAATTATTACTTGAATATTTATATAACCAGTAAATAATTTTCCAATTACATGGAAGTTCGGATCATATATAACTATTACTAAAGTTTCCATAAAAAAACCTATCGCAAATGTACCTATCAAAACGCTTATTTCAGAGTGTTCTAAAGGTTTAATGATTAAGAAATATGACAGCATCGCGATTACTACTGCGACAATTAATCCAATACCCATTCCTATAATCAGACCACTTGTTCCTCCTAATATTAACCAAGTAAAATAAAAACCATACATCGCAGCCAAATAATATGCACCATGAGCTAAATTCAAAATACCCCCTACCCCATAAACCAAGGAATATCCCAATGCATATAACGCATACACTGCTCCTTGAACTGCTCCAAAAATTATTATTTGTTCAACAACCAATTAAAATCCCCTTATTGATGATATTTTTCCATAAGCATTTATGATAAGTCATTTCGTTAATTAAAATGCTCAAAATATTAATTCACATATATTAAAAATATTTTTATTCTATAACTTAAAAAGCTTATTATTCGCTTACATCCCTAAGTGTAAATTAAATAAGAATTAAAAATAAATGAAAAAAAAAAAAGTTATTTAAATATTATTTTTAAGTTTCTTGGTTAAGGTTCTCCCCAGATTTTCCATGAGGGCAATGCTAATGGGCTCATATTCTCAAGAGCAGGACCATATGGACTGAGGCCTCCACTTGGATAAAGAAGTTGTCCTGGAACTAATATCTTTTCTCCATCATACCATTGAATAGCTAATGCTGCACTAAATGGATAGCCAAGGATGGTGCAATGACTCTTATCATAAGCAACAAACCCACCAGCGCCTATCATATAATTACCTTCAGTTAAATTAGTAGTCCAACTTTCTAATGCATCAACTATCCCATCGGGATCAGTTGATTGAGTATCGTTTAATGCCCAAGCAAGCTGAAACATCGAATCATATGTACCAGTAGCAGTATAAATTGGTGTTTGTTCCCATTTCTCTACATAAGCATTCCAGAAAGGAAGAGTTAATGGAGTTTTATTTGTTTCATATACAGATTCTAAACTAACTCCATATTCACAAGTACCCTCAGAAAGTTCCCAAAATTCCCCATCCTGAGATAGAACATTAATACCGATAGGGATACATTTTGGCTTCTTTGAAGCATATGATTGACAAAAGGTTAATCCTGCAGAACCAGAAATTATAGGGACTACTATTTGGGTCTTTGCTTTATCAACTGTGTCCCAATGACTTTCCATTTCTACAGCAGTGATATCTTGAGGGAATGCAATATCAACACCAGTATAGCTCAGATTAAATAAACTATTACTTTCTAAGTTTTCAATCATAGCATCTGCAAAATCTTTAGTCCAAGCTAGATCTTCTCTCATGAAAGAAAAATTTAGCATTGAAAAACCTAAGCCGCCCATCGATGGTGGAAAATGATTAAAGTAAGATGTTCCAAGTATTAAATAAATTAAATTATTTGCTAATCCACTTACGTTTTGTGGACTTGGTTGAAAATAGTATTTATATGTGGCATAATCATCAAGAACCTTCTGGGTAAGTGCTGGTGTCGCTGCCCCAGTATTCCAAAATACAATTTTTTTTACCGCAAATAATTCTTGGTAAGCTAATGCTGCTTCAGTTCTAAATGATCCTGATGCGAAATCAACTTGATAAAAATTAATAAGTCTTTTCGCAGCACGAACAGCTACTGATGTATCTAGTATAGGATTTGCTTCATCTGAATTAGCACTAACAATTCCAATATAATATTTTGTCCCATCCATTTCAATACCACCCGCTTCATTTATTTGTTCTGCTGCTAACAATGCTCCATGTAAGGATCCCTCACCTTGTATCCTCTCTGTATCACCTATTATTCCGACCTTAATTATTTGATCTGCTTTAATATCATCTGGAGCTCCAGGACAATCTTTAGCACTCCATGAATATGTTCCTGCTCCTTGACCAAGAAAAACCCACACACCTACACCAATACCAACACCGATGACTACAATAAGGACAATAGCAATGATTCTTTTAGTTAAAGATTCCATTTTTTAGATCACTTTACTCTTCTTTTTTTCGTTTTTTGGATTAAATTTATTTTGATCAAATACTAGTTCATTTTAACATGTATTTAAAGTTTTCAACTTTCTTTATTCATGAACAACATATTGTTATATAAAATTTTAATATATATATTTGAAAATAATAAAAACTATTGACAGAAAAATCAAAAGGTTACTGTTTTCTAAAAATCAAATAAGAAATATGAACTATTTTCGATTAAAACCCAAATATAAGTTGTAATACAAGCATTATTCCAAAGAAAATAAATGCTATAAAAAGTGTGATAAGAGTATAAAATCTCCATTTGACAGATAATTTTTCTCTCTCTTCTTTTCTTCCCATATACACTAAAACAAATGTTCCAATTACGGCGATTGCTATAAAAACAGTAAGGATATAATAAATTGGAGTTATAAACATAAAAATAACTGTAATTGCACTTCCCCAACCAACTGTGAAACGTATCATTCTTCTCTTAAAAATGATATCGGGATCTTTTGACTTTTTAGACGGTATCACTAAATATAACAAACCAAACATAGCAATGGTTACTAAAATTGAATGATACCAACTTAAATAATTTAAAAACAATGGAGATAAAAGTAAACCACAATAGGGAGATATGAATAAACTGAATAAAATCCAAATCAATTTATAATATGTCTTTAAAAACTTAGAAATTTTATTCAGGATATTAACTATTGCTTGCTTGATTTTTCTTAAGAAGATAACAAGCGCATCTAAAAATTTACTGAAAAGTTCTCGTAATTCTTCTAATAAAAATACAAAAGGATAAATAAGCATTGTTATGAAAAGAATTGCTCCACTAAGTGCATAATTTAATGATACTTGCAATAATATTGAACTTAATAATAAAGAAAACACAAACCAAAAAGCAAAAGCCTTAAAAGAATGTTCTTTAAACGGTTTAACCACAATACCTAAGAAAAACACAAGAATTAAAAGAGCTACACTTATATTTAAGAAAAAATTGGTGTTTGGGACAAATCCTAAGAGTATGTAGACATCAACCGAAAATAAAACTCTAATTATTAAAAAAACGCTCTTTCTAAGATTTGATAATGATTTGTCTTCAAATACACCCACATATTTATCAATATAAGTTAAAACAAACAAAATTATACTCGAAATAACTATCAAATTAAGCACATGCAATAGATTAAAAGTAAGATAAAATAATGGCCAAATTACAACGTCCAAGTATAAAACTAATATTAAAAGAAACCTAATTTTCTTTTTGTTTGAGACGATATATTTCGAAAAACTTAATAGATAGAATAGATAGGCAGTCTCTATTATTAAGATTAGAATTATGAGTGGTATAGAGGTAGCTAGCAATTGGATAAAATAATCAACATAAAGCCATATTAAATAAGATGTGGTAAAGATCATTATGAAAATCCAAGAAATTAATCGAAAATAATTTGCTATTTTTCCTAAAAGTCTAATTATGTAAAGATCAAGTATCATTAGAATATGAACCATCAAGCTTAAACTTAAAAATACTAATTGGGGATTAACTTCTAATAATAATAAACCTTGGAGCAAAAGAAAAAATAGAATAAAATAAAAACATACTCCTAATACATGGGTTATATAGGCTCTATGTTTAATGAGAGATTCCTTTTTATCAGGATAAAGATGATTCAACGCAGTAAATAAGGAATAATTCGTATAAACTTGCATTATTATAAAAATCATAAATTCTAAACTTAGCAAAATTGGATATTGCCGAATAAACTGATTTATACTTAACAATGTAAATAATGATATTATAAAATAACATATAGTATGAATGAAATTCCCATAACTTTTGTTAATCTTCTTTAGAAAATATATATCTAATAATGTTAAGATGAAAAGTATTAATTGTGAAATGATTATACTTTCAAAAATACCTAACCTTTCAAACAGCAACCCAAAAGTCATTAAACTGATTTCAATATACAATATCAAAACTAAGAAAGAATAAAATTTCGTTTTGAATTCAGGAAACTTTTCTTTAGTGAAAATAAAATCAAAGTAATAAACTGATACAAACGATATACATGTTTCGATTAATACTAACAAAAAGATGAGGAAAAAAGTTAAAATATTATATGTAATCAATAGTATTATCCAGTTAATGGCAAGAAATATCTGAAAAGAAAGAATTAGGCTCAATTCAACTCTTTTTTTAACTCTTTCCTCCACTTTAATGAAAATGTTGCTTAAAAGAAATAATAAAAAAGAAGCATTTTGAACAAATAAGGAGTAGTATACTAATTCTTCTAATTCGTGAAATATTAATAATAAACCATCAGATAGTAAGGATGCTAAGTAAAAAGATCCCCAGATAAATGTATTATAATAGAGGATTACCCGATATATAGAAATTTTATGACGTGAGATATCTAAATAAGATAAGAAGTAAATAGAAATTAGGTTCAACACTGATATTGTTAACATTAATAAGAGTAAATTTAAATGAAAATGGAACAAGAAAATAGATAAAGTATTACAAAATATGAACCATGATAAAAGTATGAATTTGTTTCGGGTTGAATTGAATAGATAATAGAAACTATGTCTATCGATGATGAAAGTTTCGAAAAGTACACCCCCACTTAAAATTAAAATACAAAGATAAATTGATACGATAGGATTTAAACTTATAAATATTGAATAAATAAAGAAATTAAGACTTAAACCGGCAGGTATAATTAGATATAGTATTAAGGAAATATGATTAATATAGAGAAGTGTGTCTTGTACCTTAAATTCAATTTCAGATTTGATAACATATCTTAAACATAATAAGAAGAGAATTGACCAAATTATAAGAAAATCCAAAATTTGATAAATAATTAATATCTGGGTAAATAAAAGTTGTCTTAATGTAAGTGGTAATATAATTCCAATTAATAAAGAGATGAGTAAAGAATTAAGGATGTAACATGTGAAATTAAGCCATTTAACCTGAGTCTTATCCTCATATAACTTCAAAATACTATTTTTAATTTCAGCTTTCTCTTCTTTTACTAAATTTTTAAAAAGATTAGTTAAAATTTGAAAACTTACTAAATACAAAAGAGCCCATGTTAAATACCAAAAAGGTCTAACTACTTCAAAAACTAAAATCATCTCTAAAATGGGTAATGTAATTGGAATTGGAAATAAAAACCAGAGAATATATCGATATTCTGTTATTAAGAAATAGATAAAGATAATAAAAATGATTGAAAAAATTGTAATAAAAATTCCAATTGAAATATTGAAAAAGATTAAGAAGAGTAATGATATTGAAGATGAAGCACCTATGGTAACCACTAGATAAGGAATTACTGTATTAATTGGAATGTTCATCTTGAAATGATTAAAAACAAAAAAAGAAGTGCCAAAAACTGTTAATGCTATGAAAAAGGAAAATAATAAAAATCCAGGAATTGGCAGTAAACTGAATGTATTGAAGGTTAACCAAGCAAAATTTAATATTAATATCCAAGAAAGAAATAAATCTATTGGTCTATTACGTAATTTTAGATATTTATTAGAAAAAAGACTTAAACCTACCACAATTAAGCTAATATTAACTGAAAATATTGGATTTAAAATGACAGAATATAATATAAAATACACTGTTAAGAATATACCTATTAAAACTGTAAAATATGATATAATTAATATTAAACCTATAGACCTAATATTCGGAAAAAATGAATAAACAATTAGACATAATCCAATTATTAATATATTAATTGAACTTGCAATTTCTAATGATATGTTTAGAGACATTAAGTAAAACTGCCAAAAAAAGGCATTTACTAATAATGATAATAACCATATTATTGATGCAATTTTCCAATATTTAAAAATGGCGAATGCGGGGAATAATAAAACCACAGAAAATAGAATGAAAAATATATTTCTCAATAAAATATCAGCAACAAATAGATTTTGGCTAATCCAATACAATAAAAATAAACTTTCAGCCCAAATAATAAATATTATATGAAAAAAATATTTCTTTATTTTAGTATATAATACGGGTAAGAACATTAGAGAGCATATTATTATACTGATAATTAAAGAACCACTAAAATCATAAATACCGAACAATTCTAACGAATTTGTAGCTACATCTATACCTGTTAGCCCTCTATATATTATATAAAAATTTGCTAACGGTATAATTATCCAAGCATACCAACCTGATTTCCAAATCATCCAAGATATCTTCCATTGATAGATTCCTATGGAAATATAAAAAAGAAGAACACTCAGGTTAATTGCAATTATTATTGGAATAGGGTCTCCAAACGGAATTGATAAAGAAGAACTAATTAAGAAATAAATAAAGATTGGAAACGATAGTATAACTGATAATAAATTAATAATAAATGAAATCTTTCTAAATCTTTCAGATGATTTATTGTACAGAAGTACAAATCCAAATCCAGTCACACTCATAGTTAAAGTAAAAGTAAGTATAGGATAGAAATCTAAATAAGGTGGATGATTAAAAAGTAATGAATATGATATAAAACTGATAAAATCGAATAAAAACAACAAGATGCATGGTTTTATAAACCATTTATAGATTTCATCCTTTTCACGATAATAATGAATGCCAACTACAAGTAAGAAGATAAAAGCTGAAATGGTTAAATCATAAAGAATCAAAATATGTGTATATGTAATAAGATATACAAATGCTAATATTGAAAAAGATGTATATAATGAGAATTTTTCGAGAAGATTATTTTTCTTATAATTTAACAAAACTGAAGTCAATAGGACAGAGATAAAAGTTAGTAAATATATATTAAAAGAAAGTCCGATAAAGATAAGGTTAAACTCAAATTTGATTTCATAATAATCAAGTAGAGCTATAATTTTTATTAATGTGATGAAACTTAGTATAAGATATGATAGAAATCTAAATAATGGGAATAAACTTCTTTTTGATAGAATAAGGGTGTAGGATAGAATAAAAAGAAAAATAGAAAGCATAGAATTGAAGTAAAGTAAACTTATAAATAATAGGATAGACAGTAGATAAAAGCCGAATATTTTATAATCTGATATATTTTCTATAATCTCATTAACTTCTATCCAAAGATAACTCAAAAACAAAATTACATTAGCAACTATAATTGAAATTTGAAATCCTGGATTTTGATTAAAGAATAAGATACTATTTGATGAAATGTAGAATATTTCAATATAAAAACTCAATAATGAAATAGAAAATAAAATAACAGTCAATTTTTTTATTATTAATTGATTTCCTTCGGAAAAAAGATCCAGTTTTTTAAGATAAGCGAGAGTAATAGGGGTTAAAAATGTAAAAGTCAGTATATACAACATAATTTGTGTAAAAATTGTATAGGAAAATATAAATATAAGAAAAAGACATACAATAACTTTAGTAAAAAGCCATGAGATGAATTCTAATCCATCTTTAAGTTTTTTAAATCCTACTTCTATGAAATTTGTAAATATCTTAAGCAAAATTAAAACAAGTAGAAAAAAGAGACCAAGATACCAGACCAAATTATATTGTCTTAATATAGAAGGAAATAAATTTAAAATAGTGCTATCATGAATTAAAAATACAAATACAAATGATAAAGAGAAAGTTATGCCATACAAAAGAATGTCACGTAAATATCTATGAATCTTTAATTCTTTGGAATAATTAAATAGCAGGATCACTGTATAAATATTCACAATAAAAAATATCAGGCATGAATTGCTAATAATAAAGAGGCTAAAATATTGAAAAGAAAAAATTATAGGTAACTCTATTGCTAAAAAGATTGAAATTGTTAACCAAGTAAAAATTTGAACTAATTTTAGAAAACTAATACTTTTTTCTTTTAATGAAAACTTATGAGATAAAAAGCTTAAGAATTTTAGAGTTCCAAAAAAAAGAAAAAGAGTAATAGTAGTAATATGGATAATATGGATGCTTAAGCCTAATCTTTCCATTTCTAATCCAACAAAAGTAGGAATTGAAGTGATTAATCCTGATAGTATTAAACTATTACCTACTATGATTTTCTTAAGGACATTCTCATTAAACAATCTTTTTTTATAAGAATATACGCTTGGTAAATAAAAGAAAATTGACGCAGCAATTAAAGATAAAAATAATCCATAGAGAGTCCCATAGAGCAGAAGGAATATATAATAGAAAACTGTCGTTCCAGCTAAGATCACTTCTATTATAGCTTGAGTTTTTAGAATCCTTGAAGTGTATATATCTTTCATATGATAGTGTCTTATTAGATAATATGTAAAAATTAGAATTCCAAACACGATGTATAGTGAATAATTCACTACGGATATGGGATTACTAGGTAATCCTAATCTAAAATAGTGGTCTAAACTGATAATAGGTGGGATTAGTGTGATGCTCCCAGCTATTAGGATACAATCCATCAATAAGAATTTGCGTGAGAGATTCTCGTAAATTTTCATTTTTAATAGGTAATATATTGGAAAAAATAAAACAAAGAAAAAACACATAAAGGGAATTAATAGAACATAAAATGTGTTTAGAGTGAGAATATATGAATAATAAAAGGTTAATCCTGCGCTAAATCCTAGCGTAATTAAATTAGTCTTAATGCTCACTGATTTTGAAAAGAAAAATTCATTTCTAGAGAATAAATTTACGAATATAGTCATAATTATTAACGAGAAATAAATGGAAAATACTATATTTTGATATATAGTTAAATTTACTAACACAATAGAGTAAAAGAAAAAGAAAATCAATGTAGCAAGTTCTATCGTCATTAAGTAAGAATTAAATTCTACAAACTTTTTGAATGTAGATTCCTTTATTTTTTCTATTTTGAATGCATACTTTAAGTTAAGGTAGCTAAAAATTGATAAAAGGAGCAGATCTAATGTCAAGACTATAAAACTATCTAAAGAATTTATAAGTATCGCTAGAAAAATATCAAAAATTAGTATCCATAATGAGTAATAGCTATAGTTTAAAAAGTCGTTATAAGAAAACAATCCTATTAGAAAATTCATAAAAATAAAGAGAATGAAAATTATAGGAAATAGAATAGACGATACCATTACCACCTGGAAAAAAGGAAAAATTTCAAGAATTAAATATGCTCTTAAATTTATTAAAATAAAAATGAGCAATTCTATTAAGAAAATGTTAGTAAAAATACATATTCTAAAGAGTTTTGTCCGTTTAGCATAAAATATCCTGGAGTATAAAATATAAAATGAAACTAATAAAATTATTAAAATAAAAGTTGAATGAAGTAAAAAATTTGAAAATATTATAATTACTGGATCTGATGTAAATCTAATATAGTTAATAATTATAATAGGAAAGAAGGAGTATGTTATCAACGAAAAAGTGATAACCGCAATTATATTTTGAAATATAATGATATCCTCTTTATGGAAGTAATCATATTTTACAAAAATTTGAAGTATAAGATATAAAGATATTAAAAAGACAATAAATTGAATATTTATAAAAAAAACTGTTGAGATTAGAGGTAGAATTCCAAATGAAATAGAAATTAAAATCCCAATGGAGTTTAGTAAAAAAACATATTTATTATATTTCTTTGGACTAAATTTCGCCTTTTGTTCATAATAAAATGGGATGTAAAGGAATGGAAGTATAAGTAATATTAATATTGGATTACTTATCAAAAAACAAAATAGAATTATGAACAATATTAATACTACAGATAAAGCAGCATTATACTTTTGATATTTATTATTTTCTACATCATTATTAATATTATAACTTCTTTCAGAATGATGATATATGCTTAATATCCTACTATAATGAAAAAGGAGATAAAATCGGGATTTAAAATACGCTATTATAAAAATTAATGTTAAAAATGAACTATTTATCAATTCTAATACTGAATACTGAGAGCCTGATAGAACTGAAGTAAAAACAACCACAAAAGGCATTTGAATTAATAAAACGAAAATTAGATTAAGTACTGAGACAGCAAATCTTTGTTTGAAAATAGTTAGATCTTGTAAAAATGATTCCTTTTCTTTAATTTTCTCTTTTATTTTACTACGCTGGATTTTAGTATTGAAATATGTGATGTAATAAAATATTAAATTTGTTATAAGACTAAAAAGCCAGGATAGCTCTGTAGAAAAGGTAACTGCTAGAAATACGATATGAACAACATAATTAATTACAATCATAAAATTGTACGGTTGCTTAATCATCAATTTTAGATTGATTGTATGTCTGAATTTCTCCTGATTTATGTCATAGAACCCAATTGGCTGGAAATAATAATAAAAATATACTATGTTATATAAGACAATAAAGCTAATTAAAGGAAGTATTGCAAAGGAATAATCTTCAGGAGAAATAATAACAAATATAGGAGTAACTATAAATGAGACAATAGAAATAAGATATAAAATATGAATTCTAGCAACTAGATTGTTTTCCTTATTCAAGAAGAAGGGTCTGTTTCTATATTTATCAAATGCTTTATAAAAAAATAGTAGGGCAAACATAAAAGTTAAAACTGCTAGAGGTAAAGCTAGATAAATTCCTCCAGGAAATAAACTAAAAATCCAAAATCCTGTAAATGCAGTTGCTAGCGGTGCAATAATCAAATAAAAACAAAACCACCACAATTTTTGGAGGAATTCTGTAGCCTTTTTAATTTTTTCTTCAGAAACCCTACTATTGTTAGATTTCATTTTTTAAAATAGTTTAAAGGGTATTTTGAAAAGAATAGAAACAAAAATTAATAAATATATCAGATTTAGAAATTTATCCAATTAAATTAGAACTAATTACTATAAAAGGACTAATTTACTTAAAATTTGGAAGATATTTACTTTGTAATTGACTCATTTCATCAAAAATATCTTCTGCAATTTCAAAACTCCCCACATTAGGATCAGTGGCTAAACAGGCGATGGCAAGATCTTTTGATTTATTCAATACAGCATCCACACACAAATCTTGTATTGAAGCCTCAATGCGGAGTAAAGCAGCAATATTTCTAGGAATTTTTCCTAATTTAATTCCATGAATACCATTTTTATTTACTGTTGCTGAACACTCTAAGATTAGATCCTGTGGTAAATTGGCTATTATATTATCATTAGGAATATTAACAGCAAATTCATAGGAATTTTTATCTTTGATCATTGCCTCGATTATAGGTATCGCCCTTTCTCCAGAAGTTTTTCCAAATAATATACCCCCCCTTGGATATCTTCCCCTCTTAAGTCTTTTATGATAGTTAAGAAACTTGTTATAGATTAATTGACCTTCAACGTCTATAAAATTTATCCAATCTATCATATCCTGCGTTTTCGTGAATTCTTCACCAAATTGTAAGTATTCTCCAAGGTGGTTATCACCAGCATAACAAAACCACCCAAATTTTTTGAATACTTCAAATGTAAGAGTTGAAAATTCAAATCGATGTTCATATCCTCTAAAATAATCTAGAGTTTGTTTGTTAAAAGTTGGCACTAAATCTATTCCAGTTACTAAATCTTCTAGTTTTAATAAGAATGCAAAATGATTTAAGCCACCTACTTCCATTTTTAACTCTTTAATTGATTTTTCAAAAATATTAGGCAAATGTCTCACTAAAAAAGCAATTTGATGACATAAGCCCACAAATCTTAACTTTTTCACACTTCTCTTGATCGCTAAACATACTCGAGATAATGGATTAGAGAAGTTAATCAAAAGAGCATTTGGACAAATTTTTTCAGCATCTTTAACAATTTCGACGATTGGTGGGATTATTCTCCATGCATGAAAACTCCCTCCTGGACCACCACATTCACCTAATATTTGTTTTGCTCCGTATTTTCTCGGTATTTCATAATCTTGGTGCCATAATTCCATTCTATTTCCTACCTCAATTGAGTTAATGATAAAATCAGCATCTTTAAAAGCTTTAGCTCTATTTGTTGTTCTTTCAAGATTAAGCTTATTATTTTTTCTTTGATTTTCAATTTCTAGAAGATCATAGACCATCTCTAATTTATTCTTATTTAAATCATGGAGTACAACAGTAGAACCTTCTAATAAATCACTTAAAAAAATATCATTAAACATTGGGGGGCCAAAAGAAGTAGAACCTGCTCCTACTAACACAATTTTAGTTTCCATGGTTTCAAATTAAAAGCTCATTGATTGAATATTTATTATGAATTTAAAAGAGTGATTAATTTAAAGAGTTTTTAAGATCACATTTCACAAAATACGCTAAATGTTCTAATATTTTGAAATGTGGGAAAAATATAGATTCAGAAGTATCTTAATATAATTTTTAAATAAGCCATTACCTAATAAAGAATAATCTCTAGAATTTGAAAGAATTATAAGAGGGAAAGAATAAAATGGAAAAACAGCAATATCTACTAGAAATAGAAAAAGAAGAGGAATTCGAAGAAAAAAGTACTCCAAGAAGAATAATTTCCTGGATTTTCAAAAATATTAAATTTATTTTGCTCCCTTGTTCAAGATTAGAAGAATTAAATTATCGTGAAAGTGAATTTGAAAAAACAGCCAGTAAAAGAAATATTTTAAGGAGATTAACAAATCCACTAACAATCTTAGGTTTTTTCATAATTTTTTTCATTAGTACTTTAGCAATTTTTGCTCCTTGGATTTCTCCTCAATCTTTTGCTGAAGCTATGACACATCATTCTGGTTCATGGGATCCTCCTTCTCCAGTACATCCTTTGGGACAAACAGCAATGGGAGGTGATGTATTATCAAGAATAATCTGGGGAGCGCGAACTTCTTTAACTATTGCATTACCATCAATTTCTATTAGTGTCATTGGTGGAGTAGTTTTTGGTGTAACTTCTGCTTATTATGGAGGTTGGAGAGATTCACTAATAATGAGAATTTGTGATATATTTCTCGCATTTCCAGGTTTGATTCTTTGTTTAGTATTTATTGCGATTTTCGGACCTTATATAGAGATAATTTTGATGGTATATGGTTTTTTAGGGATTCCCTTTTATGCCAGATTGATCAGGGGAAATGTATTATTAGCTCGAGATCTTCCATATATCGAAGCTGCAAGAGTATCTGGTGCAGGCAACTGGAGAATAATGTTTAAACACATATTACCAAATGCTATTCAACCTGTTATAATCTCATTCACTTTCAACCTCGGTACAGTCATATTAGGGTTAGCTGGACTAGCATTTTTAGGCGTGAATCAATCTGTACTGATTGAATGGGGTAATGATATCAATGTGGCACGAGAGAACCCATATGATGCTCCTTGGGCAGGCCTATGGCCAGGCTTTATGATTTTTTTAACAGTTTTAGGTTTTATGTTAGTAGGTGACGGCTTAAGAGATGCAATGGATCCTAAACTGAAAAATCTCTAAAATTTATTTTTTCTACATTTTTGGTTAAGAGATAAGAACTATTAAACTACTAAACTGTAAATATTTAATATTTAGATACAATGGGAATCCAATGGGCAAAGTTTATATAGATCTTTTCACATTTACATATTAATGAGTTTTTCACATAATACTATGGATTATTGGTGTAAATTACCCTTACCTACAATTAAGGTAATTATCCATAGTATTATTAAGAGAGAATAAATCAAATCTCTTGACCTTTTTCTTATAATTTTTACTGATTTGTTCTCTTTTAACAATACATATCAATAATTACTATTCGAAATTGGTCAAAATTTAGATTTAGGACCTCTGGTGAGAAACTTAATCAAAATAGGAGGTGAAAAATACTGGAAAAAGAATCAGATAAAATGGATCTGATATTGGATTATTATAAAGATTGGGATTCTTATAAAGCTCCAGTTATGATGAGTTTTGATAAATCAAAAGAATTTAACGAAAATATAGAAAATATTGATGAGAGAAGACAAGGATTTCTTAGGAGCAAGTATAGGAAATCTTCCAGATGATAAAAATCTCTTTCAATCTTTTTAATTTTATTAAAATTTTTTTTAAAATAATTTGGTTTTATTTAAACAAGAATAGACTTAATTCTTTCTAAGGCTTCTTTAATTCTTTCCTCAGGTTGAGTTAAAGCAAACCTCATATATCCCTCTCCATATTGACCAAAACCTATCCCAGGTGTGGCAACTACTCCTACTTCTATCAATTTTTTTACAAAATCCATGCTATTCTCTTTAGAAAATTTTTCTGGAATTTGTGTCCATACATAAAAGGTTGCTTTTGGTGTCTCTGTTCTCCATCCCATATCATTTAATTCCTTAATTAAAATATCCCTTCTTCTTTCATACACTCTTACGGTATTCTTTACTATTTCAGGTTTTTCCTCAGATTTATATTCATTTAAACCTTTCATTACTGCTTTTTGTATAAATTTTGGACAACCAGAATCAATTTGAGACTTTACTTTCCTTATCCCTTGTATTATTTCTTTATTACCCGCCATCCAACCACATCGAAAGCCTGTCATGTTAAACATCTTAGAGGCACTATTTATTTCTACATGATTCCGATCCACTTGCAATATTGTTGGTGCAATATAATCACCAAAAGTAAATTCAGAATATGGATTATCATATATTATGAAAAAGTTATAGTCTTCTGCATAATCAACAACCTTTTTTAAAAATTGTTTTGAAGCAATTGCACCCGTAGGATTATTCGGATAATTTAAATACATTAATTTTGCTTTTCTAAGAATCTTCGTATCAATTGCTTCTAAATCTGGAAGATAATTGTTTTCTTTTATTATAGGCATCAGATAAGGTTCAGCATCGCATAGTTTTGTTGCACCATTTTCATAAACAGGATATCCTGGATTAGGACAAAGGACAATATCTCCTGGATTAATGAAGGCTCGTGCTACATTAGCTACGCCTTCTTTTCCACCAATTACATTTGTAATCTCATCATTATGGTTTAATTCGACATTAAATCTTATCTTATACCACTTTGCGATGGTTTCTCTAAATTCCTCTTCACCCATACTTGAAGGGTAATTATGGTTCTCTGAATTTTTGACTTCTTCAATTAATGCATTAATTATAATCTCTGGAGTTGCTAAATCAGGATCTCCTATTCCAAGTGAAATAAAATCCATACCCTTTTTCTTCTTTTCTGATATTAATTTTTCAATCTCAACAAAAATGTATTTAGGAATTCTTTTTACCCTCTCGGCATAATCTATTTTAATTAATAACACCTATTTTCAAGAATTACAATGAACGTATGTGTAGTTGATCATCAACATAATGATAAAAATTTTTCGAAATAGAACCTATTCTAAGGAGAATAAAATAAAAAAATTAAATTGAAAATGTTTAAGACGGGAAATCTTTACGTATTCGAATTTCACGTTTATAAGTAGTAATGCGATTTTGAATATAATTAAGTGGAACTGATTGATTTTGGTGATCTAAATTTTTTTTAATTGCTTCTAAAATCTTAATTGAATTTTCTAATATATTTATTCTCTCTTGAGTTTTTCTAATCATAATAATATCCCTCAAACCCTTAATTCTTTAATCAATTCTTTAATTAATTTCAAGATAAGTTTAGTTAAAAAAATATGAGAGTCAAAAGGTTTTGTAGGTATTTAAAACGATCAATTTGTTATTTTAGGAGATATTTTCTTATCATTTATACTCGAAATATAATTAAACTATGTAGTTTTTCCTCATTTAATTAAAAATACAGATCTTCTTTATAGAGGTTATAAAATTGACTAATAAATTATGGTATAAAGTAGCAAGAACAATTGTTAAGGCAGGAGTATTCCCTATTCCTGTTAATGACACATTAATAGAGTTACTTCAGAACATCATAACTGAAGATCAAGCTAAATTTTTGTTAATATTTAAGAAACCTTCCTTGACACTTGATCAAATTAGAGAAAGAACAGATATGGATCAGAATACCATTCTCAAAATGTTAGAAGTATTAATGTATAATGGCATCATTATTGGTGTAAAAAGTAGAAGTACGGGAGTAATGGTGTACAGACTTATGGGACCTTATCCAGGAATATTCGAATATACAAACTTGAGGGGGGAAACAGATGAAAAACATATAAAATTAGCCAAACTGTTTGAAAGGCTTTTTTCAGAAAGATCTAAGTTAAATGAAGCAAATTATGAAACTATGATTAATACTTTTAAAAATTTACCACCAACAGATAGAACACTCCCTGTTGAGAAAGAAGTGCAAGTAGGAACTGAAACCGTTATGCCATTCGAAGATATTAAAAAATATGTTGAAGAATATGATGATATTGCTGTTGCATATTGTTATTGCCGTCATCATAAAGATCTTGTAAATGATCCATGTAAATTAGGAGCATCAAAATATAATTGTTTTCTTTTTGACAAAAGCGCTCAATTTGCTATAGAAAAAGAGTTTGGGCAACGGGTATCTAAAGAGGAGGCTATAAAGATCTTTAGAGAAGCAGAAGATTACGGACTTGTGCATAAAGTATTTCATGTTCATTCCGATCCAAATAGAGGGATCGAAGCGATTTGTAATTGCTGTAATTGTTGTTGTGGAATTATTGGAATGTACCGTGGAGGTATTATGCCATTACATACGATATCTTCCTATATAGCAGCTATAAATGAAGATTCTTGTGTTGGATGTGGAACATGTGTTGAAATGTGTCCAATGGAAACAATCGAATTAGATGATACAATAGCAATCGTTAATGAAGAGAAATGCATTGGATGTGGTGTTTGTGCTCATCATTGTCCCGAGGAAGCTATAAATCTGAGAAGAACTGGTCCACGGGAAGTTTTTATCCCTCCTGTAAGAGTAAAATCAAATTAAAAAACTCTAGTTTATCTCTCGCATTCTAACTTTTTTTAAAATATTGAAAAATTTTTTTATTTCAATTTACTTTAATTCTTTTAATTATTCACTTTAAATTGAATTATATAAGGAGAAAAAAATTATGGTAAATAATGTAGTCTTAGTAGAAGAAAATGAAGACCAAACTATAACTACAATTAAATTAAATCGGCTAGAGAAAAGAAACGCTATAAATTGGGAAGTTATCGATGGTTTAGATAAAGCAATTGAAGAAGCAGAAAATTCAAAAACTCGGATTATCATATTAACAGGAGCAGCAGATTATTTTAGCTCTGGAATTGATTTGAATACTTTAGCAGGACGAGACTCTTCTGGAGGAGAGAGAAGCCTTGATCTAAATACACCACCACATTTCAGATATTTTTTGAATACTAAATTTCATCCAATAGTTACAAAAATTGGAAAAATAGAAAAGCCATTTATAGCTAGAATTGAGGGTTTTTGTTTAGGATTAGGATTTGAGTTAGCACTTGCATGTGATTTTCGATTTGCTTTAGAAGATGCTATATTTAGTATGCCTGAAGTAAAGGTAGGAATTATCCCCGATGTATCTGGAACTACCCGACTAACACGACTCTGTGGGATTGCACATGCTAAGGATATTGTGTTAACAGGAAGAAATCTTAATGGAATTGAGGTATATAGAATGGGTATAGTAAATGGAATAGCAAAAAGTAGAGAAGAATTAGATGCATTAGTAAAAAAATACTCTGATGAATTGATTGATAGTGCCCCATTAGCAGTAGGTTTAGGGAAAAAGTTAATTGATGATATTTATGGGCAAAATTTTGAATTTGGATTAGAATTAGAAGGACTGGTAAATTCTCAATTATTAACATCAAAAGATTTCATGACTGGAGTTATGGCAAGAATACAAAAGCAAAAACCAAAATGGAAGGGTAAATAAAACTGCTGATATTGGAATATTAAAAATGAGTAGGAGCCTTTGATTCTTGGTAGTTAAAATAAAATATCATTCCAATAAGGAAATCATAGAATGGCAATGGGCTTCAGATAATAAATTAATGCCTTACCCATATTGGACTTCTTGTTATTTAGTTGATGGGCTTCTTATTGATTCTGGGGCCCCTGGGGGAGAAAAAGATTTAAGAGAATTTATACGATCCTTAACTCCAGATAAAATGATTGACAAGTGTTTTATTACCCATACACATGAAGATCATGCTGGAGGCGCTCATATGTTGAATAAAGAATTTGGAATTCCTATATATACTGGTGAGAAAGCTAGAGAAATTTTAAAAAGAGGAAGAAAATATCCTGATTATCGCCAAATTGCATGGGGAATTAAATTATTACCAGTTAATGCAAAAGCAATTAAAAATCAGCTAATTACACGCTCCAAAAAATATGCTTTTGATTTATTTCCAATGCCAGGCCATGCTCCAGAGTTAATTACCTTAATTGAAAAACAACAACAATGGGCTTTTGTTGCTGATGCAGTACAACCAAAATATAAAATGATATTCGGTGAAAAGAGTGATATACCAGAGGATATCTCACTAATTTATCAATCTCTTCAATCTCTTTATAATTTCACAAAGGGGATGGATCAACTATTAATTTTTTCAGCTGGAAATGGTATTCTCAATGGAAGAGATTTCTTAATGAAAAAAATAAATGAAATTCAGAAATTGCATATAAAAGTCCATGAACAGTATAAAAAGCTTCGTAATGGGGGATATTCTGAAAAACGAATTGTAAGAAAAATACTTAAAAGGATATTTGGAAAGGAAAGTATCATAGAACAAATAACCAGAGGAGCTTTATCAAAAACTAATTTAATCATTTCTCTCATTAATTGGCAAATTAATTAAAATTTAATTTTATTTAATATATCAAAACCTTCTTTTATTTATTTGAAGATTAATAACTGAATCATAAAACTATATTTAAGATAGTATTTATATTGAAATATATTGTATTATATAGAGAGAACTGATTAAATTAGGTATATACTGTCATTCTAGATGATTAAAATGGAAGAGCTTAGTGAAAAAGAAATAAATAAGCTAAGTATAGATGAGTTAACTAAACTTTTCATGGATGTAATAAATGAACAAAATTTAAGGCTAATTAGAGGAATTGAATTTCTTGTAGAGGAGAATTTTGAAAATTTTGAGAAAAATTTAAATTATGTAATAGAAACTAATAAAGAAGTCAAAATTAAAAAGAAATTTGAATCTAAAATATTTAAATCAAAATTAATGTTTTCAAAAGCAGATAGATTAAAATTATTCAAAAAAATAAATGATATAAAAAATATTGGGGAATTTTTAGCAAATAAAATGCTTCTTTATAGAGTTGTATTCCCCGATGAGGAATTTAAATTGCAAATTTTAAGTATTCTTAAATCTTTAAGGATGATCTCGAATGATTTATCTAATGCCGTTAAATCAATAGGATCTGATCTCAGTGAAGCTCATTTTATTTGTGAGAAAGTTAAAGAAGAAAGAAGAAAAATGCGAAAAGAAGAATGGCAGCTATTAAACAGATTATATAACTACGATATGGATTATTTATCTCGAACATTCATTTATCTCAAAGAATTAATAGAAGATATAATGATGTTAGCTGATCATATTAAAAACTTTTCAGAAGATATTCAATTCTTAGCAACTAAATACTTAATTTTTGATTGAAAATGACTTATTTTGATTCATTATGACTGATGATCTCAACTTAGCTCTAATTTTAATATTAATAATTATGGCTGTTGGTCTAGCTTTTGCAATAGGAGCCAATGATGAGACTCTTTCGGCATTAGTAGGTGCAGGTGCATTAAAATTTAAAATAGCTTTGATTTTAGGAGGAATTGCTATAGGTGGAGGTATGATTCTTTTTAGCCAAGGTTTCGTGCCAGAAACTGTTGGTAAAAATCTTTTAGGTGAAGGTCTTGAAGAAAAATATACTAATTATATGCTTTTAACTGTTGTGGTTAGTAGTATTTTATGGTTAGTTATTGGTAGTTTTGCTGGGATCCCTCTAAGTAGCACTCATTCTTTAATTGGAAGTATAGTTGGAGTGGTTTTTGTCTATACTTTTTTTCAAGGAGGAGTTAATCTCAATAACGCATTTAATTATGATAAATTAAGAGATGTTATTTTAAGTTGGTTTATTTCTCCATTATTAGGATTATTAATTACTTATATATTCTTTAAAGTTAGTGCTAAATTATTTTTATCTCGTTTAAGAGGTCTTAATCAGATTGAAAAATCTGAAAAATCATTTAAATGGCTTTTACTGTTCGCAGTTTTATTTGCTGAGATTTGGGTCGGAGCTAATTCAGGAGAGGCTTTAGGAATTCTTTTAGGGCTAAGAGAAAATAATTCTATAAGTAATAGTGAATATGTCAGTTATGTTATTATATGCGGGATTTTTGCTTTCCTTGGTATTTATATTGCTGCAAGATATGTAATCAAAAATTTGGCTTCTCATATGATAAATACACGCCCTAGTGAGGGATTTATTATTCAAATGAGTTCAGCATTTATTTTAATGATGGCTACTTTATATGGACTTCCAATTTCACACAGCCATGTGATTGTATTTTGTATAATTGGATTAAATCTTGCTCAAAAAAAAGAAATAGATTCTAAAGGACTAGCTAAGATGGGTGCCTTCTGGGTTCTTACCTTTCCTGTTGCTGCTATTTTTGCGGGTGTTTTATATTATGGGCTAAATATTTTTGGATTTTCGTGATCGATCAATTATAAAAAATATATATATTACATATATTTATATTGAACTTAGATATAGTAGAAAAAATAGGTGATATGGATAGGATCTTTAATTGAATATTTAAAGCGAGAGACTGCAGTCAATGCGTTGGAGAAGTCCGTTAAACACGCACAAATAGTTCAAGAATGTGTAAAAAAATTAGGTACTGGTTTACAAATTTTATTAAAAGAAAAAGATCTTGACAAATCTCACGAAATTTTTCATGAAGTTGATCTTTTAGAAAGAAATGCAGATAAATTAAGAAGAGAAATTCAAAAAGATGTTTCAAGAGGTGAATTAAATCCAAGTGTACGTCAAGACTTATCACATTTAATTAAAAGAATGGATGATGTTGCAAATTGCTGTACGGGAGTTGCTCGTAGAGTTAATACCATTCCATTAAAATTTTGGGAACAAAGCAGCATAGAAACCATCAATCTAATCTCTGAAATGATGAAAAATACAGTTGATTGTGTTCAATTTTTAGATAAAATGGTAATCGATTTACTTGAAGAAAGAAAGCATTTAAAAGATTATGCTAAGCAAGTTAATCAGCTGGAACATGAAGTAGATCTACTTAATATTAAATTAAGAAAGAATCTTCAAGATACTGATTACAAGGTTAACTTTTTTACTATTTTCACTGCAGGAAATGTTTTTGATATTCTTGAAGCGATATCTGATTCAATAGAAGCTGTTGCTGATTATATTATGGTATTGTTAATTGGTACCGAAAAAATATAAATTGTCATGTGAAGATATGCGTACTTTTAAACTTATCGTAAAAAGGTAAGTAAAAAAATAAATAAATCTTTAAAGAAAATTATATTAAATTATTAATTATAATTTCACATATATCTCCCGCATATTCACTAGTTCTCCTTATAGATTCAAGAATGTATCCTATTGCTATTGAAACTTGAGCACTGCCATTGGTATTAAGACTTATTTTTTCGGTAGTTGAGATCAAATCCCTTATTTCTTCAATATTTTCATTCGCTAAAGTAATACTTTTTTGAAGCCATGCATCAAGGCTTTTATTTAATAAGTCCAACGATACTTTACTTGCTACTTTGATTTCTTTATTAAGTTGTTCATCAATTTTATGTTCTAGAATGATTAACACATTCTTTGCAATCTTTGAGGCGTGATCTCCTATCCTTTCTAAAAAACGGCTCATCTGATGAAAATGACTCGCTTGTTCCAATGTAATCCCCATTTTTTGACATAAAATAATGTCTCTGAGCACAATATGAGCCTGACGACCGATTAACCAGTGTAGTCTATCAACATCATCGTCCCTCTTAATAATTTCTTCTGCTAAAGGCTTATCCCCTGTATCAAGGGCTTTTATAGCATCTTCATGCATACTTTGGACCAAAATATACATCCTTTTTATTGTCTTTTCAAATGGCATTTCCTTAGGATTAAGCAAATCTTTTATAGTTATGAAATTATTAGATTCTTCTATGATTTCTGGACCTATAGCAATTTGGGTGAAATTTGTAACGCATTCTCTTATAAAAGGTTCAAACTTCTTACTTGATTTTATTGTTATAATAGTATAACCCATAATATAGGCTCCGATTAAAAGCCGAAATAAATACTGTGAATCGGTTACTTCATCAATATCAAAGATTTTACTTCTTATATATTCTTCAGAATTTATCTTGGGAGTAATAAGTAAATTCCCATCTGGTTGGCTAAGAATACCTAATGTATCATTCTTTTCAACACCATGCTTATCTATCCATACTTTAGGAAGGGAAATGATATAACTGGATCCACCTGTCTTCTGAACTTTTCTTGTCTCTATATGTAAACTCATTTTTATCCCTTGTTAATTTAAATTGGTTTAAAATTAGTATTCTATATAGAATAAAAAATATCAATATTAACTCAATTTAGTTATTTAGAATAAATAATAGGATTATTTTATACTTAAACTATATATTATATATACTTTCTATATTCTATATATATGACAATACTAAATCAATTATAAAACTTTGCAATAGAGTATAATTATTTCAGTATTCTCTATATAGTTTGATATTTTTGATAAAAAACAACAGAGACTATTAACTCAATAACAATACTTAGATGCCGTTGGGAAGATCAATAAAGTCTATCTCTATAGAATATATAGGGTAAATAACTCAATATATACTATGACGAGATTCCTTATATTGAATAAGCAAATCCTTTCTATAACCAAATTTAAACAAAAACTTAAGTTTCATAATAAAAGTGTTTAAAATGCGAGAACGATCAATAATATATATTTTAGCAATTGCCTTAGTTGGAACGGTGATTGGGTTTAGTGCTGGAATGTTTGTTCTAACTCAACCTGAGACGCCAATGAGACTCAGTGGAGCAGGTGCTACTTTCCCAGCACCTCTATATCAAAAATGGTCTTTAGAGTTTAATAGTCTCACAGGAATCCAAGTGGACTATGAGGGTATTGGTAGTGGTGGGGGAATTCAGCAACATACTGCAAAAACAGTAGATTTTGGTGCTTCAGATCCACCAATGAAGACATCTGAATGGGAAGCAGCGCCGAATACTTTACAATTACCCATGACAATAGGAGGAATTTTAGTTGCTTATAATCTTCCGGGAATATCAGTACCTATTAATTTAACTGGACCTGTAATCGCCCAAATATTTGCGAGGTTGATTACCATGTGGGATCATGCCAACTTAACCGCTTTGAATCCTGCAGTTACTTTACCAAGTCATGAAATAACTGTTGTTCACAGATCAGATTCAAGTGGATCTACAGCTGTATTTACCACCTTTTTATCTGATGAGAGTGCAATGTGGAATTCTACGTATGGGGCATCCAAAACCATAGATTGGCATGCAGATACTTTAGGTCAAAAAGGAAATTCTGGTATTGCGGCATATCTTCAAGCTAATGAATATTCACTTGGTTATATTGAATTAGCATACGCACTTGAAAGTGGTATTGATTATGCTTTAATTCAAAATAGAGCTGGAATTTATTCGTTAGCTAATACTACAACAATAGCAAAAGCAGCAGCTTATGCTGCTGTTACTTTACCTGCTGGCGATGAAAATTGGGAACCTGTTGGCACTTATTTTAAAACTGGTCCTGGAGCTGGAGATGCTTATCCTATTTCTTCATTTTCTTATATACTAGTTTATAAGGAACTGAATGTAATTCCTGGTATGACATTAGCAAAAGCAAAGGCTTTAACAAATTGGTTATGGTGGTGTACTCATCAAGCTCAATCCTACGCGGAAGGCTTACACTATGTTGAAATTCCTGATGCGGTAATAGCGATAAATGAAGTGAGTTTACGTTCTATAATATTTGATGGGGAAATCGTAAATACTTGGGCATAATGAATTAGTAATTTAATAATATTTTTTTTTGTATTTTATTTTGAAACTCAAAAGATATCTTAATAGTTTAATGGTATAAAAAGCCTAATGAAAGAACAATTATCTATAGTCCCTAAAAATAATCAAAAAAATAAAAAAAAAAAATTCATTTTAAAAAGAAAAATTAGTGGAGATTTAATTTTTAAATCTTTTTTAGGGTTCATATCATTTTTAATATTTATAATAATTGGATTAATGATTCTCTTTCTTTTTTTGCGTTCCTATCTTTCAATTGAAACTTACGGATTTGAATTTCTTTGGGGAACCGAGTGGAACCCAACTCCCGCAGATCCTAACGCTCCTCCTGTATTTGGAATTTTACCTCCGATGTTAGGAACTCTAGTTACCTCTTTAATTGCAATTCTTATAAGTTTTCCTATAAGCATAGGAATTGCTTTAACTCTCTCTGAATTCACTTCAAAAAGATTTAACTTTTGGGTTTCATTTCTAGTAGAACTATTAGCAGCTATACCAAGTGTAATTTATGGACTTTGGGGTATATTTACCCTTATACCATTTTTAAATCAAAATGTATATCCCGTCATTCAAAATATATTTGGTTTTATCCCGATTTTTCAAGGAGCAACTCATGGATATAATGTTTTAACAGGTGGAATTATCTTAGCAATTATGATAATTCCTACTATCACTGCCATTTCTCGAGATATATTTGCGGCGGTTCCAAAGAGTCAAAAAGAAGCTATTATAGCATTAGGTGCAACAAAATGGGAGTCAACAAAAATTATTAGAAAATATGGACGATCAGGCGTGATAGGAGCGGTGATTTTAGGACTTGGTCGAGCAATAGGAGAAACAATGGCTGTAACGATGGTTATTGGAAACTCATTTAATCTATTTCACTCTTTATTTGATCCTACTTATACTTTAGCATCATTAGTAGCTAATGAATTTACGGAGGCTAGTTCTCCAGAAGTTTATCTTTCAGCTTTAATTGAGGTAGGATTTGTATTATTAATAATGGCTTTAATTGTTAATGTTACGGCAAGATTAATAATCCGATATACTATGAGGAAATTCAAAGGAGTTGAGACGTTTTAAGATGGCTTTTTCAGAAGAAACAAGATTTAAAGTCAGAAAATTCAAGAATTATTTAATGATATCATTCTGTTTTTTTGCCCTAATTATTGGTTTAATACCTTTAATTAGCATTTTATACGAAATTATTATTAATGGAATTAGTCAAATGAATATAAATTTTTTAACACAAGAAACTTCGCCATTAGGGCAAACAGGAGGAGGAATTGGACCTGCTATCCAAGGAACATTAATAATAATTATGCTTGCATGTTTACTGGGAATACCTATAGGCGTTTTTTCTGGAATTTTTTTAGCAGAATATCCATATAGTAAAATTAGTTTTGCTGCTGGTTTTTTAAATGATGTTCTATCTAACATGCCCTCAATTGTTATCGGCATTTTTACTTGGATATTGATTGTAACTATTACGGGATGGTCAGTTTTAGCTGGTGGTTTTGCTTTGGGAATAATGATGATTCCTTTAATAACAAGAGCAACAGAAGAATCTATTAAAATAGTACCTTCTACGGTTCGAGAAGCTGCTCTAGCTTTAGGAATAGCTCAATGGAAGACAACCTTAACTATAACTGTTCCAACAGCAAAAAAAGGGATAGTAACAGGCATATTACTCGCAATTGCTAGAGTAGCAGGAGAAACAGCTCCTTTGCTATTAACTATACTTGGAAGTAGATTCTTTTTCGCTAGTTTTTTTGAGCCAACAGCAGCGCTTCCATTAACAATTTTTAACTCATCGCAATCTCCATTTGTGAGTATAGATTGGCCAAAAGCTTGGGGTGCGGCGCTAGTTTTAATATTTTTGGTTCTTTTATTAAATATCGTGGTTAGAATTTTAACAAGGGAAAAATATTAGATGTGATGAATTTTGATTAAATTAAAAATTGAAAATTTAAATGTATGGTTTAGCGATAAACATGTTTTAAACAATATTAATTTGAATATTAAAAAAAACCATATTACTGCGATTATTGGTCCATCGGGATGCGGTAAAACAACTTTACTTAGAAGTATGAATAGAATGCATGATCTAATACCTAATGCTAAAGTAACCGGCAGCATTTCAATGGACAATTATAATATATATGGTAATAACAATAATTATAAATCAATTGATTCTGTTTTAGTTAGGAGGAAAATAGGAATGGTTTTTCAAAAACCAAATCCGTTTCCAACTATGTCAATCTTTAATAATGTTATAGTTGGTCTTAAACTAAAGGGTACAAGAAATAGAGAAAAATTAGAAATGATGGTTGAAAAATATTTAAAATTAACACAATTATGGGATGAAGTTAAGGATGATTTAGAAAAATCTGGAGCAAGTCTCTCCGGTGGACAACAACAAAGATTGTGCATAGCTAGAGCATTAGCAGTTGAACCTGAGATAATTTTAATGGATGAACCATGTTCAGCTTTAGATCCAATTGCTACTGGGAAAATTGAAGAACTAATACTTGAATTGAAGAAAGAATGGACTGTTGTAATTGTAACCCATAATATGCAACAAGCAGCAAGAATTAGTGATTTTACAGGTTTTATGTATTTAGGGGAATTAATTGAATTTGGGGAAACAACTCAGATATTTGAGAATCCAAAAGAACATTTAACTGAAAATTATATAACAGGAAGATTTGGTTAGGTGAATTTTAATGGCAAAAGAATTGCACCGAGAAATTTTTACATTAAAAAAAGAAGTTGTTCAAATGGCTGATTTAGCTTTGAGTATGTTAGATGATTCAATGAAAGCTTTAGCGACTCAAGATATTGAACTAGCTAAAACTACGGTGGAAAAGAAATATAAGATTAGAGAATTTGATGCAAATATAGAGTCAAAAGCATTAAAATTAATAGCGCTTTATCAACCAATGGCAATAGATCTCAGAAGATTAGCAACTATTTTAAAGACAATTACCTACCTTGCAAGGATTGGGAGATATGGAAAAGATATTGCTTCAGTTGTTGAGGAAATTTCAAAAAAACATCCATATCCTGCCCCATTTATTAACTTAGAACATATGTGGGAACATGTAAAACTGATGATTGAAAATGCAATAGAAGCTTTTGATGAGGCTGATATAAAGTACATCGAAAAATTTAAGGAGAGGGATGATGAAATTGATGAAATGAGATGGTCAATCTTTCGAGAATGTTTGACCTATATGATGGAAGATCCTAAAACAATCACTCCTTGTGCCTTTTTTGCCATGATTGCGCGATATTTAGAAAGATGTGGTGATAATGCTTGTAAAATTGCTGAAAAAGTTCACTATATGGTAACTGGTAAACATAAAGAGATTTCTTAATTTTTTTTTCTTTATTTATAATAATTAAAATCCAGATTTATAAAAAAAAGATTACATACTCAAATTCATCTTATAATTATTAGAAATTAATCTTATAAATCATAATTTAGTGATAAATATAAAAGCTATTTAAATAACTAAGTAGACTATTATGGATACATATAATAATTTGCCTGATGCTGAAATTAAACCTGTTGGACAATTATCAAAGAAATTTATAAATCTAGGAATTAATTCATTTAGAGAAGCCTGTAATCTTATCCATAATATTGATTATGGATATAATACAGATTATGAAGACAAGATGATTTTGTTTAAAGAAAATATGGGAACTTGTACAACTAAACATGCTGTCATTGCAGGACTTGCGGAAGAACTTGACATACCACTCTATAAACATGTGGGAATTTATAAATTTACAGAAGAAATCTCACATGGTACAAATGAAATTCTGAAAAAATATAACATTCCTTATGTACCAATGGTGCATTGTTTTTTAGTGTATAAAAATAATCGATTCGATCTTACTGAAGGGAATTGTAATGGAAAAAATACATCTATAGAAGAATTCATACATGAAGAGAAGGTTGATCCATTTATTTCAAGAAAAGAGGAATATTTACTTTTTAAAAAGGTGATAAAGGAAAAAGTCTTACCGTCTAAAGAAATGGAAGGAGTTAAAGAACGAAATCTTCTAAAAGCGAGAGAAGAATCAATTAAACTTTTAAAAAAGAATTCTAATCTGCAAAAAAGAAATAAAGAGAATAATTAAATTTTTGAAGTGTGTAATCTACAAATAATTTTTTTTAAGTTCTTTTTGCTAGTGTTAACATAATAATATAATCAGCAACATCTTCAGCGTTATCACTAATAGCCTCCATAGCAGATATACAATTATGAATTATTATTGCACTAAATGGGTTAATATCAAGATTATTCAAAACTAAGCTCCGATTTATTGCATAACGCTTTTCATCACATTCATGTTCTAAAACATTAACTTCTTCTCCCAAACTTTGGATTTCTTTTTCTTCTTCTGCTTTGATAAGTTTATCTACCATAAGATTAACCTTTTTAACAGCTTCTACTGAATCTCTTGAGATATCTAGGATATTTTTATGAACATCTTCCCCTAAATTCATAAAGTCTTTATGATTCATAGAGATCAGAATTCTAGAACTTGCATTTGTTGCATTTGCTATATCATCAATTCTTTTAATAAGGTGCATAAAATTCTCACGTATTTTCGAAGGAAGTTCTGCTTGGGATAACATATTTAGAATATTTCTACGAATATTGTCTGCTTGATGTTCTAATTCATCTACTCTAAAAAAAACTTTTAATGCAAGGTCAATATTTTTTTCTTCAAGCAGGAAAGATAAACCCTTCTCAAATTCAACTATACATTCAAGGACTTTCTGAGTATGAATTAAAGTCATGTTCATTGCGTTTTCTTCATTTCTAGTACTAAAATAACGTAATAAGGAACTCATAAATCTACTCTCCTTTAATTATATATTCGTTATCATTTTTAAAAATATTTAAAATTCTTATTCTAATTTTAATACTTCTTTTATTACATCATCACCTGGATGTTTGAATACTATTCCTAATTCTTTAGGGAAATATACTGTTACTTCTGATCCCTCTAAAAATCTATCATGGATTTCATAAGTAGCAGGTCTAATAACCACAATTTTTTTTTCTTGATTACTTATCTCTGTTAATACTTCAAATCGATAAAATACTCCCATAAATTTACGTCGAATTATTTTACCTAAAATTGAATTTTTTTTTTCGTTAATACGATTACCAAGTCGTATTTTCATATGATTTGCGCGAACAACTAACAATATTTTATCTCCCTGCCCAATTTCACTATATAATGACTCTTTCAAGTATCCCGCAAAAATTTCATTTAATCCTATGTCTAATGGTAATGGAACTAAACTTTCATGAATTTGTGCGAAAAATCTATCTCCTTGTTCTGATTTACGATAAATATCCCACTTAGGCTCTGTGTTTTTTACGCAAATTCCATTAAAGTAGTTAATTTCACTCATAAAGTACGCTACAAAAAGATTTTTAGGCTCATAATAGATTTCATAAGGGCTTCCAATTTGAACTATTTTCCCTTCATTTAATAACGCGATTCTATCGGCGACCATCATTGCTTCACGTTCATTATTAGTAACATGTAATACTGTCAATTCTAATTCTTTTGATTTTGCCATTAGCAACAATTCTCTTCTCAGGCTATTCCTAAGGCCAGCATCAAGCGCTTTTAGAGGCTCATCTAAAATTAACAATTTTGATTGTTCGAGATTCAAAAGAGATCGACATAATGCTACTCTTTGCTTCATTCCTCCACTTAGTTCTTCAGGTATAGCATCATTTCTACCTGTAAGCAAAGTCATCATCAAAATTTGATCAACTAAGGTTTGAGTTTGTGCGGAATCTCGTGCATGGACTCTTCCACTATACGATATATTCTCCACAATATTCATGTGAGGAAATAACGCATAATTTTCAAACATAAATCCTATATTACGCTCTCCCGCAGTTTTTTTAGTCACATCTTTACTATTAAACAATATTTGTCCAGAGTCAGGTCTAATAAGTCCTGCAATAATCTTAAGTAATGTAGTTTTACCTGCTCCTGTAGGTCCAAGGATTATGAAATACTCTTTATCTTTAATCTCAAGTGAAATTTCATTAAGAACTTTAATATTTCTAAAAGATTTAGTCACATTTTTCAAATTTATATGTACCATAATATTAATACTTTTTTTGTTATGATAATGACAATTCATAAAGAAGGTTATCTGGAGCCTTAAATACATTGATATCATCTTGATGAATCCCAATTATTAATTTCTCTCCTGGAATAAAATTTTCTTCAAAATTTCCTGGTTTAATTGATATAAATTTATCACCATTATCTAAGATTAAATAAAATCTCTTCGTAGCTCCAATAAATCTAGATGTTTCTAGAATTGCTTCAAAAAATTGCATTTTAGTCCATTCATATTGACTTTTTTCAAAATTATAATCTTTAGAAAATAAATATACATCTTCAAAACGAAATGAAATCACAATATTATCATCCAAATTAAATTTCTTATTAAAATTAAGACAAATTAACTTAGGTCCCCCTAAACGTATCCAAATTTCCATTAATTCATTATCTAGTAATTTTAAGACAAAACCTTGAAGAAAATTAGTCTCTCCTAGAAAGTTGGCTACAAAAATAGTATCTGGATTTTCATATAATTCATAAGGAGTTCCCATTTGAAGAATTCGTCCCGCTCTCATGATAATGATTTTATCAGCAATAGCCATTGCCTCTTCTTGGTTATGTGTTACATGTATAGCAGTAAGACCTAAATCTTTAATTAAATTCCGAAGCTCATGACGGAAAACTTTCGAAATTTTTGGATCTAAAGAACCTAAAGGCTCGTCCATTATTAGAATCTTAGCACCTATTGCAATAGCTCGTGCTATTCCTAATTTCTGTAACCCTGGGTTACCAAAAATGTCTGGGTAATCGTCAGCATATTGTAATAAACCAACGATTTCTAAAGCTTTTTCTGCATTATCAATAATATACTGGTCATTATAACCCCGCATTTCTAAGCCAAATGTAACATTTTCCCATATAGTTAAATGATTGAATATTTCAAAATTTTGAAAAATAAATCCCATATCTCTATCTTCTGGAGGAATACCCTCAACATTTTTTCCATCTATTAAAACTTTCCCTTTAGTCGGTTGTTCTAAACCTGCTATCATTCTGAGTGTTGTTGTCTTACCACATCCGGTAGGTCCAATTAAAAAGATATAATCACCATCTTCTATTTTTATGGAAATATTGTCAACGGCAAGAACTCTCCCCTCATTATATGTTTTTGTAACATTAATTAATTCTATAGTTGGCACTTTTACATTAACCTCCTTTTTGTAACAGCTCGTAAAGCAAAAATCAATATTGCACTAATAATTATAACGACAACACTCGCAAAAATTGCGGAAGCATACGCATTACTTTCTACCCAATCTACAATTAATACCGGCACTGTTCTAATACTGCCCATAACTACAATAGTAGCCCCTGTTTCTCCTAAAGAACGTGTAAATACCATGATACATCCAGCAATGATTCCTTGCTTTATATTTGGAAGGGTTATTCTTCTAAAGACAGTTAAATTAGAAGCGCCTAAAGTACGAGCAGCTTCTTCTACTCCTTTATCTGAAGCTTCCAATACCCCAATAATTGGTCTAACCATATAGGGAAAAGTAAATGCAATATGTACAAATAAAATCATATAAAAACCAGATTTAAAAAGTCCGAATCCTGCGGGACCCCAAAATAAGAAAGTAGCAAATCCTAAAGCTGCTGAGGGAATAGCAATTGGGATATCAAGAATGGTATCAAGAAATGTTATAACTTTACCCCACTTTCTTTTTGTAATAATGAAAGCAAATGGGATACCAAATATAAGGTTAATTAAAACAGCTAAAGCTCCTATTTCTATTGAATATATAATACTTATATATAGATATACCCATTTATAATCTTGCCCTAAAAATAATTCTGATATCCAATCTTCACCTATAATTTGAGTTATAATATAAAAGGCAGGAAATAAAATCAGACCTAAAAGGATTAATAAAGCTAAAATATCTCTTAAATATCTTAAATATTTATGACTTAAAAAGCGTTCAATCCTTGGCCAGACAGATTTAATTGGAAATCCAGCTTTTCGAGTAAAAAATTTAACTGAAAATAAGAGTAAAATTGATATTGCAATTAAAATTCCAGCTAATAATGAAGCAGAGGGGAGTTCTAATTGTCTTCTAAATCCCACTATCAAAATTGGAGCTGTTTCTATCAAACCTGAAAGTATAAGTGTCGCACCTGTCTCACCTAGACTTCTTGTAAAGGAAAGTATAGCTCCAGCTATTAACCCCTCTTTCATTAAAGGTAAAGTAATAGTTCGAAATACAGTGAATCCTGGAGCACCAAGAGTAAGAGCCGCATCTTCATATAATGTAGATGTCTTTTCTAGCACAATTTTAATATTTCGTACTATATATGGAAATGTGAATACGATATGACCAAGAAGTATTAAAGTAAATCCTGGTTCAATTCCAAATACTGCCCAAAATAACAATACAGAAAATCCTAACGCACTTGTAGGCACAGCCATAGGTAAATCCACTAATGCATCAAGAAATTTTTTACCTCTAAAATTGTATCGCGTTAAAATAATTGAGATAGGAAAACCTATTATAATATCTACTCCGACAGCAATAGAAGCAATTGTGAAAGAATATCCAAGGGATTTTAAGATATTAAACCACTGTAAATTGCCCAATAATTCGTCATTAAACACATCATGGTTTATTGCGGGAATATTCAAAAGAATTGTAGAAAATATGTTAATTATTGGACCAATAATTACTAAAATAAAAAAGCCTATAGTGATAACATCTAAACTCTTTCTATATACTGGTTTGGAAAAAAATCTATCTATTTTTAGACTAAGTATTAATTTACTATCATCTATGCTTTTATTTTTCCTCATACTCTGATGTTTTTTAGTAGAATCTTTCTTTCATTTAATAATAATTAAATATTATCCTGTTGCTTTAGTAAGTAGCCAAAAATCAGGGATTTTTAATAAAACATTTCCCTCATTTGGTGGCTCTAATATAGGTACATTAAATTCAAGAGCAATTCCATTAGTTTCATAATTGAATACATTCGGATCTAAAGGGATTGAAGGATTGATGGGTCTAAAACCATATTCAATAGCAGATTTAACTGTATCACTTTCATTAAGGAAATTAAGAAAAGCCTCAGCTACGGCTCTTCGTTCAGGAGTTACCCATTCAGCATTTAATATACAAAAAGGATGATCACTAAGTAATGTTCCCTCTTTAGGATAAATAGCAATAACTTTTCCCCCTGTTGATGTGCTTGAAATATCCCTTATTAAATTTTCATATAAGAACACTATATTTAAGGCACGGGGTCCTTCACTTTGCATATAACGGGCTAAAAATCCAGTAGATTTTCCATATAATACTGCGCTTGATTCAAATTTTTTAAACCATTTTTGATTAGTTGTGTTGGTGAGCTCTGCTATAGATAAATTTACTGAAGAAACCCCTGATGCTGCAGATAATGCCATTATAACACTCATAAAACCAGAATTTGACAATCTAGGATCTGTATGAGCCATTTTAACATCTACATTTGGATTTACACTCAAATTATAAATGTCAGAAAATCCTCTGATATTATAGGATTGATTAAAAGATTGCCATGTAGCAATTACAACTGGTGAATAAATTATTTTTATAGCTTCACTAATATTTACAATTGGTTCTTCTATTTTTGTTAAATCTCTCCATTTAGTATTTAAGATTGGCAACCAAATAGAACTTGCAGGGCTCCAAATTGTTGGATAAATTTCATTATTTAAGATACTGATTATTGAGTCTGAAGAACCATATGGATGCATATCAATGGTTATTTTTTCATCAGGGTGTGTTTTTTGCCACTCAGACATAAA
Source organism: Promethearchaeota archaeon (assembly GCA_048940925.1). Taxonomy (GTDB): domain Archaea; phylum Asgardarchaeota; class Lokiarchaeia; order Sigyniarchaeales; family SOKP01; genus Loki-b32. Next base: position 86,434 of record JBHLOC010000003.1, on the reverse strand, counting down.
ATCTGAATATGCTATAGTCATCCAGCTTGCTTTTTCAGAGCTATAGATAATTGTAATAGTGATTTTTTTTTTTCTACTTTCAAGAACGAAATTAGTAGAGAGCAAACCTACTATGAATCCAATTAAAAAAACAATTATAATGGCACTTTTTCCACGTTTCTTCGCTTTACGAGAGGGCTTCATAATTTATAGGTTATTTTTTAATTTTTCTCTATACAAAAGCTCTGATATAATTATCTATAACAGCAAAGATTATACCAAAAGCAATTCCAATTATTAAAACTAGTGAGAATAAAAGTTGCCTCTTCATAAGACCTGTTAACTCTTTTGTCTATACCTACTTCTTTTATTTCTTATTTTAATTCAATTAGTAATATTATATAGTGATATATTTATTATATGTATTAAATAAATCTTGAATAATCCATCTATATATCCTATATATTCTATATAGATTGATTGTTAGAAGAATCATTAAAAACTTGAGATTGTTAGTGTCCAAACAAAATTTCTTTTTTATATTTAACTTATAAAGAAATAAAATAAAAAAATTATAAAATTTAGATTATTATGAATTTATGGAGCAATATTCCGCCTGGAGACAGCCCTCCACTCATTTTAAATGCAGTAATTGAAGTGATTACGGGATCAAGAGATAAATATGAGTACAAACAAGAATGGGAAGCCTTTGTATTGGATCGAATTATACCCTCCTCTGTGATCTTTCCTGTAGAATATGGTTTCGTACCTATGACTCTCTCCGATGATAACGATCCTCTTGATATAATGGTATTAAGTTATGAACCACTAGAAGTGGGATGTATTGTAAAGGTTCGAGTTATTGGAGCGTTGATTATTGAAGATGAGCATGGAGATGACCCAAAAATACTCTCCGTTTTAATCAATGATGCAAGATTTAGTGGATATAATGATATTCAAGATGTACATAAACACAAACTAATCGAAATTCAGGAGTTTTATGAAACTTATAAAAGACTAGAGCCACATAAATGGGTTAAATTTAAAGAATGGAAAAATGCTGAAGGTGCAAAAGAGATAGTGAATTATTCAATTAACTTATATAAAAGTAAAAATTAACTTAAATTAGATTTTAAATATTTAAAAAAATCGAATTTCTACAAATTCATATTAGGCTTTCTCCCATAACACTTTTATGTGGTGTTTTTCCTAAAAGTTTCAACAACGTTGGAACTATATCTGTAATTTTACAAAATGGAATAAGTTTGGAGGGAATTTCCAATGAGCCTCCAATTATTAGGGGAACAACCATACATTTTCTTAGCCCAAGATCATGGTCATATAAATTCTTATTTTTTTGTTTTCCATGATGGATGTTAAAAACAACAGTGCCATCATTACTCAATATTATATCGCAGCTTCTGGGATTTTTAAAATGGCGAGGAATTAAATCAGGAAATATAGGGAAATTAAGATGATAAGTTGCTTCCAACCATTCATTTATAGAATGAAATCTTTTATCCATTAATCCTCTTGCTTTATCATCATTTAAATAGCCAAAAATATCGTTATCACTATCATCAGATATATAACAAGTTTTATATTCATTACCTCGTCCTTGATATTCAATTGTTCCAGATAAAGTTTTACCATTTTGATTGCATTTTTTCTTTAAATAAATAACTCCCTTCTTATGTGTATTCTCATCATCTCTATAATACATCATAAGACTTCCTTCTATTTTAAATAATTTTTCTAACAAATTTATTCTTCTTGGACCATAATTTTCAAGCTCCTTAAGAGAAGGACGTGCCCATTTATAAATATCTTCTGGATCAGTTAGACCTTTGAAATTGAAAAATCCTACACCCGCATATTCAGAAATGTTCATATTTCCCTTTAAATTTTTGCGAGGATGATAATGAGTAAGCTTATTTTGCGTAAAAAAATCTGTTAAATTTCCCACTTTATTTGCTTTATAATTACCATGATCTGAAGTAATTACTATTGCAGTATCATCTAAATATCCCATTTTTTCTAAAGTATCCATTAATATTCCAATGACTTTATCAATATGCAAAATGTTTAATTTATAGATTTTTGAATCATAACCATAGGCATGCATTAATAAATCAGAGGATATAAACCATATTAAAGAGCAGATAGGAGGTTCTGAGTTTTCAAAAAACCTTTTTGGTTTCTCAAAAACTCCAATTAATTTTTGCACTACTCCCGAATTAGCTCTAATAAGCCTTCTCTTTACACTTGGAAAATACTTCAAAATGAGATAGTACAAAGCAAGTGTTGTTTTTCTTTCAGGAAAAAAATAATTTGATCCTCTGCTGATAAATTGTGTTATACTTACAGTATTACCTTCATCTATCATTTCAAGAATAGTTTTACAATTATTCTCAATTTCGCTATTAAGCTTATAGATTTGCATATCTATAGCAGCATAACTTCTCAGAATTGGGGGAGAATAATCACGATCCATCCAATTCATTAAGGGAATGCCATGACATAATTCTTGTTTATAATTTCCCGTGTAAGTTCCTGTTAAAAGAGATACTTGGGTAGGATACGTAATGGGAGGAAAATCTGTTATACAATTCTCTGAATAAATCCCCTGCTTCATTAATTTCTTCATGTTAGGGAGGAATCCTTTACGCATTAAATTAAAAAAGAATTCTGCTCTGACGTCATCAATGATGCAAAAAATTACTCTGTTTACTTTATTCATTTAGCCTCAAATTATTGAATTATAGAAAAAATAAAAAGTAACTTTAATCATTATTTTTCAGTATTATATCTTTATGCTCATATTCTTTTCGATTAATAGTATAGAATATTAAAAAACTGAGAAATTGAAATCCAGCCATAATTAACATTATAAAGAAAAATGTCTCATAATATTCATTAAATAATGAAGAAAAAATCGTTATTAGTCCACTGGTAATTGCCATTCCTACAGATTGACCAAGATTTAGGCAAGAAATAACTATTGCAAAATAAGTACTGTTTAATTCTGGATACTGTTTTGAAAGATCTCCCCGAATAGATTGATAAGATGCTGTAAGAGCGCCCTGACCAACGCCTAATAAAAAGATCATTATACCACCAAGAATATATGGTCCACGGAATAAAACGCATAAAATTAAAAAGGGTATATACATAATATTTGCTATATATACCGCAAATCTACGATTCTTGTCTGCAAATCTTCCAGTTATTATACTTCCTAATATTACACCAGCACCATTAATTGCACCGAGAAGCACATAAATTAAAAAGGCTTCTAATGCCAAACCTTTCAAAGATAAAGAAGTTATTGGACCTGAAATAGGAGAATTTGGGGCATAAAGCAAAATTAAGATTGTATAAGTTATTGTCACAATTCCATAGGGAATGGAATCTAAAAATGAAAATGTGAAGGCTTTCCAGTTTTTTCCCTTAGTAATAATTGTTTTTACATTTTTCCAAACATGAATTTCTTCTGGAAGTGGTTTTTCTTTAACAAAAAAGGGGAAAAAACTTGAGATTATTAATAGAAAACCTTCAAAGACAAACAATAAAGGTATTGCATTAAAAGCTAGAAATAATGCTCCTAAAATAATACCTCCACCAGCGTTTCCAAATAGATTCATTGCCCAAGTGTATCCTTGAACTTTTCCTAGTTTTTCTTTTGGTGTGACATCTAATATTAGTCCATCTAAAGAAGTGTCAGAAACAGCGATGCCAATATTCCACATAAGAGCACAGAGTAAAATATAATCAAGAATCGTGTTACTTGATTGCAAATTTATTGTAAAACCTGTTATCATAAACCAAATCCCAGCATATACACCAAAAATTAAAATCCATAATTTTCTCCTTCCATACTTTTCTGAACCAAATTTATCATTGAATAACCCAATTAAAAATTTTAACGCCCAAGGAATAACAGTAATTGAAAATATACCTAGAATCACTGCTAAATCGATTGTCATCATACTTATTAACCAAAACGGAATTACAATATATTGTATCCCATTATATAATCCTTGAGCTAAATAAAAAAAAGAGAAGATATATGGATATGATTTCTTAAATTCTAATTCATCTTGATTAGACATATAATTTATTATACTTTTGAATTTATAAAGAATAACAGAAGAGAATAAGAATGAAAAGAATAAGCCCCCGAAGGGATTTGAACCCGCGACCTGCAGAATACAAGTTTGCTGCTATACCGCTTTGCCAAATAAAGCGCTTATCAATATTTTTAAGCTCTAATACTCACCTGTGGTCAATCTGTAATTGTAATTACCTTACGCAATTTTGATTTCTTCCCATCCTTATCAAGCAATACTTGCTTATAAAATAATAGCCTTCTTTATCTTCTTTTTTCAAATTTCCAAATTTTTTTGGAAATGATTTTATTGGGTTCTTTGCTAAATATAATTTTTTCAGTGAGTATAGGTCTTTCATAGGGAGAGGCATTTCTTTTAACTTATTAAAAAGTAAGTTAACTTCTTCTAATTTATTAAAATTCTTAAATGAATCTGGTATTCTTTCTATATTGTTACATTCTAAATTTAGATATTTTAGATATTTTAATTTGTATAAGAATTTCGGTAAGTGAGTGGTGTTATTATAAGATAGGTCGAGAAATTTAAGTTTTTTGAATTTTATAATTTCTTCTGGAAATTCCTTTATTTTTGGTCTATATAGTTTTAATCCTATGATATTATAGTTTTCAATATAATAACAGTTATTATGCGAAAATCTATTAATCCCAGTGATCATTTCTAAATTTTTTGCTAATGTAAACTTCACTTGTAGGATGTCTTCTAATTTTTCAAGTAGCAATATTTCCTCGACAGGTAGAACGCTTCTGGTATCTTCTTCTGTTAAATAATCAATATATCTATTCTCAATTAAGTATTCTCTAGTGATTTCGTTACTTTCAACAAATCTCCTTAGGATTTCAAGCTTAAAGATTTTCTCAGCATCAGGATCTCCTACATCTGTTAATTTTTTTAGGAGGGGAAACGTTAAGTTGCTGTGTAATAACCTTGTATCATATTCATGTTCCACCCATGCTTGTAGGTTTGAACAATGTCCCCAAAATTCCACTTCTGGTGGAATTTTATATTCAAATACCTTTTGTTCTTTTTCTGACCATTCAAAGACTTCTGTAGCATCGTCAATTGAGGCAATATAATCATAGTTATAGTTCTTATCAATTGGAATGTTTAATAAGATCGACTTACATTGCATAAATTCTTCATTATTCACATAAATGACAGTCTTTCTATCTTTAAGAGATAGTGTTATATACTTATTAATTTTGAATTCATGCATTACATTCTATTTTATTTAAGATAGGAATAATTTATCTCCTTCTTAAATTTTTACTCTCGATTGGGTTTTTTCAATTTTTATTTTTGCTAATAAATTGTGCCCATTAAAAGAGATAGAGAGAATTATACATTAATATTAATTTAAGAAACATATCAATGATTTGTAATTAGCCCTTGGGGGGACTTGAACCCCCGACTAATTGATTACAAGTCAATCACTCTACCGCTGAGTTACAAGGGCTTTATTTATTCTTTATTATATTTTAAACAATAATAATATTTTTATTTTGTTCTGCTACTTTGTTTTTATAATTTTTTGATACTAAGAGAAATCTGGAAAATAATCATTTAAATCATCAATGATAGAGCGAATTTTAACTTGATTAAATGTTAAATTTAAATTCTTATTTATATGATTTGCAATAAACTTATCATCTCGATGTTCTCTTATATAGTGAACCATTTTGATTAATGTTTTTAAATAAGGCACTATAATTTCTTTTGTTCTATTATTATCAATTAAGTATGAAAGTCTATTGAGATTAACACTTTTATGACTCTTTATAATATTTAAAATCCTTTTCTTACTAATATCATTATTATACGAGATGTTTTGAACTCATAAATTTTTCTAAATACTTTTTTTAACTCAGGTTTTCATCTTTTTTTAAATGTCTAAAATAAGCTGAACAATTTTTCTATATCATTTAAAAAAACTTGGATTTCTTTTATATAAAAAGTCACTGACAACATCCTAAATTTTTAATTTTGTAGTTTTAACACCTATGAAAGTCGATACAAATAATTAAATGTTAACTTATCTTTTTGTTAATCAATTATCTTATTATTAATTAAAAATTCACTTGTCTTACTTAGGAATAACACATTATGAGGTGAGTTGAAAAGAAATGTCTCCATTCTCAAAAGAAGAAGTAACATCCCTAGCATTTAAGATTTACAAAGCAAATGAGAGTATGGAAAAGTCAATTTGGAGATTGGCAGAATTATGCGTTACCATTAATAAAAATGTGAAGAATGGTTATGATATTAAACCTTTAGAAACTGATAATTTAGTGTTATTAATAAGAGAAGATGTGAATGGTGAAATAATCACCCCTCCCGAGGAAGAGATTAAAGAGGTTGCTGAGATTATTTATTATGAAAATCCTTCAAAGAGTCAACTTGATTGGTATATAGCAGAGAAACACCTACTTTTAGAAGAAATAAAAAAGTTAATAAATAATAACAGATAATATCAATTTTTTATAGAATTTTTATCTCTCCAATTAGAAATTATTTAATTTGATATTAGGGTCTCCTTAATTAGATGATATATATGATAATCTTTTTAGCTACTTTGGAATCGGTAATAAATCATAATTTGAGGATTGATATTCCAACATTGATATTCAAACATTCAAACGTGAAGGAAAGGAATCTTTACTTCAAAGTAAGACCTAAAACCTTAAAGCATAAGTGAAATATTTTTGAAGTAGTGCTAACAATGCCAGAAAATAGGATCTATGATGTATGTATAGTTGGTGCTGGACCAGCAGGATCAACTTGTGCATTTTATTTAACCCAAAAGGGGATAATCCCATTAATACTTGAAAAAAAAGAATTTCCTAGAGATAAAATATGTGGTGATGCGTTTACTCAACGGGCTCAAATTCATCTCGAGAGGATGGGAATTTTACAAAAATTAATTGAAGAGAACAAAGGGCGATGGACGGCACAAGGAGGACTAGTTAGCCCTAGAAGAATTGTGTATACTGGAGATTCATATGCACAAACTAAATCACATTTAGTAATTGCAGTCAAAAGAAAAATTATAGATGAACTACTTTGTAAAACAGCAGTTGAGGCTGGATCAATCTTAATAGAGAATTATTCAGTAAAGGGGGTATCTTTCGATGAAAATATGGACTATTGGATTATCCATCCTAAGAAAGGAGAAAAGCAACTTTATTATGCTAAAATCCTAGTTCTCGCAGATGGTGCTTCTTCTCACATTGCTCAATCTCTAGGAATTGTAAAAGGATCACCACAAGCAGTATGTAGTCGATCTTATGTGAAAGCAGGAACCTATAAGTTTGACCAAGATGGAATATGTGTTATTCCAATGAATCTTGTTCCTGGTTATTGTGCCCTTTTAAGAGAAGCCGATGATGATCTAGTTTTATGTTGTTATATTCTTCCCTTTGGGAAAACGCGTACCGAAAATTTATATAAAATACATCATGATTTAATTGAGAATGACCCTTTCATAAGTAAAGCTTTAGGTCCTAATGCTGAACTTGAAGAGATGAAAGCTGCACCCATACGTTTTGGTGGAACATCACAAAGCTATGATAATAACTTACTCTTAGTCGGGGATGCAGCAGGGATGATAGATCCTCTGACTGGTGAGGGATTACAATATGCCATGGATGCTGCTGAAATCGCTGCTGATATAATTGTAGCTGCGTTTAAGAAAAATGACTTTACAAAAAAATTTTTAAAACAATATCAAAGAAAGTGGATGAAAAGTTTTGGTAAAGACTTTAAATGGTCCATTCGAATGGCCCGCTTCTGTGCAAAGCATCCAATATTTTTTGATGCTTTTGCTTCCCTCAGTCAAAAAAAAGGAGATAAATTCATGGTTAAATGGGGAAAAATAATGACAGGTTCGAAGAGGAAACTAAATTTTTTCCTTCCAACCCTAGCTTTCCCATTAGTTTTTGAAACACTCCGATTGAAACGTAGATTCAAGAAAGAGAAAATTAGTTAATTAAAGCAATTTAAATTGTTCTGTAAATTCAATATTAAAGAAGGAATAGTGAGTATTATAATAAATATTATAATATTATCTAGTATTATACATTAAAATTACAATTCTTATATGGTTTGTAAAATTGCCAAGTCCAAAAAAAGGTAAAAAGAAGCGAATTGACGATAAAACCCAAACGTCACTATTTTCTTTTGCGAATGAAGAAAAAAAGGAAAAAGAAGAGCACGAAGAAAAAATTGAAGAAAAAGGAATTAAGGCATTAAAAGAAGAACAGCCTGTAGAGGAATCAAAAGTTAGTGAGAGAAAGAAAATAACAAAAGTACCGTTAGCAGAAAAATCAGAAAACCCTCAAGTCTCTTTATATATAGAAAAAGATGAACCTTTTGGCTTAAAAGAAGGAAATATAAAATTAGAGAGAGTACTCAGAGAAGGAGTGACTTCAAAATATATCCGTTATTTAATTGAAAAGGGAGAAATAATTGAAAATTTGGAGCGAGGATTACTACTAGATGTAGACTATGATGGTGGACAAAATAAAGCATTTTGTAAATTTTATGACTTAGATACTGATGATATAAAGGTTTGGATTGATACAACTAATCATGAACCTTATTGTCTAAGTAAAGAGTCGATAATAGAATTAAAAAAAATAAAAAAATTGACTGAGTATGAAGGATTTAATCGGTTTGAAAAAATTACTCGGTTTGACTTACTACGAGATAAAGAGATTGAAATAACTAAAATTTATGGTAAGACACCTACAAATATTGGAGGATCCGGTACTAATATTCGTAATATCTTAGCTGAAAATGATAAAAAAGCGTGGGAAGCAGATATTCGATATCATTTGAATTATATCTTTGATAGACAATTAATCCCAGGATTAATTTACACTATTAAAAATGGAGAGCTAATTAAAGTAAATTTTGAAAAGATTGATGAAAATTCTAAAAAAATGGCTGATGAGCTTCGGATTTTATTTAAAGATGAAACTCCAGAAATACAAGAATTTTCTGAGAAATTTTTAGATATATTTATTACGCCTATTCCTGATGTCAAAAGGTTGGCAATGGATATTGAAGTTATGGTTGGTGAAAGAGATTATAAGATTCCAGATCCTCGGTTAGCTAACCAAGAAGTAATTAGTATATCATTTGTAGCTTCAGATGGGTTGAAACTTGTTTATATGCTTAAAAGAGAAGGATATTCTTTTGAAAGGTTGCATGAAAAATTTCCCTCAGATGCTGAGGTTATTTTATTTAAATCTGAGAAGAATTTATTAAAAGAAACATTTCGGCTTATTTGGGAATACCCTATAATTATTACATTCAATGGTGATAATTTTGATTTAAATTATTTATTTCACAGAGCAGAGAAATTAAAAATTAAAAGAGACTTAAATCCTATTCATGTAAAGCGTGGTTTTGGAATTTTATCAAAAGCTGAATGTGATTTAAGAAGAGGAATACACATTGATTTATTCAATCTATTTTTTAACCGTAGTATCTCTGGATATGCATTCGGAGGTGCTTATGAGAGTGCATCCTTAAATGACATCAGTGCTGCATTATTAGGTGAAGAAAAATTTCAACACGATGAAATAATTCATGAAATGGAATATGATATCCTTTCTTGGTATAATTTGAAAGATTCAATTTTAACATTAAAGTTAACAAAATTTAATAATTCCCTAGTCTGGAATTTAATAATCTTATTATGCAGAATTACAAAAATGCCAATCCACGATATGGTAAGAAGACAAATTTCAACCTGGATCCAGAATATTTTTTATTTTGAGCATCGTAGAAAAGAAGCTCTTATTCCCAGGCGATCAGAAATTAAAGAAGAGAAACCAGGAGGGATTCTTTCTTCTAAATTTGATGAAGAAAAATTTTTGGGCGCATATGTTGTACCGCCTATTCCAGGTATCCATTTTAATGTAGTAGTGATGGATTTTGCAAGCCTATATCCCTCTATCATAAAAGAGTATAATCTTTCCTACGAGACAGTCCTATGTCCTCACAAGGATGATGAAGATAATCTAGTAAAAGGAACACCCTATCATATATGTACACATAAGATGGGAATTTTTGCTTATGTAGTTGGATTTTTCCGGGATATCAGAGTGAAATATTTTAAACCAAAATCAAGTGATAATGTTTTAACAGACAAACAACGTAGTTATTATCTGACAATTCAACAAGCTCTTAAGGTTTTTATTAATGGTAGTTATGGAGTTTTTGGATCTCAAAATTTTCCCTTATTTTGTTTACCAGTTGCAGAAAGTACTACTGGAATAGGTCAATATTCAATAAAACAAACAATTAACAAAGCAGAAACTCTAGGAATAAAGGTTTTATACGGTGATACAGATTCTGTTTTTCTTTTACATCCTAATAAAGAACAAATGAAAGAAATATCTAATTGGAGTAAAGAAGAGTTAGATCTTGATTTAGAAGAAGAAAAAACATACCAATTTTTAGCACTTTCTGATAGAAAAAAGAATTATGTTGGAATCTATAAAGATACTCAATATACAGATATTAAAGGCTTGGTAGCCAAAAAGAAAAACACACCCGAATTTATCAAACAAGTTTTTAGTGAAATGATTGAAATATTGAAACATATTAAAAATAATGAGGATTTTTTAAAAGCTAAGGATCAGATTATAGGAATTGTGAGAGAAAGTTTAAAGAAAATTGGCAAACCAGATACATTTAGCATTGAAGATTATGCTATAAATATAGCTTTACAAAAGAATATGAAGAATTACACTAAAGTTATTCCGCAACATGTTAGAGCTGCAATAGAATTGAAAGATGCAACAGGAAAAGAATATCAAAAAGGTGAAACAATTAGTTTTATAAAGAGTAAGGGACCAATTGGAGCTAAAGCAATTGAATTAGCTAAACTTCAAGATATCGATACCAGAAAATATAAAGAACTACTAAAATCTGCTTTAGAACAGGTTTTAGATGCATTAGGTATAACTTTTGATGAAATTAGAGGTATAAAAAAGATGGATGCCTTCTTTTAATTTGTAATGAAAATATATAAAAAAAAAATAGAAAATTATACTTATTTTTTATTAAATTCTTCTGGATTTCCACCAGTTTCTAGAAATTCAGCGTATTTTTTAAGACTTTTTAGTAACATCTCTCCAGCTATTCCGAGAACGGGTTCTTGACTGGCATCATCAAATTCAGCCCAAATTGTTGCTTCAACAACATCTCCCTTTGGTTTTAAAACATACCCTAAACTTGTCATAGGACTTCCCTCTTGAGCTGCTGAAAGGCTCTTAGGAGGATTAGTTTCTATCCGTGTGGAAGTGACATCTCCTACGTTCGTTTTAAAGAAATAGTTTCCTTCTCCGAGTTTAGTCACTTCATTTACAACAATGTTCCATTTAGCATAATTATCATCGTCATCTACAATTTTAAATATTAAATCTTGAGGGGCTGAAATATCTAATTTTTTCTCAACACGTGGCAATTTATTTACACCATTAGAAGTTTGATTTAAATAATTAAAAATTATATAATGTATTTAGAATGGAATAGTTAATAAAGCTTTATTTTTAAAAAGAGCCAGTAATGTAAGAACTCCTCTATAGATTTATATAATTATAAGAGTAAAGCTAAGAATGCCATAAAATATCCACAAAAAATTGGATTTAGTATATTATCATCTATTTTAAGATTTAGAATATCAATAATAAAAAACATTAATGCCCCACCAAGTCCAATAATAACAATCTGTGAAATTGTAAAAGATTTAAGTTCGAATAACCATAAAACTAAAATACTGATACCTAAAGATACTAAAAATCCGGAAAGATATCCGATTAAGGTTTTATTTGAAGATTTTGGAATGTGAATCCTCCCAAATTTGAGTCCAAATATCGACGCTGCACCATCACCTAGGGTGGCTATAAGTGCGGTAGCAGTAAATATTCCGAAAGGAAGGAATAAAGTAGGAACAAGTGATAAGACTAAGGCAACAGGTCTCGAAAATTCATAGATCTCATTTTTCTTTAAAGTTTTACCTAATGTATTAGAAATACAATTCGGGAGTAAATGATAAATATTACCTTTGTCAAATATATAAGACAATCTAATATAATCTAAAGCAGCAAATATGATTACACCTGTATAACCAACTGTTAATATCAAAAAAATACCATATTCTTTTCCTGAAATCCCCCAAAAGTTATCAGCATTCCATAACCCATCCCAAATATAAACAGCAAAAATCCATAAAAAAATAATAATCACAGCAGGCAATAAATGAAATAATTTTCTATGAAAATCAGTCTTTAAAGCAATTTTTCTATTATTGAGATTATTTATGTCCATCAGGGTAAATTGTTCTACAAACTTATTTATCGTTCTATTATCCTTTAATTGTGGATTTTTTTTTAATACAACTTGATATTGATAATATAAAATAAAAACAATTAATAATGGGGCATAAATACATATAATTTGAAGCGCTAATCCGTGAAACCATCTGGTTTGGGTTGTATCTCTAATAAAGAATAATGGAAAAACAACTCCAGCTATGATCCATAGAATCACTATTATAAATGAATTTAAAAAATTATGATATTGTGGAAACATACGTTTTAATTTAAGAGCATAATATAAGTGAGCAAACCCATTCCCTATATAAAAAATAGTAATTGGTACTGTAAACCAGTTATAAACCATAATATAACTAATCTAAATTTTAATTTTAAAAATAAGTTATGAAATGTAGGAAATGATAAAAAGAATTGATAAAAAAACACAGGAAACGAAAAAAAGAGGTCTTGAAAAATAATAAAGAAAAAATAATTATTTTTTTATTTTATTTCGGCAAGTTCGACTCCTTTAGTTTCCTTAAGGAAAAAATATGCTAAAGGTATAACGATAAAATTTCCCATTACGAAAATTATGAAAGTAGTACCTAACCCGACTATTAAAATTACCATACTACTTAAAAGTAATCCCACAGTGCCACCAATCGATCCAATTAAACTTCTAAAACCAACACCAGTTCCTCTCCTATCAGTTGGAAGCATTTCTAACGTTAAAAGTCTAATCATTCCTATTGCGCCCCATGTTGAGATATGGGTCAAAGAGTATCCCAGCAAAACAAGATAAAATGCATATTTCGTATTATGTGCTCCCAATACCCATGTTAGAACTGAAGTTGGTGCTAGAAATGACCAAAGGTAAAGTAAAGGCTTTCTCCCAATTCGATCTGCAAGAAAACCGTTCATAGAATATGCTATTATCACTGCAAAAACTGTTAAAAGGAAAACAACTGATACTTGATCTTGAGTCAGTGTTCCAACGTCTCTAATATATTTTTCAAATAAACCTATAGCTGTTCCAGAAATTCCTCGTATGAACACTATCAGTAATATCATAATATATGGTTTTCGATTTTCTGTTTGAAAAATAGAAACTATGTCTTCCTTAAAGGATCTTGACTTTATTGTCCCACTCTCTTTCATCATTTGATATCTAGAGGTTTCTTTCAATGAGAAAAGAATAATAAAAAATAATGGAAATCCGATTATCATAGGTAAAAATGTCATACCTCTCCAAAATGGTTCTGTTTCAGTTATGAATATAAACCGTGAAATCACCATTATTATCGGTCCTATTAAGCCAGCCATTAAAATTATATTAGAATACATTGCTCGTTTATTTGGCTTAGCTTCTTCATTGATATAGATCAACCAGACATCACTGCTGAAGAAAAAAGATAAGAAAAATATGAAAACCATATACATGATGTAATTAACTGATAAAAACATACCTAACGAGGCTATCGCCATTCCGAGAACTGTAACCGCCAGCATTTTCTTGCGACCAAATTTGTCTGATAAATATTGACTAAAAAAAAGAAAATACATACCAATGGAAACTATACCACTTGCAAGAGCCATTATCGAATTTTGCACATTCACAGGCTTTCCACTTAAGAATTCAGCTGCTATAGCTGAGGGAATTGCTCCTGGAAAAACAGTAGCATATGAATCAATTATTTGTACCAGCATTAAAACTAAGATTAAATATTTGAAATAAGATTTTGAACGTTCTTTTATTCTAATTTCGCTATTTTCAGTCATGTAACTCATCTTAATACTAGTTCAAATTTTCTGAAAGTTAAGAAATTTTATTTAAAGGATAGTTCGAGCTTCATCTATATATAATTTTAATTTTATAAGAAAATATTACTCACCCAAAAGAAAAGATACAAAATAAAAAATAAGTAAAATATAAAAAATCAGAACAGTTAAAGTCCAAATAAAAGAATATTATCTAGAATCTTATGAACTTTTTTTAAGTTTTCTTCCCCCAAAGCTTTATCTGCTTTCACTTTCAGGTCTAAGAGGGATCCCAAGCTAGAGAATATTGTGTTTTGAAGAAAATTGTTGAATCCGCTTTTATCTCCTTTTAAGTCTTTAAATTCCTCAACACGACTAAGCATTGCCTCTTCGTATTCCTTCGCAGTGTTGGTTCTTAATTCCGCCAGCTTGCGAATCTTTATACCGTCTCTATCTTCAACGATTTCTTCGGGCATTTATTAATCACCTTCCTTTTTGATTCCGCCATTACGTGCTACTTGCTGTGGTCGTGCTATCATAGGCTGACCTGTGCTGGTGTCAAACTCGTTTCTCACTTTCTCAGTTAATTTCTTGGCTACTTGTTTTTCAATTACAGGTCTATGAAGAGTATTCATTGTACAGAATGAGATCTCTTTTACGGAACCATCTGGCATTGCTACACCGAAGTGTACAATACATCTCTTTACTCTTTCTAAGTCCATATTATATGCATCCTGAAAATGCATGCTAGATAATAATAGAGCACCGTAACTAAAGGAACTTATGCTTTCCCAATCCCCTCGCATTAGAATTCTTGAAATCATTTCCATAAGCTTACCAGGTTTCTTTGAATATTGTAATATTCCAAGCAGGAAACGAGCCCGGAGCTGCGTCTTATCGAGAAAATTTAGTCCTTTATCAAGTGTCTTGCCAAAATCACCCAATAGATCTTCAAAAAGTTTAATTGGTTTCTTCTCTTTATGCTTTATTTTTGCCCAAAAACGGTTCGCAAAATCGATAACCTTCAGTGGGTCGAAATATTCCATTATTGGCATCATTTCGCCTGAATCGGGATTTATAATCATATACGAAGCAAAACCGCAGTCCGGATGGCAGGTAAATTCAATAGGTTCGACATCAGCTAGATATGCTATGGCTCTACCAAACTCTACAATTGTAGTTAAAGGATACCAAGCATTTTCCATACCAATCTTCCCTGCTGTCTGTTCTTCTATTATTTTAAGAACGTCTGCATTAGTAATCCTTAAATCTTGTCTTTCTTCAAACGCAATTCGACCACATAAGGAAACAGGTTGAAATGTTATACCTCGAATAACATCTACATTATCAATAGCATATTGAACAATATTACCAACTTCAATATCAGTAACACCTTTAGCGATTGTTGCTACTAATACAATAGAACCAAATCCTACTTTACGACAATTATCTATGACTCTTTGTTTATATTTCATAAGGTTTCTAATACCACGAGTCTTTTCATATGTCGCATCATTTATACCGTCAAATTGGAAATATAGTGTATCTAAACCCATTTCCTTACATTTTTTAGTAAACTCTAGTCCACCATTTTTTTTCTGGAATCCATAGCCATTGGTAGCTACAATAACTTCCTTAAATCCCTTATCTTTTGCCATTTTACAAATTTCCGGAAAATCTTTTCTAACTGTGGGTTCTCCCCCAGTAAACATTATAGCAACAGCAGGAATTGGTTTAGATCTGAAATGCGTCATGATTCTATCAATTTCTTCTAATGTAGGTTCTATAAGGTATCCTGCTTTTTGCACATTTGCATAGCAAAAATTGCAATTAAAATTACATCGATTTGTAAGGTCAATTAAAGCTAATGAGCAGGTTGAAAGGTGTTGTTCACATAATCCGCAATTATAAGGGCACCCTCTTGGATCATCACCGACACAATCAGGCGGATTAGCCTCCCCATCCTTATCAAATTGCCAAATTACTTTTCCATGGTCATCCTTTATTGCCCAATGAGTCCATTTATAATATTTTGCACTTGAACTAAGCTTATCCTTGAAATCCCCATGCTCTGGACATGTTTTACGCATCCAAATTTCATTATTTTCTTCATATACTTCAGCACCGATTTTCTCGAGACATTCAGGACATACACTTTCAGTTTTACGATAATATTTTTCGTTTAAATATTCAGTATCATCTAAGTGGTACATACTATCACTTTTTTGATTAAACTATGTTTTATTAAAATATATATTTATACAAAAATAGTTGAGTTAATTTATAAACACTTTCAGATGATTCATATTATTACATATAATATTAGTAAAGTTCGTAAAACTCAAAAACTACTAAATATAAGGCTCTAGTATCATTAAATGGGAAGATTTTAACTTGGGTTGTAACTTCTTTGTCGTTCTTAAGATAGAAGGCTCAGGCAACCAAACGATGGCAATTCATTTCTATGACGACTCAGGTCCCTATCCAGGTACTACAAGGGTATTTAGTCATAATCTTAATATTGTTTATCAAACAGAAAGTTTACCCTCTGGAACTTATACTGTTTCTGTTCTTTGGAAATCCGAATATGATGCAACTGGAGGTGTACAATTAAATTTATCTTTTCCAGCTTTTAATAGAACACGCACTTTATTAGTTCAAGAGATAATTTAGAATTAATTTTTATTTTTTTTCTATCTCATTTCACTTTTTAAGAATATTTAAATAATAATTACCTATCCAGAAATATTCATGTTGACATATGTATATTTGACATTAAAGAGTTAAACAATTTTTTTTATCCTTATCTAATTATTCTTTAAAATAAGATTTAAAATAAAAAAATTCAAAATAAATATTTAAAGCAATAAATTTAATTTCATTGTGGCAAAAATGAATGAAATGAACTCTGGTTTTGTAAATGATAAAAATATGATTCTTGCAACAGATTTTTACCAATTAACTATGGGTGCGGCGTATTATCAATATAATCTAGAACATCATATTGATGAAACAGAAGATATTGCTACCTTTGAATTATTTATAAGAAAATTTCCAAAAAAACGGAATTATTTAATATTTGCGGGTTTAGAACAAGCAATCCACTATCTGCAAAATGCGAGATTCACAGAACAAACAATTGAATTTCTGAAAAATAAAGCCGTCTTTAAAAATATAAATCCTAATTTCTTTGATGAGTATTTACCTAATTTTAAGTTCAACCTAGATGTCTGGGCTATGAGGGAAGGAGATTTTTTTTTTACTAATGAACCAATTTTAAGAGTTAAAGGTCCTATGTTTCATGCTCAAATTGCCGAAACTTACTTATTAAACGTGATTAATTACCAAACATTGGTTGCATCTAAGGCATCAAGAATTAAAAACATAGCACAGGATAAAGTTCTTCTTGAATTTGGAACGAGAAGATCTCATAGCCCGCTCGCAGGAGTGTACGCTGCCAGAGCAAGCTATATAGCTGGTTTTAGCGCAACTAGTAATGTACTTGCTGATCTTGAATTGGGAATCAATTCAACTGGTACGATGGCTCACAGTTTTGTTCAGAAATTTGAAACTGAAGAGGATAGTTTTGAATCCTATTTTAAAATCTATGGCGAAGACTCTATTTTATTAATAGATACTTATGATACAGAGTTAGGTGCTGAGAAATCATGCAAGTATGGAAATAACATAAGAGGTGTAAGAATAGATTCTGGAGATCTTATTAAACATGCCAAAGAGGTCAGAAAAATCTTAGATAATAAAGGATGTGAAGATGTTTTAATTGTTGCAAGTTCTGATTTAAATGAATACAAAATAAAAGAAATCATTGATAAGAATGCGCCCATAGATGCTTTTGGAGTAGGAACGGAATTAGCAACATCTCGAGACGATCCCACAATATCGGGAGTTTATAAACTAATGGAATACAATGGTACACCAAGAATCAAAATTAGTGAGGAAAAAATAACTTATCCGGGAATAAAACAAGTATATCGAGTTTACGATAATAATATGTTTAAAGAAGATATCTTAGCTTTAGATAATGAACCGGCTCCTCCTAATTCTAATGCATTATTAAAACCAATACTGAAAAATGGTGAATTAATAATAAAATTACCAAATTTAAATGAAATCCAACAATTTTACTTAGAAAATATAAAAAGATTGCCTAAACCCTTAAAAAGCCTAGAAGAAGCTCAAATATTCAAACTAAAAATTTCTGAAAAGTTAAGAACCTTAACTAATTCACTAAAAGAAAATTATTCGTAAATAAGGAATAGTTTAAAGTTTAAAATCAATGTTAGTTAATTCCACACTGATATCCCAAAGTCTTTTTGCTACTTCGTCATCATATGAAATTTTTACAGTTTTTGCTTCTTTTCTTTTTTTATAATACTTTCCACTAATACTATTCACATCGGGTGAGGAGGCTAAATAGATTGATGTTTTAGCACCTTTTTTAGGACTTATCATAAATAATCCTATAAGGTGATAAAAATACTTAACAAAAGGTCTGAAATTACGTATTAATTTAGTTTTTACATAACCCGGATGAAGACAATTAACAGTAACTCCCGATCCTTTTATCTCTTTCGCGAATTCACGAGTAAAGAGAATTACTGCTAACTTTGATAAACCATATGCTTTTAATTGCCCATAATTCTCCTCGCTATTTAAAATATCAAAATCAACGGTTTTTGCTTGAACACTTGAAGCTACATTCACTATCCTTGCAGGATTTCCTTTTTTCAAAACATCAAATAATAAAATACATAACATAAATTGGGCTAAATAATTAATCGCAAACGTTTTTTCGATTCCATCAATTGTTAAGGAATATTTTGGAAGTGTCACTCCAGCATTATTTATTAAAACATCTAATTTATCATACTTTTTCTTAAACTCATCAACAACTCTATGAATTTCCTTTTGAGAAGATAAATCTGCTAATAACAAATCTATTAAATCATTTCCACTTTTCTCTTTAATTTCTTTTATTGCTGATTCAGCGCGTTCTTGATTGCGACATACCATCACTAAATGAGCACCTAATTTTGCTAAACCAATTGCAGTGGCTTTACCAATACCAGAATTAGCACCAGTGATCATACAGATTTTCCCACTGATAATTCTTCTATTTTCTGCTCTACTCAAGGTAATACATTCTACAAGAACTTTAATTTCCTAATTAATAGCAATAAAACAATTTGAAAAATAAAGCAATATTAATAAAATCTAGGATGAAATCTTAGAATATAGCAGAATCAGCTATATATCACTCTTATGTAATATTATAGCTTTTGAAGTTTGGAAATCCTTTTTATCATTAATCCCCAAAAATTATCCTTGTTAACTCCACCATTACAACTAATTTTATCTCCAACTGATAAATTAGCCTTTTCAAAAGCATTTTCACTAACTCTAATCTTTAAGTTTTCAATAGTATCAATATCATCTTCATTGTAATCACTTTTTTTCTTAAGTTGGGGTCCAAATCTTACGTTTATAAGAATAATCATATAAAAAACTGTAATATTCCCTTGAAATTCTGATTCTCTTTTTTCTATATCTGATATTTCTCCCTGATAAATAGTAATTCTTGAATTAAGGTAACTAATTAATTTTCCTTTGAGAGAATTCTCATATATAAGAACTTCTGTCTTTTCACTTGCTTTAGTTTTTAAGGAGATATTCTTTATTCTTTCCTTAAAGTCTTCAGGTAAAATAGTTAATGTCCAATCTTTAATTTTAAACCAATCTTGCTTTAATGAATAGATAAAACCAATCCAAAAATGACTACAAAAACCCATTTCTGAACCTATTCGGCAGTCACAATCGCGTTCAGGATTTTTTATATTTGAGGGAGTAATAGATAGAAATGAAGCAACTTCCCAATTCCAACCTTTAAATTGAAGCTCAATCTCATGCCTATCTGGATTTACTATTTTAATTTCAGTAATAGTCTCTCTATCTTCGTCGTTGATCTTCTTTATTGCTAAATCTATTCCATTTGAGATTATAGCTAATTCCTTTTGTTTTAATAGCTCTTTAAACTCTTCCTCAGCTAGACTATCAAGGATAAAGTCTATCAATTCTGATTTCTTCAGTTTTGAAAATCCCTTTATTTCAAAATCTCGACAAATTTGTTTTAAATCATCTACATTTAAAGATTGTAAAAGATAATTCAAATAAGTTCTATCATCTATTTCTCTACTCATTTTAGGTTAAGCCCAAAAAATTTAATTTATGAAATCTCCAAGTACAATTTGAATATATTGCTTATAATTATAACTATTGTAAATATTTTCTCATCAAAATACTATCAGAAAAAATAATCATATTAAAGAATAAAAATAGTTTCTATCTTACAATAAGTGTAAAACACGCGAATTTAATCTTTCAGATTAGAATAAAGTAAAATTTTATGTATTTATCTTGTCATTGTCCCCCTAACAAGAAAATCTGTCAAATTGTTAACAAGTTCTTCCTCTTCAAGGGCAAAATCGCTCCGAATCCACCAATTAAAGACACCAAGCACTGTAGATGTCCAAACTCTAGCAGTTAATTTTGGATTCTGATCACGAGCTCCAAACTCTAAAAGTTTTAAGATGATTTTTTCTACTTCCCTCGTAAAATTATCAATAATTTCGTTTCTTTTTTTCCTATATTTATTATTAATCCCCCCCATTTGCTCAAGAAAAATAAGAAAAGTCTCTTTCTTAGCTCTAAACATTTTTGAATATCCTTGAAAAAGATTCTTGACAGCAGAGATTGGGGGAATTCTATCTTCTAGAAAAAATTTGAACAATTCTTTAAACTTACTGACCATTAGTTCAGCTAATCCACTAATTATAACTTCGAATACTTCTTCTTTACTTTTGAAATAGTTATAAAAATTTCCCACAGAGGTCCCTGCTTTTTTTGTGATGTCTTTTATACGAGTATTGTTAAATCCTTTTTCTTCAAAAACAGAGAGAGCTGATATTATAAATAAATTTCTTTTTTCTTTCTTAATTATTTCAGACTTTTTTGCTCTTAAAGACACTTATAATCAACTCAAAAAATGAAGACCATTTTAATTCATAGGAAAAAACATTAAAATTATTGTTATATAAGAAATTATACTAAAATTTATTATACTATTTAAATATCTAATTCCATTTATTTTTTAAAGTTTCTTAGAAATCTGGAATCTTCTCAACTTTAGAAATTAATGTCTAAATATTTGCAATAAATAGGAAAATGATGAGAATTTTACAAATGGGGTAGTTTTATATCTTTTTTCCAAAATTCTATTATATAATAAAGATAATAATTTAATGAATGAACGATCATTCAGTGAATGGGGATTCGGTTAAAAATTAGGAAAAATAACCATTGTAAGTGTAGGAAAAGATTTATATATTTACCTATCTTTATTAATAAAAATTATTATTTAATTAAAAAAACATTTGAATAAAACATCAATATTTGAGGTGAAAAATTAGTTGACTATTATAAATCCTGATTTCCTTTTAAAATTTGGAGAAATAAAGTTCGCTGAAGAAAATAGTATCCCGATTAATGATTTTGAATTATCATTTAAGAAACATTTCTCAGCCAAAGAAAAAGTACCTAGAGGACATTATAAATTCGGAGAAATTGATAATATTTTAGTGAAAGATTTTGCTAGATCTTTTAAAAGTTATTTTGAATAATTAAATTTGAATTGTAATATCTTATCTTAAATTTAAACGATTTTTCAATAACTCTTTTTTAAATAATTATCAGTTATTTTATTTATTTTTAAAATTCTTTCAAATACGATCCTTTATTCTTTTCTTTTTAATTTTATTAGAAATAAATTTTATGAAAGATTTATCTGAATTAGTTAATTAAACCAGAATGTTTTCCTTAAATGGTTATTATAGATTAGAATCAATAAGTTTATAAGGATCATTTATCGAGTACAATATAATAGAAAAAGTTTAATTTACTCAGATAACTATACTATCTGAATCAAATATAAAAATGTACCATGGTCGAAAACGACAAAGTACTAAGCTGGACAATTAAGCTTGATTGGTTGAATATTTTAAATCTACTTGATTTAACTAGTATCACTCAAATTCCTGAATTTAAAAAGGAAAAAGCAATTAAAAAAGTCACGAAAATTTATGGTTCAGAGGATCTTATGGAATTTGAACCAGAATATCTTGACAAACTTGTTGTAAATGAATTAAAAGAGTTAATGAAAAAGGAGCTAGAAATCTATAAAAGAAAACAAGAAAGAATTGAACAACAAATACGTAATAACATAATACCCCTTAAAAGAGGTGGTATTATTAAAATTGATCCTCGTGACTTAAAAGATTTTAAGGGAGATCCAGAAGAAATGTTTAAGTATTTTTATAAGAAA
Source organism: Promethearchaeota archaeon (assembly GCA_048940925.1). Taxonomy (GTDB): domain Archaea; phylum Asgardarchaeota; class Lokiarchaeia; order Sigyniarchaeales; family SOKP01; genus Loki-b32. Next base: position 63,845 of record JBHLOC010000003.1, on the reverse strand, counting down.
TTACTTGGAGATAAGGATGATGATGACAAAGATGACGACAAAGAAAAAAAAGAAGATAATACCGGTTATTATATTTGATCAAATGCTAATTAGATATCAATTTTAATATATTTTATATTTTAAAAACTTCAGATCAACTTTTTTTATCTTTCTATAGCTAATATAAAAGAGTAAATAAATTAATCCTGACCAAATTATCCAAGACATTGCCTGAAAAGTATCTATATTCATAATGTAATTAATAAAATCCTCCAACACATAAAATCCAAAATCATTCAAATCACTTGAAAAACCTACTACTTTTGGACTGAGGTCAATCGCAATAACTTGATGTGTATTGTGCTTTAATGTATTAAAAATGTTAGCAATGGTGAGATTTGTAGGATCAGATAGCTTCAATTTAATAAAGGTGTTTAAATCTTCATTTGAATGAATATCACTTCCTCCTATGCAGGTTAGGTTATTATTTAAGCAGTAATCCCTTATTTGTTGATATTTATCGTCATATCCTCCACTATTTACAATTTCAAATCCATCTACACCCCAATCTTTCAATTGATCTAGTGTATATGGAACACCAAAACCCCCTTTTGGATTTGGATCATAATTATAATGATTAACTGTAATATAACCTCCTCTACTTTTCACATAACTGATAATATCTGAAGCATTCATCGCTTTTGGACCATCAGGAGTATAGGATTGAAGAGGTACGATTTCTTCGGCAATACCAAAATAATTCATATGAATATCATTTTCATTATCTGTCCATTCCTCGGCCATGAAAACTATAAAATCTAAATCATGCTCATCAACATATCTTTGAGCCATTCTAGCCCCTCTTATGTTATCATGGTCAGAAAAGGCTGCCCCTGAGATCCCTTGCTTTATATACCAGTTTATTCTTTCCTCTACGGTAAACCAACCATCGCTAAAGATAGTATGAACATGAAAATCAAGTAGAAATTCATTATCTTCGAGCGGAACTTTCAGTTTAATTTTATGCCGTGGAAATGGTGTAGATATTAAAAAAATGTTAGCACTTAGTAATAAAACACCAATTCCAATATAAAATACAGCTTCTCGTTTTATCAACTTAAAATTTGATTTTTCTTCTGCTTTTCGGTTTGAGAATTTTCTAGATAAGTTAAGTGTTAGTTTAGGATGAAATAATTTAAGTAAGGTATAAGCAACTTTTATGAAAATGAGAATCATGGCAAGATGAACTCCTACTTGGATAGGCACCATGAAGTATCTACTTACAAAGAAATATCCTTGTATAGCAAACCCAATAAGAATATACATTCCGATTATTAAGACTGTCAAAGTCAAAATTTTAAAAGAAAAGTAAATGATGTCAGCTAAAAGATAAGTAATATAATTATACTTTTTTGAGTTAAAGAACTCCTTTTTCTTTAAATACAAATATAGTATTCTCAGAATTGGGTAAAATATGAAAAATAGTATCAACCATGTAAATTCATATTCTAGAATGAAAGCTAAAGCCATAAATGGCTCTATGATGTATCTTAATAGTGGTAAATTACTTGAATATTCTGAAGAAACATCAACCTGTCCAAGAGCATCATAAAATATTACAATTCTTTCTCCAATAATTGCTAAAATTATAAAGAAGACTAACCAAGTTAAGAAAATAGCAGAAACAATCAAAAAGAATTTATTATTTTTTATGAATGGTTTAAAATTCATAATAACTAATTTAATTAAACTAACTAATAAATATGAAAGAAATAGGGAATAATATCACAATAAAAGAATCTTTAAGCTAGTATATAATTGTCTAATGTCTTTAGCGAATTCACATATTTTTGATAAATCATAACATCAACAATAGGTAGAGTATCACAAATTTTTGTTCTTAAATCCTTTTCGGTAATTTTACATGATTTAGAGGGTGGTATGCCTTTTAAAATCAAATATAATAATGGCATATGGAGATTAGATGGGTGAATATCATAATCTAGATATTTTAACGAGGACTTTAATTTATTGATTATAAAAATTTCAAATTCTTGTTTATTTCTAATTTCATAATTCAAATGAATTGTATGCCATAAATATTCTCGATTTTTTAAACGGATTTTTTTAACTTGTTTATTAAATCTTTCAAAATTTTTTGAAATTTCTACTAAAAAAATACCTCGTTTGAATGAGTTATCTATGGAACTCACTGCTTCTGAAGAACCTGGATTATATATCCAATCTTCGAGTATGAATTGCTTATGAAAATGACCCAATGCTAAATAATTAACTCGGTGTCGTAGGACTTGAATATCTTCTGTTTTTACTCCTGGAACATTTTCCATCTGGCCTTCTATACCAAAATGTTGCAAAAGAATGTTAAAAAAATTATTATTCTTAACAATAGCTTTTCTAATTTTTGAAAGAAAAGAGATCGGCTTTTCACCAAGATAACGAGTACCATAAATCACTGCATTTTTTATTTGGATCTTTCCTCCTTTTCTTTTTTCAAAGTTATATTTTGTGAACATCTCTTTAGGAGGAGCCTCTGAATCCATATCAAGGAGGACTATTAATCCTAAGCTATTTAAGAGTTTCACCCATGATTGACCTCTTCGTTCGAATCTTACACCTCTTGAAAATTTACGAATATCATGATTCCCCTCTATTGCTATAATTAAAATTGAATTATTTGTAAATTCTTTGAAATCCATTAACATTTTAATAATTTTAGTCAATTTTCCTGGTAACATTTCAAGGGACGTAAAAATATCGCCCCCTAATAAAATGAAATCAACCTGAAACTCTATTGCTAATTCTAATATTTCCTGAAAAGCTCTAATGAAATCATTTGATCGATTTTCATTTCGATATTGTGCTGCACCTAAGTGTAAATCACTAGCATGAATAAATTTGACATTATTTTGAAATTTATTTTTAGAAAACTTAAAAATTTTGAATTTAGATTTGAAATAGTTTTCTAACGTCATTTATAATATTGAAATTATTTTGTTAAAATTAGTTTAATACTTATATACAAACGAGCTTTATAAGGGGTAGAAGTCTTGCAAAATAGTGAAGAAAAATTATTTAGCACAAATGCTTAATTAAAAAAAATTCAAGATTTAGCATTAAAATGGGAAACTCAAAACATAAATATAAAATTGGTGTGATTCATGGTAGATTTCAAGTATTACATAATGATCATATTAAATACCTTCTTGCTGGTAAGGAATTTTGTGAACATCTTATTATAGGGATTACTAATCCTGATCCCTCTTTAACCAAATATTCAAAAACAAATCCTCACAGGAGCACTCCATTATCAAATCCTTTAACTTATTATGAACGGTATGTCATGGTACAAGCAGCTCTTTTAGAACAAGGTTTAAGTTTATCAGAATTTTCCATCGTCCCTTTTCCTATAAATGTACCTGAACTTATTAAATATTATGTTCCGATCGATGCTATATTTTTTCTTACTATCTATGATGATTGGGGACGTCAAAAAAAAAAATACTTTGAATCGCTAGGTTTAAAAATTCATGTGTTATGGGAAGTTCCATTAGAGAAAAAAGGACTTAGCTCAAGGGATATACGTGAATCTATGATTAAAGGAGAGCCTTGGGAGCATTTAGTTCCTAAAAGTGTAGTAAAATATATGAAAGAATGGAAAATTGCTCGAAAATTGAAAAATTTAATTTCAAAGTAAATAAATATTATATCTTAAAATTATCAAAATTATGAAATTCATTCAACAAATATTAAAAAGAAAAATTCTTTAATCAAATCTATTTAAAACCATATTGTGATATTATATTAATGAAAAATTTTTAAAACTTAATTAAGTAAGTATTAATGTATTCAAGATTGGTGAAAAAAAATCACTCTCTTTCAGAATGATACGTCAAGATTTATATTAATCTATGTTGTCTTTAGTATTTTCGTAATATATTTTTCAATATTGGCTTATCAAATAATAAGAAGAAAAAGACAACGATTAAATTATATGTTTAGCGGTTTTTTTATATGTACAATTATTAGTTTAATTTTAAATATGATTTATTTTGGTGCATTAACAGATGAAACAACAATTCTAATTCTTAATTTTTGGGCTAATTTCTTTATATGTTTTGGACCGATTTTTATTCTTATTGTAAATTTGATAATAATAGAATCGACAATAATTTTCTCTGTAAAAAGACAAAATAAATTTATTCTATATTATGGTATTATACTTTTAATCGGAATGTTAATATTTTATATCTTGGATGGAGTAAGAAACTTATCACCTACAGCAATCGGACGATGGGGAGTCATAATAAGTACATCAGGGATTAGTTGGACACCTTTTTTTTTCATATTTGTAGTTTCCGTTATTACTAGTTTCGCAATTATACCTATAATAATTACATCCTTGAAAATTTACCATAGTTTTACAACGGATGCTCTTAAAAAAAAATGGTTCTATTATTTTATTGGTTCTTTGGGCTCGTTTAGTATCGCATATGTGGTTTTTGTAAATAACCTTATAAATTGGATTAAATATTTTTATTTTGGAGAAAGCCCTACTTTTAATTTATTTTTTACCTTATATAGCACTACAATAATAATCTGGGGTTTTTTAATGTATTATGGAATCGGCTATAGATTACATAAATAAGCTTCTTTTATTAGAACAAATTCTATTTTTTCACGTGAAAAAATAGAAAATTATTTATATACTTTTAATCAGTATTAATTAGCTCTCTAAAAAAATTTGTAATAAGGCGATTTGAATGCATAGTATAAGTAAGAAATTTTCGGAATTTCAAGAAGATAATGTATATATTCACAAGTTTTTATCAAAAAATGGTGAAGAATTTGGTTTGCGATTAGCAAATCCAGATGACGCTGAATCAATCTCTAAGATTTTCAAAGAAATATATAATTATGAATATATCAATCCATATGTTTATGATAGTGAACTATTAAAACAAGAGTTATTAAACAAAGGGAATTTTTGGTTCGTAGGAGACTTATTAGAAACCAATGAAATCGGAGGTGCTGGATTAGTAGAAAAAAATAAGTATATTGCACGAGCGAGTAGAATGGTTGTGAGGAAAAAGTTTCAAGACGTTGGATTAGGAGTAAAAATGGGTGCAGCAGGTATAGTTTCTGCTACCAAATTGCCTCAATTCAAGGATGTTTTAAGACTTGATGGGGAAACTCGAGGAATGAAGATTGGTGCTCAAAAACTTATTCGTAATGCTGGAGCGATACCCTATGGGTTAGTCCCTGCGTATCTCAATTATGGAGATAAAAGAAAATTTATGAATGATCATGATACCCCTATTCCTGCGTTACGTGAAGAAGCTGCAATTCTTTATTCAATTATATTTAAAACTCTATGGAAAAAAAGAGAAAAAGAGGTTTATTTATTAGATAATGAGGATTTTGTTTTCTTTTATGATTTTGTTAGAACTAAGTCAAAAAAAATGAATAAAGATATCTTAATTTTTGAAAAATGCAAAAAAAATAAAGGATATGAACTTTACGGTGTATCCAGGGATTTCTATGGAGGGAGATATAATATGTATGGATATATTAAGGAGAAGTCATTAACTCAATTACTTAATACCCATAATAATTGGAGAATTATCTTGTGGAGAATCCCCACGACTCAAAATGGGATATACTCAATGTCTCTTGCTCTTGAAAAAGGATTCAATATAGTTGGATACGATGTTGGGTACTCTAATTTCAATTGGACATTATATGATTCAGTTATAATGGCTTACTATCCTAATGGAGGATCGCATGTCCTAAATTTAAAAACCCTTGATGAGAACAAACCACTATTTAATAAAGTCAGGGAAATATTTTTTTCTCGTGTAAATTAGTTTAATTGACCTAATTTCCTCTATTTTTAACTATTTCATTCAAAGCAATAAAGAGACTACTTTTTCTTCCAAGGTTTGAGTGCCTGTTCCGAAAAGTTTATCAAGTGTCACTTTAAAAGACTCAAACTGAGCCATTTTAGTAAGATTGCATCCATTAAATTGAACTTTAAATCTTTTTAATAATTTTTCTAAAAGCGGTAAAATAGATTTGTTTAAATATTTTTCAAGTCTTTCATCTTTATCTAATACAATAAATGCAACAATTTCCTGCGTTTTTCCATAATAATCAATAAGTGTTCCTTTTTTAAAAATTACTGAATATTTACTGCTTTCAAAATATTCAACTGGCTCCATTAAACATTCAGCAAATGTTAATAACCCACTCATTAATCCACTCGAACAAATTAGATTGGTTTCGTCCTTACTAGCCCTATGATAACTAGTAAATATAATGGGAATTCCTTGGAATAAAATACCTGCTTCTCGTATTAACATATCTGTCTAGAATAGGTTTAAACTAATTTGCTTATAGGAGATACTCTTATATAAATGCTCTTATTGTATACCGCAATTTAAATATTTAAATATATTGGTCTTATGTGATTATTCGTAGTATTAGAACGACATAATTCTGTTATTATCTTGAGAAATTAATCCCAATAACTGCTTAATAATTTAAAAAATATATGTTATCTCCCTTTATATATTAAATATTCTTACTCTAATTGTCGACCTACACCAATATACATTAAATATCCGCCTGTTATTACCAATATTAAACTTAAGATTCCAATTATTGCTCTAAATGTAGGAATATGTAATGTATTAGAAATAAAAATACTATACATAAATATATAAATCGCACATAAACCAAATGTAAAATATCTCCATTTTTTCTTTAACATACTATCACTAAATTTCTTATATATTTTGAAAGAAAGGTAAAGGGTTGGTCCCACTATTATTAAAGAGGCTAAACACACTATATAAAGAAAAAAGGGGATCATCCAATGGGGTGTCCATTCGGGGGGACCAATTTCCACACCCCAATTTTCAATAAAGAGAAAAATTATCATGCTAAAAATCGCTATTCCATATAAAATTAATATTATAAACTGTTTACCAAAACTCATGACATACTTTGACTTCAATAGGATTAATTCAAAAACAAGTATAAAGATAGGGGAATAGAAAGCAAAAAAATTTGTTATGAAATTCATTATAAGCACCACATCTTCATTGTTAATAGGGGCATATATAAAGTTGATAAATAAACTAATAGCAACACATATATAAAAACCAGAAAAAATCATATTCAGTTGTTTCCTATCTCGTTTTAGGATTTTATAGGCTAAATAAGCAAATATTCCAAACATTACCCCTTGAACGATATAGACGGTTAAGAATCTTGTAATATCCAGTTGAAAAAAAGCCATATACCCATCTTGATAATAGATAATTTAGTCCTAATTAAAAATAATTAATTATTGTTATATATATCGATTTTATTTTTTATGATTTTTGCGTCAATACGTATAAATATACTACAAAACAAAAAAAATCTTATAATTTTTTATATCTTTTTATCCTAATATTCTTTCACTGTATTTAACATAAATAGGTTTCCTATTAATAACTGGATCTAATATCTTCCATGGTAATTAATATTAATTGTCTAGAGAATTTAATGTTGAAATTGAAATCAATATTTTAAAACTTGTATTTAATATTAAAGAAATAAAAAAAAGAATTACTAGATAATTATTACCTTCTACCTTTCCGAAAACTATAGTTTAGACCTTTCCTCGCGGAAAAATCCTCTAACTCTCGTCGAAATTTTTTTATTGCTTTTCTTGAAAAATCTTTTTGACTTTGAATTTGATGACTATTTGAATAATTCGGACCAGTAAACGTAAAAATATAAAATGCTTTTTTGGTATATTTATATCCTGTTATTATTCTTCTCGTTTCAATTGTATTAAAATCTGATACATTTACAGTGAAAGGGGGATTATCTGGTACTTGAATACTAATATAATCATTTGTGATAATAAATTTTCTTATTTTACCGCTACCTCTTATATAATGGTAAGACCAAAGACCAATTCCAGTCATGGCGATCCAGATAAATATGACTATGACAATCCCTATAATACTACCTTCCGATATGATTATAGTTGCTATCGAAACTACTATGAATAGTATAACAGCACAAACATCAACACAAATTATCCCTGTAGCTTGCCCTCTTAAAGTTTCTTCAATTTCAATTTTATCAGATGGGTCATATATATTGGGTTCATAACTCATGAAAACCACTTTTTTCAATATTGGATTAATTAATGATATATTCTAACTTATTTTAAACTTGATATTTTTACAAAAAAAAATTGATATATGTAAAGTATGTATTCTTTTTAAGTAAGAAATTACTTAATGAAAGATTAGAACTAAAGTTTAGTGTAAATAAAAATTCAAAAAAAATTAAAAAAAGATATTAATAAAAACATTATTTCTTCCTGCGTTTAGTCTCGATTTTCTTAATTATTATTGATTCTGCGTGTATTTTACAATTCTTTAAGATTACTTTAAATCCTCCCGCACCTCCAGCTCCAGGAATCGTCAGTCCAACTGTTCCCATAGGAACCATTGCACTTTCTTCCTCCCATTCCTCTTCTTCTTCCACTTCTTCCATCTCAGTCCATGTACTCACAATAGGATGATTCTTCTCTTTCAGCCAGGTTTTTAATTGATTAATATCTTGAACATCTTCCTCTGTTGCTATTTTATCGATCAAATCCTCTGGAATAAACTCCGCTACTCTTTCTTTCACGGTTGTTGGCATCCATACGATTGTGTAAATGCCACTTTCAAGTCCCAATTGTAATCCGTCATATAATTGATATTTTGGAGAGCCAATATATTGGAAACTTACTCCGTTAAAACCAGGCATCTGCTTTCCGCCCCCTGTTTGATTCGCCATAGCTGAGAAGGGTAATCCGTTGATTGCGACATCACCATAATTTCTATCAACTATCCCATGACCATTTACTTCAGGAATGTAAAAATCAATAGCCTCAAAGCATCCACAAGATGTATGTGGAAATTCCATTCCGCTGTAAAGATATATTCTTTTGATTTCACCTAAAGAACGTTTCTTTATCATCTCATTTACACCAGTAAACTCTCCAGCATCTTTATTCACACATTCACCTGGTGGTACCTCGAATAGTGGTCCTTTCGGATCCACCTTTGCTGCGGCTCTAGCATCAAACCAGTTAATACTACCACATAGGGACGTTCTATCAGGTGTAATACAACAAGCATGAGTTGGGGCAAATGACTGACAGAGTACACAACCGTAATACATATCAACATCTTCATCATGAATAGTCCGAGCTCTTTCATCTCTTTTATTGTATATACCCATAGCGAAATTATATGGTTCTTCAATTTCTTTAGGGTCTGTTAGTAAAGTTACCTGTGCTTTTTTGATAATTGGTAATTCTGCTTTATAGAGTCGGATTAGAACTGTGCCCAACATAGTAAGATCATCAAAACCTTTACTAATAAGAGTCTTTGAGAGTCTCATCCAATTTGTATACCTTTGGTTCAGATGCATAACTCCATTTATAAAATTACAAAATTCATGAACTCTCCTCTCAAACACTGCTTCTAAATCTTCTTCCAATTCTGGACCCGCTACTTCGACTAAAATACCTATTGGATATCGCTCACCCTCTTTCATATCTTTAATATTTGGCCCTATAATTGAAACTTTTCCATCCTCGATTTCCTTTTCTGGCTTGACCCTTACGAGCTCAAAATGCTTATTTATCTTAGGACCGCCAAGTTCAACATACATTTGATTACCTCTTATACGTTCACCCTCGTAAACAGGTCCTACGTCAAAAGGTAAATCTGCAAAACTCATTTTACATATCTCCTTATTTGAATTTTCATTTTGGTAATTTATTTCAATATTTTAACTTTTATAACTTTTCAATTAAATTTTCTAAAAATGTTTTCCAATCTGCTTCACTTAAATTTGGTAAGCTAAATCGAGCATTCGGATGAGAATATTTATCTAGATCAATCGTTCTTAACCAGTTAGTAAAGTTCTTGAGACGAGATAATGTTTGAGAGACGTAAAATACAATATGTCCCCCGAAAATGACCATCGAATATTGTCCTTCACCATCAAAACCAGCCCAATCTTTATCAGATAAACGGTTTGTAATATTTATTAAAGACATATCGAATAAATTGTTATCAGCTATTTTATCTTTCAAATATTTGTATGCATGTCCTGTTGAGACTACATGACAATCAAGTTTATTTGCTATTTCAATGAAATAATCTGCAAGCTTTTTCCCATCAAGTTCCCAGGTTAGGGATTCAGCGCCTATAACGAAGACCTTCTTTTTAGGTGCTTTAAGTAAATTTGCCATCACTGCTGGATCTGAGACAGAGGTGCCCATCTCAGGACCAGGAATATTAGCTTTTTGATATGGTCGTGCCATTTTACTCAATTTTCTCTCTTTTTGTTTTTAGCTATAAGTTGTAAAATAATTGTTATACTTAGAATTATTAAGGACAATTTAAAAAAATTGTTTTTATGAAGTTTAACTAAAAATAGCTAGGTGAAGTATTAAAATAAATGTGAAAAATAAAATATTGGTTATTTTAAAATGTAAAACGTACTAAATTGTCAAAGAATTATTAATATTATTCAAAAATTGGTTTTTTATCTTGCCATGGAGCAATTTCTTCAAATGCTTTAGAGACCTGAAGAACAGTAACCTCGTCAAACCTCTTCCCTATAATTTGCATCCCTATAGGTAATCCTTCACTCGACCATCCACAGGGAATTGATGCTGCTGGATGACCGCTCATATTAAAGGGATGAGTATAGGGTGAATAGGCTCCTCCGGAAACCTCCCTCCCCTCAATTTTAGTTGGGGCGGATACACCTAATTCAAAAGCAGGACATGCCATAGTTGGAGTAATTAAAATATCAAATTCTTTAAAATGTCTACATATATTATCATATATGATTTCCCTTTGTATTTCTGCTGTATAAATATTTTCAGCGGAAAGTTGCAATCCATATTGAGCTAGTTGTACTAATTCTTGATCTAGAATATCTCCGTATTGTTCAATTATCGGCTTCATAAAATATCCAAATCCGTATGACCATAAAATATACCAAGTTAAACCATAATTTTCTATATTGACATTTCCTCTGAGTGTTTTTCCACTCGATAATAAACTAATATTACTTTTTTCAACTGGCCAATCATATACTTCAAATTTTTTAACAGCATCAAATACCGCTTTCTCAACTTCAGAATGAACAATTTCAAGATTTCCTAAATCTATTGCATATCCTATTTTCAGTTTTTTAGGTGTTTCTTCTAATGCATCATAGAAGCTATAATTTGGTTTTGGTAGAGAATATCTATCTATATCATCAGCTCCAACTAAAGCATCTAACATTAATGCCGCATCTTTTACAAATCTAGCTATTGGTCCCTTTTGAACATATGTACCCATATTACCTTCAATTTTCATAGATGTCTGTGGAATGCGTCCAAATGTTGGTTTAATACCATATAATCCACAAAAACTGCTTGGAATTCTGATAGATCCTCCTCCGTCAGAACCTTGCGTTAAAGGACTTAATCCAGAAGCTGTTGCTGCTGCTCCTCCCCCCGTAGATCCTCCTACAGTTCTTTCTAAATGCCAAGGATTTTTTGTTGCGCCAAATATTAGATTATCTGTGGTTCCTTTATACCCAAAGGCGGGCATATTTGTTTTACCTAATATGACTACTCCTGCTTTTTTCAATCTTTTGACTGCGATATCATCGTTAGATGCAATATAATTTTCAAATGCTTTACAACCAAATGTGGTTCTAATTCCTTTAATATCAACATTATCTTTGATGGAAGTAGGAATGCCATGTAAGAGTCCTAACTTTCCACCTTTTTTCACCGCCTTATCAGCTTTTTTGGCTAACTCTCTGGCTAGGTCAAATGTAGTAATACAATACGCATTAATTATGGGGTTTATCTTCTCTATTCTGTCAATGAAAATTTCTGTTATTTCTTCAGAAGAGAATTCTTGCAAAGAAATTTTTTCTTTTATTTGCCACGCAGGCATAAAACAGAGTTCATTTTCTTTCAATTTTTAAACCTTGATAAAAATAATTTTAAGGTTATATAGATCCTAAAATTAATATTCTTTAAAAGCTGTTTCTTCTCTCTTAATTTAGAATTATAGATTAAAAAAAATCTAGTTAAACATTGGTTTTTTATCTTGCCAGGGGGCTATATCTTCAAATGCTTTTGAAACCTGAAGAACAGTCAATTCATCAAATCTTTTTCCCACAATTTGCATTCCAATAGGTAAACCATTTTTTGACCACCCACATGGAATCGTGGCTGCTGGATGACCGCTAGCATTGAAGGGATAAGTAAAAGGGAACCATCCTGCTATAGTCATATTCTTTCCATTCACAATAATGCCTGTTTTCATAGTTTCCTCGTCTATTACTTCTGATTTACCAAGTTCAAAAGCAGGACATGCTACTGTTGGAGTTATTAAAATATCAACCTTTTTAAATATCTTACAAATCTCTTCATAAATCGTTTCTCTTTGAATTTCTGCTATCTTTATTTCCTTTGTAGAAAATGTAAAACCAAGATTAATCAAATCCACAAGACCAGGATCCATTTTCTCTTTTGCAGTCTCCAAATAGGGTCCAAGAGTATAAGCAAATCCTGCGCTCCAGATAGTTAAAAAAGTTGATTCAGGATTCCTCAATCTTATTCTAATTTTTCCTATAGACCAACTGAATTCTTCAAATTTTTGAATTCCATTTAGAACCGATTTCTCTACCTCGGGATCAAGAGCTTCTGCGAAACCTAAGTCTAACGAGTATCCTATTTTGAGTTTAGTCGGTTTCTCATCAAGCTTTTCTACATAGCTATAATTTGGTCTCGGAACAGAATACCTATCAGAATCATCTTGACCTGCTATTACATCCAATACCAAGGCAGCGTCTTTTACATATCGTACAAGAAGCCCTTTATGAGTAAATGTACCAAGATACCCCATTAATTTCATAGTACTCTGGGGAACTCGTCCAAAAGTGGATTTAAGACCATATAGCCCACAAAAACAACTAGGAATCCTAATTGATCCACCTCCATCGGATCCTATACCGATGGGACCTAATCCTGAAACCACAGCACTGGCAGCACCACCACTAGACCCTCCCGTGGTTCTTTCCAAATTCCAAGGATTTTTAGTAACTCCGAAAATCAAGTTATCTGTTTCTCCTTTATACCCAAACGCAGGTGTATTAGTTTTACCCAAAAGTACAATACCAGCATCCCTTAGTCTTTTAACTACAGCTTCATCCTCCCTCGGGACATTGTTCTCGAACAAATAACTACCATAAGTGGTTCTAATCCCCTTGGTGTCTGTCTCATCCTTTATAGAAGTGGGTATCCCATGTAATAATCCTAATTTATTTCCCTCTTTTACAGCCTTATCTGCGTTTTTAGCTGTTTCTCGAGCTAGTTCAAAGGTAGGAGTGCAATAAGCATTGATTATTGGATTAATTTTTTCTATTCTCTCTATGATTATTTCAGTTATTTCTTCTGAAGTCAATTCTTGGCTTTTTATTTTATCCACCATTTCATAAGCAGACATAAAATAGATTTCTTCTTTTTTCACATCTAACATAATCACGTCATTTAAGTTAGTGATTCATTTTTAATTTAGATTTCTGATAAAATGAATGAAAATTTAATATAAATACATTATTTTTTATATTGTATTAGAAATTTTTTTACTAATTAAGAGGAGAACATTAAATGTGTGAATTTAAGATAATTAGGAAAAATGATGGGTCTCAGATATTAGAAGATATTGTCATCTTATCTTACAATGAAGAAAACGAATTAATTCTCAAAGATGTCATAGGGATGGGAGAAATACTTGAATCTGCTCTTATTTTAGAGGTGAACACCATGAATCAAAAATGTAATATAATTGAGCATCCAATAATCAAAGATTTCATCAATTTAGTTAACAAATTAAGCAATAAATCTGCTACCAAATCAAATATTGATGAGGTTGTCAGGAAACTAGAAGCCTTAAAACAAGATCTTTAAAGTTAAAATATGACATCCTAATAAGAAGCTTTTTTAAATACAATATCTTCTTAAATGAATATGGAAGCAAGTTTTTACAATGATATAAATACTTTTTACGATTTAGCTACTCCTTTCTTACTTAAACGAGAGGTTGAAAATGGACTTCTCTTATCAATTCTTAATTCTCTAAAGGAGAATTTTCATAGATATGGAGATGAGCATCCCCGTTTAATTACAATAATGGAAGGTAATAGGATAAATTTAATAGCTCTAAGAACACCTCCTCATGATCTCCTCATATCTTATACGGATAAGATTGAGTGTATTGATATATTAGTAGAAGGACTTAAAAAAGCAAATGAAAAGTTACCTGGAGTTTTAAGCTTCAGCGAAGCAGCAGATAAATTTATGAAATTATGGTGTAAAAAAAATTCTTTAAAATCACAGTTGTTAAGAAAAGAAAGAATTTATGAATTAGTAAAAGTCTCAGAAGAAACAATTGGAGATAGGCAATTTTCTGTTGCCACCAAACGTTATCAATCACTAGTACTTAAATGGGCGAAAGAAATGTTAACTGAAGCTTTAATTGATATCACTGAAGAAGAAGTAAATCGAAATATTAGTAATTTCAAGGTTGAATTTGAGAATGAGACGAGTAAAATCTTTTTACTCTTTGATAATGATAAACCTGTTTCAATGGCAAGGAAAGCTGGTAAAACACCTAATGGAAATGCTATTAATCTAGTATATACGCCCCCCTCCTTGAGAAGAAGAGGATATGCAACTGAATGCGTTGCAAAATTAAGTAAAAAACTCTTAGAAGAAGGAAACAAATATTGCTTTCTTTTTACAGATTTAAGTAATCCTACTTCAAACAGCATATACCAAAAAGTAGGTTATCGTCCAATTATAGATGAAAACCATTACAAATTCATATCTAAATAATAAAACTTTTTAAAAATAATATGAAAAAAAAGATACGAGAAAGTCTCCTGATTTTCTCCTGTATTTTTTTAGATTTTTCTTTTATTTCTTCTTTGGTGGAAGAATTTCAATCTCAATGGAGGAAACATTACTTGTACTTCCATCTTGATTAGTCACAGTTTCAGTTCCAATCAAAATTTCTCCATAAGTACTTCCATTGATAAATTTATTTATCAATATCTCTGCAACATCAACTGCTCGTGAAATTGAACGACCACGCGCTAATAATCTGACTGGTTTTTCATTTAGAACAACCATAGCAGCCATAACATAGCTCATCGTCTTCTTTCTACCAATAAAAACTTTTGAATCATCTTCTTTAGGCAATTTTCTTCACCTTATCTGCGTTTTAAATATTTTTTCTTATTAGGGGCTTAAATCCCTTGTTCTTCTTTTATGTTATTTGTATTAGGTCTATTATCAATTGATAACTAAGTTTTATAAACAACATTTAGATTTTAAGATTTCGCAATTTCAAAGAATTATTTAGAAATTTCTTTTACATAAGAATAGTTCTAATATAAATTAAAATCAAGAATTTATACATTATGATGCATCCCAGCCACCCTTAGCCCTAGCTTCTTCAATATCTTTTTCTACGCGGTCTTTCAATGCAACATAATCAGTTTTTGCAACTCTATTTAATGGGAATTCATCCAAAAACACTACTAAAGACGGCCTCTTATATGCCGCTATACCTTTACAATGCTCATAAACCTCTTCCTGGGTTAGTATTTGACCTTCTCTAACTTTAATATAAGCTACAATCCCTTCTGTGAAAACTTCATGTTTTTCCCCAATAACTCCTACAAATTCGACTTGTGGAATTTCAGCTATAAAAGCTTCAACTTCCGGTGGAAAAACTTGAAAGCCTTTTGGCTTAATTAAGTATTTCCTTCTTCCAGATAAATGCAATCCTTTATCATCTTTATAACCCATATCTCCAGTATAAAGAACTCCATCATTTGATAAAGTTTCTCGTGTAGCTTGTTCATTTCCAAAATATCCTAAGAAATTTTGAGGACCTTGAAAACATATTTCACCAATTTCTCCATCAGGTACTTCATCTCCAGATGAATTATCTTCTTTCATGGGTTTTCTGATGCTCATCGGGTAAATTGGATAATCTTCTCCAATACCTGCTAGAATATCATCAACAGTTCCATCTAATGGTGTGAATGTGCAGAAACCAGAACTTTCTGTCAACCCAAACCCACTACCAAATTTAGGAGCCATACTTGATAACCTTTCTAAGAATGGTCTATCTACTGCTTGACCTCCATACAAAGCAAATTTTAAGGAACTTAAATCATAATCATTGTAATTAGGTAACCTCCATTGCATGACGAACATTGCCGGTATCTGACCAAACGTAGTTACTTTATACTTCTGAATAGCATCTAGTGTTTTTTCAGCATCAAAAATATGTAAAACAACACATGTACCCCCAATAAACATAGGAGTCATAAATTGTTCAGTGGTCCCACCTACATGAGAAGGAGGGAGATTAACTAGCATTTTGTCATTTTCATCAACATTAAAACCTTTTGAAAGACACATATTTTGACAAGTAATACTTTTATTAGTTAACATAGCAGGTTTTGGATATCCTGTAGATCCTGTAGTAAAGATAATCATAATGGGATCATCTTTTCCTACTTTCGCACACTCTTCCATAAATGGTTTCATTAAATCAGGATTTTTCATTGCGTCTAGAATCTCATCTTGAGCTTCTTTAGCTATTTGATATGCAGGAATGATCCCCGCTCTATATTTATCATCAGGCGTGCTAAATTGGACAACATATTCTAACCACGGATTATTCTTTTTTACAGCGGCTCCTATTAATCCAAAATTTGCTAGTGAAGTTTTTCCAAGATGACAAAACATTTTGCATTTTTCTTTTAGCAAACTTAAATTTCTCATTATTTCTGGAGGTTTTAAGCGTAAATCAAATGGTGTCCACATAACTCCAAGTTTTGCACAAGCATATCCTAAGACAATATGTTCGTACAAAAATGGGAGGGAAGTAGTAATGATATCACCCTTTCTGAAACCCATATTATATAATTTAAATGCCATAGCAGTAATAGCATTATTAAAATCTATAAATGTATATTTTTTTTCAGTATCATATATGATTATAGCAATTTTATTAGGTCGTTCTTTCGCCCATTTTTCAATAACACCTACAATTGTATGAGGATATTGATTATATTCTTCCCAAGACATTTCATTCATCTTCATGTTTTTTTATTGGAATAAAAAAAAAATTAATCCAAAGCAATTAAATTTATCATGTGTTCCAATTAAAGTTTTCTCTAAACATTTTAAGGAGTGCTTCGGGATCTTCATATTCATACCAAGCAGAACCTTTTTTTTCTAACTCATAAGCATTATAAAAAGATCTATCATGTAAATGATTACTACATAATTTGATAGCATTTAAAACAGTCTGATTTTTTGTAAAGAGAAATCTTGCTTTTTCCAAGGCTATTTCCATTGCTTCAGTTTTATTTTCGACAATTTGATCAATTAAACCTATTTTTAACGCCTTCTGGGAACTTACTTTCTCACCAAACATACACATTTTTTTTGTCCACGAAATTCCGATTATTTTTGAAAAGAGAATTATACATCCAGTACCAGTAAAAATTCCTGAATAGATTTCTGGCATTTGGAAAAAGCTTCCTTTCGTAGCAATTCGATAATCACAAGAAATCGCAAAAACTACTCCTTCTCCCATTGTTCTTCCATTAATTGCGCATATGGCTGGTTTGCCATTATATAATAATTTACAGATGGTTGCTGCAGTTGATTCTAAATATTTTACAGCATCGTGATCACTTCCATTAATAGCTCCTATATCTATTCCTGTACTAAAAGAATTCCCATTATTTGTTAAAATCAAACCTCTAATTTTTTCATTTTTCTGGCAATATTCTACGGCTTTCTTTAAATTTTCTAATTGTTCAATAGTAAATGCATTAGATCTATGAACTCTGTTTAAGTTTATAATTCCAAAACGTTTCTTTATGTAAAATTCTATATATTCACCAAATTCTAAATGATTTGAAGACATAATTAACCTTAATTTTTACTTAATAAAAAAGAATAATAAATTCATTCAATATTAATGAATAATAGAGATATAAAAGTTGAATGAAAGGTTTACACTTAAAATTCATATCAAATGCCAATTAAAATTACTGATTTTGTAGAGAAGAAATCTAAAGGATTAAAGAAAAAAGATTTAGTACCATCAACTAATTTAAAAAAAATATTCAACTTAATAAATCAACACTTATATGGTAAACTGAAATATACTGATACTGACACAAGAACACGTTCAAAGCAAATGATTAATCTTTTGCTTTGCAAGTTGGTTGATGAAATTGGTAAAAAACCTTACGAAGAGGTAGAATTTTGTATAAAAGATGGAGAACAGAAAACTGATTTTTTTGAAAGAATAAATTCTTTTTTTGAAGTAAAAGTTAGAAAAAAATATTATGAGTTTTTTGATAATAATGACCAAATCAACTTAAATCAAGACCTTGTTTATTTAATAGTAAAAGAATTACAACACATTTCTCTCCTTCAATCATCTAAAGATATTTTAAGTGATGCTTTTGAGATTTTTGTAAGTAAAATATTAAAAGATGAAGGAGGTCAATTTTTTACTCCTCCAAATGTTGTAAAATTTATGGTAAATTATTTAAATCCTGAACTTAATTCAAGAATTTTGGATCCTGCATGTGGGCATGGAGGATTCTTGCTTGAAGCTCAAGATCATTTATGGTCAAAATTAGATTCTGAAGAAAGCAAACTTAAGATTATCAGGAATCTATATGGTATAGATAAAGATTTATTTCTCTCAAAAATTG
Organism: Promethearchaeota archaeon; assembly: GCA_048940925.1. Taxonomy (GTDB): domain Archaea; phylum Asgardarchaeota; class Lokiarchaeia; order Sigyniarchaeales; family SOKP01; genus Loki-b32. Next base: position 44,945 of record JBHLOC010000003.1, on the reverse strand, counting down.
CTAAATTATACTTGGACGTATTAAGTGGAGGTAAGTCAAATATTTTTTGTGAGGACTCCTTAGATCCGGAAAGTTATAGAGTTAAAGCAAAACAAGCCATTCAAGATAATTCATTTGAATTTATTTTTACTAATCCTCCTTTTGGAGCAAAGATTCCCTTAAATGATAAAGAAATCCTTAAAAATTATAAATTAGGTCACACCTGGAGAGATATTAATAATAAATGGGAAATGCAAGAGAAATTGGTCAAACAACAGCCCCCTCAAGTGTTATTTATTGAAAGATGCATTCAACTTCTTAAAAATAATGGTAAATTAGGCATTGTCTTACCAGAAGGAATTTTTGGAAATCCTTCTGAACGTTATATTTGGGAATATTTAGTCTCAAATGGTAAAATATTAGGAATTATTTCATTAGATCAAAATACTTTTCAACCATATACATGCAATAAAACAAGTATCCTGTTTTTTCAGAAGTTAAAAGATATCCCAAATGATTATACTATAGATTTTGCTATAGTTGAAAATGTAGGACATGATAAAGACGGAAAGCTTCTATATAAACTAAATAATGATGGAAGTAAACTATTGGATAATGAAGGAAAACCAATTGTTAATGATGATTTAATAGATTTACATTTAAAGTTAGAGGAAGCTGAAGAATTTGATTATTCAAAAGAGCAAAAAGTATTTAAGATAAAGTATAGGGAGATTAACAATAAAATTTTCATACCAATGTACTATACTGGAGTGGAAAAGACTTTAAAGACACTTTCAAATAATAAAGAGTTTGAACTAGTAACTATTAAAGATTTAGTTGAAAAGAAAATCATCTATACTAATAAAGGAGGATATCTTCCTCGAGGGGATGAAATTGGTTCTCACCTTTATGGTCTTGGAAAAATCCCTTTCATTCGAACGAGTGAAATTAATAACTGGGAAATAAACTTAGATTCATACAAAAAAACGAGTGAAGAAGTATATGAACAATATAAGAATAAGCAAAATATAGAAGTTGGGGACATCCTATTAGTTAAAGATGGAGGTCCTAATTTAATAGGGAAAACAGCTTATATTACCGAATTAGATACAAAAATAATAACTCAAAGCCATATTTTCCAAATAAAAGTATTAGAGAATAAAGAATATATTGATTCTTACCTTCTTTTATACCTCTTGAATTTGGATATTGTTCAAAAACAGATTCTGGCAATCACTTTCATTCAAGGGACAATTGCTACTATAGGAAATCGTATAATGAAAGTGATATTGCCAATCCCCACTGATATTAATAAAAGAATAGAAATTTCAGACTATATCAAGAAAATTATTAAAGATAAAACTGAAATTAGAAAGAAAATTAGCAATTTATCCATACAATTATAAAGAATCAATTTTTCAGGCTAAGTATAAAATAAAGTTTTTATTTGAAATTAACTATATTATCTTTCTAGTTTTGTAATTCTTTCTTCCAGTGTATTTAATTTTCTGTTGATTTCTCCTAGAGCTTCATCTAAAATTAATCGAAATCGTTCATAGATGTCAATAATTCCTTGTCTCCGTTCTTCTTTCCCCATTAAATCAATCTCACGCTTGAAATTCTCAATGTATCTATACAAATCCTCACAAAACGCATCAAAATTATCTTTATTAAATACTAAGCCTAATTCACGAGAAAGATTTCTTTCTGCTAAATCTGACCAATCTACATTATAACCTTTTATAGGAATAACTGGAATAGAGAACTTGTCGGCAAGCTGTAATTCATTTGAACAATCTTCTGAGTCAAACACTGACTTTTTTGTTGCAATGAATAATAATAGTTGGCATTTTTGTACTGTATCCAACATCCATTCATCGATATTTCCTGCAAGGTCTTCTTCACAAAAAAAGACCTCTGAGATTTCTTTTTGTTTTTTAAGATATTCTACAAGCTCTCCTATGCGATAGGGTTCATAATCTACAACTGCATGAGAGATAAAAATTTTTATCGTGGCTTTCTTTCTAAGATATTCTCTGATTAAATCAGGAACTTTCTGTATAATATTTTTTTCCTCAGTACCAAGGGGATTGTTACTTAAATTCAATTCAGTTAATTCTTTAAGAGCCCATAAAGCCGTAGGAATCTCAGTAAATTGATTATTGCTTAAATTTAATTTAGTAATTAAGGTTAAATTAGAAAATGAATCTGGCAGAGATTTAAGACGATTATTAGACAAATCAAGAAACTTAAGATTTGTTAAATCCCCGAAAGAATTAGGTAAATATTCGATAGGTGTGCCGGAAATCGTTAAGGATCTTAGATTTTTAAAGATTCCGAAGTTTTCCGGTAAAGCTTTAATGTTGTATTGAAACATTCGCCATTCAACAACATTTCCATGTTCTATTTTAATGTTAATAGGATTAACATAATAATGTTGCTTCTCTTTTTCAGAGTTTTCCCTTTCGAGTTCTTTAATTATTTCTATTTTGTTTTGTTCAAAATCATATTGAATTATAAATTGAAATAACCTTGGAGCAGTTATTTTTATACTTTTATTATTAAGAGTTTTTAGAATATTGAGATTCTTATCATTCCACTCAAGGTTAAAGTTGCCTCGTATTAGAAATTCTTTTAACTCATTTAAAGTTGTTAACCATTCAGGTAAAATAGTAATATCATTGGACTCTAAGTTTAAATAGCTAATCTTCTTGAATTCTTTAATCCATTCAGGTATGGTGTGCAAATTGGTATTCTTCAAACTTAAATATTCCATATCCTTAAACTTTTTGAACCAGTCAGGAAATTCTCTATTTTTAGGATATCTGATGCTGAGTCCTTTTAACCTTTGAAGTTTTTTAATAGATTCTTCAACGAGTTCAAAGTTTCTTTCTTCTAGGTTTAGTTTTGCTAAATCCATACCGAGATATTTTACAGACTCGTCTTCGACAAAATAGCAAAAAAGAAAATCATTTTTTACAAGATAGTTTCTCTTATTAAATTCTTTCTCAGTTAATTTTGCTAGATCTTCAAGTACTTTCATCTCATTACTCATTTATTATATCACTCTTGTTTTAATTTATTCAGCACTCTTTAACTCATAGATTAATAAATTTTTCTGAACATGTAATACTAGTCTTTTTGAATTTCCAAAAAAATCCAAATTTTTTAAACTTTAATATATTCTATGATGGTTCAAAAAATTAGTGATCATTAGCTTTTATTTTTTTGGATAATTCCTATATAAGCTAAATAACTCCCATAAAACTATCTTTAGAATCTTTTAAATCATTATGAAAACTTGATAAATTAACAATATATAACCTCTCAATATTATAGCAAATGAAGATTGAAAAATATACTATGGATTTATATGATGAAATTATTAAGCTCTGGAGGAAAGCAGGAATAAATGTAGGTTCCTCAGATACAAGACAAGAAATAAATAAAATGCTTCAGAGAAATCCAAATCTTTTTTTAATTGGAAAATTACACAAAAAAGTCATATGTGTTGTAATAGGGGGATTCGATGGGAGAAGAGGCTATGTTCACCATCTTGCAGTAGATCCGGATCACCAAAAAAAAGGATATGGTAAAAAGATAATGGATGAATTGATTGAAAGATTTCGTATTATTGGGGCTCACAAAATTCACTTATTTATTGAAAAATATAATCAAGAAGTAGTTAGTTTTTATCAAAATCTAGGTTGGGAGATAAGAGATGATTTAATCATGATGAGTTTTATCCCAAATAAGAACTTATATAAGATGAATATCTAATAATGACACTTCTTATCTGCAATAAATAAACTGATTTTGACTCCAAATTTTTTTATAATATTAAATAGAAATAAATATTATAAAATCGCATAAAAACATCAAAACTGATCAAAATGAGTCAAGAAGAACTAATGAAATTAAATGAAATGAATAAAGAAAAACTCTTTAAATTTTACGGTATGGATCGAAATTGGCCAAAACACGTCCCACGACATTATGATTATGATGAAATTCCTTTAGGAGAACTTCTTAGTAGAACAGCTAACAGATATCCTGACTCTCAAGCGATTTTCTTTGAAGGTTTTCGAATGACATATTTAGATTTAGATATTCTTGTAGATCAATTTGCTACTGGGCTTTCTAAATTAGGTATTAGAAAAGGGGATGTTGTTTGTATCGATTTACCAAATGTTCCTCAATATATTATAGCTCACTGGGCAATTGTTCGAATTGGGGCCATATCTAATCCAATACTTCCAGTAAATCGCTTTATAGAAATTGTTCATCAGGTAAATGATTCAAAAGCTAAGATTTTGATTATCTTAGATTACTTGTATGAAGAATATCTTTTAGGGAAAGATTTAAGAAAGATGCCTACATTAGAGAAAGTTATTTTAACCGGTTTAGCAGAATATCTACCTAATATAAAAGCAAAACTCGGGACCTTTTTAGGTAAAGTTCCTAGGATGAAAGTATGGCCAGAAAAAGTAGGTGAAATTAAATTCCACAAATACCAAGATGTCTTACAAAGGGGAATACCTATCAATGTTCCTAACGTAAATATCGATATTAAGAATGATCCGGCTATTCTTATATATACTGGGGGAACCACGGGAGTTCCAAAAGGAGTTATGACATCTCATTTTAATATGGTAGTGAATGCACAACAAACTGACATCTGGGCCACAAAGCAATTAACTGAAATGGAAGATGCAAAAGGAACAGGGGGGATATTATTAGTTGTACCCTTAGCTCATGCTTATGGAAATATAGGAATGACAGTTGCAATACTTGAAGGTTGGAAAATAATTTTATTACCTCGTCCACCTGAAAAATTATCAAAAATATTAAAAGTAATGATGAAAGAAAAAGCTACATTTATACCTGGAGTTCCTACATTGTACATAAAAATTAATCAAGATCCGGATTCCATTAAATATAAAGGAAAACTTGATTCTTTAATAGCCTGTATAAGTTCAGCTTCTGCTTTACCGTTAGAAGTTAAGCAAAGATTTGAAGAGATAACTAGTGCTCTAATTATTGAAGGATATGGTATGTCAGAATGTTCACCAGTATTATCGTTGAATCCATTTAAGAATTTTAGAATTAACAGTGTTGGTCTTCCCTTACCAGATACATACGTTAGGATTGTTGATATTGAAGACGGAAAAACGATTCTACCTCCATGTCCAAATGAAAGCTGTGAAAATTGTGGTTCGGAAGAATTTAAATATATTGGCGAAATATGTGGAACAGGTCCTCAAATTATGTTAGGATATTTAGGTAGAAAAGAAGATACTGAGTTTGCTTTAAGGGAGGATTCAAAAGGCATACCATGGTATTATACTGCAGATATTGGGTGTATAGATAATAATGGATATATCCGTATTAAAGATAGAAAGCGAGATATGATAAAATATAAAGGACATGGTGTGTTCCCAAGAGAGGTTGAAGATCTCATATATATGCATGAAGCCGTAAATGAAGTAGGGGTGATTGGTGTGCCAGATCCAGAAGCAGTTCAAACCATCAAAGCTTTTATATCATTAAAACCAGAATATCAAGGGAAAGTCACCGAAGAGGATTTAATGGAATGGTGTAAGGACAATATCGGCCCACTTAAATATCCACGATACATTGAAATCGTCCCTGAATTACCTAAATCTGTTATAGGAAAGATATTAAGAAGAGAATTGCGTGAAGAATAATGATTATTTAATTTTTTTGTTTTTTATTTAACACAATATAAATAATAGAAAAAACAGAATTTTACGAGATATTTGAGCATATTTTTTTTAATAAAACCTCAGCTTTTTTTGTAAATCCACATACAATATCATCAACATCCATTATAGTATCAATTAATCCACAGGTTTGGCCTACGGGTATAGCACCATTATCTACATCTCCTTGGGTATACACAATTTCATACCTATAGAGTTCTTCGAGATATTCATCCATCCCATAAGCTATCTCTTGTGAAATTTTTTCTTCTTTAGAGATCACCTTCCCATGTTTTAAGCAATATTTATTTTTTAATAGACGGATAGGACCAAATCCTCCGGTTGTAAGCATTGTATCTCGAGCTGTTGCGGGAAGTATAAGATCTTTATAATTTTGATGAAATTCGCTCTGATTAGAAGCAATAAATCGAGTACCCATTGCGATAGCATCAGCCCCCATAGATAAACCTGCGGCTATTCCTTCAGGATTGGCAAATCCTCCACATGCTACTAACATTTTTTCAGGATACTTTTCTGCGACTTGTTGAACTAATACTAAAGTAGTTATACCTTCATAACTCTGATGGCCTCCACCTTCTGTTCCCGTAGCCACAATTCCATCGCAACCAGATTCCACTATTTTATCTACTAGCCATAAAGCAGGGCCAACATGAAAATGATACATATCAGGTGCTTTTTCTTTCCACATTTTTGCTGCAATTCGGGGACTACCTGCACTTGTTACGGCATAAATTAGCTGTTCTCGAAGCTTTGGATCTTTTTTACGCCATTCAGGGATTTTTCTTAATAAAATTTTATGGTCTGTTTGAATACGAGCAGTTCTTACATTTAAGCCAAAGGGCTTATCTGTGTGCTCAATTACGTAATCTAACTGTTCTTTAAAATCTAAAACTGAATTTTTACCTCGTAAAGTTACATGACTTAAAACACCAAGTCCACCAGCTTCAGAAACAGCAATTGTTAATTTAGTAGTATAAAATGGACCCATAGGAGCACTAATAATAGGATACTTTATTCCAAATTTTTCTGTAATTCTTGTTTTTATCAACTCTCATCACAGTTTATTAATTAGAAATATACTTTTTTATATCTTATTCATCGATGTAAAAAATAATCTAGACTATATTGGTTAATTTAAATTATTAAATTAAGTATAGGTAATATAGTTTAAAGAAAAATGAAATTACTTAATTAAAAGTCATAACCACACTTTTTACACACATTTTTCTTCGCGTACATAGGACTATGTCCAACATAACTAAGAACTTTACTTTTATCTTCTTCAGTTTTTAGATCTTTCCCTTTCGCACCACAGCGGGGGCAAACTAATCTTTCTTCACTTGTATATATTGTTGGTTCCTGAGGTTTTAATTCTGATAATTCTGTTTTAGCCTTATTCAATTCTGCTTCTAACTGTTCTAATTTATTTTGTTGGTCAAGAATAACTTTATCGTTGACTGCCAGTTTATCATTTAGTCCTTTGATTTTATTTTCCTTAGCTGTAACGTTATTATTTAATTCTTTTATAATATTATCTTTTTCTTGGAGTGAATTAACTAATTCTTCATCTCTTAAATTCAATTTGCTCTCTTTTGTATTTAACTTATTAATTTCATTCTCTTGTAAAGAAATAGTTTTTTTCAAGTCATATATCTCCGAATTTAGTTTACTTAGTTCGCTCACTTTAGATTCTAAATTTAATTCTGTTTCTTCTAGTTTGGAATTTAAATCACTATTATTTTTTGTCAAATTTTCTAACTCTTCACTTTTTTTAGATAGTTTTTCTGCAAGCTCACTAATTTTAACAGAATATTCGGAAACTTTTTCTTGTAAACTTTGTACAATTTTTTCATCGAGATTTTCTGTAATCTCTTTCATTTCATCTTGAGATATAAAAATAACACCTCTTTCTTCTCTTAAATTAAAAGGTTAGATTTAGTAAAGAAAAAAAAAAAAGCTAAATTGATATCTATAGCTTTCTTTATTATTTTTTTACAACAATTTTATAATAGAATTTATATTTAAGCTTTTTTTTTGTAAAATTTTTGTATGAATAAAAGAAATTATTCAAAACTGAGTACTAGATTTTGATCTTCTTGAGGATCATATTCAATAATACAAGTTTTTCCTACAAGCTCCTGTGCTTCTAGATTTAGGTTTATATCTAATCCCGATTTAATAATGGCAAGAGCACGTTTTCCATTTTGAAGTGTTCCAATAAAAATTGCTTTTTCAGGTTGACCAGATCGGTCATACTTAATACTATATCCGTCGATGACAAGTTTACCATTCGCCATTTCAACAGGTTCTGGTAAAGCATCTTTTAAAATCGATTGTTGGATTTCTTGATCCTTATGGGTTCCCCAAGGTATTACAGGGGGTTCAGAACCATAAATTCCAACAGATAGCTTAGTGTTATACCCACCATTTGCTACAATGAATATCTTTAAAGAACGATTTTTTCGAATTAAATCTACGGCATTTATAATAGAATGTAAAGAATAAAAGCTTAGTGGTCCACCAAAATAGGGAAGCCCACCTGTAATTGTTAAATCACGAGGATCATCCTCTTTGATCTCGAGCTCATTCATAATAATCTCAACTATAGAAGGAAAACAGCTGTATAAGTCAAATTTATCAATATCTTTAAGTTTCAGTCCTGCTTGTCTTAGAGCAATTCTAGTTGCTTCCTTTACCGCAGGAGAGTTGTCAAGTTTCGGACGTTGAGTAACATGTGGGATATTATATAAATCAGCACCCCCCATTACATATATCCATTTTTTATGGTCAATATTAAGTGTTTTAGCAAGTTCTTCACTTGTAATCAAAAGAGAAGCTGACTGATCTACAAAAACATTAGCACACATACGTTTTGTATAAGGATAATCAATATATCGATTCTCAGGAAAAGCTGTAATTATTTCTTCTGCTGTATAATTTTCTTGAGTCCAGCTATAAGGATTATTCGATGCGTGTTTAGAAAAATGTTCAAAGAGCTTTCCAAGATATTTATTATGTTTTTGTGGATTTCGACCAGATGAAGCCCTCAATGCTGTTTCTAAAATAGCGTATGTGAGTGGTGCATTTATCATTCCATATTTCCTCTCAACTTTATTAGTATATTCCCACGCTTTTTTTTCTATGTATTTAGGTATTTTTCTTTCTGGCCAATATGGTGGAGGTTGGTTTTGAAAAGTTTTAAATATAGAATAAGCTGCCTCTCCACCAGTGACAAGAATACAGCGAAATTCTCCAGATGATATGTCGTTAGCAGCTCGATTAACCAACATCTGGGGTGAATGTCCACCCTCAGGTAAATATACTTTTTTAATAGGTTTAATACCCAATCTTGTACTGAGCTCAACCGGACCATCTTCATAAGACCATGAAATAATGTTGATCATATATACAGCATCGATGTATTCTACTAATTTTTTCGATTTGCTATCATCAATAGCCATTTTACTAGTCTTAGCCATTAAACTGAGTGGATCTAATGGTTTGGAAGTACCCTTATGCTGTGTGAATTGTGCTGCACCTATAATAATTGGAATGTTTTTTTTATCCATAAGTAATTACCAATTTACCCTTGATAGGGTAAAATCTCTTATATCTATTAAAAATTAGGTAATACTAATTAGCAATGGAGAAAATCTTTTTATTATACTATATTAGGTTAAAGTTAAAAAAAACTTCATATTCATTTAATTTAAAATCATTTTTAATATTATCATGGATGACTTATTTATAATCAATGAATCAGGTCAGTTGTTATTTAGTTGGCATTCAGAAAAAAGTAGTAGAACTAGTGATGATGATTTGATTAGCGGTTTTTTAACAGCTTTAAATAATTTTGCAAGTGTGGAAAGAGGAGAAGATATTAAAGCATTAAAATTGAAAGAAACTAATATAATTTTTGAAAAATGGGCTGAATATACACAAAAACTCACTTTTGTCGCAACAAGTAAGAATGAAGAATTAATAGAAGTTTTACATTCGCTTGTTCATGATATAATGGAAAACTTTACGAAAATGTTTAGAGAACCACTAAACAAAGAATTTGATGGTGAAATAACTAAATTTAATAAATTTAATAAAAAAATGGAAGATATTATCTTTGCTCATGGACTAGATACACTAATTAAGTCAATTCAACAGATTGATGAAGGAGGAATATTTAAATCGATAATACTTCTTGAACCAAAAGCAGGACATGTTTTTTATATACATGCTAAACAATTTGTCAATAAAGAAAAAGTAAGTTTTCTTATTCCGTTGATCGTTAACTCAGCTCAATTTTTATATCAAAATAATCTTAATGAAAATGCAAAATGGATATTATTAACTACCGTAAGGAATGAAAATATATTAGTAGAGATTAGAAAAAAGATACTTATTGTAAAACAATACCAATTAGTAGATAATATTGAAAAAGCGTTTTTAGATTTGGATTTCTTCAAGAGTAAAGAAAAATATGTTAAGAAACCTAAAAAAATAGCAGAAGAATTTGAGAAATTAATTTGGGATTCTAAAATTAAACAAGTATACTTAGTAGATTTGATTGGAAAAATTATCTACTCGAAGCTATTTGATGAGGAGTATGATTGCACTGATTATATACCTGAAACTATAAGTGTATTAACTTCTTCAAAAAAATTGAGTGAGGAAGTATATAATAGAGTGTTATTTAACTGTTCTATCGGTGGAGAGAGAATAACTACAATTTGTATTAATTTTAATAATATTGCTCTAATTATGATAGGAAAAGTTGAAGATTTAAATGAATTTCAAAAAATTCAAGATATCTGTTTTAACATATTTCTCCAAATAAAATAAATTTACTTTTTTCTTTTAAGCATTAATTTTATATATAAAAAGAATATATTGGTAAATATTCTTTGACTGAATTTTAATATCCGAAAACTATTACCTTTAAAATAAATGAACTTAAGGTGAAATTTAAGAATGATTTTTCAATTAACCTTTGATCAAATGATATTTCTAAATCACTTTATGTTGTATCTCTCAACAGTAGGTTTTGGTTTAGCCCTTGCCAATGCATCCATAGGGATTTCACATATTAGGGATTTAAAGGAATTAACATTATTAGAAGTTAAAGCACATAAGAGATTTGGGTGGATTGCAGCAACTATTTTCTATTTGCTTTCTGCTCTATGCATTTATTTTGCTGTAATACCACGATTGAATCCAAATGGTTTTAGTGATTTTTATATTACAACCATTTTTTGGCATACATTTCTTGGAGGGATCATTGCATTTTGTTTATTTACATTTAAATTTGTAATTGCTAGATTTAAAAAAGATTTCATTTATAATTATGGAAAGATCATTGGACCTATTGGATTTGCTGGATGGGCATTAGCTTATTTTACTAGCAATATTGATTTTTATTTTTTTGTAAATCCTTCGCTTGGGATACCTACACCAGCCTTAATACCAAATTACGTATTGTCATTAATTCTATCAGTATTAATCGGCATTATTCTTTTTGCAATAGTAAAAGCTTTTAAATTTAAAACTTATGGAGAAATAACAAAACAAACAAATCTTCATGGTGTTGCTATGATTTTACATGGAATTACATTTGGATATGAAGGAAGCGCAAAAGAATTAGTTGGAACTCCAGTTTTATATAAATATGTATTTCCTAAAACCTATGAATTTCTAGAAAGATATTCCAAACAAATTGGACTCGATCTAGATGAATTAAAAAAATATAATCTAAACGAAGCTTTAGAAATCGCAATGAATAAATTTACTGAAATAGGTATGGCAGAAAAATTAAAATTAGATTGGATATCTGAAAATGAATTAACCGTGGAATCTATCAATTGTTCAACATCTGTGGTTCGCTCATATATGGAACCGGAAGAGTTAGAAAATTCAATATGCCCTTGGGGAATTCTAACAGCCACAATCGTGAATGTTTTAACAGGTAAAGACATTGAAATCAGCCCTAGTGAATTTAATGTGATTGGCGCTAAAAGCAAATTAAAAATTGTTGAAAAATCAATTTAAGAAATTTTTAACTTTTCTGTAATAGGAACAAATTTGAGATTGACTCAATAGACGAATATTTTTATTTATTTATAATTTTTTTTTGCACTGAATAAAAGCATAGAACCAAATACTTTTGGTTTAAAACTTTTAAAACCAGCTCTTTTTAAAATGATACTTAGTTCATTTAGATCAAATATAATTGCTCCATGATTTTTCTTAATATGATCGTATATAAATTTATACTTCAAAAATCTTCTTCTTGTAAATGTCATAACTGCTAAAGGGCAATTCGGTTTTAAAACCCTAGCAATCTCTTTTAGTGCTAAGATAGTATTTGGAAACAAATGCAAAGCTCCTGAACAACATGCTCCATCAAAATAATTGTTCGAAAAGGGAATTCTTTCAACATTAGCTCTAAGAAATTCAATATTAAAAATCTTATTCTTATAAGCTAAATTTATTCCTTTTTCAAGCATTCCTTGAGATAAATCTATACCATATATTTTATTCACATTCTTAGCAATACTTCTAGTATAAATTCCTGTCCCACATGCAACATCTAATACAATACCATCTGAAGAATTAGTCATTTCTGTTATTAAATTAACAGTCTTTTGAATATTAGGAATTTTAATACCTCCATATAAATGATATACTAAAGGATACCAAATCTTTGATTCATAAACTTTTGAGAGGTAATCTATAAATTTTACTGATTTAATCGCTGGGATTTCTTTTTCCGATTCTGAAGCAATAAAGAAATTTGGAATACTATTAACAATATTAAAATTCCTATGACATGAATGACATATATACTTTTTCTTTAGAAATGATAAATCTGATTTACAAATTGGGCAAACAAAGGAATTAGAATTTTTTTTCATAATTTTCATAATTACACAAATTATAATAAAATCAAAAATTATATAAATTTTACTTCTATTGTATAATTTATGAGTTATGTTGAGGAAATCAGATCTAAATTTTTACAAATTTACGAGAGAATTGTTGATAAGAGAGGTTTGCCAATAATTTTTGGAAGAATTATGGCTACATTTTTTCTTGAAGGACGAGAATTAAATCAGAAAGTTCTTTCTGATTTAACAGGGTATTCAATTTCATCAATATCAAGAGCAGTTGATCAAATGATTAAGATGGGAATATTGCAAAAATACAAGAATCCTTCAAGAGAGCATTTTTTATATCAAATGCATCTAAATTTCTTTGATTTAGCGATTAATGGACTACAAACTTGGATTCACCAAGCAGTGGAAAGTAAACAAGAAATTAGTAATTTGATTAAAAGTATAGATATTGAAAATTTATCTAATGATGATAAAATCGAAGTCGTAAAATATCAAAAGGTTTTAAGGAATTTAGAAAAGGAAATTAAAGTATTCATTGATCTTATTGGTGAAAGTGTAAGTACTTTGAAAGATTATCGCTTGAATCAGAGAAATATTTAAAAAGCTTCAGATTTTTGAAGTTAATAACCCATTCCTTATTCTATATTTTAATATAGAATCCATTTCATTTTCTAATTTTATTAGTTTTAAAAATTAAATAATTGAAAAACCAATCATTAATTAATCCATAAAAATAATAAAAAGAAAATTACAGAAAAGTGGAAAATATTGAAAAAGGTTGCGATTATTGGTATAGGAATTACTCCATTTAAAGCCCGGTACTTAGATAAGACTTATTTTGAGCTTGCGTTTGATGCAACTAAGCTTGCTATTGAAGATTCTAATAAAAATGGTGCCGAAATAACTCATGAAGACATTCAATCAACAGTTTATGGAATATATAACGAATTGTTCGAGCGACAATTTATGCCAGACATTTTTATTAATAGCTATCTTGGAATGAATAACAAACCGGGAACTAGAATTGCTACGGGAGGTGCAACTGGTGGTTATACAGTTAGAATGGCGTATGCTGAAGTGGCATCAGGACTCTCAGATTTATGCCTTTGCATTGGTGTAGAAAAGTGTAATGACTGTTATGATGAAAATTAATGGCTTATCGCTATTTGTCATTAACAAACAGGCACTACTACACCCGAAGTATTGAATGCAATTGCTTATTCAGCTGATATGACTTATGAATATCCTATGGGTATGATGGCGGCAAGTTCTTATGTAAGTATGGTTAATGCACATTTTGAGGAATTTGGAAATCCAACAGAAGAACAAATGGCACTTGTATCTGTAAAAAATCATGGAAATGCGATGAATAACCCTAAAGCACAATCACCAATGAAAATAACAGTTGAAGATGTAATGAATTCAAGAATTATATGCTATCCTTTTAAGATGCTTGATTGTTGCCTGTATTCAGAAGCATCTGCTGCATTAATTTTAGCAAACGAAGAAAAAGTAAAGGAATTAAAAGTCGAAGAGCCAATTTGGATAACTGGAGTTGGTGCAGCAAATACTGATTGCTTTATAGGAAATAGAGAAGATATGGGAAGATTATACTCCAATATCTATGCTGCAAAAGCAGCATATAAGATGGCAGGATTGGACTATGAAAAAATAAAATCACAAATAGATATAGCAGAACTTCATGATGCATTTAGCGGACAAGAGGTGATTTCATATGAAGAACTTGGTTTTGTTTCATTCGGAAAAGGGGGAAAATGGATTGAAGAAGGAGGACCAAGGATGGATGGAGAGTTGCCATGTTGTCCATCTGGTGGTTTAATTGGTTGTGGACACGCCGTAGGTGCAACTGGTATTATGTCTACGGGAGAAGCAGCATTACAAATACGTGAAGATGCTGGTAAACATCAAATTAAAACAATTGAAAACGGTAGAGCTATTTCTCATTCAATAGGGGGTCCAGGGGCTGCCTATGCCGCTGTAATTGTAATGTCTAATGAGGAGGGTTTGGAAAAATGACAGAAGAGTTTCAAGTCCATGAAATAAGAGATATTATTAGAATTAATTATAAATATACCATGGGAGGGCAGTCCAAGTTTTTCATGGAACTAATGAACAATACAACACTATTGGGGACTAAATGTTCTAAATGTGGAAAAGTATGGATGCCCCCCAGAATTAACTGCTCTGATTGTTATGCTCCTGCTGAATGGATTGAAGTGAAACAGACTGGAACTATTGAAGTTAGTACTATAGTTTGGTTTACAACATCTGCTTTTATTAAAAACATTCCATATGCAGTAGGATATATTAAATTAGAAGGAGCTGATACTGCTATATTGCAGGGAATTTTTTCGGAGAATTTAGTGCCCTCAAAGATTAAGAAAGGAAAAAAAGTGAGAGCTGTGTTTCAAAAAGAAAGGAGAGGCAAAATGACTGATTTTTTCTTTGTTCCTGAAGATGAATATGAAAATTGGATAAAAAAATCTGAATATGAGGGAGGAGAATAAAATTGGGAGTAGCTTATGAAAATTTAACTAGAATTATTGACAAAATGAATACACTTCCTAAGGCTCAACAAGTATTTGTAACAGATATAGGCGGCAAACCAGTCAATTGGGAGATGACATTCCAATTTAATTTAGACAATGAAGATCCATTTTATTTAAAGATAAAAGATCAGAAAACAATAATCACTCAAGGAATCTTATCTTCAGCTGAGATTGTAATTTCTGGTGAAAACCTTGCTCTCGTAAGAATTTGCGAAGGAAAGGGGGATTTTACGCACGCAATAAGCAGAGAACAAATAACTGTAGACAAAGGTAAAGTTATGGATATTATCCGACTTACAAGAGCTATAACCCTTGTTTTAAAAACTAAATAAGATTATTAATTAATTCTATATTTTTATATAATATTACTATTTTCAGAAAATTCAAATCCCTACGTTTGGATTGTGATTAAAATGTGTTATTACATTACTGCAACCTTACCAAATGATGTGAATTTAGAAGAATTAAAATCATATTTTGATAAATTTAATATGGATTTTTCTCCAATTAACAATAGTAATGTAAAACCTCAATTGAGACCAAATGAAATGTATCTTAGAGCAACAAAAAGTTATTGCGATTGTGATACTGTTTTGGGATCTCAAAACCTTTCTCAAGAATATAAGAAATTACTTAAATCAAAAAAAATTAGGACGCTTAAAAAAAAAAAGTGGTCAGAAGAACAGATACATAATTGGATAATGAATAAAATTAACTCTAAACAACATAAAACTGCTCTTAAAAAAACACCTATAGAGATTCATCAAGAAATAGATAAATGGAGGAATTTTTTGCATACTATTCTTAACGTGGCAAAAATAAAAAGAATAGGATTAATAAAGCATTGGTACAATACAGGACTAGTAAATGAAGAGATTTTAATCAAAAATACAGAAGAGATAAAATTTAAGGAAATCACTCCTAATCTACTTTTAAATTTAGAAGAAGATGTCTTATATGAATTTTTCGCAACTCATTCATTTTAAGAAGTTAGCGGATATAACTTATGTCATGAGTAGAAATAGGTATATATATCTTTTCGAGTAATATGAAATTTAAAATTAATGATAGATCGTTTTTTCAACTCAAGAATAGAAAGTTTTATATATAAACTAATGAAATATAATCCCATCAGAAATCATTCAAAAAAAAGGAAATATAGAATTTATTTAAAATTAAAATTAAGAGGTTTTTAATAAATGAAAAAAGAAATAGCAATAGTAGGAATGATAGTTTGCTTAGGGGTAGGTTTTGTAATCGGATTTTTTATACCCGGATTATTTACTCCTGCACCTGAAAAATCACTAGTCACAAAGATTAAGAACAGAGAATCTATTATTGTTGGAACTAGTGCTGATTATCCTCCCTTCGAGAATGTTGTGGGAGGTAAGATTGTAGGTTTCGACATTGATGTTTCACAATTGATTGCTGATGAACTTGGTGTTGACCTTGTCATGAAAGATATACCCTTTGATTCTTTGATTGGTGCATGTAAAGCAGGCACAATTGACATGATTGCAGCCGCAATGACTTACGATCCGTCATCAGACACAGGAATAAAACGTGCAAGCCAACTTGCACCCTCTATAACCTACATTACTGTGGTGAAAGTTGTCATTGTCAAAAATGATTCTGACCTGACGATCGAAAGTTTAGAGGATCTTAAGGATTATAAAGTTGGTTGCCAAGGAGGCACAACAATGGAGGATGAGTTGAAAGATGCTGGTATAACTCCTATAACATATGAAAGAGTTGACACACTTATGCTCGACTTAGATAATGGAGCTATTGATGCAGTATATGTAGACGGCCCAATCTATGAACATTTTAAATTTTTATATACTATCAAAATAATCTACACTTCAGAGCCCGATCCCTTGTCACTATGGTGTCGAAAAACGACACCCGATCTACTGTATGTAATTAACGAAGTCCTCCAAGCAGCTTCTCTAGACGGAAGGATGTATGCTATTTGGTTAACTTGGTTTAATGCAACGGGTTGAGTAAAATTCCAGACCTTCTCGAAATTTTTTTTTTTATTATTGTAACTGGATTACCTCAAACATTGTTACTTACAGCCCTTGGTCTATTTTCGGGTTTTATTTTGGGGGTGTCACTGGCCCTCATGCGCGTTTATGGCAGTAAAGAACTTGGGTGGTTAGCAAGCGGTTATGAGAAGGTGTTCCGAAGTATTCCACTTCTAGTTCTGATCTATATATTCGCTTTTGGAACGCCAGGATTGTTTTGGTATTTGGATCCACTTGATAGACCACTTGGTGGTGTAATTTTGGCGTTAGCTCTTCGGAGTGGTGCATATCAATCTCAAATTTTTCGTGGAGCTATTTTATCAGTGGATCCAGGACAAATGGAAGCTGCTCGTGCGTTAGGGATGAACCGGTTCCGAGCTTTCAGACATGTTGTAATGCCTCAAGCCTTTCGGTTGGCAGTACCCAGTTGGTCTAATGAGTACGCAGTAGTTATCAAAGATTCGTCTTTTGCCTACGCTGTTGGAATTATAGAAATGACAAGAGCAGCCTATTATGTGTCTGTAAATTATCCAGAGCTTTTGGGCATATCAATGGCTATTGTTACTATTTTATACTTTATCTTTACATACCCAGTGACAAGAATATTTGGTGAACGTCAAACCAAAAAACTTGAAGAATTGGGAATGGGAAGTGGTTAATTATGGGTGAACCTGTGTTACGTATAGTAGATATGTGGAAATCATTCGAGGATTTTCAGGTACTTAAAGGAATTTCATTCGAGTTAGCTCAGCAAGAGGTCAAGGTAATTTTTGGACCAAGTGGAGCTGGCAAGAGTACACTTCTTCGTTGCATCAATATGTTGGATCCACCAGATAAGGGGAAGGTTTATCTCTCCGGACAGAATCTAATGGAATCTGGAGTCAATCTTAATGAAATTAGAGCGAGGATCGGTATGGTATTCCAGCATTTTAATTTATTTGCTCACCTCAAAGCAATAGATAATGTTAGCATCGGTCTTCGCCGGGTCAAAGGATTGAGTAAAGAACAGTCCCGCACAATGGCAATTAGAGCATTAGAGCGTGTTAGAATGGCGGAATGGGCAGACCATTATCCAGCACAATTATCTGGTGGCCAACAACAACGTGTTGGCATTGCACGTGCTTTAGCCATGGAACCTGACATAATCTTATTTGACGAACCCACATCTGCTTTGGATCCAGAATTGATCGGCGAAGTGCTTCAAGTGATGTTAGAAATTGCTAAAGCAGGCACGACAATGGTGGTTGTTACCCATGAAATGGGATTCGCAAGTGCTGTAGCATCAGAAATGATCTTCCTTGATAAAGGAGTCATCATAGAACACGGATCGCCCAAAGATTTATTGGTATCACCTAAATCTGAACGAGTTAAGCACTTTCTCAAACAAATTGATGTTTTGTATGGTCGTCATGAAGAACTTCTAAAGTACCCAAAAGAGGAAAAAAGTAAATGATACTCCAAGGTTCACTAGTAACAGAATTTTTTAGCGTACTTGGATACTGGGATCAACTTTTGGCAGGTTTCTTAATGACGATGTGGTTGTATATGTGGGCACTTATAATAGGCTTTTTCTTAGGGCTTTCTCTTGCTATTCTACGGCAATATGGTGGTGGGTTTCTTTCACGGATTGCTACAGGGTATATCGAGCTTATACGTGGTACACCTTTGCTTGCACAATTGTTCCTCTTCTATTTTCTTCCCTTCAGCATAAATGCTATCTTAGAAGCCCAAAATCTTCCCTTCATCCCTATTGGGAGGTGGGAGTTTCCTGTCAGCTTTATGATTCTAGATAGGGATATTACAATCATTCTCCTAAATCACCGAACTTTGATAGGCATCCTCACGTTAGGTCTTAACAGCGCAGCCTATCAAGCTGAATATCTCCGTGGTGCCATGTCATCTGTTGGCGCTGGACAATTACTAGCAGCCCAATCGCTCGGTATGTCCCGTATCGCTGGAATTCGCCATATTGTATTACCACAAACTCTGCGTCGAGTCATTCCAGCATGGTCTAATGAAGCCGCTTACCTTCCGAAATACACTGTTATTGTATATTTAATTGGAGTTACAGAACTATTTGCGAAAGCACATTATATTGTTTCACAACTATTTCTCTCGCTTATGACTTACCTAGTTGTAGCTCTTATATTTCTAGTGTTGATAACAACTATTTCCAAAGGACTGGACATTATCCACAAACGGACGGCAATTCCAGGTTTATAATAAAAACAAAAGTTTAAAATTTTGAAGTACAAAATTTTTAAAAATAATTTTTTATTTTTTTAATTCTTTTTTATAGTTCAACAGGTTATCCCTTTTATTCGAAAGAATGATAGTAAAGATGAAAACAAAAGTTTATGTAATTAAAAGAGAATCACATGAAACTACTCAAGATGTTGTTTTAAGAACTCTTAAAATTATTTCTTTGAAGAAATTTATTACCAATTCAGAAACAAAATTGTTAATAAATCCTAACTGGGTAACCTCAGATCATTTTAGTACTGGAAATGTAACCTCAACAGATACATTAGAAGGAATCATTTTATATCTTATTAAAGAAGCCAAAATAGATCCCAAAAAAATAATTGTCGCTGATGGAGGATCTTTTGGAACATCAGAAAAGTTCTTTAAGTTAAATGAAATTTTTCGGTTAGAGGAATATGGAGTTAAAATTATGAATTTAAACAACGATGAGAGTATAAATAATATCAAAATATCTAATCCCTTCGCCCTAAAAACAGTCAATATTGCAAAAATAGCCATAGATGCGAGTTGTATTATTTCGGTTCCCTCGTTAAAAACACATAACATGGCTAAAACTACATTGAGCATGAAAAATATGATGGGAACTATTTCACCTAAAAGTATTATGCATTCAAATCTTCATAAAAAGATCGCTGATTTAGTTTCAGTGTTAAGATCCAAAATGAAATTCCAAATCATTGATGGGATTATTGGTTCAAATGGGTGGGAGCTGGGAGGAAAACCTATACAAATGGATCTGATCATTGCTGGAGAAGATCCTGTAGCTGTTGATAGGGTGGGGAGTGCAATCATGGGATTTAGCCCCGAAAAAGTAAAATATCTGAAATATGCAGAAGAAAAGGAACTTGGTACAGCAAATTTAGATGAGATTAGTATTATAGGAAAACAGATAAGCGAAGTTTATCATAAGTTTTAACTCTAAAAAATATTCTCTAGTTCTTTTTGTTTTTACCATGCAATTTTAGTGCTATAAAGCATTATATAGATTTAATTAATTATTAAATAAATCTTGATAAAATTGAAAATTGTCGATCTACGTTCTGATACTGTAACCAAACCATCACCAGAAATGTGGGAAGCATTAAGATCGTTAGATAATTCCAAACTGGGAGATGATGTTGAAGGAGAAGATCCGACTGTAAATCAATTGGAAGAGAAAGCAGCAAAAGTAATTGGTAAAGAGGCAGCATTATTAGTTACTTCAGGAACACAAGGTAACCTTATTTCTTTATTATCCCAAACTAATCCTGGAGATGAGATAATGGTTGAAGAATTAAGTCATATCTATGGACATGAAGTTGGAAGTACTGCTAGATTAGGTGGATTAATGATTTGCATATATTCTTCTGATAGAGGTGTTCCGAATTTAGATAAGCTTCAGAATATGATTCGTGATCGAGAGGATATTCACCAACCGCCCACAACGTTGATAAGTCAAGAAAATACGCATAATTACCATGGAGGAGTTATAATACACCCTAATGATTTACAGAAAATAAGTAATTTTGCAGAAAAGAATAATTTAAAATTCCATATGGATGGAGCGAGAATATTCAACGCAGCAGTAGCTTTAAATATTTCAGTAACAGAATTTACAAAACATGTAGATAGTGTCATGTTTTGTTTATCTAAAGGATTATCATGCCCTGTAGGATCAATTATAGCGGGTTCAAAAGAATTTATTTCAAAAGCTAGACGATACAGGAAAATGCTTGGTGGAGGTATGCGACAAGCAGGTATAATTGCCATTTTTGGATTAATAGCCCTTGAACAAAAATGGATTAGAAGACTTGAAGAGGATCATAAGCATGCCAAATTACTTACTGATTACATTAAATCTTTTGATTTACCTGTTAAAGTAAATACGCCAGATACTAATATTATTGTTCTGAAACTTATGAAAAATGTACCTATATTAAAACTTTTAAATGAACTTGGAAAAGAAGGGGTATTAGCGTTTAATATTAGCAAAGATAAGATTAGATTTGTCACTCATTATGGGATTGATGAAGGAGATATAAAATTAGCTAGTGAGATTATAGGAAAAGTTATAGCAAAATTTGCTTAATCATTAGACTTATAAAACATAATTATTGAGAGAAAAAAAGAAAATTAGTTAATTTTAATCTTCACGTAGAGCTATATCTTTCGCGTTATCTTCCACTAAATCATAATATTCAATATCACTTAGATTTCCAGTAGGATTATCCACCCAATGAACTTTCACTGGCATTCCAATGTAGGTATCTTTTGCATCAACATCAGGAGCTAATTCTATCATATATGCTGTATCAGCTCCATCTTGACGGATTAAAACCATTGGTTTTTCTATAACTTTAGATGTATCTGGATCTTTTAGGTAAGCTATTGCGAAAGTAGAAACTTCACCAGTTTCTCGTAGATCAACCCATTGATCAGGTTTGATCATACACTGTCCACATACGTATCTAGGTGGAAAAAATACTCGATTACATCCTGAACATTTCAGTCCAACTAACTTTTTTTCTTTTAACTTGTCTATAAAAGGCTGCATGTGAGTGATATTAAATTTAAATTTATAATTAGATATATACCAACTACCTGGCATTGTTCTAGTTCTCACATAATCCTTTTTAACATAGTCTAAAGATTTTCTTTGTGTACGTTTTGACATTTTTAATTACCTCCATTTTCTTTGAGGTTCATCTGACATAACTAACATTGTGCATAGATTAAGTATTCCTCCCCACCCATGACCTATAGCTGTATGTACAGTTTTTGGAACTTGATTGCTAGCTTTCCCCATTATTTGAAGGGCTGCTTCTGCAGGACGTTCTAAAGCAGATGCTCCAATAGCATTTGTAGAATTGACACCTCCTGAGCAACATATTGGTAATTCACCTTTTAAGGAGGTTACTCCATTCTCATACATCTGAGGAGCTGTAGTTTCTTCAAATAAACCTAATTTTTCAACCCACATGAGCTCTTGATTAGGAAAAGGTGAATAAACCTCAGCATAATCAATTTCCTTTCTTGGGAATGAAATACCTGCTTGTCCATATGCTAATTCAGATGTTTTCATAGCACCTAACTGTTCAGAAGGATCTATTTGTCCTGTACCAGTACAATCATATCCGAGTACAGCTGTTTCATGGGAAACACTAGCTACCCCATTTACATAAACAGGGATATCGCCCATTTCTTTAGCTTTTTCTTCTGTTGTAAATAAAACTGCACAAGCACCATCACTAGCTGGACAAACCATCCCATATCTTAATGGATACGAAATATATGGTGTATCAAGCACATCCTCGATTGTAAGATTTGGCATTTTTAAGTGAGCCCACCATGTTTTTGCTGCATTGTGTCTATTTTGTACAACTACTCTCGCTAAATCTTCTTCTGTTATTTTTGATTTATGCATATAATTAGTTGCTTGATATGATGCTATACCAATCGCTGCACCTGCAGATAAAATCCGGGTTAATCTCTCATAAGTAATTCCTAAAGTATTATACACAGTAATTTCACCATATGCTACACTTGCTAATCCTGTAGCGGTATCACCTTGACTTTGTTGTTCAAAACCAATAGCAAGAACGGTATCAATTCCTGGTAAACCTGCTGCAACAGAATAATACCCAGCTATTGCTACTGTTCCACCTGTTGTACCTCCTGTAGTAACTCGCATTAGCGGTTTGTTTCGCGCACCCATCCAATCCGTCATCCATAATTCAGGAATATTTGCCCCTTCAAAAGCGGGCATATTCCCATTTACATAAGCATCAATATCATCTAAACTTACGCTTGGGACTTTTTTTAAGCAATCTTCTATTGCTTCACTTACCAATTCTGGCATACTAACATCAGAGCGTTTTGAGGCATGTTCACTAAAACCAGCAGAAACTATTGCGACTTGACGACCCATTTTAATTTGTCCCCTCCAATATATATACTATATTATTTTGAGCGCACATCCCTATTTGACCTGATGCTATAGCTTTCCTTGCTTCTTTAACTTGATATCCGTTTGCTTCTCCTTTAAGTTGTTTGGTTGCTTCAATTATTCTTATTAATCCAGTTGCACAGGGAGGATTACCCCCTATAGCACCCCCGGAAGGATTAATTGGTAATTCCCCATCAATACCTGAAGCAATAGCAGAAGCTTTTCCTTTCTCAGCAAGTCCTAATGCTTCTGTTAATATTAATTCCTCATGAGCATTTGTTTCAAATAATTCTGCTAAATCGATTTCCTCTTTCTGATTTTTAATTCCCGCTGCATTGAAAGCCATTTTACCTGCCATTTCCATAGATTTACTTTCAGCCAGATTTCGATCACCGAGATAGTAAGTTTCTTGGCTATATCCTACTCCAGTAATCCAAACTGGATTATCTGTAATTTTTAAAGCCTGTTTTTCAGGAGCTAATAACAATGCAGCTACACCATCACAGGGTTGTGCAACCATTAATTCAGTAACCGGATCAGCATATATTTCTGATTCTATAACATCTTTAACCGTAATATTTGCATTTTGAGCTTCTTCTAAGGCTAAAGGATTTTTTGCAGCATTTTGTCTGTTTTTAACTGCCACTTTAGCAATATCTTCAGTAGTAACTCCAAATTTCTCCATATATGCTCTCATTTGAAACCCAGCGGATGTTATGTCATTTACATAAGCAAGAGGACGCTCCCATGTAGGATCTGTCTCATACAAACGTGCAGAATGATATGGAAAACATGAAGCCATGCTTCCGCCCCAAACAACAGCTAATTTGTGATTGCCTGATAATATTCTCATTAATCCATATAAAACAGCATGAGCACCATCCATTTCTACTTTACTCTCATCTGTTAAATATCCTCCTCCAACTTCAACTGTAAAGCAATTTGATATCGTTCGACCTTCATAATAATCATTTGTACAGGAAATTACAGTAGTTATATCTTTCTTCTTTAACCCGGCATTATCTATCGCCCCTCTAACTGCTTCAAAAATCATTTCATAACGACCATACTTTGCATCTGAATAAAGTTTTACTTGATTATATCCAACTATACCTACTTTTTGCATTTTATTGTCACCTCCTACAACTTCACGAAACCCCTAATATCCGAAGGATCTCCTTTAGTTTTCGCCTCCCATTGTACTTTAACATTCATTCCAATCTTAATTTCTTCTGGGCTAATATCTATTAATCGGTTTACAATCGTAGTCCTACTTCCATCAATTTGTACCATCCCAATAATCTGAGGTTTTTTCACTTTTCGACTCGACCTATCATTTACTTTATAATATGTTATTGTATAGTTTTTTAGAGAGCCAGTATCTGGTAAATCCACCCAATTATTATCAAATGGTATCTTTTCATTACATTTTCCACATATTTTTCTAGGCGGAACAAAAACATCTTCACATTTTGGGCATTTATTACCGATAATTTTTTTATGCTCTAATGCATCATAAAATTTATCCATGTATTGTCCCACCCAAAAAGAGAATTCTGCTCTTACAGGTCCTTTATTTGTAACTATTAATTTTTCAGCCATAATTTTGAAACCATTTTTTGATTGAAAATAAAATGATGATTAATTATGTGAATTATGCGATTTAAAATAATATTATAAATGAGGATTTTTTCAATTTATTGTAATTCCAAAGATATAGCTCTAAACAGTTAAATTTTAGTATTTATTTTTATTTTTAAATTTAAAATTTTAAGTTATTAAACTTAAATAAACGATTAAAGGACTTATTGTTCCTGTGATTGAATAATGTCCAAAGATTTATCAAATAAATTAGTAATTTCTGCCGCTCTTGCTGGATCTTGGACAATGAAAAATCAAAATCCTGCTATTCCTTATACTCCTGAAGAATTTGGAGATGAAGCAAAAAAGTCTTATGAAGCGGGAGCATCAGTAGTACATATTCATGCAAGAGATCCTGAAAAAGGATATCCTACAGCTAATTTAGACAAAATAAGAGCGATAATAGATAATATTCATGAGAAAGCTCCAGAAATTTTAATCAATATAACTAGTTCATTAGGTAGGACACTTGAGGAAAGAATTGCACCTACAAGGACATTTAAACCATTGATATCATCATTAAATACTAACTCAATGAATTATAGTATAGGTAATTTTAAAACAGGGGAAATTATTGGAAATGCTGATGGAATTTTTAGAAATACTTTTCAAACCATTCAAACACTTTTAATAGAGATGAAAAAAGCCAAAACTAAACCTGAGATTGAGGTATATGATTTCGGAGGTTTATATAATATTTTATTTCTTAGTAAACAAAAAGACCTATTTGATCGACCTCTTCATTTTCAATTTGTATTTGGTGTGTTAGGAGGGATTCCTTTTTCTTACCAAAATTTAGCAGGATTGCTCAATTTAATTCCTCCTGATTCCTCCTGGAGTGTATGTGGAGTAGCTAAAGATCAATTCAGAGCGGGATTATGCGCAGCAGCAATGGAAGGACACATTCGTGTTGGTTTGGAAGATAATATTCGCGTTCCAGTTGGGCGATTGGCAAAAGGTTCATGGGAACAAGTAGAATGGGCTGCAAAAGTAGCAAAACTGGCAGGAAGAGAAGTAGCAAATCCAGATGAAACTCGCAAAATCTTTAATTTGCTACAATAAGTTAACAAAATTTAAAGTTTAACTTATCCTTATTTTCTTTATTATTTTTTTATTTTAACAAAAATGGTGTATTAAAATCACAGTTCATTTTATCCCCGGTTTAAAATTATCTGAACTGTTTTATACAGATATTTTAAAAGAACTTTTAGAAAAACAATATCCTGATTTAGAGTACGCAGTCGCTTTAATCGGTAGAGGATCTGAAGTTATTGGTTTAGATGATGAAATGTCTACAGATCATCATTGGGGACCGAGATTACAACTGTTTTTAAAAGAAATAGATTATACTAAATATGAAAAGCCGATAAAAGAATTCTTGAGCAAAAGCTTACCTTTAACATTTCATGGATATTCTACAAACTGGAGTGAGCCAGATCCGAATAATAACATGAATCAATTTCTTAAACCAAAAAAACGTAGCCCTGTCAATCATCGAATTGAAGTTTATACAGTTCAACGTTATTTAAAACAATATCTTGCACTTGAGTTCTGGAAAATTAATGAAATTGATTGGTTCACAATTCCTGAACAGTTGTTATTGGAATTTACATCAGGAAAGATTTTTTTTGATAGTTGCGGAGAATTAACTCATGCTAGAGAAGCTTTAAAATATTATCCAGATTCAATTTGGAAATTAAGAATAATTACACAATGGAACCGTATTGCTCAAGAAATAGCATTTGTAGGACGAACTGGCGGAAGAGGTGATGACTTAGGTTCAAGAATCGAAGCCTCTCGCTTAGTAAGGTATATTATGCAAATGGCATTTATGCTTGAGAAAAAATATATCCCTTATGAGAAGTGGTTCGCTATTGTTTTTGGTCAATTACCAATTGCAAGAACATTGCAACCTATTTTATTAAAAATATTAAAAGAAAATAAATGGCAACAACGGGAGAAATTACTAATCGAAGCTTACTTACAACTTGTTAGAAAGCATATTGAATTAGGATTAATCTCTAATATTGAAATAAAAGCGATTCAATTCTATCAACGACCCCAATTGATAATTCCAATACAGAAAGTTATCAGCAAATTATCAAAAGGAATTAATTCTAAGTTTGAATTCATTAGATATCATCTAGGTACAATTAACCAATTTATCGAAACCTGTAATAATTTAGACCCTGAACTCTGTAAAAAGTTCAAGTTATTCTTTAACTAAAAAAAAATAAAATTGAATAAAAAAAAAATTTCAGAATTAAAAAGTAAATCCTTCAGGTAATTCTAATTCCTTTGTTCCTTCTAAAACAAACCTCAGATCCATAATCGTGTAAGTTGGACTCTTTGTTCGAAAAATTGGAATTATTTTTTTCCCAATTTCTGGTTCTCCGACTGCTAGAATACTCATAAGAATTGTGACTACTTCTTCATCAAATTCGACATTAATAAATTTAATTGGTTTGGGAAGTGTATTAAATGCCCCAGATCGATGAGTCACAATAAAAGAATGGATTTTTGCAGTTTTTCGAGCTTTCTCTGTTATATCAATTGGAGTAGCTCTTCTTAAACAATCAGGACAAAAAATTCTAAAAGGTTCAAAAATAGAACCTTTTGCAACACAGTTGTCGTTATCACATCTAGAAGCCATAAGTATACCTTTCCCCAGAGAATTAAAAAATATTGCTTCCCCGCCATAAGAGTGAATATAGGTCATATCTCTAGGATTAGTCACTCCTGCTAATTTCCCTGTATCTTTATTGAAAATTGGCTGATTCTCTTCTATAATATGAAATTTACCTCTTGGTTTATATCTGCCATTAATTATATCAACATAACCTTTTTCATCATCTTTTTTTACCATTTTTAATCCTCCTTTAATAATTGATTGGGATCCATTAATATTGTACAAGTAACATGAGAACCTACTCCTGCATGGCTAATCGCCAATCCTCTTTTTGCTCCTTTAACTTGTAAGCTTTGCCAATCTTTTGGTTTCTCTCTTCCAAATGCTTTCCATTTCTCCTCAGGCTCATGGATCTCATCCCATCGGTTCCAAATATGATATCCAATTTCAGCAATCTGCATAAGTCCGGTTGCTCCTACAGCATGCATACACCCTATTAATCCTCCACATGGATTGCTAGGTAATTTTCCTGGTTTTTTAGTATTTGGATTAGTTACATATGCGTCTCCACTTTCAATATAATTTCTCCCTTCCCCATAAGGTCTTATTCCGATGTCTTCATATGTTTGAATATCACTAATAGTAAACGCATCATGAAGTTCAACTAAATCAAGATCTTCACTGGGATTAACAACACCAGACATATGATATGCATAATAAGCAGCCATTCTTGCAGCTAAAAAGCTTGTAAATCCAGGATAACGATCTCCGCCCGGGAATTTTTTCCCTAGATCATCATATTGATTTTTTGATTCATTAGGTAATAAAGGTATCTTCATATCACGACGATCGGCCACTCTTAAAGTATGACTTCCTGCTGCAATATAAATCCTAAGAGGTTTATTTGTAATTTCATAAGCTGTTTTTTCATCACAAACTATTCCACAGGCTGATCCCACGCTCATCAAACAACAATCTAAAGCACGAAGTGGATATGCAACTACGGGAGAGTTGATTACATCATCTACAGTTATCTTCATCGGTCCGTGGGCATAAGGGTTCATTCTAGCATACCCTCGATTTTTAACTGCTACTTCTGCCATAGTTTTCCTAAATGAATCTTCTTCTTTACCAAAAATTTTCCAGTATCTCTGAGCCATTACAGCATAATAACCTGTATACATATGACCAAGTGGTGTTTCCCAATCTTTATCTGCAGCACAAGAAATGAGGTGATTACCCTCATCTGTAGGCACTTCATCCATTCTCTCCCATCCAAGCGCAAGAGCACAATCGCTATATCCAGAAGCGACAGCTTTTACGGCCTCCCACATAGCAGAGCCACCTGTAGCACCACCCGTCTTTATACCGATATTTCCAAGTGGATCTAGACCCAATCTATCATGAATTACAGCTTCGCCAAGTAATTGATCTCCAAAGTGATCAGCAAAATGACCATAATAACAAGTGTGAATATATTGTTTTAACTCAGTAGGGGTCATTTTGACGAAATCTGCTGCAGCTGTTAATGCTTCAATACATAATTCTTCCGTTCGAGTTTCAGGAAATGCTCGATCAAACTTTGACATTCCCACGGTTACTAAATACACTGGTCGCATGAGTTTGGGGATTTTTAATTGTTTATCACTAAATTTAATCATACTGATTTCACATTTTAGAAATTTATATTAATTTGTATTTAGAATTTAGTTTTCTACTAAATTTGATATGTTAATCTTATGTTTTATTTTGATTAAAACATTACTAATTAAAATTGATGAAATGTAAGTGGGAAAAAAATCCTATTTTAAATACAGAGATTGAAAAGGATGTCTTGAGCGGCTTTTACTTATTATTTGGTTAAACTAAATGATTTTATATCGAAAGTAAAGCTTTATTTTTAATTCAAATTTAAATAATATTGTAAAAATTTCTTATTATTATTTAAAAAGAGTATGATGAAATAAAATGGATACTAGAATTTCTGAGTTTGATCCCATTCGAATCCAGCGTTATGTTCCAGAATTAGATTTATTAAGCAATCCAGTTCTTAATGCCAAAGAAAAAGAATTCTTAGCTGATTTATATGATTTTATGGAGAAAGAACTTGATCCTGAGTTAAGGAAATTAGAAGATTTAAATTACTATGTTGAGGAACCAACCCAAGATAAGAAGAAAGATATAGTTATTGGAATAATGAAAAAATTATCAGATAAGGGATATTACTCAACCATTCTTAATACAGAGGAGTATGAAATTGGTCGAATTGCAAGAAATGCTCTTATTGCTTATGCTATGTGTGGAGGGCGATGGAGTGAATATAGTGAAAGGTATATAGCTGGAAATTATAGTATTGAGATGGGGAGATTAGCTGGGGGTACACTTTATTGCAATCCAGTTAATTACGCATCGGATAATTCGCAAAAAGAAAAATTCTTAATACCTGTTGCTAGAGATGGACAAATTGGGGCTTCAGCAATGACAGAATTTAATGCAGGGTCCGATATTTTGAGTATGGAACTTAGATTATATGAACGAGATAATAATTTAATAGCAAAAGGTAAGAAATTATTCATTACAAATGGAATGATTGCTGATTTTATTATTTTATATGGGCGATTAGATAATGGGCAATTAGGCGCTGTTGTAGTTGATACTGAACATCAACAGCTAAAGAATTTTAGGAGTACAAGAGTGAGCACATATGGTATGACAGATGCTTTTGTAAGTCGTTTGAGTTTTGATAGAGTAGAAATACCTAAAGAAAATATGCTTCATGGTCATGGAGTTGATATTGCTTTTCACCAATTAACTGAGGAAAGGTTAGTTATTAGTGCAGAAGCACTTGGAGATACTATGAAAAAGTTATTATATTCCCATGCATATGCTCTGCAACGAATGCAATTCGAAAAAAGACTACACCAATATCAAGTGATACGCTTTCCTATTTCTCAAAAGATTCGTGAATTGAATTTGATGTTTTCAGCCCTAATTCAATATGCAAGACAAATGGATGAACATCCTGAATTAGCAAACTCAAAACTAATGGCCGCTAATGCTATGGGGTTAAAAATTAGCTCTACAGAATTAGGTTTTGAAAGTGCTATTCATTGTTTCAGGACTTTAGGTGGACGTGGATTCACACGACAATATGCAAATGAAATAGGTCTATTAGATCCTTATTGTATGCTCCATGGGGGGGGATCAAATTATGTATTAGAAGATAGTGAATCAAGAAGATTTTTCAAGTATAAAGCAGCAAGAAGAGAATCAGAGGATATCGTTCCTAGAATTGATTATTAATTAATTACACCGTTTCAAATATAATCGTTATATATTACTAATGCTTAATAAGATTATTATTAGTGTTATTATAAATCTTAAGAGAATAGGATATTAAATAAATAGACCTAATTATAATACATAATGGTTCTCTTCAACACTCAAGACTTTGATATTACTAGCTTGGTTGAGCAGTATAGAGGTAAAAAATTGGAAGAATTATTCCAAAACCATCAAGTTATAAAAAATTATCAAGGTGAATTCATAGAAATAATCTGGGAAGAAGATAATTTTCCCTGTGAACTTGATCTTTTTATAACAAAAAAAAAGCTACTACATAATCTGAAGATCGTTCATTATATTGGAGACTTTAATGAGAAGAGATTAAAAGGGAGAGGTATAAAAACGTTAAAAGATTTGAAATTTTTAAATTTAAGATTTAGAGATTCGGCTAATGATATTCTAAAATTAATAGAAAAAAAGCAATTTAAAACCCTTAAGAAAAACAGATATATTGACGATCTGGATGTTAGTTTTTGTTTCAATACTGAAGATTTACTTTTTTTAGATATTGAAACCCTAGGAATGTTTAATAATGCAATAATAATCTTAGGGATTGGATTCTTTAAGAATCATCAATATAAAATCCACCTTTTTTTTGCTCGAGATTTAAAAGAGGAAATTGCAATATGTGAACATTTTAAAAATGAAATTCTACCTTATTTCAAATGTTTTGTTTCATTTAATGGGAAACGATTTGATATTCCTTATATTGCAAACCGATTTTTATATTATTTTGATGAAAATCCTATGATTTCTGAAGAGGATATCCCTTATGAAATTCACAACACAAAATTTCATCATATAGATCTTTATCATATTTGCCGTAGAAAATTTCGAGGAATGTTTGAGAGGTATACTCTTACACATATGGAAGAACACTTATTAAATTGGAAAAGAAAAAATGAGCTTCCAAGTAGTATGGTGCCTCTGTGTTATAAAAAATATCAAAAAAATCCCAAAAGATATATTGGATTAATAAAAGAATGTATCGAGCATAATTATTTTGATGTATATTCTATGCCATTAATTTTACAAAGACTTTTGGAGATATAATTTACTTATATAATGAGGAAATACTTAACTATTTTTTCAAAATTAAAGAACTTGCAGAATTTATAAAAAAACTCTAGGGAATAAATATCTAATTTTTTAATAATCGTTCTATTATCTTAGAAACTTGATCATCTTTAAAAGGTTTTTTGATAAAATCTTTTGCACCTTTCTCAGTTGCTTCAAGTATACTCATTTCTTGACCCATCGCACTAACAACTAGAATATTTGCTTTTTCGTCATAATTAATTATTTCTTCAATTGCTTTGATTCCATCTATATTAGGCATAACTAAATCCATTGTTACTAAATCAGGTTTTAAGTTTTTATATAAAGATACTGCTTCCTCCCCATTTGAAGCTTCTCCTACTACTTTAACAAAAGGAATTTTCTCAATAATCTCTTTAAGCTTATTTCTTACAAATCGGGCATCGTCTACGATAAGAACACACTTTTCTTTCATAGGTTATATCAACTTTCAATCGATAGTAGAACAAATGGTTTATATAACTTTTATTGTAATAAAAGAACTTTATTATAAAGTTACCGATAACTGCTAAATTTCGTTATTACAAAAATAACATCTCATTACTTTATAAAAAGAATTATTGGTGAGCTAAATTGTCTTTTTATTTTTTAAAATTTATTAATTCTAAGTAACCTTAATTACAAATTATTAACTTCAAAATTTGATTGAAATGTCAGACTTAGTCGAAAAATTGTTTGATCAAACATGGACTTATAAGAATCGTAATATTATAATAGAAAGGCTAAAAAAGACTTATTACGACACGATTATAATAGGAGCGGGAATAACTGGAGCAGGTATAGCACGGGAGGCCGCTATGAGAGGTTTAAAAGTTGCTATTGTTGATATGCAAGATTTTGCAGCCGGAACTTCCTCACGGAGTTCGAAAATGGCTCATGGTGGCTTAAGATATCTAACTTATGGAGAAATGGATTTAGTTAGGGAAGCTACAAGAGAAAGAAATTGGATGAGACATCATATTCCCCACTTAATTA
Source organism: Promethearchaeota archaeon (assembly GCA_048940925.1). Taxonomy (GTDB): domain Archaea; phylum Asgardarchaeota; class Lokiarchaeia; order Sigyniarchaeales; family SOKP01; genus Loki-b32. The sequence goes on along the minus strand of JBHLOC010000003.1, from coordinate 11,860 downwards.
GACCTATTCCATTCTGTTTACCTTATTTTGAAGGAGGGAAGTATAAGAAGAGAGAATTAGAATCAGCAGTTAAAATTTATGATTTTTTAAGCGATGATAAATCAGAATTCAAAAATTATAAAAAATATAAATGGTATACCCCCGAAGAAATTTTCAAAATGGAACCTGAAATATTGAGAGAAGGAAATTTAGGAGGTGCTGTATATTATGATACCAATATCGATGACGCTAGGCTAACAATTGAAATATTAAAAGAAGCGGTAATAAGAAATGCTGATGCTATCAATTATTGTAAAGCTATTGGGTATATCAAAAATGAAGGGAATATTAAAGGTGTTATGTGTAAAGATCTTGAAAATGATAGCGATTTTGAAATTAACGGAACATTGGTTGTAAATGCGACAGGAATTTGGACAGATAAATTATTGGACCAATATCCTGAAGATATTCCCAAACCATTAATTCGCCCCACTAAAGGTGTTCATTTACAATATAGACGGGAATCTATTAATAACAGAATGGCCAATGCATTGTATTCCATAATAGATAGCCGGATCTTTTTTGTTCTACCTCGTGATAGAGATTATACTATTATTGGAACTACTGATACTGATTATCACGGTGATTTAGCTAATCCATTCTGCACGAAAGAAGATGCTGATTATTTAATTAAGTCTACTAAATACTTCTTCCCACATTCAAAATTAGATTATGATAATATACTTTCTACTTATGCGGGGATCAGACCATTAGTAATGCAAAAAGGTAAATCTGAAAGTGATGTGTCTCGAACTCATACAATATTTTTCTCTGAGGATGGGCTCTTAACCATCACAGGGGGAAAGTTAACAGAATGGAGAGCTATGGCTGAAGATTTGTTTAATAAAATAGAAGAGAAGAAAATTTTCCCTGATATTAAAAGAGAGAAACATTTTTCAAGACAAAATTTTGTAATAGGACTTGAAAAAGAAGAATGGCTTTCAGCATTAAATAAAAGTGGTATAAGTTTAGATAAGGATATTGCAGATCATTTGTATCAACAATACGGTAGGGGCGCAATAAAGATCCTTGAAATTATAAAGGAGGATGAGATCCTTAAAAAGAGACTTTTAGATGAAAATAATTTTATCCAAGCAGAAATACTTTATTGTTTACGTTATGAAATGACTCCGCATTTAATTGATATGTTTTGTCGAAGAACTGAAATGTCACTTTGGATAAGTCATAAAAAAGCAAATATAGCTGCCAAAAATGTAGCAGATATATTGGCAAAAGAATATTCTTGGAGTGAAGACAAAAGAAATAACGAAATCCAAAGATATTTAGATTATGTTTCTAAGACAGTATCATTTATAAAATAAAATATAATTCCTTAATTCTTTAATTGTTAATATTAAAAACTGGACTTCATTAATTTAATATATTTATTAAATAATCTTTAACATAATAATATAATAATTTCTAATTTAATGAGTGAAAATATATGATGTTTCAATGGGATTTTACTGCAAATTTTTTGGAACCATTAGCAAAATTTGCTGCCTTTATTATTTTGGTTCTTGGGATTATTTGGATTATCTTTGCATTATATGAGGCAAAAAGAAGAGGAGGTTTCAAGAAAAGAAAAACTGAAGACTACGATCTTAAAGTTACCAAATTTTTAAAAGGATTAACTTATTTAGGATTTATTGTGGGTATTTTTGGTATACTTTCTGGTGTAGGAGGGTTAATATTAGACATAAAACCAAGTGTAGCTTTTATAGGAGATGGTAGAAGTATTTTTACATCAATTTTTCTAATTGTCATTGGTGTATTCACATTTTTAAAACCTTTAAATGACTTGCCAATAGCAAGCGTGGTTGGAATTTTAGCTGCCAGTGCTGTAGCAATTGTAGTAGCCTCAGTAATCCCTGATGTGCTTGTCCAACATATTGCGATTCATTTTGATCCAAAATGGTTTTTCATAATATTATTCATCATAGTTTTTGCTGTAGTAGCAATTTTAGTGAAATTCTATATAGGGGGATTAATGACCGCTTCAAAAATAATCTCGTGGCCTCCTTTTGCTTTTATAGTCGCGGCTCTCTGTTTAATCCAAGGATTTTTACTATTAGTAGTTGGAATTTCTATTACAGGATTGTTCTAGTTACCATAAAATAAAGCTTTATTTTTTTTCTTTACATTCTTAGAGAAAAGCAAATCGATGTGAAGGAGTTTTATTTATTTCACCTATAATGTCATTATCTAAATTATAATTACAATTAGGACAATTTTTTTCATGAGTAATATCAATTTTTTTGAAGCTATATCCTCTTCTTTCTAGTAATAAATAATGGCAATTAGGGCAATAGGTGTTACCTCCTTCCTCATGAGCTATATTTCCGACATAAGGAAAATAAAGTCCTGAATCTTTTGCTATTTTATATGCAATATTTAGAGTTTCATAGGGAGTTCTTTTATTAGATGGCATTTTAAAATCAGGATGGTAGGCAGAAAAATGAGTAGGAGTGTTATTTCCCAAACTATCCACAATCCAACTACATAATTTTTTAATATCTTCTTTACTATCGTTCCAATCAGGGATGACTAAATTAGTAATTTCAACATGAATGCCATTAGATTTGAAATATTTAGCTGTATCCAAAACAGGTTGAACAGATGGAACCCCACAAATTCTTTTATAAAACTGATCTGACATTGCTTTAATATCAATATTAGCAGCATCAATTCCTACTTCAACAAGCTCTTTTGAAGCTTCTGGTGTTGAATATCCATTTGTTACTAAAATAGTTTTAATATCATGCTTTTTTAAAAGAGGAACAGTATCTAGAATCCATTCATGCCATATTAAAGGTTCATTATATGTATAAGCAAGAGTTTTAGCTCCACTTTTAACCACTCTTTTTTCCAATTGCTGAGGAGTCATTTCAACTAAAGACATACCTCTTCCTTTATATTCTTCTAAATCGTAAAAACCATTTTTTCCATTATCTGTAGGATTAGCCTGACTTATCGACCAATTCTGGCAATTTTGACATCGAAACGAGCACCCTATTGATGCAATGGAATATGCTGTAGCACCAGGCCAGAAATTATAGAGTGGTTTCTTTTCAATAGGATCCAAACTTCCTGATGATATCATTGAACCATAAATTAATGTATATAATTCTCCATCAAAATTTTTCCTAGTTCTACATATCCCTACCTTATCAGGAAGTATTACACATTCATTGGCACATACATGACATTTAACTTTCTTATCATCTAATTTGTCAAATAATTTCGCTTTTAATTTCATACTCTTACCTTTAATCATTGAATATTTGCTTAATGCATCACTAGGTATATAATAGTTACGAAATTTTATATTTCTTATACCTTTAAAATGTAATAATCATAATAATAAGGAGTTATTCAAAATGTCCAAAGTAGAAAAAGTTATATCTTCTTTTAGAGGAGATTTTAATTGTGCTCAATCAATATTAAGTTCTTTTGCCACTCAATATGGATTAGATAAAGATACAGCACTAAGATTAGCTACTGGATTTGGAGGCGGAATGGGACGATTACAAAATACATGTGGTGCAGTATCTGGAGCTTTTATGGTTATAGGCTTAAGATACGGTATGGGGATAAATGATGATACAGAAACAAGAGAAAAGACGTATCAAGTTATAAGAGATTTTTCAAATAGATTTCAAGAAATTCATGGCTCTTTAATTTGTAAGGAATTACTTGGTTGTGATATTAATACAATTGAAGGAAAAGAGTATTACGATCAGAATGATTTTTTTGAAAAGAAATGCCTTCAATATGTAAAAGATTCTGCATTGATATTAGAAGAAATATTATAAATTGAATGAATAAAGGAAATACTACTTATATAAAATTTTTATGTCAGAATATGAAAATAAAATTAAAAATGAGGAATTACAGCAACTTTTAACTAAAAAGCTGGAAAATTTAAAAGAATTAGAAAAAGTTGGTAAAAATTCAAACTATATTAAAGAATTAAGCGATATTGCTTTAATCCAGTTGCAATTGGATGAATTTAGAGACTCAGAATACAATTACATTATCTGTTTAAATCATTTTAAAAAACAAAAAGACCGATTAGGTCAAGCAGCAGTTTATGGTGTATTAGGCACTTTATTTTTTAAAAAGGGTGAATATCAAAGATCTATTGAATCTTATGAAAAATCCTATAAAATCTATGAAGAATTGAAACAAGTTCAAGAACAAATTACTTGTTTAATAGGAATCGGAAATAGTTATATCAAATTAAATAAATTAGATGATGCTTGTGAAATATTCTTAGATTGTAGTGCGATTTGTTCAGATAACAATGATATCTATAATTTATTAGAATGCTTAGGGAATCTCATTTTTATTCAGGAAAAAATGGAGAACTGGGATATTATCTATGAATTGTACAAAAAATCTTTAAAAGCGTTTAAAGAGATTAGTGATAGTAAGGGAATTATTACTTCTTATTTTAACTTAGGAATACTTGAAAAGAGAAACAGCCATTATGAGCAAGCTCTCAGATATTTTAAAAAAGGTACTAACAAAGCAATTGATTCAAATTTTTCTGAATTAATTATTAGAGGATTGAGTTATGTCGGTGAAACTCTTTTTTATTTGGGAGAAATTAAACAAGCAAAAGATCAATATATCAAAGCTTTACATTTAGCAAATAAAATTAAAGCAAAAAATGCAAAAATTCAGTTACATCTGCTGTTAAATTCACTTGGTTTACAGGATAAACACATTTCAGAAGAATTAAAAATGTATGAAAAAAATAGAAAGTAACCTATTTATGAAAATTTTGAAAAATCTGGTTTTCTACGCTCAAAGAATGCTCTAAATGCTTCTTGGGCTTCGGGGGATATTTGTCTTCTTACAAATTCCGCTCCTTCTTCTGGCATAAATTTTTGTACCAATTCTATATAATACTTTTTAATTAATTCTTTAGTTTTTTGTAGAGCTGTTGGAGGTTTTTCAGCTAAATTTTCTGCTAAAAGAATTACCTTAGTTATCAAATGCTCTTCAGAGAAGATTTTATTTATAATCCCCATTTTTTCAGCTTCTTGAGCAGTAAACCAATCTCCAAAGAAAAATAATTCTGCTGCGCGCTGATAACCAATTAATTGAGGAAGACGAAATGTAGAGCCAAATTCGGGCACTAAACCTAAGTTTACAAATGGAAATTGAAATCTGCAACTTTTTTCCGCGTAGACTAAATCGAAGTGCAATAACATAGTTACCCCAATTCCGACTGCATATCCGTGAACTGCTGCTAATATTGGTTTCTTAGCTTTAATGATCTCTTCCGTCATATTCCTTGATGACCTAGTACCTGAGGTTCGGTCAAGATCCTGAAAATCTTTTAAGTCATTTCCAGCACAAAAACATTTTCCATTACCATAAATTAAAATTATTCTTATATCTGGATCATTTTCAGCCTTCGCTATACCATCAGCAATTCCAGCATACATTATTCTTGTAAGTGCATTCCTTTTCTCTGGTCGGTTCAAAACAATGTGATATACTCCTTTATTAGTTTTATAAATTATCTGATCATCCATATTTTTACTCAATTTCAATTATTTTTTTAACTTGATATAAATATGAATAAGCCAATGTCATAAAAATAATTAATTTTTATAGTAAAAATTATCCAATTATTTAGAAATCTTAGATTAATTTTTTAATCACATAAATTATATTTGATATTTCAAGATAGAAATAAGCTTATCAAATATCCTTCTATTTTTTAATTTATTAATGATATAATTTGTAATCTTGTTTTTGAGCTTTTCTTAGGGAGTCTTCTGAACCACACTTATCGCAATACTGATGTTCCGTATGATCAAAGTTATGACAGTTATCACAAATATAAAGATAAGTCTTTCTAAACAATTTATCATCCATTTCTTTTCACTAACTAATATATTTTTTTATAGAATCAAAAAAAATTGGTCTTTTTTATTAATTTTGGAAAAATTAAATATCTGTCATACTTTCTTGAAAAGTTCGGTTAAAACGAATTCTTTTTAACAAACAATATTAAAAAATTTATTGAATTTATTTATACAATACAATAGTATTCACTAGAAAGGCATTGATTGAAGCAATTACATTTGATTTATGGAATACTCTATTTGAAAATAAATTTTATACAAATATTCGATTAAAAATTTTTACCGAATTTCTAAAAGTGAGGAAAATATCTTGTTCTCGGGAGAATATAAGGAAGGCATTTAATTTTGGGTTAAATTTATCTAATATTAATTTAGAAAAAATTAATTATCGACACATTTATACAGAAGAACGAATTTCTGAAGTACTTAAAATTTTAGGTATTAGATTAACAAATTCAGACAAAAAAGTGATAATAGATGAATTTGAGAATGTTATGTTATCAAATCCCCCATCTTTAAAAACAGACGTTAAGCAAACATTAGAAACACTATCTTCTAAGTATAAATTTGGACTTGTTTCAAATACAGGAATTACTCCAGGTAAGATTATAAAAAAAGTCTTAAAAAAATATAATATTCTTAATCTTTTTCAAATTTTAGTCTTTTCTGATGAGATAGGATTCTATAAACCATGCTCGATTTTATTTAAAACTGTGATAAAAGAATTTAACTGTAAACCTTCTAATATAATTCATATTGGAGATATCTTAGAAACAGATGTTAAGGGAGCTAAAAAGTGCAATATGAGAACAGTATGGATAAATGATTCTAACTACCAAAATTCAGAAGAAATAAAACCTGATTATGCAATTAAGAGAATTTCTGAGGTAATTGAAATTATTAAAAGATTGAATTAAATAATTATAAATAAAGATATTCCCATTTTTTATTCAGAATTTTAAATTATAAATTAGGTTTTCTCTAATATATGAAAAAATGTCCATATTGTCAATCACCAATCGAAGATAATTGGTTTTATTGTAAATCATGTGAAAAACCCTTAATATCAAATTTACAAGATGTATATCGCAAAAAATTAAAAGCATCTTATGAAGAATTAGAAGTTCCTTATATTGATTTAGAAGGAGAAGAAGAAATTAATTCTAAATCTAGTTTAGATGATGAAGAAATTAATCAAATTATCCAAGAAATTGATGATAAGTTATCAAGTAAAGAATTATTAGGTGAGCCTATACCTGGTGAATTATTAATAAAAAAATCGAGTCTATATTATAAAAAAAGAGATTTTACTAATGCATTGAAGAGTCTTGAGTTAGCATTAAAAAATTTTAAAGAAGATAATGAACTGCTGAATATAGCCATATGTCATAATGAAATAGGTCTGATTCAGGAAGATACTGGGTTTTTTGACCAAGCAATCTATCATTTCAATAGATCTCTTGAAATACTTAAAGATCTAAAAGAAACAGAAAAAGTTATTAAAATTTTAAATAATCTAGGAAATATATATTTTGTTATCAGAGATTTAGAGCATTCTTATGAATATTACCAAGAAGCTATTAATATATCTAAGCAAGAAAATCTATTTTATGAGGAAATAAAATCTTCTAGTAATCTAATAGAAGTTCTTTATTTGCTAAAAGACTATGAGCGAATTAAAAGAATATTAACAAGGAACGTCGAATTCTTCAAAGAACAAGCTGATATTTATGGCATAATTCAATCAGATATTAAGTATGGGAAATTATTTTATCTCATTGGGAAAGATTATGATCTTGCATATAATCATTTAAATAAAGCATTAGAATTGATTGATAAAGTAAAAGAAAAAATATCTATTTATCTAAAATCTAAATTAGAATGGGAATGCTATTTTTATTTAGGAAAATTATTTATCTTATGGAATGATTCAACTAAAGCGGAGAATTTTTTGCTTAAAAGTCTTGAGGCTGTTCGTATATTTGAAATCGGTGATAATATATATGAAGGTGATATTTTAGAAAATTTAGCAGAATTTTATATAACAAAAGGAGAAATTGAAAGAGCAATTGAATATTATAATTTATCAAGTGAAATTTTTTATAGATTTGGATATGACGATAAAAACGCAAATCTAAAATTTAAAGTTGGTAAATTATTTTTAGAATTTATAGAAAATTATACAGAAGCGTTAAATTATTTCGAAGAAGCATTAAATATTTACGAAGAAAAAGGATATATTCAAGAGGCAGCTATAATTCTTAATAAAATTGGCGATATATACTTTAATAGAGGATTGAATGATTTAGCATTGAAAAATTTCGATAATGCAAGAATTCATTATAAAGAACTAGATGATGATTATAATGTAAATTTACTGGATAAAAAAATAAAATCAATAATAAATAGTGATAATAGTTTCCCTTATTAAAAAAAATATGGGTTAAAACTATATACACATATTAGTGATTATCTTCTACCTCAAAATCTTCTACCTTATAAACTTTTTTATCATATTCTTCAAAACCAATGCCTTTAATAAATCTATATGAAACCTTATTATCTTTATAAACTTCACATCTAATTTCCTCAACATTACTATAATTTCTTTTTAAAAAATTCCATATATTAACTGCTAAAATTGTTCCCAATCCACGTCTCTGAAATCTAGGTGTAACTGCTAATGCAGCTATTATTGCATACTTTTTATTCTCACCTTCAAAATCTAGCAATACAAAAGCAGCATCTACTCCATATACTCTTGCTATTAAAAAAATCGTATCAGGATATTCTAAGATTTTTTGAAGATCGGTTTTACTAATTGGTCTGAAGGGAGTATTACTAGTAAGCCAAGCCCGATTATAAATATTTTTAAGAGTGTCGAGATCTTTTATAGTGGCTTCTCTGATTTTGGCTTGAATGATATTATGTCCAATTTTTTCTTTCAATTTGTTTTCAAATTCTTTAGTAATGCTTCCAACAGGTAATCTCATTTGATAATATATCATTCCATCTTGATAGAGTTCTTCTGTTGCCTCATCTATAATTTCCTTTTTCTTCTTTTTGGTTTCTATTGATAGAAAAAAAGCTCTAATTTTCCTTTTTTTAATGTCTAACTTTTTTTTCCCTTCTATTTTAGAACTTGGCATGTTTAGAAGTAAAAAACAAAGATTAAGTGTAAAATTTAATATATTCTTTCACTTTCTTTTCAATATCGTCGTTTATGAGTCCTTTTTCTCTTAATTTTGAAAGACCTAGTTGAAACTTTTTCCTAATATTTGGATCTTTAATTAAATTATTCCTTTCACAAGAAAATTCAAAATTTGACCTAGTAGCCATATCGCTTTCAAATTTTTCATATACCAAATTCTTCAAACTTACGAATTGATCTGAAATTTCTTCATATATTGCATTTGGGTTATTAGTTATATATCCAGGAAGTAGTAAATGCATATACTCTTCAAAGTTACTCTCATCTTCAAAAATTATTGCATAAAAAGGGATATAAATCCATTGAATAGGCCTAGAAAATAATTCTGTTCGATTATCATTTAAGGACCAAGATGTTAGTTCTTGAGCTTCTTGTAGACAATTATTATATTTTATTTGGACAATATTTTTGATTTCATTAAATAGACTTTCAATATGCTCTTTTATAACATACAATTCAGAAATTTTTACCTCTTTTTCACTTTCAACCTCAGATAATAATTTATCTCTGTCTTGCAACATCATTTTAATAGTCTCCCTATATTCTGTCAATTTTCTTTTTGCATCATCATCGACTTTCAGTCCACGTTGTTTTAATTCAATGAATCTTTGATTTAAGGATTCCAGAGACTTTAAGAACTTCATTATTTCTTCCTTTAAATAAACAAAATGATTCTCAAAATGAGGTATAACATCTTCATAAACTTTACTTTTTAATGAATCTCCTGAAGTAAAAAATTTGTTTTTTTTAATAATTTCTTCAAGTTGCCTTTCAGACGTTTTAAATAGAGTTATAATATTCTCAATTATATTTTTTTTCTCATTAACACTCCATTGATCAATTTTATCTTGTTCTAATTTTAGTTGTTGATCAACCAGGTTTGGATCTATTGTAGAGGAGGTTTTTGTGATTTGACTTGAATATCTTGATTCAACGTCTTTTAATTGAACATTCAAATCTATTAGCCATTTTGAAACTTCTTTTTCTATTAAGTCTATTTGAGTTTTCCATCTTAATGCATTACCTTTCATAGTATTAATTATTTCTCTATATTTTTCTGTGATATTTAACGCATTTTCAGTCGTTATGGATGTATCTAACACTATATAATCAGAAATAGGGTTATATTCAATCAAAGGAATAATATTAATTAAAGCTTGGAGAAAATCAGGACTAATCAACCCTTTGATTTGTAAGTTTTGAAATTCAGATTCTTCTCCTTCTCCTATTTCTTTTGCTTCAATATCTTTATATGTTAACACATCTATCAATTTTTTCAATTGCTCAATTTTAGTCCTATTTTCAATATTTCTAAGAATATGACCTACCATAGGTTGTCGTGGTGGATTTGTTATTCTACCTATTTTGTTAAGTAGTGTTATTCCATCTAACATTATATGGGTACTAATTACACCTTGAATACTTAAGATTGGCCATAAAAGTCTTGAAAAAGAAATAATTTTATGCTTTTTCCCTAAGTCTTTTGTTAAAAGATAAAATGAAAGGGATAATTCATCATTTCCTTGAATTGTTTGGCGACCTGTGACTTTGTTGATAAAATAAGGCAATAAATATTGATTCCCATGAACTGTCATAAAATATCTTTTATTCTTTTTCGATTTATTATATCATTTCAATATATTAAATTTAAAGAGACTCAGTTTTAAAATTTTAATCTTTTTGAAATTGAATTCTAAACAATATCTTTATCTAATAAATTTATGTAAATATTAAAATGAATATTCCAAAAATATATGAAAAAATAAAAGGAATTCACTTTATTTTAATTGTTCATAGTTATTAGCAATTACCATAAGGAGGAGCGATAATAAAATTAACAATGGTGGTAATATCGCGCCAACATGTGGTAGTCCTGCAATATCTAAAACCCCTTGGGATATCCTACCAATAAAGTAAAGAAAGAATCCAATAGCATTCAATGCATAAGACTTTCTTAAAACACCGAATGTTTTCCACGCAAGGTAAAGAAAGATAAAAGGAATTAATGCCACGAATATTGGTAAAAATACAAAATTCAAAAGTAATCTGCCAATAGGATATTCCCACCCTCCAATATTTACCGTTATTGGGTTTATAGTAATATCATATGTATCCAAGAAATCAGGATCAATGAACAAACTATCAGACAATGTTAAAGCAAGTATTCCAATTATAACCGGTATTATTATAAGCCCTAATCGAATTAAATATTTAATATTACTTTTATTCCTGAACCAATCTTTAACTGATGTCTCTGAATCTACTTTTTCTGTATCAGGTGGAAAAAGTAATATTCCTAAAACACCTACTGCACTTGCTATTCCAATCCAAGTAAAAAATGTAGCCATTCGATAGTTAAACATTAGGAAAGCCACTACTTCAGCATCATTAGTCTCTGTATATAATTCTGGGGCAAAAAAGTAATATACAATGAAAAATATGCGTCCAATTCCTAAACATAAAAATAATACACTAAAAAATAACCAATATAACTTTTTAGAAGTTCGAAATCTTATGAAAAGAAAGTAAAAAAACAGAAGGAAAAAGTAACCTACTATTACAAAATAGAGTCCCATTTCCAAGGCGTCCCAAAATCCAAAATATTCGAATACTTCTTGAAATAACATAATTAGTCAATTTTTTTATTACTTTAAATAATATTATTATCTTTTAGTTGTATAAAAATTTATTTCAATTTTGATTTTAATCAAATACAAATATTATC
>JBHLOC010000060.1:0-24137 GCA_048940925.1 Promethearchaeota archaeon | reverse complement strand
TCAAGTCTATCATTATAAGATCCTTCTATGAAAGGTGTTGCTATATAACCTTGTTTAATAAAATTATCCATAACTTTTGCTAATGAAGGCCAATAAAACTCCGCAAATTGCTCATTACTCATGAATCCATCAGCACCTCTATGTAATGGCATAAAAACCATAGGAGCTATCTCTTGAGGTCTACCTGCGAGGCTTGATAACCTTACTTCGCTCAATGGTTCGATGAACATTTCAATTAATGCTTTTAATTCTTCAGGTCGTTGATACATATCTATCATTACACCCCTTAGACCTCTAAGTTGATCACCAACCATGTCAAATGGAGCAAATGAAAATGCATTCCTCCTCATATTCAACGAAGGAAAGCCTAGTTTTTTCATCTCACTTAAATATTTCATGCTAGCTTGGTTTGATCTCCTCATTATTTGTCTTACTTCACCAATTTTTTGCACTAGCTTCATTACATCTGAATTCATGAACCACATTGGTATACCCATTAATCCATTCAATAATTGAAGATGTGCAAAATTTGGAAATTGGGCAAACAGTTTAAAAACACCACACAGGTTGGGTAACACTTTTCGAATCACATAATGAGTTGGATCTGCGAGAATCTCCTTATAATCCTCGGCTTTCATATATTCACCTTCAATATATTGAACTGTCGAGTTTTCTGGTAATCGAAATTTAGGATCTTTAGCCCCCGCCCATTTTAAAGTCTTTACTTCCATTATATCCATAATAGGACCTGATTGAAGGCCTAAAATCCCACCGGAGGCCAAATCCCATTCATATTGGGGTAAGATTTTTAAAGCAGCTTCATACATTTTTTCAGGATTATAATTTGCTTCCTTAACTGTCATCCCATTTTGAATCGCAGCATACAGTGTACCCCTTGGAGCATACGGTACCCGATCTGGTTCTCTCATGTTCATTGCATCAATATATCTTTTCTTCCTTAATTCACAAAGTCGTTCAATTTCTTCTTCATTCATAATTATTAAACCTCTGACCATTTTGTAGCCAAATTTACAGCATCTACAGCACTATCTCCAAAAGCATCTGCACCCACATATTCCACAATTGTTTCATCTAAAGTACCTCCCCCAATCATAATTTTTACTGTATCACGTAATCCAGCTTCTATTATTTTTTGAATGATTTCTTTCATCGAATCAAACGCTAGAGTTAGGAATCCGCTTAGTGCTAAAATTCCAGGTTTAAACTCTTTTAAATTTTTAATAAACATATTCGCAGGGACATCTATGCCTAAATCTAATACTTCAAATCCATTTGCTTCTAGCATGAATTTCACCACATCCTTACCAATATCATGAATATCTCCCGCGACAGTCCCCAACAGTACTTTTCCTTTTTTCTTTTCAAAGCTTTGAACCTCTTTTAATTTAGGACCTAATTCCTCAAAGATTTGTCGCAAAATTTCTCCTGACATAATTAAATCAGGTAAGAAATACTCTTTATTTTGGAATCTATCTCCAATATTTTTCATAGCAACTTTTACATCCTCCATTATTGATAACGGTTCATCATTACTGGCAAGCCTTTCCTTTAATAGCTCTAAAACTCTATTTTCGTTCAATTTTACAATTTCATCAATAAAATTAGACATTTGAATCACTTTGCTTTAGTAAATCAATTTAGGATGAGAAATTATTTAAACTTGGTTTTATAGTGTGATACAATATCCTTTTTTTTTTGAAAACAAAATCGGTGTCTAGTATAACCATGTATTTCTTATGTTAAATTTATGAAATTCTCATGCTAAGATTTTATAATCTTTCTTTATTTCTTGAATTTTATCACGCAAATATGCAGCATCTTCAAATCGAAGTTCTCTAGCTGCCAGAAACATTTTATTTTCAAGATATTCAATTATTACTTCAATATCTCCTTCCTTTTCTAATTGTTCCACTTTATTTTGAATATTTTGTTTTAACCGTTTAGTTTCTCTTTCTGTAAACTCTTTTTCCTCAGAAAGAGATTTTAAAATATTTTTCTTAATAGTTTGAGGTGTAATATTATTTATTTCATTATGAGCAATTTGTTTTTTTCTTCTCCTATTTGTTTCATCAATAGCTGATTTCATAGCATTAGACATTCTATCGCCATATAAAATAGCTCTACCCTCTACATTTCTAGAAGCTCTTCCAATGGTTTGGATTAAAGAACGAGTGTCGCGTAAAAAGCCAAGCTTATCAGCATCTAATATCGCAACTAGTTGTACTTCTGGAAGATCCAATCCTTCACGCAAAAGATTTATCCCAACCACGACGTCATATGTTCCATCTCTTAATTGCCTTAAGATCTCAAACCTTTCTACAGTATCTACTTCAGAATGTAAATATTCAATCTTTACTCCCAACTCAGAAAAATATTCAGCGATATCTTCAGCCATTCTCTTTGTAAGAGTTGTTATTAAAACTCGACCATTATTATTTACAACTTTTTTAATTTCTCCTAATAAATCGTCAATTTGATTCTTAGCAGGTCTTACTTCTACTTGCGGATCAACTAAACCCGTTGGTCGAATTATCTGTTCTGCTGAAATACCTTCGCTCTTATCTAACTCATATTCTCCAGGAGTTGCACTCATAAACAGAATATATTTAATTTTTTTCTCCCATTCTTCAAAAGTGAGTGGTCGGTTATCATAAGCGCTAGGTAAGCGCCAGCCATAATCAACAAGATTTTTTTTCCGAGATCTATCTCCCCCGATTTGACCATGAATTTGAGGGATTGTAACATGTGATTCATCAACTACAATAAGAAAATCCTCCGGAAAATAATCAATTAATGTCATTGGAGGTGATCCAGGTGCTCTTCCATCTAAATGTCGTGAATAATTTTCGATTCCTTTACACCAACCCATTTCTCTCATCATTTCAAGATCAAATTTACTTCTCCTCTCAATCCTTTGGGCTTCAGCAAACATTTTTTGTTTTTTAAAAAATCTAATACGTTCTTCCAATTCTTTTTCTATTGTTTCTAACGCTTTTACTTTGTTTTCTTCAGGAATTATAAAATGTGTTGCAGGGAATATTCGACAATTAGTCAATTTTTTTAGAACTTGAAGCGAAATAGGATGAATCTCCTGGATTGATTCTATTTCATCACCAAATAATGAGACTCTAATTGCAGTATCTAAATATGCGGGAAATATATCTATAATATCTCCTCTAACTCTAATTATACCTGGTTTAAATTCAACATTTTTTCTCTCATAATTCATTCGTATTAATCCTTGGATTATATCTGATCTTTTAATATTTTGACCAACTTCTAAAGAAAGTGAGACTTTTTCATATTCTTCTGGATTTCCTATTCCATAAAGACATGAAACAGATGCTACAATAATTACATCATTTCGAGTCTTTATTGCATGAGTTGCAGCTAAACGTAATCTTTCTATTTCTTCATTTACACTGAAATCTTTTTCGATAAACATCCCTGAAACTGGCATATATGCTTCAGGTTGATAATAATCGTAATAAGAGACAAAATAATGTACAGCATTTTCAGGAAAAAGTTCTTTAAACTCATTATAAAGTTGTGCACATAAAGTTTTATTCGGAGACATAACTAGTGTTGGTTTTTGAACTTCTTGAATTATTTGTGCGACGGTAAATGTTTTACCTGTTCCTGTTGCTCCTAGTAGTGTTTGAAAACGCTTACCTTCTTTAATATTTTTTGCTAAAAGTTCAATTGCTAATGGTTGGTCTCCTTTCGGTAAGTAATTTGATTTAATCTTAAAATTTGAACTCATAAGTCATTAAGTGTGGGATTATTTCTGATAAACATTTAAGAGTAAATTCATATTTAAACGACAACTCTAAGAAAATCTAATGAATAGTAACTTTTGATTTTTACTAAAAATAAGTAAGAGAATTATTTTACAGTCTCTATATGTGTAAATTCTGCCCCTTCTTTTGTACGCACTAATATCTCTAATTTATCTCCTGTTGTAAGAGTTTTTCCAAGTTTATCTTGTAGAGTTGTTCTACTTAATGTTAACTGAAAAGAGCTACCAGCCGTTATGTTAAAAGAAGTTTCAAAAAAGCTATCTAAAGAAATATATGAACCATAAGTTGAGCTATTAATATATACAGCGTCAATATTAACATCAAATTGACCTTGATTTTTGATTAAAATTGTTAAATTTCCATCCTCAAATGCAGTAGTTCCACTATTTATGATTGTAATATTATAATATTTAGGATCTACATAACCATATAAAGTATCAATTGCTTTAGCTATAGGACTACTAGTTGTTACATTTACAGTTACTGCGTTTGATTCATTAATCTTTAAGTCTGGAATATCAAAGGAGACAATAGCACATTCTTGTATATCTAAAGTATCATTCCCATATAGATATTCGACGTTAGTTGCCAGAGTTTTATTTAAATATATATCACCTAAAGTTATTTTTTCATTTCCAGTGTTTTTAATCAACAATTTTCCTGTTTCATTAGCATATATAAAAGAAGTTCTATTACCCTCAACACTATCTATTATTTTAATATCTGCTTCATTTTTTGTTGTATAAATATATCCAATATCTGAAGCAACAGTATCACCAACAAAACTTCCCGTTACACAAATTAATAATTCATCATTTACATCGAGAGTTATATCATTTTTAGTGAATGTATTAGTTGCATCTACCACAATAGTTTCCTCTTCCCCTTTTTCAAGATTATAGTCTCCACTTTTAACATAATAATCATGAAAATTAACTTTATACAAAGACTCTGTTAAATAAATAGCATCTATTCCAAATATTATATCCCCTGTATTTTTAATATTAATCTCTATATTAGTAGTCCCATTTTCATAAGTATAAGCATGAGTATGACTAAAACTTATTGGTATATGTTTTCGATAATAGCTATCAGAAATTAACGAAAGTTCTGGAGAAACTATACGCTCCTCACTTAATATTGAAAGTTTAAAATTTTCATCATTTGAAGTAAATAGAAGTTCATCATGAACGTTATTAGTTGTAGCAACACCAATTTTATTAGATTTACTTAATGGTTTATCTTCTGAGTAAAAGCTAGCATTCGCATTTTTTAAATAAATTTTTGCTTTTTCCCCTGGTTTTAATATAGATGAACCACTGAGATATTCTATTGAAGAATATGGGAATCGAAGTGATTCGGTATCATTATTTACATAAAATCTCTCTAAAATTTCAATAGTTTTACCTACATTTTCCACTTCAAGAAGTACATCAGTGGATGTACTATTAATCTGAATAACTTTACTATTTTTCTTATTGATCTTTATAGCTCCTTTTTCACCTTCTTTTACGAAAAAATTACTAGTAGAATTTGTAAATTCATATTGTTTACCTTCTAAAGCTTCTGATTGTGCGGTAACATCTATATGAACTACGTCATCTTTTTCAAATGTTTTTCCATCTAATTTTAAATTAACAAAAACAGTCTCAGATTCCCCACTCTCTACTGTATTATTACTTATTCCACTACTCATAAGAAATGGATATTCTTCTCCATTGATTTCAACTTTATTTATTAATAAGTCTTTTGTACCAGTATTTTTCATTTCAAATGTTGCATATCCATTAGTAAAAACTGCTGGATCTTTAATTATAAATTTAGATTCTAAAGCTGTATAATCAACTTTATATAATTTAACTAAACCGAATTTTGAGATATATGTTGGAATGAATACTTTGAAATCATAATTTCCATTATCGGGTATATAGTCCTTCCATACTTTACCATCGGTAGTTTCCCTAGTAGTGATTTGTTGAGGATAATTTCTTCTAAAGTCCCCTTCTCCATACTCTTCAATATTAGTAGTTTGACCATAGAACATCAATTTAGCTAATTGAGATTGAAACCATAGCGGTCCCAGTTTTCCATCTGTAGCATTTTGAAATTCACTTTCATCGAATACTGCGTCTTCTTTCCAATTATCTTCTTCCATTCCCCATTTTTTATATTTTGCGTAGTGGTCATTACAGATTCTTACCATCCAATTCCATTTCCCCTCATCTCCACCTAATCCTGTTAATAAAAATCCAAAATACACTAAAACATAATCTGCTTTTAACCTACGAAACACTTTTGCACTATATATTTCATTGGTTTGCATCAATGCCATTCCTGTTAATCCAATCCTTGTACTATTCCTAGTCATATTATCATTAACAGTGGTAACATTACCAACAGGAGTAAGCCAGTAGCCATAATCCCACCATGACACAACTACATCTGTTCCCTTTAGATTAGATCTCATCCAACTTAGAGATTCTTGCCAATCAGTAATGGCACCAGCGGGTACCATCTGACTATAAGAAAATTGGTTAATTGAGATATCTGTTGAGTGAACAATTTGGGCAATACCTAAAAATCCTACAATGATATAAATAGCTAATATTTCTGAATTACCAATGGTTCCTTTTAATTGTCTCTTCCTTTTCCTACTTACTCCAACTCTGCGTTCTCCTAAAAAGCTTCCAAAAATTTTCAATACACTGACTAACCCGTATGCCCCCATCAGTGCCGCAGCAGGAGCAAATATTAAAATTATACGGATCATACTTCCTGTAAAATAAAACATAAGTAATAAAAAAGTTATTAAGAAAATATCTGGTGCTATTAGTCTCTTGAAACAAAAATAAAAACCTAGGGGAATTAAGATTAAAGGGATTAGGGTATTATAGTAAAATACACTCCATGAACTAGGCATTTGTTCTGCTACTGAAGCAACCAGAGCTATTTTTTCACGAAAAAGAGGATTAAGAATAGTTTGAAATCTTGAACCAAATCCGAAAGGTAATATATCGGGAGCTACCCATAGAATTACAGCCGCAATAATTACTACAGGAATAAAAATCCATTTTAAAAAGTTAATTAATCCTTGATAAAACCTAGGATATTCATTCTTTTTTGATTGAATAATTTGAAAAAACACTAATATTACCGTAAAAAGAATTAAACCTCCTGTAGTTAAACTGGAAAATAAATTATTATAATTATATGAGATAAATAAAGAAAAAATAAGTAATCCAGTTCCCTCAACTCCTGCATAAGCAATCAACACGTTTTGATTATATTTGTCAATAAACATCAATATAATACTAATTAAAGGAATAATTAAATATACAAACTGATAACCACCCCAGCTAAGGGATAAATAACCTAAAAATATACCGCCTATTATTGAAAAGGATAATTTCCCTGTTTTTATTGCTTTCAACCAAAATAAGAAGCACATTAAACTAGCAAATACTCCAATTGTTTCATTATCAAAAAACCCTGCCATTGTACGTTGCATATAACCAGGATTAAACGCCAAGAAAAATGCGGCAACCAACCCGGTTCCTCGATCATTGATTTCTTTTCCTAAATAATATATAGTTAATACGGTAATACCTCCCATAAATGCAGGAAAGAAATAACAGACATCATATAATGACACCGGTATTCCGAAAAATCTAATTATCTTATAAATAATAACAACCGTAAAAGTAAGACCTGGACGTAAATCTCCCCTGTACTGACCTTGGGGATACCAACTCTTAAAATCATGCCAATTGAAATATTCATATATTGAATGAGTTGATAAATATTCTGCATTATACCATTGAATCCATGGATCAAAAGCTTTAATTATATTTGGACCTCTTAAAATTGGAGAGATCCTTATCAAAATGGCTAATACAACTATTAAAAAAATTGCTATAAAAAATAATACATTTCGTGCTTTAATAGAGATAGATGTTCTAATGCGATCGTACAAATTTCTTAGTGAGGCAATGATTTTTACCATAATTATTTTATGCAGAATTTTAGTAAATTAAATATTTATACCATAATTTAATTTAGAATATAAAAAATTTCCTTAAGATTAAAATGTTTTTCTTTAATCTAACATTTTATAAAATCCAAAATAATCCAAGGAGAAAACATTAAGTTTAGAATCATAATTACTATTAGAACACACTTATCATGGAGAGGTTATAAAATTTATGGTAAGAAATAGATATCTCTTTAAGATGTACTATATAGGAACAAAAAAATATTTTGGATCTCAAAGACAACCTAATTTTATAACTATCGAAGAAACATTGCTAAATGCATTAGTAAGAACAAATTATATTAATGATATTGATGAATCTGAATTTGAAACTGCAAGTAGAACAGATAGATTCGTATCTGCTAGAAGCGCATATTTCTCATTTATTACAGATAAAAAGCCAATTTTAATGGAGATAAATTCTGCATTACCAATAGAAATTGGATTATGGGCTTATGCAAAAGTAGCGGTAAATTTCGCTTCAAGGTACAATGCTATTTTACGTCATTATATCTATATTTACCCTACACCACTCACAATTCTGAAAACAAAATATAGAATTAATATAAAGTTGATTGAAAAAGCTTGCAAACTGTTAGAAGGAAAACATGATTTTCTTAATTTCTCAAAAAGAGACAAAGAATTACACTCAACTATACGAGATATGGAATCAGTTAAATTAACAATAGTTAACGATTTTTTAATTTTTCATTTTAAAAGTAGAGCATTCTTAAGGCAACAAGTTCGAAGAATGGTCAAAAAGCTTTTAGAATTAGGGAAGGGAAAAATTGAGTATGAAGATTTTCTCCAATTATTCGATGCCTCTAAGTTTATTTCATATCAACCAGCTAATCCAAATGGAGTGATTTTATGGGATATAATTTTTGATGATAAAGTTAGATTTAATGAAGATATAAAATCTAAAGAAAGAATGGAGAGATTTTTCAGGAATAAAGAGATTTTATTTAATTTTAAAAATCAATTATTCAAAGTTTTGCAACATAACAATTTCAGCTAATAGTGCTTGAAGCTGAATCTCCTCTGTTCCACCTTGACTTAAGCGAAATTCAAATTCAGCTAAAAGTTTTGTCAATCCAATTTTTAAATCTTCAGAAATTTCAAGGTCATAAATTTCTTTATGAATATTTTTTATGATATTCAGTCCTGAAAGTCCATAATCATTAATCAAATTATTTAGAAGCGTAATAGATAGTTGCAACTGGCTTTTTAAAGCAGCATCTAAAATTTCTCTTATTTTTTCTGGAGGAACTTCTCCAGCAACTCTAAAAACGATTTCTTCATCTATTTTTTTGGAAATAGTTCCACATGATTGTAGATAATTAATTGCTCTTCGACAATCTCCCCTAGCTACATCAACTAAAGCGTTCAAGCCACTATTTGTGAGTGTTATTGATTCTAATTGAGCTATATAATTTATTCTTTTTTTGATATCTTTATCATTTAGGGTAGAGTATCTAAATACAACACATCTCGACTGAATAGGGGGAATGATCTTGTTTGAATAATTACAAATCAGTATCATTCGACAGTTTTTTGTATATTTTTCCATAGTTCTTCTTAGTGCTTGTTGTGCGGGAGCTGTCATATTATCTGCCTCATCTAAAATTAATATTTTAAACGGAATATCTATTGGTGGTCTTGCTTTTGCAAAATCTTTAATATATGTTCTAATTACATCGATGCCTCTTGCATCACTAGCATTTAGCTCTAAATATGTTCGATTCACTGCCATCTTCCTCCGATACAATTCTCGGACCATTGATAATGCCGATGTGGTTTTTCCTGTTCCTGCAGGACCTGCAAATATAAGATGAGGCATGGATTTATCTTTGACAAATTGTTTCAAACGCTTGATAATTCCTTCTTGATTAACAATTTCATCTAGATATCTTGGTCGATATTTCTCTACGAAGGGTCTTTTCTCAATTGACATTTTTATAAGAACGAAATATAAACTTTTTAGTATTATTTATATTAAGAATTAAATTTTCTTAATTCTTTATTAATATTCATATTCATAAAAAAAAACTAAATGATATTTATGACCGATTACAAAATAACAAGAATTAAATCACGCTGGATTTTAGATTCACGAGGAAATCCTACAGTGGAAACGGACGTTTTTGCTGATAAGATATATTCAAGGGCAGCAGTTCCATCTGGTGCTTCAACTGGTGTATTAGAAGCACTGGAACTCAGAGATGGTGGAAAAGATTTTTCAGGCAAGCATGTATTGAAAGCAATATCCAATGTGAATAACATTATCGGAAAGAAATTAATTGGTTTTGATGTAAGAGAACAAACAAAGATTGATGAAGAAATGTTATCTCTTGATGGGACTGATAATAAAAGCAATTTAGGCGCCAATGCAATATTATCAGTATCTTTGGCAGTCGCAAAATTAGCTGCACAATTATCAGAAACACCCTTATTTGCATATCTTCATAAACTAGCTTATAATAAAACAAGACAGGATTTTTTGCTCCCGTTACCTTGTTGCAATATTATAAATGGAGGAGAACATGCAGGTAATAATTTAGCAATACAAGAATTTATGGTACTGCCTATAGGTGCTCCATCTTTCTCTCAAGCAATACAAAATGCTACTGAAGTATATCATAAATTAAAAGGATTATTAGGTAAAAAGTATGGACCTTCTGCAATAAATGTCGGTGATGAAGGAGGTTTCGCCCCCAACCTTTCTTTAACATCAGATGCAATGGATATCATAATTGAAGCAATAGAATCTGCTGGATTCCTACTAGGTACTGATTTTGTCTTGGGAATGGATGCTGCTGCAAGTGAATTTTATGAAGACGGAGTATATAATATAGATGGGAAGAAATTAAATGAAGAAGAGTTATTAGAATATTATATGGATTTGATCCATGATTATCCCCTTAAATCAATTGAAGATCCATTTAATGAAGAAGATTTTAGAAATTTTTCAAATATTACAGCTAAAGTTGATAAATCTATTCAAATTGTTGATGACGATCTCACCGTAACTAATATCAAAATCCTTGAAAGAGCTGTATCAGAAAAAGCAGGAAATGCCTTATTGCTTAAAGTCAATCAAATAGGTTCATTGACCGAAGCAATTAAAGCTGCTAAATTAGCTTTTAAAAATGGCTTCAATGTTATGGTCTCACATCGCTCTGGTGAAACAGAAGATACTTTTATCGCAGATTTAGCAGTAGGTCTTTGTACAGGTCAATTAAAGACAGGTGCTACAGCAAGGTCTGAGCGAAATTGTAAATATAACCAGCTTTTAAGAATTGAAGAAATTTTAGGAGAAAATGCTAAATATCCTGAGAATTTAGATTCTTGGAAAGAATTTCAGTAAAGTCTGATAAAATATTATCCTGTGTTCCCTGTTGTATTTTTTATAAGCCTATATACATTTACACTAATCTTTTTTTTTGTTTTTGTATGAAAGGGAAATGATTTTTCTAAAATCATATTATATGGAAATATGTTATCTATTTTCCAATTAAGTTTATTAATGTAATTAGTAATAAAATTGTGAATCTTTTCTCCAGCTAAGTGAATAGAATAAACTACATCTGAAAAAGTAAATGCCTTTTTTAAAAAAGCTCTATCAGCAAATTTAGTCTTTACACCGAAAGGAGGATTCATAATTGTCGTAATTTTTATATTTTTAGGTAGATTTCTTTTTGAAATTTCAAAATATTGGATATCGGAACATATTGGGAAGATTAGATGATCTAAATCAAGTGATATGACATTTCTTTTAAGAATTTTCAATGCTTCTTGGTCAATATCTACACTTATGACATAAGCCGCCCTTAAAAAAGCGCTAGCTAAAGATAACCTGCCAGTTCCTGCTCCTAAATCAACAACCATAGCATTATAAATATCATTAAATTCAAAACCAGCAAAATAGATAATATCAACTGCGCATTTTGCATCAATACAATATTGTTCTAATTCAATATTAGGAGTTTTAAATGATTCGGTGTTTTGTATTATAGAAATCAGTTTCTTTTTGCTAAAATTCATCCGAAAAAATGTTTTCTCTTTTAAAATTAATACATTAAATTTAATTATTTTAGTTAATAATATATACTTAGATCAGAAAGAGTATGAGAAATTAAAAGATTATTGTTGATATTTATGAATAAGAAATCTAAAGAAAATGATGATATTATATTAACTGGTCAGTATCTTGGTGTTGTGGAAGAGTATCTCCCTGATAAACAATCTACATATATTAAAGATGGTCAAATTTATGCAAGTAAATCTGGTCTATATACGCTTGATGATCAAAAAAAACAAATTGAAATTAAAACACATCAAGAGAAAGACAGAAAGGTTGTTAAAATTGGAGATACAGTTATAGGTACTGTACTATTTTTACGACAATACTCTATTGGAATAAATTTCTATACTATAAATCGAAAAATACATTTCAATTCGTATTATTTTGGAAATATACATGTATCTCAAATTGCTGAAAGATATGTAGAAAAAATCAGTGAAGCATTCCAAATAACAGATATACTCCGAGCTCGTGTAATAAAACAAAAATATAATGAGTTCGAATTAACAACAGCTGGTAAAAATCTAGGAGTTATTTATGCTGACTGTGTAATTTGTGGAACTCCTCTTGATAAAATTGGATATAATAAACTAAGATGTGAAAGATGTGGACATCAAGAAACTAGAAAGTTATCTTCTGATTATAGAGATTTTTCTGAGGTTTTAAGATTTTAACCATTTTCTTCAAATATTCTAATGAATATTAATATATATTAACCACATTCAAATAACAATTGTTAAAAGGAACTAATTTTGAAGAAACACGGAAAAAGAGTTATTCATTTTTATAATTCCAAGGGCTCAATTGAAAATATAATTAACTTTCTCGAAAATATCCAAAAAAAAGTAGATTATATTGATTTAAATGTATCAGTTGAGGGAAAATCTATAAAAGTCACTTTATTTGGTTCACGAGATCTCCAATTTTTAGCAATTGAAAGATTAAAAAATTTAGCCCAACAGTATTTATAACAATTTTATGGTTTTAACAAAACCATAAAAAATTTATTTTATTTAGTATATTTTTATTTAAGATTTCATAATTTTCATAGGTAAGAGTATTAATAATGGCGAAGAAAAAAGTAGTTAAGCCAGAAGAAAATGAAGAGGAGGACTTAGGAGATTTAGAGGAAGATTTATTCGAAGATGATAAAATTGGTGTGGAATATCCTAAAGTGAAAGGAGAAGATTTCTCAAGTTCTCCATCAATTGAAGAAGATGATTCAATTTCAGAGGAAGAACTAGAGTTTGAACTAGAAGAAGAAGCTAGGTTTCCTGATTATAAACACTTGGATTTAAGTATAAGTAGAGGCGCTGGTAAAAATGATTTTGAACTGTTTATAAAAGGGCAATCTCATGGTTTCTGTAACGTCCTTGTCAACCATTTGTTAAATATAGAAGGAGTTAATATTGCAGCATATAAGGTAACGAAAATAGAGCCCGCTAAATTATTTATTCGCTTAGAAGACTCAAAAAAATTTAATATTAAAGATATTTTACTAAAAGCTATTGAATCTTTAAGAGCTGAAGTTCTTGATGTTCAAAAGCTCTTCCAAAAACTTACTTAAATCATTATTCTCTTTCTATATGAAAATTTAGAAGAACTTAAAATTCAGCTTATAATAATGCATTATGAGTTTTTAATTGAGGATATAAATCTTAATAAATCTCAAAAAATAATTGGGACTGATAAAGGTTTAGCTAAAATTGGAGATGGAATTGTAAATCTTACATACAGTATTGCTAAATCATTATTTTTGACTAAAAACAACTCAAATGAAAAAATCGTAAGAACGGGTGTTAAAGTTAATAAAAAAATATTAGCAAATGCATTAAAAAATGCTAATATGAAGAATTTTGCTAAATCTAGAGCCGATGCACATGATCTTGCGGACACTACTGAAGCCTTAGTTGCCTATGTGTGGCTTAGCAACTTCATGACTTTATATGAACTTATTGATTTCTTATCGAGCAATTTATCAAAAGATCTTACCATTAGAAATGAGGAGATAGAAAGTGCTACAGAAGCATTTACTAATTTACTTAATCATATTAAGCAATTTCTACCAGAGAGCTAAAACATGAAAAATAACCCCATTACTATTGGATTTGATGATGCAACCTTTGAATTGCACTCAAAGAATAATTATACCCAATTAATAGGTGTTATCTGTCAGGGAATACGAGTAGTGCGTGTGATGCGAGAAAAAATCATGATCGACGGGGATGATGCTACTAAAAAACTAATAAAAATGGTTATACAAAACATAAAGCACCTGCAATATGTAATAACCCACACAATCACTTTTGGTGGCTTTAATCTTATTAATCTAAATGAAATTTATAATGAAATACAGATACCTATTATTGCTATAACTGAAAAAGATGTGGATTTTGATTCTGTTAAAATCGCTTTACAGAATAAGTTTCCTGATACATATACCCACAAGCTAAATAATATTGTTGATGCCGGAAATTTGTATGAAACAGAAGTTGAAACTGCAGGTGGGATCTCAAAATTATTTTTTCATTGTAAAGGGATTAAAATTGAAGAAGTGGGATCACTTTTGGAAAAAATCAGTATTGATTCCAAATTGCCTGAATCAGTGAGAATAGCACATTTAATTGGTAAAATATTTTGAAATTTAGAATTTTATTCTGTTCCTACTTCATATTCTAATATGTTACGTATCCTATTTCTTAAATCCAGTCTTATTGCTGACATTCCATAAGTGCGAATACCCAATCTTTTTTGAACATCTTTTGCACTTAAAGCACCTGGAAGATCTTGTTTATTTGCTATGGCAATAGTCTTAGAATTTAAGTAATTTGAAAATTTATTACAAATCTCTTTTGTCTTTTCAACATTATCTTCAGTAGAATCACAAACAACAACAGTCAGACCAGCTCCTCTTAAGAAGTCTTGCCACATAAAATGGTAACGCTCTTGACCTCCAAAGTCCCAAATATTGACTTTATTCCCATTAAGAGTAGAGTTTTCTATTTCCAATCCTACTGTTGGGCTTGTTTCTTTCCTTATTTCTCGACCTTGAAGTAGGGAGACTAATGAAGTTTTACCAACCCCACTATGCCCTAAAAGGCAAATCTTTTGTTTTGTAGTATAAACTTTATGTCAACCCTTTCTAATGCAACATTATGTTAATTAGAAAAGGCAAAAGTATGTTCAAAAATTAAAATAATATAGACATGACATGGGAGTTTTATAAGTAAATATCTAACAATTTAGATCTGCTAATATATTAAAAAAAATGCTCTCATCTATTTTTCTTCTAGTTAACTTAACATTCTAAAAAGAGATCAAAAAAGAAATTTTAAATAAAATTGTAATTAAAATAAAAAAATCAAAAAGTAAAAGCTTTTAAGCTCCAGTTTCTATGTCTTTAACAATACCAACGGCCACGGTTCTCCCCATGTCCCGCACAGCAAAGCGGCCCATCTCTGGAATCACTTCATATTTTTCAAGACACATTTTCTTAATTGGCTGTAATTCAACTATTGCAGCTTCATTTCTTTTAAGAAACTTCGGATTATCTTCAATCACAGCGCTAGTCTTTTGATCTAATTTTTTAGATAAAGAAATAAATTTTGCTGCGATCTGAGCTGTGTGGGCATGAATTACAGGAGTATAGCCTTGTGCTATTGCTGTTGGGTGCCAAATAACTATAATCTGACCAACCCATTTCCCTTTTGGTGTAATAACAGTTGGTGGATTATTAGGATGTCCGAGACAATCACCTCGACTGGCATCTTGCATTGTAATACCCCGAATAGCTATACCTACATTATCTCCCGGTACTGCTTGGGGAATTTCTTCATGATGCATTTCAATACTCCGAATTTCTCCTTTAAAACCAGTTGGCATTATGATGACTTGATCACCTTTCTTTAAAACTCCAGTTTCAACTCTACCAACTGGTACAACTCCAGTACCTTTGATTCTATAGGAATCTTGAATTGGTAATCTCAATGGTTTATCAAGAGGTTTTTCAGGAACCACAAATTTATCAATTGCTTCTATTAATGTTGGACCATCATACCAAGGCATTTTATCACTTTTCCTTGATAAGTTCTCCATAGCCATTCCACTTGTTGGTACAAAAGGTACATCTTTGAGCTTAAAACCAATATTTTTAAGAAGATCTCCAACTGATTCCTTACATTCGTTAAATCTACCTTCAGAATAATCATAAATATCAGCTTTATTCACCGCAACAACCATTTGTTTTACCCCTAAAGTCTGGGCCAGGTATGCATGCTCTCGAGTTTGTCCATTGGCAGCAATTCCAACTTCCATCTCACCCTTCTTACCAGAGACAACAAGAATAGCAGCATCGGCTTGAGAGGCACCAGTAATCATATTTTTAACAAAATCAGCATGACCTGGTGCATCTATAATTGTAAAATAACGATTTGGCGTCTCAAATTTTCTGAATGCAAGATCAATTGTGATCCCCCGTTGTCGCTCTTCTTTTAGTTTATCAAAGACGAAAGCATAAGACCATGATTCTCTATCATATTCTTTTGCAAGTTTTTCCAACTCTCGAGCTTCTCTGTCGGTGACAGCTCCAGTTTCAATGAGGAGAGCTCCCATCATGGTCGATTTACCGTGATCAATATGCCCAATAATTACTAGATTCAAATGAGGTTTTTCAGCTGGCATAATTCATTAATTTACTCAATAATTTATGATTTAATTAATCTATTATATTATTTAAATAAAATATAATTTTTATTAGATGTTAATTTTAAATGTTGATGAGTTTATATTTTTTACTATAATTTGTGGTGTATTTTTAGAGGTATTGGTATTGAACTATATATTTAATATGGATTTTACAATAATACATTCAATTAGTTAAACAAAAAGAATTTTGGGCAACTTTTTTTTTAATGTTTTTATTTTTTAGAAGATTTCATTCAGTTCTTCATTAAAATTTACTTCTTTTACTAGGGAAGATGAGAATTGAGAAAGTGCCATTATAAACTATTCTACACCTATATTTTATATATTAGAAAAAGTAACATTAATTTTATGGAAAATTTCGATTATGACTCTTATTCGAATTATAGTAAAAATCCTAATGATTTTTTAATCAAACCTGAGCGCTTTAATGAAGCTAATTTTAAGAAATTATGCAAATTAGTTGATGCGTTTCATTTAACAGAAATTAATATTTTTAATTTGTTATATGAAGAGTTATGTTTAAATAAAAATGGTGTAAACTTAGTAGGTATACTTGATAAAATAAAGTATTACCCCCTTACTCTTTCTAAAAGTCTTAAAAACCTAGTGAAGAGAAATTATATAAAGCTTTATTTGGTGAATGAGACAAAACCAAAAGATATAGCAGTTAAGTTTACTAAAAAAGGACTAGATCAAATTAAACTAATTCGAGAATTATTTCTGCAATGCAAACATTGTAATCGATTGTATTTATATCCTGTATTAGAAAATAATAATGGAGCAGATGAGGATTTTTGCTCTATTAATTGCAGACATAAATACTGAAATAGTAGAATAAATATAACAAATCTTAGAGCAAGTTTATCACATTTGTTTAGTTTAATGTTCTAACTTTTTAGATCCTGTATTAGTTCTACTTTATTCCTTCTTATTAATTGGAAAATTTGATTAAGCTCTTCTTTAAAATTTACTTCTTTTCCTTCTGAATCTGTAATTGTGAATGGAATTTTATTTTCGATGAATTTTTCAAATACACGTTCAATATTGTTAATATCAATGTAAGTCTCTTTAAAGAAATCTAATAAATGATGTAAAAAGAGAGCTTTAATATAATTATTATTTCTCTTACCTTGTTCATAAAAAAATTTTAATTGCTTAAAAATTAAATTGTCATTATTTTCTTCAGCTCTAATATCTTTTTCTTCAATAAACATCCAATTAAATCCATAATCTAAAGCTCTATTAACTAAATTAGCAACATCTTCCGAGATCCCTGCTTTTTTAGCCCATTTATTATGAATAAACCAATTTGGAATTTGATGAAATCACTTTAGAGATATTTTCTTAGTTAAAAAGATAGAAAAAATAAAAAATTATAGATCTTTAAGTATACAAAGGATTCGAAAAAAGAATTAATATTAACAACAGTTTTATTATAATTATGGTCAAAACTAAAACAAAGTTTCCTAGGGAAGGAGAGTTTGTAGTTGCCAAGGTAACTGAGATTCAAAATCAATACGTGTATGTTGATTTAATAGATTTCGAGGGTTTAGAGTCTGACGGATCGGCAAGAGGGATGATACATGTATCAGAAATTAGTTCTAGATGGATTAAGAATATAAGAAACTATGTCAGAATTGGACAAAGAATTGTTTTACGAGTATTAAGAGTTGATCCTACAAAAGGCCATGTTGATTTATCATTAAGAAGGGTTAATTCTGCACAGAGAGAAAACCGACTAAAAGAGTGGAAGTATGCCGTAAAATATGAAATGCTTCTACAATTGTTAACAGAAGTAGAAGGTGTTAATATGACCCTTGAAGAAGCATATGAATTAATTGGATTTCCTATTTTGGAATATTTTGATACATATCAAGAAGCTATTGAAAGTTTAAAAGAATCAGGAGATGAGATATTAAATGATTTGAACGATATATCAAATCATGTTAAATCATCATTTTTAAAAATTGTTAATGAAAATGTAGAGATTTCAACAGTAAGCATTTCAGGAAAAGTGAAATTATCGTTTAATGCAGAAAACGGGATAGACTATATAAAAGATTCATTGGGATCTGCTTTAAATGTTATTAAACCAAAAAAAACTCGCAATATTAACATAAATTATATAGCTGCTCCATATTACAGATTAGAAATTACATCAAAGGATTATTTAGATGCTGAAAATATCTTATCAGACGCATTAGAGATTATTGAGCAAAAAGCTAATGAATATAATGGGACATTTGAGTTTATAAGGGAATAGGAAAATGCCGAAATACCTCATGAAGTGTAAGGAATGCAAACGATATGGATTATTGAATCCAGAATCAAAATGTCGTTATTGTGGCGGAAAATTAATAAATCCAAGACCTCCTAAATTCTCTTTGACAGATAAATATGGAAAGTATCGATTACAATACTTTAAGGAAGAATTCGATAAAAAATTTGAGTAAAATTAGGATAAATCTACTTTTTCTGCGAATTTTTCATTTATAAGAATTATAGCATTCTGATAAGGAAGAAATGCAATATCTTCTTCCGCAAAAGGACCATAGTTTAAAAAGTCAATGCCAACTAAAGGAGGGGTTTCTTTTAGAAATCTTACTACAATATAGTTGATTTCTTCTTTTTTTTCTAGAGTAGGCTTTTCTGAAATAATAGAAATATCTTCTTTAATTGATATGTCATTTTCTACCTTAACTTTCTCATCAATTTTAATTTCTAATGGTTTTAGATCCTCTAAACTATCAATTTCTCCATAGAGTTCACCAGCTTTTATTTTTTTATAACCTTTAATAGAACTGATTAAATTTTGAAATAAAAGCTTTTCAGACTCTATCACATCATTCAAATTTATTTCTTTTAGAGCTAAAGCGCAGTTTATTATTTTTTGTTCTCGGATCTTTAAAAGATCGTTAAACAAATAGTTAATATTGACTTTATATGATTCAAATACCTTTTCTTTTAAAACATCATTTTGTTCTTCTTTATAATTATTAATAAAACTAACTATTTTTCTATAATAATCAAATAAGGCTTGATTTAATTTAGTCAGTTCTGATTGCTGAAATTCTTTAATCCAGTGCTGATATAGGTTCTCATAATCTGTTTTTAAGTCCATAAATATCGAATCTAGTCACATTAATATTATAAACAAGTCTTTGTAAAATTTAATTTTTAACTCATACAGTTTTTGCGACTTCTTTACAAAGTAAAAATACCGCGATATGGTGAGGTACCTCAATTATTTCACCTTTGGTATAGGGTCCAAATTCTTCTCCCTTTATTTTTGTCATGGGAACTTTTGGTTCGGTTATTTCTAATTTTTGAGATTTATTACTTTTAAACACAATTGGATCATTACTCTTATTAATTTCATCTAAGGGATTAAAATCATCAAGTTCATCTGGAAAAATCTCCTGAACCTTAAATCCTGTCTTACCATGCAATGAACCTGGATATCTAATGAGTCTATGAATATCAATTGTTACTGGAGAATCAATTTCTATTCCAATCTCATGAACTATACCAGTTAAAAATTTATTCCAGGTATTTAATCCAAAGCCTTCAATTGTCCATATATTTTTATTATTACTCTCTATGATTTTCAAGAAATCATTTTTGGAATTAAGAAAACTTTTTATTAAGTTTTGTCTAAAATGAAATCTTCTTGGATTTGATAATTGATTTTGAATTTCTAAATCGGGTTTTTTTAAGAAATCTTCAATTTTTTGGGTAATCTTATGGCTCCATCCTATATTTTGTTTGGAAAGGCCATATATATTACCTCCTTTTTCTTGGAGACCTAAAATTTCAAATGTTATATTTTCTCCTGTGAGATAATCAGCAATTTCTCTTCTTTCATCTGTAGATAAAGTCCTAATTTTATCATTTTCAATCTTTAAATGATATCCTCTATGACCAGAAAATGCTATTTTCATATGATTTAAGTTAATTCCAAAATCTGGAATTAAAAAATTATAAATTAATTTCATTATTTCATTCTTTGCGATATTTAAGCATTCATCACATATCCAGTTTAATGTCTGTAACTTTAATTTACCACAGGAAGGACACTTTTTCGGCATTCCCTTCCCTGTTTTTCCACATTCTTTACAGGTCCAGAGATCATGATCTTCCTTACATGATGTATAAAAATGATCAACATCAATATCAATAATCAAATCACATCCCTGATAACCTTTTGAATCCATATCTTGATTTTCTGGTTGTGAGTATAAAGAACCACTCATATAAGCATGTCTTGGAGTATTTATTATAAAATAATTTTTTAATATCTCTTGAGAATCAAATCCTATATGCCTAATCATAATAAATTTTTCCCAAGGCATAAAACCAAACTCTCGTTTTTCAAAAAAGTTGACTATAGGAATTTTGGATTGCTGTTCTTTATAATAAGCTTGAAATAAGCGTCTTAGATAATTTAAATCACTCAT
This sequence comes from Promethearchaeota archaeon, assembly GCA_048940925.1. Taxonomy (GTDB): domain Archaea; phylum Asgardarchaeota; class Lokiarchaeia; order Sigyniarchaeales; family SOKP01; genus Loki-b32. The sequence continues at coordinate 3,041 of JBHLOC010000060.1, read as the reverse complement.
TTTCTTTCTCTGGTTTCTTTTCTATGTAATTTTTCCATTTTTGAGCTCTATATTTCTTTATTTCTATATAACTTAATGGGCGAACTAATTTTCTTCTTTCATTTGGATCTTTTGAACCATAACCTGTTATACATAACTCATCATTATATTTGTTCGCCATGCATAAATTCATAGACTTTAAAGATTGACAAGAATATGGTTTATAACCTTTTTTCATAGCGTATTTTACTTGATACCTAGTTTTTTTATCATCAAAATCAGGAAGATTTGAAAATACATTAATTATTTTTTCTTCGGGATAATTCAAAGCATTTAGAAACCATAAGATATACAGTCTCTCAGTGTGTATTAAATTCTGTCCTTCTTGTGCTTTAGATAGTATTTCCTTAATACAGGGAGGAAAAATTTCAGATAAATCTTCTTCTTCTTTAAATCCTATTTCAATTGAATAATCATAAGTCTCTTTCTTTTTCTCCCAAGCATCCATTATCTCATCGTATAAATCCTTAATTTTTTGATTATTAAATAATTTTTCCTTAAAATTGTTTACAATTTTCAAGTTTTCTTTAGTTTGATTTAAGATTTTATGACGTACATATTCTTGAATTAATCTATTTAGTTGCATTGGTTTAATATATACATAACCATTAGCAAGTGCACTATTAACTAATTTGCGGTAATCATCTTTTAGACGAGAGGATAATTTTAAATAATCGATATAATGAATTTTAAAATTTGTCTGTATTGTCTCTATTTGATCTTTTAAGATTCTTTTCTTATATACTGTTGGTTCTTGTTCATAAATGACATCTAAATTTAAATCATGGTAAATAAAGTATAGATTGGACTCATTTTCTTTATTTAATTCAGAATATGTGATCTTTGAATACAATTCTGCGATTCTGTTAGAAATTTGATTATCGTTTATTACAAATAGTAAAATTTTTAATAATAGATATAAGTAAATGTTAATTTCATCATCTTTATAGTAAGAAAATTGCTCAATTTTATCAAATGCTCCCTTAAAGAATTCTAAAATTCTTTCATAAAGATAATCATTTTTAGGTGTAAATAGATCATCAAAAAATTCTATTGGATCTTTAAAAGCTATATCAGAATATAATTTTTCAAGAGAGGGAAGCCAAGGATAACGTTTTACAAGATCAAAAATACCACTCATTGTTCAAAAGATTACCAATTTTAAGGTTTATTATTTAGCTACGTAAAAATTTGAGGCTATTAAGCATTAATAAATTAAGAGTAAATAGATTTAATGATAATTTTAATGAACCTATTAATTATCTAATAAATGAAAAGCAAAGAAAAAAGCGATTAAAATTCATCCATATCTTCGTCTTCGTCAAATTCTTCTTCTTCTACTCTTGGTGCGAGGAAGTAACTTAATTCACCTCCTTCTAGAAGATCAAATTCCATCTTTAGTGGATGATCAGTCTTCAAAGAGATCTCTAACTTTTCAGTTATTGAAGCAATTTTCAAAATTGCTTTAAGAAAGGTTAATGAATAAGCTCCTGTGCTAGTACCGCTCAAGTTGCTTTCGAGTAAATCGTCTTCATTAAGATCATAGACCATTTCACCTATTTGACCTGAGGAGCTAAAAATTAATCCTTGCCCTTGGGTTGCATTCATATTAAGAATCTCTGAATAAATTTCTGCATCTTTAATCGCTTCAACTAAAAAGTCAGGATCTATTACCCACTTTGAGGGATACTCTATTTCTAATAACCTTTCCATAGGTATTTCCTCTATATCGATATCTAATAGGGCTAAGCTAAAAGTTCTAGTACGAGAAACTCCTTCTCTTTGCATTTTTATTTTTATCTTTTGTTCTGCTTCTTTAAAATCAATTTCAACTGAATCATTCAAAGCACTTCTTTTTAAAATTTTATCTAAATCATCTAAATTAAGACCAACTTTAGATTCTTTCGTACATTTGTACTCATCGAAATTTTCCTTTTTAATTGAGAGTTTAAGCAAACAAATTCGACTTGGATCCATTGCTGATATTGTAAATTCTTTAGGAGTAACTCTAAATTCAGTTTCATCTATAATACTCGCAAGAGTTTCTACAATACCTTTCAATATCCGACTATTTTCCAACTTTAACGTAAAACTCATATTCTTTCAGCAAATATATTCAATTATAATTAAGATAAATAAGTTTTATTGCCATTATTAATAATATTTAATATTAGTGTTTTAATAATACTAATGTTTGGTATTAAATCAATTATTTATACTTATCCTAAATTTTCAAATGTATATTAATGATTATTATAGTAAGGAAAAATGTCAAATCGGTTCGCAAAGCAAAGAATAATAAAAGATATCGAAAATAATGATGAACGAATACAAGTTACTGGATATATTAAAGATAAAAGTAACATTGAATACATTTTGCTTGACGATAAAACAGGAACAATTAAAGTAAAGATAACTGAAATTGAAGAGTTTACTTATGATGTAAATGATTTAATTAATGTTATTGGAGATTTGGAGCTAAAATCAGATGGAGATAAGGTAATCATAGCCCAATTTATTCAAGATATGAATAAATTAAATTTTGAATATTATCAGAAATTATATGAAATAAAGAAAGAACTTGAATAGTGAGTATAAAATATGCCTGATTTTTGTCCTGAGTGCGATAATTTACTTCGAAAGAAAAAGGAAAATGGGAAAACTTATTTGGTCTGTAAATGTGGTTTTCAAAAAGAACTAGAACAGAATGTTGAGAAATTAAAACAATCCATTCAAAAGAAAAAAGAAGATTTAGAAAAAAAACTTATCATCGTTACAGAAGAAGACAAAGTTTCTGTGTATCCTACAACTAAAAAAAATTGCCCAAAATGCGGTTTTACGGAAGCTGAAACATGGCAAGTTCAAATAAGAGGTGCTGATGAACCAATGACTCATTTTTTCAAATGTCTAAATTGTAAGTATAGTTGGCGTGAAAACTAAAAATTCTATTTTTATTAGTCTATATTACCCAAGTATAGTTATTATTTCGTGAAAGGATGGTT
>JBHLOC010000087.1:0-5563 GCA_048940925.1 Promethearchaeota archaeon | reverse complement strand
ATCGGTGATCGCGAAACTTGGGTTCTTTTCTCAAAAATCTATAGTGAAGAAGAAGAACATCTCCTAAAATTCCAAGATCATCTTGAAATAGAAGATGAACCTGATCTAGGAGAAACTCCAGAATCAGAATGGAGAACGATATTTAATAATAAAGAGTACATTGCATTACTAAATAAAGCGTTAGCTAGTGAAATTTCAGCTATTATTCAATATACCACACAACATGAGAAGGCTAGCGGTTTAGAAAAAATGAGGCGAAAAAAAGCAGCTTTAGAGGTTGTAACTGGTAAAAATAAAGCAAGCATCGTTTCGGATATGCTTAAAGAAGTTTTTCTCCAAGAGATGGAACATATGGAAATGATTGCTGAAAGAATTTATGAAATACAACGTGAAGCTGTTGCTAATGTCGATCCACTACCCGAAATTGGGAAAGAAGTTGATGATTTTATCAAATTAGACCGAGCAGCGGAAGATTACGCTATAAGATTATATAGGACTATTATAAACGAAGCTACTAAATTAGGAGATATTAAAACAAAAACAATGTTTGAAAATATCATCCAACAAGAGGAAGAACATTACTGGAAATTTGATGATTTTCTACCATAAATTTAATTTTTTGTGTTTTTTTTATTTTTTTAAAAATTTTATTTTAGTAGTATGGTTGCTAATTTGAAACTTGACATAAAAGAAATCTTATTCGTGTATGGTATTGGAATAATATTGACTCTTATCTCAGTATTGTATTTTATTTTAGTGGGTTATCCTGTAGTAAGTACTGTTTCTGAAACATTAAATATTACCGCACCCCCAATATATATGAATTCAGTATTTCTCCCCTATGGAATACTTATAGGTGAAATAATATGGAATTGGAATCAAAAAAAAAATTGGAAGATTAGTATCATTTTATTTGTTGAAACCGCAGTAGTGGGAATTTTTTCACTTATTCGTTATATTATAAGTATTCCGTTGAGCGGACATGCAATTATGCTCTTTTTTTATATATTCCATCAAGCAATTAGTAATAAAACTAAATTTTTATTAAGATTTCTAATCGGAATTGTAGTTTTAATAATAACTGTGATTTATAAGTTATTTATCTGGAATGATCCAATTACTTTTATTCTTGGAGCTATAGCTGGAATAGTTTTATGGATTCCAGGATTCTTTTATCAAATAATGAAAAGAAAATAAAAAATAAAAAAAATTATCTTTTTATGAGATGGAAAACGTACATCTGTTCTGAACCATGTACATTTACAAGATCAAATCCATTTTCTGTCATATAACCTTCCATATATTTTAAGAACTCCTGGTAAAATCCCTTCTTTTCAAATTTCATTGTTTTAACTCCAGAAGAACTAGCATGAGACATGGAATGGGAAAGAAAATTTATTGTGATGGTCTCGATTTTCAATTCATATCTCCTTTTTAATTAATTTTCTTGTAATTAGTTGTATTATTCATATATAGTTTTAACATTTAATATTTTGCAACAATTTAGGTTTCTTAAAATTTAAATATACCAAATTTCCTTTTAATTATTTATGGAAACTGAAAAGGGTTTACTAGAAAAATATCGGAACTTAATTATTATTTACATCGTTTACATCATTTTTTGGTTCATTTTAATTGCAATTTTAAGTAATATTTTAGGTAATGCTATAAGAACAAATCTTACAATCTATATACCTATAAATAATTTACTAGTAGAGCTTGCTCTTATTTTTATTTTAATCTTACCTGTTTCTGGCTTGATAGGGCTATTAGTTGGGGGTTATGTGTTAAGCCCTATTATCATGTTCCTACATAAAAAGTTGTTAGGTTCAAAATTGCATTATGGTATTCAGAATGAATCAAAAAAAGTCTCGGAAAAGATGTTTACCCGTGCTCTCTTTCCAATTCTTATGGCGATTAATATATCTACAATTTTTATTACCCAACCATTAGTAGAACGTATTTTACCAGTTGATACTGTTAATGTAATAGGGGGTTCTCAAGGGCTCTCCTCCTTGTTATCATTATTGGCTGAAAGTGTTTTATTAATGCTCACTTTTGGAATAGCATTGTTTCTTTTCTCACCTGTCTGGTTCTTAAAAGATTCTGGAATAATATATTCGGATAGAAAACAAGTACAACAGTCTCAAGAGATGTTTACAATTAAATCAATAGGAGATTGGTTTCGTACAATTCTGAAGAGTTATGCTGGAATTGGTGCCATTGTTACCTATACCCTTATTATATATAATTTTGTAAATGTTCTTATTGAATCTATGGGAGATCCAAGGTTTATTTTGAATATTCCATCCATAATGCTTTGGATAGGTTTGCCATTTTACCTTATATTATCCTTAATTCCAACATTAATATGTAGTGATTTAATTAAAAATCATAGAATCAAATATATCAGACGTATAGGTAAAAATTTAGGTATAACACAAACAGCAATTATCTCATTTGAATTAAAGGGAGATAAGAAGGAGTCATAAATTTAATTTTATTAATACATTTTTAAAATCCATACCAATAAAATCATAAACACGAAAAAACCTACTATTGGAACTGCCATCCACGCAAAGTTGAAATTATTAGGATTAGAATTTTTCCTTATATTACTTTTAATAGTCATTTGTTTTTCTAATAGGGCAACTTTTTGCTCCAGTTCCTGTATCTTATTATCTCTGTCTTTTAATTCCTTATTATCATCAAATTCAATACCACAAAAGGAACAATATAAGTCACTTTCTTCTAGTTTTGAACCGCAATTTGAACAATATTTCATAGTTCATTATATAAAAGTTATTAGTTATAAAATTATTGAAGTCCTAAAACTACAATAGGATAGTACAATATATTTATAAAAATAGCCATTTAAATTATTCTTTGAAAAATTTCTATAATTGAATAACTGATATAAATGAGAAATTCATCAAAAGAAATTATTTTATCATTTGCAATTATTATAAGTTTTTGTACTTTAATTACAGAGGTAATTACAATTTTATTTTCAAAAGATAAAATAATTATGACGACAGCTACAATAACTTATCTTAACATTGAAGGAGGATTTTATGGCATAGTTGGAGATGATGGTAATCATTATGACCCTATAAGACTTCCAGGATTTTTTAAGTTAGATGGATTAAGAGTAGAATTTTTAGCCTTAAGAAGAGATGATTTAACTAGTTTTCATATGTGGGGTATAATTATTCAAATTCTTAGCATTCAGCCGGTTTGAAACTTTCTAACTATCTTCTAATTATCCGAATTCCTTTTTTTTCGAGACTATTAACTACAAACGGATATTCTATAAGTTCTTCAAATTCTAAGCCTTGAATGCCTAAGTGTTTTATTTGATCCTTTGTAAAAAGATTTATTAAAAGAGCTGCTCTATTCTTGATATTATACTTATTTAAAAGTTTTAAAGAATTAATTTGAAAGTTAAAAAACTTTCCCTTAGCCCCTGTTATCTTTTCAAATGTAATTTTATCAACTCCTTTTAATGAAACTCTAACATATACATTCTTAAATTTGCTTAATTCTTTCGCAAATACCTCATCAATAAGAATTCCATTAGTTTCAAGGATGAATAATGCTTCTTTAGGCACTAAACTTATTAGGTTAAGAAGATGCTCTTTACAAATAGTAGGTTCACCACCACTTATTCTTATCAGTGGTAGGTTCATTTTAAGGAGTTTTTGGCTTACCTGTTTTGATGTTTCAAATTGACCAAAACTTTCTGGCTTCCAAACTTTTTTTTGGCTCCAGCAATAAGCACATCTTAAATTACACCCTAAACAATCTGCTGTAGCACATCCTCCATAAAATTCTGTTTTTCTAAACCTATAATACTTTCTTTTCTCATTAAAACAAACTTGCTTCTTAACTACTTTAGATAGTTCGAAAGGATCAATCATATTCCAGTATAAAATATATATTTAATATAAAAACGTATAACCTTTAGGGAAATTCATCAATTAGAGATTTACTTAATATAAGTTTATAATTTAAATTTACTTACTTAGAATTTTCTCTTAATTCTTTAATAAGATAATCCTTTAGAGCACATCTAACTAGTTCAGAACGACTAGGGTATATCTTATATTCCCCAACTAATTTATTAATTGCCTTTACATCTTCTTGCGGAAGATTAATTGTCACGATTTTCATTTGAATTGCTCAATCCTCTTCTTAGTATGATAGTCCTTTCAAATATTTATAGTTTAGTCATGCTTTGTATAGCATTCATATGTTACCCTAAATCCATTATAAAATGTGATAAAATAAAATTGGGTGGAACAATCGCTAGACCGAGCGTCCAATCAACACTCCAGGAATGCTATATTTGAAAACAAATTCTATTTTATTTCTTCAATGTGTTCCAACGTAGAAAGATGAGTCAGGGAAAAGTCGTGAAACCCATCTCGAGAGGGACTCTTAATACCTTCAGCAAGGATCATATGCCCCACTCGAGGTAAAAACCCATAAGCATTTACTTTTGAAGAATCTACTAAAACTGAATATAAAGCATTCTTAGTTTGTACAGTGAGTATCATATATCCGTAAATAAAACTTCTAGAAATTTGTTTTTCACCATCTTGAATTGCAGTAATCCTTCCTCGAATGATTATCTTTCCGGTTCCACTCATATTAAATATTTTATATTAATTCTTAATATTAAATGTATTATGAAAATTAGAATAAATTTTTTAATATTATTAATTCATTTAGATCTAAAATTTTCAATTAAAAAAATCTAATTAAAGAATCTAAACAATTAATAAAAATGGTAAAGAAATTTGTAGGTTTTATCTTATTGGGTATTGCGGCAATTAATTTCGTAACTGCTATAACATTATTTTTCACATACAGAAATTTACTAGGCCCTATTGGAGTTCCCGATTCTCTAAGAAAGACATTAATCGGAACCATTTTAATTGGAGGTCTGATACCAGCGATTGTACTTCTTATTGCAGGAATTATTGTTTTGATAAAAGCATCTAAACAAAATAAACAATTAACCTTAATGGATCAAAAAAATCAAAGCTGATACATAAGAAGTTATAATATTTCTAATAAAAGCATTGTGATGTAATAGCTTTAGGATAAATTCAATTTATGTAAAAAATTTTGAATCGTGCTTTTTCAAACTATCAGTTAGAATTAAACATAACTTCTCTAAGACCTTTATATCTATTTTGTCTACAGTATCATAAGTTGTGTGAAGGTAATCATAAACTTGTACGCCTCCAATGCCATAACCTTGAAGTCCTTTATCTCCTAAAAAACCTCCATCAGAATGAGCACCAAAAACTCTGTTTGTTCGATAGTGAGTTATTTTAAGATTTCTAGTATTGTTTAAAAGTAAATTATCAACATCTTTGGTATGTAGCCCTTCGTTTCCACCTGGAAATAAAAAGACATATTTTGCTATCGATTCAAAGTTAAAAATTATTGATTTATTAGGATCGAACCTAGCTAAATCATTATAAAAATGTCTAATACCCATAGTTCCACATTCTTCAGCTCCAGTAAAAAGAAACCACATATCATAATTAGT
>JBHLOC010000022.1:83541-85215 GCA_048940925.1 Promethearchaeota archaeon | reverse complement strand
ATATGGCAACATACGAAGAAGTTGTGGAGGTATTCCAAAAGGTTGCAGTCTAAACTGTAAGACATCAGTTAATCCAAAAAGATATGACCCAATTAAAGCCCCTAATGGGTTCCAAATAGAAAATATTGTAAGACCAACAGCTATCCAACCTCTTCCTGCTGTCATCCCTTCACTCCACCTTATGCTAATACTTCCTATTGTTAAATGTGCTCCCGCAAGACCAGCAAAAGCACCTCCAACCATCACACAGATATATCGTACACGATAAACATTAATCCCTAAAGTATCAGCAACAATTGGATTTTCTCCTACAGACCTTATAGTCAATCCATATTTAGTTTTAAAAAGGAAATACCATAGAAATATTGAAGAAATCATACCAATCATTACAATCGGATCTGCTGTGAAGAGACCAGGGCCGATAATAGGAATATCGCTTAAAAAAGGGATTTCAACTTGTGAAAATGAATAATCTTGGATTGTTGTACCTTCAAAAGGTTTCCCTAGCACTGCGGTTATTCCAATGCCTAGCATCGTTAGAGCTAATCCTGATACTATTTGGTTGCCATGTAATGTGATACTAATAAAGGCATGAATCAATGAAAATAGTGATCCCATTATCATCGAAATAATTAGACCAACCCAAGGATTATGTGTAACATAAGTTAAAATGTAGGCTGTTATTGCCCCTATAATCATCATACCCTCGACACCTAAATTGAGTGTACCAGAACGTTCTGTGTATATTTCTCCTAGTGTAGCAATAAGAATGGGTGTTCCATAAAGAACTGCTGAATTTAAAAGGTATCCAACATCTAATAACACTGCTCCCATAATACAAAATCCTATTTTAAAACAATTTTAGTTATTTATTTCAAATTTATTATCTACAAGTTCTTTATTGATAAATAAATGTATTTTATATCTTTTTAAAAATTCAAAACTAATAATTACAGCAAGTATCACTCCATTAAATATATTAACAACACCAAACGGAAGTTCCAAAAGAATTTGAATGTTTTGACTCCCAACGATCAGGATTGATATAAAAAATGACGAAAAAACGATAGAAATTGGATTTAATCCACCTAACCAAGCAACTATTATGGCTGTAAATCCGTAACCAGGAGATATAGATTCAGCAGGTTGAAGCGAATGTTGAAGTCCAGTAATTAATCCCGCGCCTGCTAATCCAGCAAGACCTCCACTTATCATCATTGTGATAATGAGGGTTTTAAAATAATTAATCCCGGCATATTTTGCTGCCTGAAGATTCTCGCCAACAACTCTAATTTCATATCCAATTGTTGTTTTAAATAATAAAAAATATAAACCTAAAGCAAATATAAGAGAGGTAATTAATGAAATGATATAAATAGAAGTACCAGGAATGATAGGTTCCCAAGCAGCTTGGGGAAGAGGATAAGATTGTTGAAACCCATAAGGTCCTTTCCATGGCCCAAAAACAAGAAAATTTACTAAATTGATAGCAATATAATTTAACATTAGAGTGGTGATGACTTCGTTTGTTTTTAATTTCAACTTGAGTATAGTAGGGATTAATCCCCAAAGAGCACCTGCTAAAAATCCTATAAATAGAATTAATGGTAAAAGTAAGAAATCAGGGATTCCTGGAATAAAAACACCAATCCCTATCGCAACAATAGCACCGAC
>JBHLOC010000022.1:0-83441 GCA_048940925.1 Promethearchaeota archaeon | reverse complement strand
AGAATTAATGGTAAAAGTAAGAAATCAGGGATTCCTGGAATAAAAACACCAATCCCTATCGCAACAATAGCACCGACAAGTATTTGTCCTTCAGCACCAATATTCCAAAATAATGCTTTATATGCAATAGCAAGCCCCACCCCACAAAGCAGTAATGGAATCATTCTTGTAAGTACGGCTGCAATTCCATTAGGACTGAATAATGAAAAAGAAAAAATAGAGAATAGAGCAGAAAATGGATTAATTTGTAAGGCTGTAAAAATTATGCCCATTATAATGAATGCCACTATTATCGCAATTAGCTTAAATTTAAAAGAATCTTCCGAAGTAACTTGTTCTCTCTTTTCATACTGAATAGTTAGAGATTTTAGTTTTCTTGTTTTCATATTAAAGACCTCCATTTGAATATATTTCCTTTTCACCTACCATCATTAACCCAATATCTTCAAGGTTAGCACTCTCCGCTTCAAATATTTTGATAAATTCACCTTTAAAAATAACGGCAATTCGATCACTTAAAGATATTGACTCATTTAAATCTTCAGAAACTAGTAAAATTGCCGTACCCTTCTCCCTTTCATTTAATAGAAGTGATCTTATGAATTCAGTTGCACTTACATCTAATCCATATGTAGGATGAGCAGCTATTATAAGTTTGGGGTTTGATGACAATTCTCGTGCTAAAATTAAACGTTGAATGTTACCACCTGAGAGGCTTTTTACCGGTGTATTTATATCTGGTGTTAAAATTTCATATTTTTCTACTAATTTGGTTGAAAAATTAATAATTTCCTCATAATTTTGAAGTAGCCTTATTTTTCCCTTATATATATCTTTTACAAAGGGAATTTGGTTATAATTTTTTAAAATTAGATTTTCTGATACATCCATATTGGGAACTATACCCATATCTATTCGTTCTTCTGGTATATGAGCCACATTTTTCATATTAATTATTTTTGGAGATTTATTAGTAATATTTTCTTTATTCAAATAAATCTCACCAGATGTTACCTTACGCAATCCTGTAACTGATTCTAATAATTCTTTTTGTCCATTTCCAGCTATTCCCACAATTCCAAATATCTCTCCTTCAGAAATTTCAAAAGATACTCCTTTTAAGGATTCAATCCCCTTATCATTAAATGCTTTTAGATTTTTTACATCGAGAACTACATTTCCCTTCTTTGTAGGTTTCTTATCAGGTCGGGATATTATCTCTTTTCCAACCAACATTTGTGTTAATTCATGTTTATTTGTTATGGATGTATTTACTGTACCTTGAACCTTGCCTTTTCTTAAAACTGTAACTCGATCACTTACGGAAAGGACTTCACTTAACTTATGAGAAATAAAAATGATTGATTTCCCTTCGTTTGCCATTTTTCTTAACATATCTATAAATGACGTTATCTCAGATTCTGCTAATACTGACGTAGGTTCATCTAGTATTAAAATGTCAGCACCTCGGTATAAGGCTTTGATAATTTCTACTCTTTGTTTTTCACCAGCAGATATTTGCCAAATCTTAGCTCGAGAATCGATTTTTAATCCATAATCTCTACTAAATTCTTCGAGTTTTTGTGTAATTTTTTTTTTAGGAATTTTAATTTTTAATTCTTTTAGACCTAAAACAATATTTTCTAAGACAGAAAAAACATCAACCAGCATAAAATGTTGGTGTACCATCCCAATACCTAACTCGATTGCATGTTTGGGAGTTTTTATATCAACTTTTTGTCCTTTTATGTAGATCTCTCCCTCATCTTGCTGATAAAGACCATAAAGAATATTCATAAGTGTAGTTTTTCCCGCACCGTTTTCACCTAATAATGCATGTATTTCTCCTGCTTTTAGTTGAAAGTTGACATTATCATTAGCTACAATTCCCGGAAATTTCTTTTTAATACCACGCATCTCAATTACTACATCACCAATTGAGATCTCTTTTTCTCTAATTTCCAAGAATTTTGAATTATCAATTTTAGTAGACGTTTTATTTTCACTCAAAAGTATTTAAATAGTCTATTTTTCCTAACTATTATTTCTAAAATCTTATATATTATTATTTAAAGTTTAATAAAACTTAAAAAACCATGTTCCAAAATAGTTGATTAATATAATTGTTAGTTTTATTGATTAATTTCAGTTATATAAGGTAATTCTCTACCCCTTCCTTCGCAATCTAGTCCGTATCCAACGACAAACACATCTGGTATCTTAAATCCAAGAAATCTAACTTTAAAATTAAACTTCCTATTTGGTTTATCTTTTTCTAAAAAACAGCAGAATTCTAATATTCTAGGCTTATAAGTTTCAAGAATTTGTTTTTTAACATATGTAAGTGTTTTTCCAGTATCTAAAATATCATCTACGATAAGGATGTTTTTATTATTTAAATTCTGTCTATATATATCATCTGGATTAATTGAAATATCTCCAGATTGCACACCAACATATGATTTGACAGAAATAACATCGGTTTGAATTTTTAAACCTAATTTAGATAAAACTCTCATTAAATCAGATGCAAAAACAAATGAACTTGTTAAAATGAAAATGAGATAAATAAAATCTATTTCTTTTTCCTTAAAGAAATTATAAACTTCTTGAGCCAGTTCATTAACTCTTTCCTTTATTTCTTCCTCTTTTATTGTAAATTTCATACGTATTACTCTATGGGAATAATTAGATTTTCATATACTAAATTTTTAGCAAAAAAATGAAATTGAAAATAAGTTTTATCACATATTAAAATAAACACCTAAAAAAGATTTTCTACTATCTGAAAAATAACTTCTGAGAATTAATTACTATAATAAAAAAAATGTTAATACATTCTTGGATCATTAAGATTAAACTTTTGAGAACTTAAATAATAATGCTTAATTCTGGGTATATATTTAATAATTTAAAAAATATAATTAGGCGACTTAAATGGAATTTGGATTTAATTCACTTACAAATTTAGCGAAGATTAAAAAGAATGTTAAAAGAATGCGTATTTCCAGCTATGATAAAAATGGTGCCAACGCCGATTTTGTAATTATAGAAAAACATAATAAATATATAATATGTGATATAAGGGGAGCAGGAATTATCAAGCATATTTGGATGACTCTTGCCTCTAAAGATCAATACTATTTAAGGAAAGTTGTTCTACGCATGTGGTGGGATGAAGAGGTAAATCCATCTGTTGAATGCCCTGTTGGTGATTTTTTTGGGGTTGGACATGGAAAGACAGTAAATTTCTGGAGTCTACCACTTTCTATGGGGCCTAGAGATGGTAAGGGATTTAATTCTTTTTTTTCCATGCCTTTTTCTCAACAAGCAAGATTAGAAATTGAAAATGAAACTGATGAGGTATTAATCTGTTATTTTTATATTGATTATGAAAATTTTGAAAAATTAGATCCTTCTTATGGTAGATTTCATGCTTATTGGAATCGGGAAAACCCATGTAAAGGTCAAGATTATAAAAAATTAAAGGAAAAGGGTTGGAAAGCAGAAATGTTCAGTAAAAAGAATATTAATCATGAAGATGATTACTTTATTTTAGAAGCTGAGGGAGAGGGTCATTACATAGGCTGTCATTTAGATATTCATAATTTATTTGAAACCGAGAGATTCAATTGGCCTGGTGAAGGTGATGATTATATTGAAATTGATAATGGTGAAATAATTCTTTATGGAACTGGGACTGAAGATTATTTTTGTACTTCATGGAGTCCATCTGAATATTATTGTTCACCTTATTTTGGAATTACATTGCCCGGTGGAAAGCAGTGGAGCGGGAAAATATCTTATTATCGATATCATATAGAAGATCCAATTTACTTTCATAAAAATATTAAAGTAAAAATTGAACATGGACATGCAAATCAACGTTCAGATGACTTGTCTTCAACAGCATACTGGTATCAAACTGAACCTCACAAACCATTTAAACCTATTTTACCAGTATATGAAAGAATACCTAGAGAAAAGCCAAAAGAATTGAAGTAAAAATAAACTTTCAAAATATATCTTTTTTTATCACTTTATTTAATATAATCTTGTGTATCTTTTACACGTTTTTTTATTTGTTGAAAAAATTGAGTAAGATCGATATTTCCACCGCTAATTATTAGGCCTATTTTCTTATTCTTTACATCTAAATCTTCTGAAAATAAAGCTGCTAAAGGTACAGCTCCAGAAGGTTCTACAATTATTTTCATTCTTTCCCATAGAAATCGCATTGCTTTAAGTATTTCTAATTCAGAAACAGTTAGAATTCCATCAACATATTTCATAATAATTTTGAAGGTACGTTCACTCAAGGAAGTACGTAATCCATCTGCAATTGTATTAGGGTAAGTACTTGGTATAATATATCCTGCTTGAACTGATCTATATGCATCGTCAGCGAGTTGAGGTTCTACACCAAAAACTTGAGCATTTTCACATAAATTTTTTGTTGCAATAGCAGATCCACTTAATAAACCGCCACCACCAAGAGGAGTGATAAGGATGTCAAGTTCTCCAATCTCCTTTATTAATTCAAAAGCAGCGGTTCCAGCACCATTTATAACGTTGTCATTATCAAAAGGGTGAATTAATATGTATTTATATTCTGCTATAAGTTTGTTAGTTTTTTCAATCCTTGATTCCAGAGTGTTTTCGCATAAAATAATCTTGGCTCCATATTCCTTAGTAGCATTTATTTTAATTTGTGGAGCTCCTTTCGGCATAACAATCGTTGCCTTAATACCTAATAATGATGCAGCAAGTGCAACAGCCTGAGCATGGTTTCCACTCGAATGAGTAATAACACCGCTTTTTCTTTCTTCAGGTGTAAGTAGACTTAAAGCATTATAAGCCCCTCTAAATTTAAAAGCTCCCATTCTCTGAAAATTCTCACATTTGAGAAATACTGAAGTATTAATTAATTTGTTTAAAGTACGAGAAGTTAATACTGGAGTTTTATTAGCTATTTTCTGTATTCTAAAATAGGCTTCTTCTATCCCTTCAATAGACATGTGCTTAAAAATTTATATATTTTCTCTTTCTAATTTTTGTATCCTCTCTTCGTGTAAAATCTCTAATTGCTTTTGTTGTTTAATGAAGGCTTTATAATTAATAGGAAAGAATTTAAAAACAAGAATTCCTAGTACACCACCAAGTAGGGGTACAAACCCTACTAATGCTTTTAAGCCAAAAAGTGCTGTTGATGGTTGTGTCTCTGCTTCTGAATCAAATCCGGTTAGAATTCCAACAATTATTAAAGTGATCCCAGACAAAACTAAAGATAATCTCGCAATGAACGTTAAAATACCATTATAAGATGCTTCACGTCTTTTTTTAGTTGTTAACTCGTCATAATCTATCGCAGCGCTCACAGCTGGTTCAGTCATAAGCATACCACCAGCTCCGAGGCCAGGAAAAATTGTAATTAGTATTAGAATAATAAAGTTCTCTATAAGAAATAATGGCCATATTCCTAAAGAAAAAATTATCATAGCAAGAAATAACCCATATTTTGGACCCCTTTTAGCATAAATATATCTCCATAATGGTATACTTATTATAATTCCTATTGCTATTCCTGCTACCGTAATGCCTACTAGTCCCTCATCCACTTCAAGAACAAACTTTGCATATAACGGAAGTATCATTATAGTTAATCCAAAACAAAAGTCAATCAATGTATAAGTTATGGATATTATTATAAAGGGTTTATTTTTAAGTGTCTCTTTAATTGCTGTAAAAATAGGTAAAGGTTCATCAATTTGATATTCTTGTTTTTCCTTTGACCCAAGAAGAGAAAGATACATTGTTATTGGGATTGTTATTCCAATTAAAATTCCTGCAACTTCCCATCCTAAGGCATCAGCAATCATTGGGGGCAACATTATTCCAATAAATGATGAAATAAACGCAATTCCATCTTTCAATGCTACCACTGTTGCTCTTTCTTTTTCTGTTTCGTACATTTCAGTATATAATGCAGACCAACCTGTCATACAGAGCGTAAAGCCAAGATCAAATATGAATAACATAAGTAATGCATGGAGAAAAATAAAAATTTGATCTGAACTTGAGTAAGGCACCCACCATAAAAATACAAATCCAATAGTAAGCGGAATCGTACCAACAACTATATACGGAATGCGACGCCCCCACCTAGTTTTCTTCTTATCCATGTAAAACCCGATTAAAGGATCATTAATTGCATTCCAAATTCCATATATTAGCCAAACTAAACCTGAAAGGCCAAGATCAAGATGTTTTACAGTTACATAAAAAAATACAAACGAGGCAGAAATCATATTATAAGGAAGAGCTGAAGGTACAGCTCCTAGAGAATAAAAAAGATGGCCTAGTCTAGAATGTACCTTATCATCATCATTTTTTTTTCTGTCCTTTATAATATTCATAATTTCACTCTCTTGAATAATTTATATATTGGTTTTAAATTAATTGAAATTAATAATTAAGTTCTCCTATAAACATTTAATTATTAATCTTCTTCTATAATCTCTAATCCTAAAATTTGTGCTCCGATTTTAAAACTATTTCTCCAATCTCCTATAAATGAAACTCTATGCCATCCGAAAGATTCCCAATCATAATTTCGAATAATCTTTCGAACATTATCTTTTACAAGCATTTTTGAAACACATCCCTTTTTATCAACTATGTTATCTATAATTTTACCGCTTCTAATAGAGATTTTCTTGTCAAAAACACTTATCTTTATTGTTGTTACAATTTCACCTATCGGAAATTTAACACAGGGAGAAGCACCTAAATAATGGGTTTCTCCATGATATACAATTTCATAAGGAGTTGAAGGACCATTAACTCCATAGAGTTTATCTGGCGCTACACAGTGCATATATGTAATTTGATCATTGGTGCTATCAAGAGTATGGTTTGATACGAATCCGGGTCGCCCAGTTATATGTAATCCAAAAAGGAAACTTACAGTTGAATCCATATCTGATTCACATATGCCATATAATCCTTCATTACTTAATTCAAAATATGCCATACAAGGATAAGCAGGTAAAATTCCTGTTAATAAGAATGTACCACAATCAGGTGAAAAAATATCAATTTCCTTATCCTCTAAAATTTTTTTAAAAGCAAGGTATAATTTTGCAGAATTTAATAGCGTTTTTTCGGAAGGTTCTACTTTTAACGCATTTTCAATCCATTTATCCGCAACTTTTTTGGCATGCTCTTCATCTACCTTTTTATAATATTCCAAAATCTCGTTTGGATCTTCTCTTATCATTTCTATTCCAAAAATCTCTCGTAGGTTCTCTTTATATTTTATTTCATTCCTTCTCCATTGATGTGCTTGATCTTTACCAGCTGTATCTGTATAAAACTCAAAATCTCTATCACTACTCATTTTTTCAACTTGTTCAAGAAATTCTGGATGTTCTTTTACTATTCTTTTACGTTCTGGATTGAACAAACCTAATATTACATCCCAATTCATCTTTATTACATCGCTAGCATAAACTAAAACTCTTTTTCCCCTTAAACGTAATAATTTGGTAAGAACATCTATTGATCTATCAAAATCTTCAATATTTTGTGAAGATGTCGGAAAGATCTGGTGCCCTTTATCTTTAATCAAGGAATAGATTTTGGTAAATGTATGATCCCCCCCATATATATAATTAGCTAAAATAACTGGTTTTTCACTTTCAATAAATTCAATTCCAGCTTGAACTATTCCAGGGTCTCCATAATGCCCTATAGTAAAAATTAATATCCCATCCGCTTTAGATATATTTTCTTTAATAGTTTCAACTACAGATTTATCATATGTGATAATCATTTCCCCCCAATTAAACTCAATAGTAGAAAACTTTTCTATTAAATGATCCTTAATCATATTAATTAATTTAAGATTATCATAACCTAAATATGGCCATCCAGCTTCCCACTGTGGTTTCCCTATAAAAACAACCTGAATTTTGATATCATTACTCGTCATATTTTTGAATATTGTTCAAATTTATATTAAATTATTCAAATTTTCATAAGTATTTTAGAACTTATAATTATTTAAAAGTTAAAAACATAAAATACAATATTCAATTTAATTCATTCATACATGATTAGAAAAGAAATCTAAATAAAAATGTCTGCTGATTTTTATTGGTTAGGTGTTTCTCTAGCACTATTAGCAGGATCACTGACTCAATTTGGTACTGTTTTACAAAAAAAAGTTGTAAATGACTTATCAGAGGAACCCGAGTTTATGAGAAGTCTAGTCAAACAACCTCTATGGATATTAGGAGTGATCATAAGTTTTGGAATTAGCTCTATATTTTATTTATCAGCACAATTATTTATTGGTCCCGCATTAATGCCAGGGCTTACCGCATTCGGCTTAATTGTGTTAGCTCTAGGTTCAGCTAAGATAGTTGGTGAAAAGTTAAAGAGAGAGGAAATAATAGGTATTATCCTAATGATTTTAGGAACTTTTTTAATAAGTATGAGTGGTTTATCAATTGATATTACTGAGACGAATCTATTAGAAATCGGATTCGCTATACGAACAACCATATTTACTGGTATTATAATTCTATTATCTTTATTATGTCAACATTTACAAAAAAAATATAATAAATTTAAAGGAATTTTATTAGCCATCTTATCAGGTTTTATGTTTGTTCTTGCTAATTTCTGGGTAAGCCAATTTATGAGTGTAATAGCAAATATATTAGGTGGAATTTTTAATTTAGCCGAGTTAATAATTTTCATTATATCAATCGTATTCTTAATTTTAAGTAATATGCTTGGATTAGTAACAATTCAACATTCTTTTCGAGTTGCTAAAGCTAGTTCAATGATTCCGATTCAGAACATTCCAATACTTATTGCACCGATATTTATCTACTTTTTAGTTTTTTTATTGGTACCCCCAAATATATTCTCGATAATTACTTTAATTATGAGTATCATTTTAATTATGATAAGCTCATTTCTATTAGGAAAAAGATCAGCACAATTAGGAGAAATTAAGTGAAAAAATCCTAATTCAATATATTATGGCGAAAATTGTATTCTTTCAAGCTCATCCTGATGATTTAGAGCACAATTGTGGACATATCATGCATTATCTCTCAACTAAAAGCAAAAAAAAAGTATACTATCAAAATTTCCTTAATGACAAAAGGCTTTCCATTGTGTTTTTCTTATAAAAACCACTTGAAATTTAATACTCTTAGATTTCATAATTCTTTAGTTTTGTTTTAAACTCTGTAATTTCTTATAGGTATATTAAAAATTATAATTTTTTTAAATGTTAAAAACATAAAATAAAACATTCAGTTCAATGTAATAAAAAAACATAATATTGATACAACATGACTTCTACTTTCTATTGGTTTGGAGTTTCCTTTGCAATTATCTCTGGGTGCGTAAATAATTATGGAACTGTTTTACAAAAAAAAGTAGTGAATGAATTATCTGATGATCCTAAATTTATGAGAAGTTTAGTAATAAAACCACTATGGATTTTAGGTTTAATCTTAGGATCGGGAGTAGGATCGTGTTTTTTTTTAATAGCTCAAATATTCATAGGGCCAGCACTTATCCCAGGTCTTATGGCATCAGGATTAATTATTTTAGCTTTAGGATCAGTTAAAATAGTAGGGGAGAAATTAAAAACACCTGAAATTGTGGGAATTGCTTTGATGATACTAGCAACTTTTTTATTAGGGATTAGCGAATTAGCAATTAATATTGCTGAAACAAATATGCTTGAAGTAGGTTTCGTCCTTAGAATAACAATTTTTACAGCTCTTTTAGTAGGCTTCTCTCTAATCCTTCAGATTTGCCAAAAAAGAATAGAAAAATACAGGGGCATTCTCTTAGCAATTTTATCTGGTTTTATGTTTTCACTCTCTAACTTTTGGGTTGGCCCAATGATGGGAGTTATCGCGCAAGTACTTAATGGGACAGCTAATATAGGGGAAGTAATATTGTTTATCATTTCTGTATTCATTTTAGTCCTTGCTAACATGATTGGTATAACAACAATCCAACAAGCCTTTAGAGAAGGGCAAGCAAGTAATTTAATACCTATACAACAAGTTCCAATTCAGTTAACTCCAATAAGTGTTTACTTCTTAATATTTCTGTTAAATGCTCCAACAATTTTCTCAACAATTTATTTAATTATTGGAATCATTTTAGTTTTAATAAGTTCCCTTTTGTTAGGAAAAAGATCAGCCCAGATTGAAAAAATTAAATAAAAATTTTTGAGTAAGATTAATAATGGCGAAAATTATCTTTTTTCAAGCTCATCCTGATGATTTAGAGCATAAATGCGGTCATATTATGCATTATCTTGCCACTAAATGTAGAAAAAAGCATAATATAAGGATTGCTTCTATAACTAAAGGAGAATTTGGTCTTCCAGGTGCTCAATATGATAAATTTAAGGGAGATTTCTTGGCAAAAATCAGAACAAGAGAATTATATGCAGCAGAAGAAATCCATAGAATTTCTCCTAGTAATATTGATTTCCTTGGCTATATTGATGGATTTGTACCATTTAACAAAGAGTTTATTGAGAGAATTACCAAATATCTCTTAAAAGAAAAACCAGATATTATTTTTGCTCCAGAAGCTCTTTATACGGGGTATTATCACATGGATCATATAAATACAGGCAGAGCTATTTTTTATGTCATATATAATAAATTACTTAACTTCACTCCAATTCTCTATTTCTATACAACACTACATCCTAATTACTTTTTTGGTTTTAAAAAAAATGATTTTGCTCTAATTCATAAATTAATTGCGTGTCATAAAACTCAATTTTGGCTTTTAAAATGGACAATGATTCCTTATAGATTCACAACTAGATTTGCGGGAAGAAAATTACCTGGTTGGAAGTATGCCGAATCATTTCGAAGAATCTATTTCAATAAAGCTAATGTAAAAAAGAATGAAACTTCATTTTTAATTCGAATTTTTACTCATTTCTATTCAAGTCTTCCATGGTTTAAGGCAAAATATCCACAAGAGATAATAAAAAAAATTAAAAACCAATGAAAAAATAGGTAAGATTATAAAATAAAAGTAAATTAAAAGATTTTAAAAGGTGAAAAATTATAGCATCTGCCGAAGAATTAAAAAATGCATTAGAAAAATGGGCTAAAAAATTAGATGATCCAGAAATTGCTGAAGAATTTGAAGATTTTAATAAAACAATGCAATTTATGTTTCCAGATATAGATTATAAATTAAAATTAGTGTTCCAAGATATGAAAGCAAGAGTAGAAGAAGGTTTTAATGAAAATGCTGAAATGAGCTTAGAAGTAAATTCTGACATGTTTTTAGGAATATGTACCGGTGAAATTGATCCCATGGAAGCTTTTATGGATGGAACACTTAAACCTAAAGGAACAATGTCCGATTTAGAAAGATTAGAAATCTTTATGGACGAATTTGACTAAAAATGAAGTGTGATCTAAAATGGAACCAATTGGATATAATAAGCAAAGGGCAATTGAAATTTTAAATAAGAATAATATTGATGCATTGATAGCCACTACGCCTGTTAATGTTTTCTATACTACAGGGATCCCTACCTTACATGTTGCCCCAAATCCAATTTTATATGTGCTATCTAATCAATATCCTAGTTTTTCGATAATTACTAGTGAGGGAGAAGTATTTCTATTAATCTGGATGTTATATGATAGCGTAGAAAAGTTTTCGTGGGTAAAAGATTATGAACGTATAGGGTCACCTCAAGGTGCTTTAAAAATCTTGGGAGAAAAAATTGAAGCACTAGAATTGCAAAATAAAACTATAGGAATTGAAACCTTAATGCCACGTTATCAATCTGAATATCTACGAAAAGAATTTACAAATGTCTCTTTTATTGATGGAGATCACGCATTTTTAGAAATGCGTTTAATGAAGTCAGAAGAAGAAATAAAACGAATCAAAAAATCTACTGAAATTGCTGAAAAAGCAATTTTAAACTGTGTTGAATTAGTAAAAGAAGGAATCACAGATTATGAATTACTTCAAACTGCTAGAAGTACCATTGTTCTTGAAGGTGCAGAAGGATGGGATCATTTAACCATGAATATTGGTAATTCCGATCCTGAAGCTCCTGGAGTGGGAACTGTAGTGAAACCTAGTGAATTGATTAGATTTGATTTTGGTGCAGTTTGGAAGGGATATGTTTCGGATGTTAGTAGAGAAGCGGTTCTAGGGGATATTCCCGAAAAAGGAGCACAAGCAATGGAGAATATGATAAAAGTGCAAGAATTTTGCTTGGAAAATCTTAAACCTGGAGTGAATCCAAAGGAACTTTATAATAGAGCAGTTAAATTTTATAAACAGATAGGAAGAGGGCGTTGTAATATCATTGGGCATAGTATTGGGCTACAGACAGAAGAAACTCATATTTTTGGACCAGGATCTACATATGAAGGACTAATTGAAAAAAATATGGTATTAGATGTGGAAGCGTGGCAAATTGTTAGAGGACAGGGATTGGTAGGAATTGAGGACTGTTATAGAATAACAGATACGGGATGTGAAAGACTTTCAAGTTTAGATAAAGAAATTTTTTGTAAGTAGACATAAAATTATATCTTTTTTTTAAATTGTTGATTTATTCATAGTTATTTTGAACAACTTTTTCTAAACCTTCAAGTATGCTTTTAGTACCTTTTGTTTTGTAAATATGTATCAAATCCTCTTTTGTTGCAGATTTTCCTAATTTAACAGATAAGTATGATAACAAGACTGTTGCAATTGCTTCTTTTGCTTGTTCTGGAGTAAATTCAGGCTCTATATCATTAAGAATGCATTCTGTAAAATGTGCATCCTCATATCCCATTGAAATCATATAATAGCTTAATGCTGGTCCATGCTCAATTTCAGGTTCAAACCATTTACCCCTCTTTTTTCCCATATTTTCATGCTCAGAATATAATCTTACTGGTTTTTTCCATTCATGATTCTCAATAATTGTACCTTTAGTCCCGTATACTTCCATACTATTATTAAAAGGAGAGACAACAGTAAAACTTAATATTGCTTCTGCAATGGTTCCCTTATTATATTTTAAGAAAACCATCGCATTATCTTCTGCTTTTTCATCCAAAGAGGTACATTGTTTTGTTATCCAACTATATGCCGATTCCACTGTATCATTTAAAATCCAATTCATTGTAACAAATTTGTGAGCACCCATATCCATAAGTGAGCCACCTCCTGCCATAATCGGATGACCCTTCCAAAATCCCTTTTTCATAAGACCTTCAATTTCATTTACTCCTTCATAAGCACGGACTAGAAAAATTTTTCCTAGAATACCTGATTGCACTGTTTCCATAATATATTTATGAGTAGGTAAAAAACGATGATTTTCAGCAATCATAAATTTTACTCCTGCTTTCTTAGTTGTTTTAATCATTTTATCACAGCCTTCTAAAGTTGTTGCCATTGGTTTTTCACATAAAATATGTTTATCAGCTTCTGCTGCAGCGATAACATACTTTTCATGAAGGTAATGAGGAACTAAAATTATAACTGCATCTATTTCACTCTTTAAAAACTCATTTAGGTTATTATAATATTCCATATTATACTTCTTAGCCATTGAACGTCCAAGTTGTTCATTTGTATCAAAATTCGATATAAATTTAATTTTAGGGTTATTCCTAACTGCACGTTGATGATATCTAAATGCTGCTCCAGAACCAATTATCCCATACCTAACAAAATCCATAAATAAGAAAAATTATAAACTAATTTATAGATTTGTTCTCAAGTTAGAGGTGAAAAATATTCGAGTAAAAGATAAAATTGTAGTTATAACTGGGGCTGCTTCTGGAATTGGAAGATCTACCGCAATGTTATTTGCAAAAGAAGGAGCAATCCAAGTTCTTTCAGATATAGATGAAGATGGTTTAAAAGAAACTTCTAAGATGCTTAAAGAAGGCAAAGATAAAACAACTATAATGAAAGTAGATGTACGAAATTCAGAAGAAGTTAAAAAGATGATAAACTATACAGTGGAAAAATTTGGCAGAATTGATGTTTTAATTGTCAATGCAGGAGTGGTGCGAGTTGGACCAGTTGAGACTTTTCCAGATGAGGATTATGATCTCCTAATTGATGTCAATTTAAAAGGTACTCATTATACATGTAAATATGCTGTTCCTTTTTTTAAAAAGCAAAGATCAGGAACTATAATTACGTTAGCATCAGTAGCTGCTCACATTGGGCAAGTTGCTCATGCTAATTATTGTTCCACAAAAGCAGGAGTTTTAGGTTATACGCGAGCATTGGCTTTAGACTTAGCCCCTTATAATGTGCGAGTAAATAGTGTAAGTCCGGGCGCTACAGACACTCCAATGCTTCAAAGCGATGTTGCAAAACAAGCAAGAGATAGAGGCGTTTCTTATGAAGAAATTAAGAAAGAATTTGAATCTGAAGGCGTAATGGGAAGATGGGCGACACCTGAAGAAATTGCTGCAGGAATTCTCTTTTTAGCAACTGAAGAATCATCATACATCACTGGAGCTGATCTAAGGATTGATGGTGGATGGACAACCCAATAACATCTTATACTTACATCCATCTATTGATGTTGTAAATTACTCAAGAGCTTTCATTATTGCAGCTCTTGCGAGTAATCTAGTAGAATCTAAAGTAGGTAAAGGACACTCATTTGGATCTATGAGTAAAGGAATTTCTGTACATCCAAGAATAACAGCATCACATCCATTACTCTTAAGTTTTTGAACTACCTTATTAAAATATAGTCTTGATTTCTCAGTAAAGACACCATTCACAAGTTCTTCAAAAATAATTTTATCAATATTTTCTTGATCATTCTCATTAGGGATTTCACTAGTAATATTATATTTTTTTAGAGAATTTGGATAAACTGGTGAATTCATAAGATATTTTGTACCTAATATTCCTAGATGTTTAAATCTATTTTGTCTTGCTTCTTTCCCAACAACTTCAGCAATATGTAGCCAGGGAATAGGCGATTTGGATATCATTAAATCAAAAGCTTGGTGTATTGTATTATCGGGGCATATAGCAAAATCTGCTCCTGCATTTGCTACGATTTTTGTTGAATTAAGCATTAATTCCGCTACTTTTTGCCAATCTCCATTCCAGATATGCTGCATATAATCAGAAAGAGCAGGTGTGTGCATAGTAATCTCAGGATGCCAAAATTTAAACATTTTTTCTTGAGCTTCTATACAAATTGTTTTATAACAAAGAGCAGCACCTTCTGCACTACAAGCAACAATACCAATATGTTTTGCCAAATTTAATCACCATTTAATATTAGTATTAGACTTTTACCAATTTAAATTCTTATAATTATTTTGAATTACTAACAAAAAATCTTTTAAAATATATTCTGTACCTTTACTTTTTACAACTTTTATAAGTTCGTCCATAGTAGCACTCGTTCCTTTCTTAGCAGAAAGATATGAAAGAAGTGTAACCGCCACTGCTTCTTTAGCTTGTTCAGGAGTAAATTCTGGATCTTTATCATTTAAAATGCATTCAGCAAAATAATTATCCTCATATCTAGCAGATATTGTATAGTATTGAGGATATGCACCATGCTCAATAAATTTAGAGGGATAATAGAATTCACCTTTTTTTTCTGCCTCGGGATGCGATGATAATATTTTAAGAGGATGTTCCCATGAATGATCTTCATAAATTGTACCTCTCGTCCCTTGTAATTCCGTACTATTATTTAAAGGATGAACAGTCGTAGAAGATAAAGAGATACTTGCTATCGCTCCTGATTTGTAATGCAATAATATTATTGCTGTATCCTCTCCTTTATTTGGTGGACTATTGAGTGTTTTAACACACCAACATTGAGCAGAATCTACCTTACCTAAAAACCAATTTAACATGGCAAACTTATGAACCCCTTGATCCATGACAACACCTCCCCCTCCTTTATCAAAGGTAAAATTCCACCAGTTAGAATTCAGAAATTCTCGAGGATCACAATAAGCACCTTCATATGTTCTGGCTAAGAATATATCTCCTATAAAATCCTTATCAAGTAGTGTTTTTATATATTGGTGGACTGGCAAGAATCTGTGATTTTCTGCAATCATGAACTTTATTCCTGCTCTTTTAGTTGCCACAATCATTCTATCACAATCTTCAAGAGTACAAGCCATAGGTTTTTCACATAATACGTGTTTACCTGCTTCCGCAGCTTTTATTGTTAAATCAGCATGTAAATAATGTGGAACTAATAATAATACAGCATCAATATCACTTTGGAGAAATTTATCTAAATCAGAATAGGGTTTAAGTTTATTTCTCTTAGAGACACGCAGCAAATTTTTTTCATTTATATCATAAGCAGCTATAAACTTAATCTTTGGATTAGGATCTTTTTTATTCCCTAATATATGATAATTACTGGCATTTCCACAACCTACTATCCCAAATTTTACAATATCCATAACAATATCCTATTAAATTTGAATTTTTATTATTATTTCTGATTTATTATCTACATAGTCATACCGCCATCAACTAAAAGGCTTACACCGGTGCAAAATTCATTTAAAACAAGAAATAATACTCCATCAGCTATTTCTTCAGGTTTTCCTAATCTTCCTATCCTTTGCCTAGAAATATATTCTTGTCTTACTTTTTCATAATCCCCTCCTTTAATTTTGATTCTTTCAGCTAAAGAGGGAGTATCCGTTGTTCCAGGACAAATCACATTAACTCTAATATTATCTTCTAAGTAATCCATAGCCATTGCTCTCGTCATTGAAAGAATCGCTCCTTTAGACGCAGTATATGCTGCTCTATTCTTAACTCCTCTGAATGCAACAGAAGAAGAATTATTAATGATAACTCCTTTAGATTTTTTCAAATAAGGGATAGCATACTTAGATACTAAATATACACCTCTAACATTAATAGCCATAAGTCGATCCCAATCTTCTGTATACATTTCATCAAGTGTTCCGCCTAGAACTATACCAGCATTATTGAAGAGAATATCAATTTTTCCAAAAGCTTTTATAGTTTTATCAATAATTCTTTGAGCATCATTTTCTACGGCAACATCTGCCTGGACAAAAATTGCTTCTTCACCTTTAGATTGAATTTCTTCAACAACCTTGTTAGCAGATTTAGAAATAGAATTACAACACACTTTTGATCCTTCTTTTGCAAATAATTTCGCGGTTGCCTCACCAATTCCAGCACCTGCACCAGTAATTATTGATACCTTATCTTTTAATTTCATTTCTTCTACCTCATATTATTATAGATTCAAAATTTTCCTAGCTTCAGATGGATCAGCAACTTCACGTTCAAGGTGTTTACAAATACTTATATAATTTGCTATAATCTCAGCATTATTTTTAGCAGGTACTCCTTTTTTGATAAAGGGATAATCTTCAGAACCAATTCTTATATTTCCTCCATGTGTTAGAACAAAAACTAGTAATTTCATTTGTTCTTCACCCATCACACTAACTGTATGAACACTATTTGGAGGAATATATCTCCTTCTATGCATATATTCATCATAATTAGGTGGTGACCAAGTTCCACCTGGCCAATTAAAAAATAAGGTTAAAATGTGTGGTTTTGACCAATCTAATAAACCTTTATCAATTAAATAGTTTAAATTCCAAAATGAACCATTATGCCAAACTTCCCACTCTGGTCTTATATTATGTTCTTTACATTTTTTACAATACTCTTCTAATTCATCTAAAGGATGTAAAACATCTACTTTTGTCTGAGTAAAATGTTCGGCGTGATGGGTTAACATTACTGACATCATCTCAGGTTTAGCTTCGAAATCGCCTTTTCTCTGAGGAATTGATTCACTTGACATACCAGCCTGAATAATAATATCACATTTTTCTCGAATTTGCTTTACTATTTGAATTTCCTCTTTTCTGGGGAGATGTACATGAACAACTGCAGCACCAGCTTCATAAGATGATACTGCATCATCAATTATTTGATCAGTTGTTTGAGCCCAGTTCTTAACCTCAGGATAAATCCAAGAATTTGCAATAGTCGCAGTAATAATTACTTTCTGATTTTTATTCATTATTATTTACCTCTTCTTGAATTAATTATCTTGATACACGTCCAGAAGTATCTCCACCCATTAATTTAAGAACTTCTTCTACAGAAACCAAATTAAAATCACCTACTATAGTATGTTTTAAACAGGATGCTGCGACAGCAAAATTCAGCGCTTGCTGAAGCTTATCTTTATATGTGAGTAATCCATAAATTAAACCTCCCATAAAAGAGTCACCTCCACCTACTCTATCTACAATTGGCGAAATCTCATATTGAGGACTAATATACATATGATTTCCATCATATAAAATCGCTGACCATTTATTATGGCTAGCAGAGATCGATTCTCTTAGAGTAATTGCAATTTTTTTAAGATTTGGATATTTTTTCATTATTTCTTCAACAACAAATCTATAATTTTCAGCAGTAATTTCTCCTAAAGTCACATCAGTATCTGGTGCCTTGATCTTTAAAACCTTTTCAGCATCTTCTTCATTTCCTATAGCAACATCACAATATTTGAGTAATTCAGACATAACTTCATTCGGAGTTTTTCCATAATTCCATAATTTACTACGATAATTAAGATCACATGAAATTATGATATTTTTCTCTCTCGCTACCTTTAGAGCTTCAAGACAAATGTTTGCTAGATTTTGTGAAATCGCTGGTGTAATACCTGTCCAGTGAAACCATGATGCCCCCTTAAATATCTTATTCCAGTCAAAATCTTTAGGATTTGCTTCTGAAATGGCAGAATGCGCTCTATCGTAAACAACTTTACTTGGTCGAATAGAGGATCCCATTTCAAGGAAATAAATTCCAATTCTATTCCCACCTCTTATAATATTATCTGTATTCACACCAAATTGTCTAAGGAATTGGATACAGGCATCACCGATTTCATTATTCGGTAATTTAGTAATATAATCAACAGGGATTCCATAATTAGCAAGAGAAACAGCAACATTTGCCTCTCCACCACCATAAATTACCTCAAAAGAATGTGTTTGGGTAAAACGCTTAAAATTAGGTGGTGAAAGTCTTAGCATGATTTCTCCAAAGGTAATCACTTTTTCAATCATAAGTTTTACTCCCTTCTTGAAATGAGATTGCAATTAATGGGTTTTTATTAAATGCTCATATAGTCTTATGATATCTTGAAATATTTAAACTTTCTATTTAAATTTATACTTCAATATGAAGAATTTGATTTATAAAAAGCAATTTATTGGAGTTTCGTTATTTTAACAAAATTAATCCCATCATTCTTTATATTAATGTATACTAATTGCTCATCTTCATTCTCCTTAATATCTCCTTTAGAAACTTCAATTTTATAACCTTTAGGAAATTGGATCTTAGGAATATAAATAATCGTGGGAACATCTAACTTGAGATCTGCATCGAATTCAAAATAGAATTCGTCTTCTTTATAATTAAACTGCATTTTTAAGGGAGTTCCAGAACAACATATATAATGAGGGCGACAAAATCCTTTAATTGCTCTCCCACCACTATTAATATCATTTTGATCAAGTTGTTGATCTTTACTAAAAATTGATAAATCTTCTAGATTCCATTGATCCCCCCAATCATTGTTATTGTCAGCAGTATAATTCCATTGAGTAGAATGTAACAAATTAGCATCTAGAGCGTCATAATACATGGTAAGCAACTGAATATGATTTTCCCAAGCTATTTCAGGGTTTGTTTTGAACTTATGATATCCCTCCTTATTATTAAGATTAAAAGGTAATCCAAATTCACCAATTAACGTAGGAATCTTCCCTTGAATCTTGTTTGAGATATTTTTAATAATCCCTAACTGTCTTATAAACATCTTTCTAACATTTTTCTTCCCAATAACTGGTTTATTCGTATAAGTATCAAAATTTGCTTTTATCATTGGTCTTTTTGTACCCATTGTAGCCTCATCATACCAATGCCCTGCATGTACTACATTTTTTGGAACATCAAAAACTAATTCTTCTGACTTCATTAATTTCTCCGCTGGACCTTCAAAAAAGATAATAGCTTCAGGTATTATATCCCTTATGATATTTGAATAATCTTTAATAAATGGTGTTAGATAGTCTTTGAAAAAGTCAACTTTTTTACCATCTTTTTTTTTAAAATAATCATTTTTCAGAATGACTGGTTCATTATTATCATTTATGCCCCATACTCCCACTTTTTTCCAGATATCCTCGTAACCATCCAACCAACATGAAATTCCCTTTTCATTCATTTTATCTTCTCTTGTTATTTTAATCCCAAATCGTTTGATTTCCCTATATGGAACTATTCTTGTATAGCCTGCTCCAGTCAACATTGCATCTATTGGTTTAAAGGCATAACCTAAAGCTTCTGAAAAACCTTCAATGTCACTTCCATCAACTAAATATTCAATCCACCCTTGATATGGTTCATTTAAAGTATCAAATCCAATAATAAAAGGATTATCTTTCACCCTTATAGCTACTTGCTTTATAGCATTGAAATAATGATTCTGAAGATAGTCTCGTGCATTGATTCCATTAACTTTACAAATAGGTGCAAAATCATTCCCTCCAAAAAATAAAGTCCACATTGTTCCATTAGCAAATCTAAGAGAATTAGAAATCCAATGAAGATGAGGATATGAATTAACATCTTCAGGTTTATATCTATATTGCATTACAAAAGCTGCTTCAGCCTCATCGAACTTACTAAAGTCTAAACCAACTTTTTCAAACGTCCAACCAGGAGCACCATCCCCTCCAGACATCCTGCTCCAAACATCTTGATGGGGATTAATAAAAGTATAAAATTTATAACTTTCAACAATTTTTAATAACTCTTCCAGATAATCTAAATATTCTTTATCATATATTTTTGGACCTTTATGTTCAATAGCCTCCCAAGTAACTAAAAATCTTAAACAATTAAAACCCCAATGCTTTAGTCGGTTAAAATGGTCACTTGCTTCTTTTAAAGGAAATGGACGACCAACAAAAGAAATATCTCTATGATCAGTAAAATCTGTTTTAATATGGGTTGCTCCATTGGGTTTAAAGGGGACTTTCGAGCTTCCTCCTAGATTTACTCCTCGCAGCAATAACCTACGTCCTTCTTCATCAATGAACCATTCATTTTTAATGTGCAATTTCATTTTATTCACAAAATGGTCATATATTTGTTTGACGTTCCTATTCTAATTAATTTTAATATTATATTTAATTTATATTTTAAAAGGTTTAATTAAAGGAAATATAGTGATATTTATTCAAAATATTAACATCATACCAAAACCAGTAAAGACAAAAATATCTAATGGTAAATTTGTCCTAACTGACAATACAATAATTCTTACAAGGAAAAATTTATTGAATATTGGTGAGTATTTAAAAAATCTAATATTACCATCTACAGGATTTAATTTAAAATTTAAGGAGCTTAATGAGATAACTGCTTTTAATGAAAAATCAATAAATCTTCAGTTATTAGAAGACAAAAACAAACACAATTTTGAAAAATATTTCCTATCAATTACTCCTAAGAATATAAATATCTCAGCAACAACTCCTAATGGTATATTTTATGGTATTCAGACTATTCGCCAACTATTTCCTCCTGAAATTGAAAGTGATAATATTATCGAAAATGTAGAATGGAAAATTCCCTGCTTAGATGTTGAAGATTTTCCTAGATTTTCTTGGCGGGGGTATATGCTAGATGAAGCAAGATATTTTTATGGAAAAGATGAAGTTAAACAACTATTAGATTTAATGGCTCTCTTTAAAATGAATACATTTCACTGGCATTTGACAGATGATCAAGGTTGGAGAATTGAGATAAAAAAGTATCCTAAACTCACTGAAATTGGATCAAAACGAGAAGAATCTCAGATTGGAGGTTATTTTAGCAAAAAAAAAGATGGAATTCCTCATCTAGGATATTATTCAAAAGAAGATATTCAGGAGATTATTATTTATGCAAAGGAACGATTCATAACGATAATGCCTGAAATAGATATGCCTGGCCATACGAGAGCTGCTTTAGCATCATATCCAAATCTAAGTTGTAAAGGATATGATTTTAAAGTATCTCCACATTGGGGTATTCATAAAGATGTTTTTTGTATAGGAAAAGAGGAAGTCTTCGAATTTGCTCAAGATGTTTTAAATGAAATAATGGATTTATTTCCTTCAAAGATAATACATATTGGAGGAGATGAAGTTCTTAAAACACGATGGGAAAATTGTCCAGAGTGCCAATTAAGGATTGAATCTGAAGTACTTAAAGATGAGAAAGAATTACAAATATATTTTACAAATAGAGTCACCTCATTTTTAGCATCTAATAAACGTAAAGTAATCGTCTGGAATGATATCATTGAAGACGGCTTAGATAAAAATATAATCTGCCAATTTTGGTTCCCTAGTTCTATGAAAATTCATATTGAAAAAATTCAAAGTAGGAAAGTAGTTATGTCTAATTACGAGTATGTGTATCTGGATCGTCCTTATATTTTCACATCCTTGAAAAAAGCTTATAATTATGAACCGATGGTAAAAAAATTGAAAGAAGAATATCAATCTCAGGTATTAGGATTGGAAGCATGTATGTGGGGAGAATTAGTTCCAAATACAAAAATCTTAGAATTTCAAACTTTTCCACGTCTTATAGCATTTGCCGAAACAGGATGGTCTCCAAAAAGTAAAAAAAATTTTACTTCCTTTCAGCAGAGATTAAAATACATTCTTCAGCGATTAGATATAAAGAATATCAAATATGCTAAAAATAATGTGGCTCAACCCAAGCTTTTCAAAAAATTCTCTCATCTTTTCTCATTTTGGAAAGAAAAACTCATCGTATCTAATATAAAGGCAGTACATAGAAAGAAAATATAAAATAAAATTAAAATAGTGGATCAAATATTTTTAAAAGAGGTCTTATACATATTCTATAGTGACAGAGAGTTTGGGAGTAATATCATAATAAATATATTTAGTTTAATTCTCATGAGATCAAGATCAATAAAAACAGGGAAAGTCTTTACTCTCTCTTCTTTAAGCAAGAGATATGTAGTAGCACTATCAATACATCTAGAAAGCGCACAATATAATATCTTATCTTTTGTATACTAATTCAAAAATTTTACTGTTGCTTTAACAAATATTTTAGGTTATTGAGGTTAGAATAATCAATTTATATTTATCATAACATATTATAATTTTGATAATAAAATAAGTCGAATTATTAAACAGTTATAATCCAAGTTTTACTCTTCATTTTAATAAGCAGAAATATAAAAAATTTATTTATCATAAAGAATAAACTTAAGTTTCCTTTCAATTTTTAAAGTTCTTGATATTTTAAGATTGAATTTATATAAATTAAAAACTTTCTTTTGAAAATTCTATGTGATTTAAATGAATGAAGTTCGAAAGATAAAGCTACACTTAAAAAGTAGACCCACCTTTGAAGGTGCTGGTGTTCGGTTAAAGCGCGCATTTGGTTATGCTGATGAATCTCTTGATCCCTTTTTACTTCTTGATGATTTTCATTCAGATAATCCCAATGACTATATAGCAGGGTTTCCATGGCACCCTCATCGGGGAATAGAAACTATTACTTATATTTTACATGGTAAAGTTGAACATGGTGATAGTTTGGGAAATGGTGGTGTTATTCAACAAGGTGATATTCAATGGATGACTGCTGGTAGTGGTATTATCCATCAAGAAATGCCGAAAAGTGATAAACAAGACACACTTCTATGGGGCTTTCAATTATGGGCAAATTTACCTTCATCCCATAAAATGATGAATCCTCGATATCGTGATATAAAAAAAGAGCAAATTCCCGAAGTAAAATTGAATAATAATACCGTTAAAGTTAAAATCATTAGTGGTGAAATTAATAGTATAAAAGGACCTGTTCAAGATATAATAACTGATCCTGAATATTTGGATATTGAGATTGCTCCTCAATCAGAATTTCGACATAAAATCAGAAGAGGACATAATGTTTTCGCTTATGTTATAGAAGGAGAAGGATTTTTTGATCAAAGTTATGCAAAATTAATTAGTAAAGAGAATCTTGTTATCTTTGATGATGGCGATGAAGTTCTTATTAGCACAAATGATAAATCTGTTCGATTCCTATTAATTTCAGGAAGACCAATTAGAGAACCAGTTGCTTGGCGAGGACCGATAGTAATGAATACGGAAGAAGAGTTAAGCCTTGCTTTTAGAGAATATCAAAACGGTACTTTCATTAAACATAATAAATAGTAATGGAAGCAATTATAAAAAGAACAATTGTGAAAAAAATAACAAAAAAAGCAGTAAAAAAAGCCGTCGATAATTATTGGGAAAAGAATAGAGAAGTAATTCTCAAGAAAATTGATCAACTATGAATCCAATCCTAATTAATTAATTTGATAAAATTAAATAGAAATTTTCTTTTAATCGGATTTCTGGAAGTAAATTATTTTTTTTAAAAAGAATTTCTAAAAATAATTAAGTTTTTTTAAGTAGATACTATCTATGGATTTACTTCTAGGTATAATATTTCTGATTTTACGTATAATTCTATATATCGGAATTTTCTTTATTATAGCTTATTTATTAATTCCTTGGATATTCAAATATTTTATATCTCCTAGGTTTAACGCTAGTTATGTATATAACTCAAAAGATTTTATCCAAAAGAGTAAATTAATCGAATGTCCTAAACAAAATAACATACCTCAAGTTGATATCGATAAAAACAAAGGAATTTACACAATTTCTTTTGGAAATAAAAGAGAACTAATAAAAGGTATTGTAAAAATCAAACATAAAAATAAAATATATGTAAACACTGAACCCGCTCGAAGTGAGAGGACTCTAGAACTATTGAATATTAACGAAACCAATGATATTGATAAATTAGGAACGTTTCAATCAACAGACATGCACTTTAGATTTGAAAATGAAGAGAAATTTGTAGATATATCTATTAAACAATATTTTGATGGAAATTTTATAGTTTTTGAATTATTTATACCAGAGGGTTTAGAAATCACAGATAAAGGGAATTATTCAGAACTTATTACTTTTTTTCCTTCATTTTTAAATGAAAGTCTTAATACTAACATATTCACCTTCAGAAATGCTATTTTTTGCCCCCCATCAAGGAAGATTGGAGTCACCTCTGCTCCTGTTCTTTTTTATGATGATGAATTGAATTGCTATATAATTTCACCGTTGGATGGCTTTTTGAATACTGTAATTTCTAAAAGTAAAGGTAAAAGAATATCTTGCGGAATTCATGGATTGATTAAAGGACTACCTAAGGGATTCTCACAGAAATTTATTCTACTATTCGGAAAGGGAATTAACGAATCAATGGAAAAATTAGGGAATATTTTATTAAAATATCATGAGTCAAAGCAGAAAAGTCTTTATGCTAATGTAGTAACATCATATTTAGGTTTCTGGACAAATAATGGTGCTTATTACTATTATAAAAAAGAAAAGGGTTTGAGTTATGAAAATACAATGTTAGCAATTAAAAATTATTTCGATGACCACAAGATTCCTATAGGCTATTATAATTTTGATAGTTGGTGGTATTTAAAGCATACTAATAAAGTCTTTACAACGTTATTTAGACCCTTTGTTCGCTTAATAGGGGGTGGTTTGTATGGAAACACATTACGGTGGGAAGCGGATCCTGAAAATTTTAGCACAGATTTGAAAACTTATATTCAGGAGCGATTTAAAAAACCAATCACTGCTCATAATCGTCGTTGGGACGCTAGATCTCCTTATGTGATAGAATTTGAATTTGAAACCTATAAAAATCATGCAGTTCCACTAAAAAAAGAATTTTGGGACTGGTTAATGAATCAAGCTAAAGAAAGTGGAATCAATGTCTATGAGCAAGATTGGATGAAAAACCAAATAAATAGTATGCCAATATTGAGAAATAATTATAACGCTAAAGAACAATGGTTAAATAATATGGCTAATGCTGCCAAAGAAAATGATGTTGACATTTTTTATTGTATGCAAACTCCTGGAATCTTACTATATAGTATAAAACATTCTAATGTTAATATTTCCCGATGTTCAGGTGATTATAATCGGAGATGGCCATTATCCTATAGATTTATACATTCAACTCAAACGAATATTCTTTTTCATGCAGTAAGCATTAATTCGAATCCTGATGTATTTCGCTCCAAAACAATGAAAGGTGTGAAATTCAGACCGTTTGGTGAAAAGTTTCCATATTTTAAGTGTTTATATCAAATCCTCAATGCAGGTGTAGTTGCTCCCGGTGACAAAAAGGAAAATATAAATTGGCCATTACTACATAAGACATGTAGAGATGATGGTTTATTGTTAAAACCAGATAAATGCTTAACTACTAATGATTTAATGTTCAAAAAGCATAGAAAATATTATATTTGCGATACATATTCTAAAATTAATAAATTAACTTGGAGATATATTCTGGTCTGCAACATATGGCCTAAGAGAGTAAAAGAGAGGTTTTTTACCTTAAAAGAACTTGGTTATGATTATAGAGAATGCTTATTTTATGACTATATTTCTGGAGAATTAATTAGAATTCAAAAAGATGACAAAATTAAGGTAGGATATTTAAAAAAATATAGTTATAAATATTATATTCTATGCCCAATAACAATAAGTGGAATGGCTTTAATTGGATGTCCTGATAAATTTGTAACCTGTGCAAAAAAATTATTTCAAGAAGTAAATGCTACTACTGACTCTTTGAGTTTTTCAATAGAAAATATTAAAGATGCTGAAATTACTATATTAGTCTACGCAGAAAATAAACCCACTTCAATTAAGATTAATAATAATCTTATAAATTCATGGAAATATACCAAATTACAAAAACTAATAAAATTTGGAGTTAAATTTGATATTTCTGGTAAAAAGAATATAAAAATCCAGATATAAGAATTTAAAGGGTGGATAATGATTATAAGAGAAAGCTATCATTACAGAATTTATACAATACTAAAGTCTTTTCTATTGTTTTAAAACAATCAATTTCTTAGATTTGTTATAAAACTGATAAATATTATATAATGCTTTAGCGGCTAGATTTTCGTTTGGATGTATTGAAATCCCTTTCTGATTCAAATTTTTAATTATTATAGGAACTTTTTTTGTTGTTATACTTATGAAGGATCGTTTAATAGTACTACTGAAATAATCTGGTGAAACATTCACATCTATGGCAGATACGATAGCAATTGGTTTAGAAATTTTATCTTGTAGCTTTATTAAATCCTTATATCGAGGATTTAGCATCGATAACCAAATAAGCATCATATCGACATTAGTATCCATTCCAACTACTTCATATGTGTTTTTTTCCATGATTGGATCAAATTGTACTTGAAGACTTAAATCTATAGGGTTTGAAATACTTGACCCGAATTCAGGGAGTAGTTCATGGAGTTTCAGTTTTGTCTCATCGGTCAATTCTGCCAACTTTAGACTATTCATCTCGCATGCATCGGCTGAAGATACGGCAGGTCCTCCAGGTCCTGATAGAATAGCAACTCTACAATCTCTTACTGGAATAGGATTGATAAATGCTTGGATCATACTAATCATTTCCTCCAAATTATAAACCCTGATTATCCCATATTGGTCAAATACATTATCCCATAGCTTATTATTTCCACATATGGAGCCTGTGTGTGACTGAGCTGCTTTTGATCCCGCAGGCGTGACTCCCGCCTTCCAAATAATTATAGGTTTATTTATTTTTTTTATTAATTCAATGAATCTTCTTCCATCATTAACACCTTCCATGTAACATGCTATTATATTAGTATTAGGGTCATCTCCTAAATATTCTAAAAAATCATTGAAACCTAGATCAATGCCATTGCCATAACTTATGGCTTTTGAAAAATAAATTCCTTTCAACATTGAAATAAAAGCCATAAGATTAGCGATTGAACCACTTTGGCTAATTAAGCCTAATGATCCTGATTCTGTAGGTAAGGCTGGAAAGAACGATAACTTAGAACTGGGACAATATAATCCCATGCAATTTGGTCCAATTAATCTCATCTGATATTTTCGAGCAATTTTTAATAATTTTTTTTCAGCTTTTTTTCCTTCTTCATTTTTTTCGCCAAATCCCGCTGTAAAAATTATTATTGCTTTTACTCCATTTTCACCACATTCAATGATGATATCTTGAACGAATTTAGGATGAGTGGAACATATGACCAGATCTATAGGCTCTCCAATGGATTTCAGATCTGAAAAAACAGGGATTCCCATTATTTTAACATTAGCTTCAGTTATTTTCGGATTAACGATAAATATTTTAGGAAATTCTTGATCAATAAATCCTTGTAATAAAACATTTCCCAAACCACCTTTTCTGCTCACACCATAAATTGCCAGAGACCTTGAATGGAAGATATCATCAATTTCCGAGAATAAATCATTCAATTAAATCTAACCTCTTTATATATGGAATAAAACATAACATGAATAATTTTTTCGTAAATAAAAATTCTTTTAAGATTTTAGGACAGTAGGAAATGAAAGAATATTGTTTAGTTCTGATTTACCATCAGCTTAAATCTTACCAATTGAAATTGTTAAGATTTTAATATTACTTGGAACCTCAGTGGAAAAAATTAAGATATTTCATATAATAATGTAAATAGGGTATTAAACGTCTAATAAAAAAACCTTAGTGACCCAATTATTTACAAATAAGACAAATTTTATTGGAATATATTGTTCATTTACAAAATTAATTTTTTTTCAACTTATTATTAAATCAAGAGATAAATAATATATCTTTTTTGTTTTATTTTCATTTTAATAATAAATCAATTAAAAGTGAAATCCTATTTTATTTTAATTATTAAGAATAAAATTCAAATGATGATTTAGTGAGTTATTTAAGGGATAATAAAATCTGGGAAGATGAAGATGATTTAAATTGGGATCTTATAGAAATATCAAAAGTTGACGACGAAATTATTGAATACCTCATTTATTCACTTAAGTTAAATTCAGCTGATTTATCATATAATTTTTTTATAGCTTTTGAATCTTTATTGAAGATTGGTAAAAAAGCAGAACGCATATTAGAATCGTATATTAGAGAAAATGATGAGATACATAGTTTTAAAGTCGATATTTTCAATTTTATACTGGATTTCATTAAAAATAAAACAATTAAAGATCACTTAGTACCCCAATTGTATAATCCTGATTTTATAGTAAGAGCTAAAACAATATTTAAATTAGAACAAACTGGAGATGTAAAATATTTTAAATATATACTCCCTCTATTAAATGATCCTGATGACTCTGTACGCTGGGCGGCTGTAAAGTTTTTTTGTATTCACAATATGATAAAAAATCCATTAATCTATAATGAATTGAAAACTCATATTGAAAAAGAATCAAATCCTGTAATTAAAGAAAAAATGAAACAAATTTTTAAAAAAGCTTGATACACCCCTTGTATTATTACTTAAACTTATTCTTTTTCTTTCTTAGTTTAATAGATGGTCGATAAATTCAGTAATAAAAGTTTTTAAGATTGGTGTCTTCATTTGAATTTTTCGCAAAAATATAATTCAATTCAAATTATATTATAAAAAAATTATTCATTAAATCTTTGTTAAATTCTTTTAATTACAATATTTGAGAATGTATGTGTTGAGAACCTATACAAAAGATTTTAAAAACTATATTTATAAAATCATTTTTCTATTAAAAATATAATAAAAGAGTGGTATAATAATATAAAAATTTATTAAACTAAATATAGATATATATACCTTACTAGCAAAAAGGTTTCACAAATATGACAACATACGACTTTACTTTTAAGTTACTTTTGTTAGGAGACGCTTCAGTAGGGAAAACCTCATTCACAAAACGGTATTGTTATAACATTTTCAACCCAAGTGAAAGATTAACAATTGGAGTTGATTTTCATGTCAAAACCATTGAATTAAATGACCAACGTATTAAATTACAAATTTGGGATGTAGGTGGCGAAGAACGTTTTAGGTTCCTCTTGCCAACTTATTGTTTAGGTGCTAATGCAGCATTCTTATTATATGATATTACACGTCCCTCTACACTAGATAATATTTCAGAATGGATTACTATTGTAAAGCAAAAAGGGGGGCCAATTCCGATTATGCTTGTTGGAGCAAAGATTGATCTTGAAAAGACTCAACGTAAAGTTGATAGGGAATATGGAATACAAATTGCTGAAAAAAACAATATGGCGAGTTTTGTAGAAATATCCGCTAAAGAAAACGTAAACGTTGATGAAGCTTTTAAAGTATTAGCTGAATTAACATTAGAACGTATGAATGATAGGTGATTTAATGGAAGATACCGAGTTTTTAGCACTCAGTCAATTGTTTGATTCTATTGGTATCATAGAAAAAGGTATCGAAAGGATATATCATTATCTCTTAAAAAATAGAAGAATTGACAATTTGAAAGATGTATGTAATCAATTTAACCTTTCTTTAAAAAGAGGGTATAAGATATGTTCAGTTTTAAGTGATTTAGGACTTGTTCAAATATATGATAGACCTATGAAAATTCATATAGCCACTCCTGAATTGGATCTATGGCAAAATATTATTCATGAAAGAATAGAGGAACTCCAAAATCAATTTCAAGAAAAAAGAGAAAATTGTGAAAGCTCTCTTAAGGCTTTTATTAAAAAATATAATTTTGAAGAACAGGTATCTCAAGAACCAGTTGAATTTATTAATTATGATTTAAGTAATTTTGACGAATCTTATCATTCATTTTTAGCTCAAAATTTATGTAAAATAGCAATAGGGATTCGATATAATAACCCATTAGTTGATCTGATACATGAAAATCGGTTTGAAGAACTCCCCCAAAATACTAAAGAATCCATGAGTGCTGGAATGAATCGGATTAAAGACAACCTTAAAAATATTAGTGTCCAAGTTATTTTTCATTCTGAAGTTATTAAAGAATTATTGTTAAGTAGAGAGTTTAATCTTCTGTCAAAACATATAGCTCCTTATGACATTGAATTCAAAAGTATCGTTATTCATGTTACTGATGAAAATTTCAGCAATTTTAGTTTGACTGACAATGAATTAATTCAACCTAGTTTTGATCCTACCAATATTCTAATAGGAGCTTATATCTCTCGGAATAAAAATATTTATCAGATTTTCAATGATAAATTCAATGAAATTTTTGATAAAGGCATCTCGATAGATCAATATATAAAAAATCAAGAAGATTTAAAACTAGAATCTCTTTCTGAAACTGAATTGTTTGTCTTATGTGTTATGTAATTCTCGATTAAGAAATTGAAAAAATAAAAAACTAAATTTATTCTTGTTCTTTTTTTCTTTGTATTGCTTTTCGAAATTTTTCAAGCTGTTCACGAGGAGTAACCGTTGGTCTTTCATATCTCTTTAGCTTTGACTTGATTCCAAAAAGATATTTCGCGATATCTTTGAGTTTTTCCGTATCATACCTCATCATCATAGTTATTGTTTCCATCTGCGGAGATCCACCTCCATGGAGTCCAGCAACCTGCATTAATCCCGCTAAATCCGAGACTATAAGATTTTCTAGACCTTTAAAACATTTATATACATTTTCTGGTTTTACCCGTGGATTTCTTTTTAAATACTTCATAGCCAAATCGCCAACTTCTTCACTATAAAATGATTCTTCATATGGCAATGTTGCTACAAGTCCTCCTGCCAGATCTGCCACAATTTGATACTCTTCGTAAATCATTTCGCCAGCAAGGCGTCTACCTGCATTCGTAAGAACTTCATCTGGAATTTGGGTGCCTGATGGTGATTTTTCAGAGTGATAAGCACTCGATTCACCCGCAGCAAAAACCAATTCTGCAGTCCCTATAATATGAGAAAGTTTATCGCGGACATGAGAGGTACTCTCAATACCATTATATTCCGCAACCAATGCTGCTGCGCTTCCCAATACTTCTGACATTGCTGGTTTACACCCTGTATAGCTATGACGGTGATAATGGGCAAACATAAGAGCTAAAAAACCGGCATATTGTATCTGACGCGGATCACCATGACCATTCAAGAACACTCTTTCATTAGGGACAAAAACATCATCAAAGATGATAAATGTTTCGGCATCGCCAATTTGAACTTGTGGGGTATTGAATTTACTTTTTCGATGATAAGCAGGTCTAGTAAGGAGTTTAACACCTTCCCAATCTGCTGGCAAAGCAAATGCAACGGCATAATCCTTATCTTCTGGACCCATATATCTACAAGGTACGGCAATTAATTCGTCTGCATAGGGAGTATTTGTAATGTTGATTTTACATCCTCTTACAATGATACCATCGTCTCTCGTTTCAATAACTCTTAAGTACTGGTCAGGATCTTCTTGTTGATGTGGTCTCTTTAAGCGATCTCCCTTAGCATCCGTTTGAGCGCAGCTAGCTACTAAATCGCGTTCTTGAAAATACTCCATGTATTTCATGAATTTTTTATAATAGTCTGTACCAAGAGCCTGATCCATTTCATAGGTAATTATAGAAAGCGCATTTAAAGCATCAATACCCATACAACGTTGAATACAGCCTCCAACCCGATGACAGAGAAGTCTAGTCATTTTTTGCTTATTTAAAAGATCTTCTTTACTTTGGTGGATATGACAAAACCGATTTATCTTTTTACCAGTCAAATGTGAGGTTGTAGAGCATAAATCTTCATATTCGGGATCAAACGCACAATCAAAAGTTTCCTTAATAATATGCATTCCTCCTAACAATCGAGGGTCTTCTCGACCTACTCTTTCTTCACCAATCCAAACATTTGGTTTCATTTTCTTTAAATCTTCAACATATTGTTCATAAGTGCGCATTTTTCTTACCTTAATCTTATTTAAATATTGTAATTATTTTCACCTTATAAATAAGACGACCATAAAATTAAATTCAATTATAAGAAAAACGTTTCTCTCAAAACTCTGAAATATAATTTGGAATCCCTTGATGAATTATATAAGTAAATTCTTTTGTTTTTTATGAAAATAAAATTGAATAAATCAGAGTAGTTTTATATCGTTGAATAATCAATTTTAAAAAGAATTAGATAAAGTTTTAATTTCAAAAATTAACTATATTTGCTTGATTTCATTTATAAATACAATTTTTAAGATATTGGAAATTACAAAAATCATATCATTATTGTTTTTTAAAGTAGCTCTTTTTTTATACCAAAAAATAAAAATATGAAAGAACCAATAACTCCAGAAAAAATCAAGAATTGTTTTTTAGACAGAAAAATAAGCGAAGAAAAAACAGCTGAATTATTAATTTCCTTAATAGAGCAAATTGATGATATAGAAATACGAGTTCAAAGCATAAGAATGCTTCAAGAATTAAAGTTATATAATAAGACAATTTTCAAAACTCTCGAAAATTATTTAGTATCCGATGTAAATGCTATTGTAAGAGCATCTATAGTGAGATATATACTCTTTAATCTTTCTGAAAAGAGTATTACACCATTAAGATGGATTATTCAACACGATAATTCTCCTATTGTTTTGAAGGTTTTTTTCGATCATTCAAATAAATTGACTACTCATTCAATTTTTAAATTGATTTTAGATGATTTATTTAAATGGAAACAAAAATTTGCTTTTAATATTGGAGTTGTTCCTGACGAATCGCTTTTCCTTTTAGACTTAGAAGCTTTATTTGCTAGAGGAAAAAGCAATTATGAAATTGATCTTTTTTGCTATACTTTATTTAAAAACTTAAAAGATACAAAAAATAGTGAACCATGGTTAGTTATTGAGAAAAAGCATATTAAAGCTTTAAATTTAAATTATTTCAATTGGCAATATATTAAGCAAAACCAAGATATTATTAACTCACTTTCACAGTTAAACTCTTTAGATTTATATTTAAGTTCACTTCGAAAATATTATTACAGCAATTTTGATTTGACTGAGATCCCTCCCTCAATTGGTGAACTTAAACGTCTCAAAAAGTTAATATTGAAAGGAAATAATCTTCAGAAGCTTCCTGATTCAATA
The DNA here is from genome assembly GCA_048940925.1 of Promethearchaeota archaeon. GTDB lineage: Archaea > Asgardarchaeota > Lokiarchaeia > Sigyniarchaeales > SOKP01 > Loki-b32. Next base: position 49,218 of record JBHLOC010000022.1, on the reverse strand, counting down.
AAAGAATTATCTAATCTTACAGAATTAGATTTAAGTCATAATAATTTTCAGGACATACCTCAAATATTAAAATCTCTCAAATCACTTAGAATACTTAATTTGAAACATAATAATATCCATGAAATTTCGAAATCAATGAATAATTTTGTTAGTTGTCTGGTTAATTTTAGATTATAATTCATCTTATACAAAAAATTCCAATGAGATTTTACTGATGAATTATTTATCCTCATTATTTTACTGTGTTTATATAATTGATTATCAAATTTATTGGATGTAAAGATAAAGTTTGTAACTCCTGAATTTATGAAATTAGCATCTTCGATGGGAGTTTTATGAATAAATTATTAAAAAAACAAGATTAATATCAATTATTAAGAAAAACATAATATAAAGTGACAATTTTGACAGAAGAAAAGAAGAAGATCAATGGTGGAGACGTTTTAATAAAATGTCTTCTCCAAGAAAACGTTAAATATTTGTTTGGGATTCCTGGTGGTCAATTATTAGCTATGTATGATGCTATATACAGATGGGGAAAAGAAAAGGGAATCAATACTATACTATTTAGGCATGAACAAGCAGCTGCACATGCAGCTGATGCATGGGCTCGAGTAACAAATACTCCTGGAATTTGTTTTGGAACAGTAGGTCCTGGAGCAACACATCTCGTCCCTGGTGTCGGTGCAGCCTGGAGTGACAGTATACCTGTAATTGCACTTGTACCTCAGGTAAATAGTAAATATGAAGATACACACACACTACAGGGAAATCTTGACCAAATAACCTTGTTTACACCAATTACAAAATATCAAAAAAGCATTAGAAAACTTGAAGAGATCCCTGATGCTGTTCATAAAGTATTCAGAGAAGCGAACAGCGGTCACCCAAGACCCGTCTTACTAGAGATTTTTGAAGATGCATTTATCGAAGAAATTGAAGAAGATAAAATTATCATTTTACCTGCGGAAAGATATAGGGCTATTGATAATCCCGCTATTGATAGTGAACTAATAAAAAAATCATTAGATATTCTATTAAAGGCTGAAAAACCCTTGATAATATCCGGTGGGGGTGTTTCAAGAGCAAAGGGTTGGGATGAATTAACTGAATTTGCAGAATATTTACAAATCCCTGTCATCACTTCAATAATGGGTATAGGTACAATAACAAATAGGTCGAAATGCTTAATTGGAGCAACATTAGCTGGTCCTGCAATGACAGCAACAGCAGACGCGGATGTAATTTTAGCACTTGGAGTCAGATTCTCACATGTGTTAGGACATGGTCAAGAACCTTTTTGGAAAGACTCACAAAAGATGATCCAAGTAGATATTGATCCAACTATCATAGGGCGAAATAAACCACTTACTCTGGGAATAATTGGAGATTGCAAAATGTTTTTGAATCAGATTCTTGAAGAAGTAAAGAAAATCGAAAAAGTTGAGAAGAGAGAGTGGTTGGAAAAATTAGTAACCATAAGACAAAATCAAATTAATGCTAATATTAAAAAGATTTCAAGAGATAAAGTACCCATCTTACCGCAAAGGTTAATAAAAGACGTCCTTGAATATATAGAGGAAGATGGAATATTAATAATTGATGCAGGAGATCTTACATGCTATACAATGGAACAAATAGATTTTTATAAATCTCTAGGTCCGCTTTCAATTTTAAATTCTGTAGGAATGGGACACTTAGGAACATCTGTTCCTTATGGTATTGGTGCTAAATTAGCAAAACCTAATAAACAAGTGATTTCATTATCTGGTGATGGAAGTTTCATGATTAATATCCAAGATCTTGAGACAGCTGTGAGGTTAAAACTAAAAAATCTAATTTACGTGATTGCTAATAATAGTGCCTGGGGGATGATTAAATCAGGTCAAAAACTGGCATGTGGTAAACGATATATAGATACGGAGTTACCAGAATTCAATTATGCCAAAGTTGCTGAAGCTTTTGGATGTTATGGGGAAGTTATTACAGATCCTAAAGAAATTACACCTGCACTTGAACGAGCTAAAAACTCAGGCAAACCAGCAGTTTTAGATGTAAAAATAAAATTTGACACTCCAGATGGTACAAAATTACTACTTACAATGGGAGTTTTATAATTTTTTTTTATTTTTTCCCACAAATAGGAGTTTAAATTATAAAATTGAAAAAATTTAACTATAATTAGATTAAATCTTGCATTATGAAAGCGTTAATTACTCATGCTGAAAAATTTTTAGAACTACTCAGTAAGAAAATAAAAGATCCTAATTTCGAACCAAAAATTTATGAATTAGTTTCATTTGAAGATATTCCTGCACCAGAATTAATTAATGAAGATTGGGTCAAAATTAAGGTAAAATTAGGAGGGATTTGTGGTACAGATATTCATATTTTAAAGATTAAACAATCTAGTTATCAGCTCAATTTTGTATCAAGTCCTGGAGTTCTTGGACATGAAATCGTAGGTACAATAGTAGAAGTCGGGGATAATATAAAAAATCTAACAATCGGAGATAGAGTGCTAGTTGATGAGGTTCTCAGTTGTGAGCCAAGGGGACTTGAATTATGTAATGCTTGTAAAAATGGAGATTTTAGTCTTTGTTATAACTTCGATAAAGGTGATATTGCACCAGCATTGTTTATTGGATTATGTAGAGATACTGGGGGAGGGTGGGGAGAATTTATTGTTGCACATAAAAGTCAAATTTTAAAGATACCTGATTCTGTCTCTTTCGAAAATGCATTAATATCTGAACCTTTAGCTGGTTCAATACATGGTGTTTTTAAAAAACTTCCCAAAGATTATGAAAAAGTAGTTGTTGTTGGATGTGGAGTTATGGGATTAGCCTCAATTATAGCATTGAAAAGATTTTCTAAATGCAAAATTATTGCCATTGATATAAGACAATCTCAAATTGATCTTGCTGCAAAATTTGGCGCAGATGAAGTATTATTGGTAAAAGGAAGCGTTATTATTAGGAGAATCGCAAAAAAGTTAGGAGCAAGAACTGTCTCTCCTCCACTACAAGATCCTCTACTAGTAGGTGGTGGAGCAGATATTGTTTTTGACTGTGTTGGTAATCCATCATCTTTAACTACTAGTCTGCGATTAGTAAAACCTAAGGGAACTGTAATTCTTATAGGTTATCCTGCTAACATTGAAGTTGATTGGACACCTATCATGGCTAAGGAAATCACTATTACTGCATCAAACACTTTTGGAACTGAAATTATCAATGGGGAGAAGCAGAGAACCATGCAAATTGCACTCGAATTAATATCTTCAGGTCATGTTGATGTTAGTGATTTCCTTACTCATAAATTTTCCTTAGATAATTATCAAGAAGCATTGGAAGTTGCTTCAAATAAAAGTAAGTATAATTCAATTAAAGTTGCATTCGAGTTTGACTAATTCAAATCTTTTTAGTTTTTTGGATTCCTTATGATAAAAATATTTTAGGAGTTTAAACTAATACTAATCATAATTAAATTTTAAATAATAAAATAGAGAGTTATATTTATGGTAAATAAGAAAGGACAAGTTCAGTGTATAAATGATGAAATACTTGAAAAGATGAGCTTAAAAAATCGCTACAATTTTCTTAACAACAATTTGATGAGTATTTTAAAACCCAAACACTTTAATTTTTTGAAAAAAGCTCAAAAGTTTTTCCTTAGATTTGAAAAAGAACATAATATTACTCACAATGAAGATTTCTATGATTGGATCCCAGAGATTGGTAAGGAAGGGTTAGTTACACGAATGAGTAATTTTAGCGAATTAGATCTAAATTATGAGCCGTATGGAATGACTGTAGAATGTATGAGAATTCTTGCTACTGATTTTTTCGACCCCCAATTAACTATGGGAATGGGCGCTAATATATTAGTAATAAATCCTTTAATATTGCATAATGAGGATATCGAGATACGCTTGAAAGCACTTAAAGAATTAGTAACTGGAAAAAAAATTGGTTGTATTTGTATTACAGAACCAGAAAGAGGTTCTGATGCGGTTCATATGTTAACAACCTGTGAAGAAAATGAAGATGGTAGCTTTACTTTGAATGGAGAAAAAATATATCAAACTAATGGTGTCAAAGCAGATTGGGCAATAGTTTATGCTGTTACTGAAAAGAACAATGGAAATACTATGACTCAATTATTAGTGGATACTTCTTGGGAAGGATGGAATGTTGAAAGGATAAATATTCCTTGGACACCCAGATTATTTATAGGAAAAGAAGTTTTTACAAATTTAAGAATTCCTTCAGAATATGTTTTAGGCGCACCAGGATTAGGTAGAGAGCATCTTTTTGAAGGATTAAATATAGAAAGGTTAGGTATAGTTTTGCTTAATATTGCAGAAGCGTGGAATGCAATCTCTCATGCAACTATATATGCAAATATGAGAAAACAATTCGATCAAGAAATTTTAAAATATCAAGGAGTTGGATTTCCATTAGCAGAGATGTGGGCAAAAACGATGAATCTGACTTTAGCAGCTTTGCACATATGCCAATTAATCGATGAAAAATATGAGCAGTTTGGTACATTACCTAAGAATTTTAATTTAGCACTTATGGCGACAGCGTCACAGTTGAAGTCTCAGAGTGCAAAATTAACAGAAAGAGTTTGTTATGGATGTGCAGATTTAATGGGGGGTGCAGGGTTGTGTGATAATACTTTAATGCAGGATTTGTTAGGTATTTCCAGAATTCACCGAGTTGGTGGTGGTACTTCCCAAATTCAAGATTATATCATGAGTTTAGCGCTAAGACAACTATTTAAGATGTTATAACTATTTTATCTTCTTATTTAATTATGGATTTAAAAATTATTAAGTAAAGCTGGTGTATAATGAATATAGAAGATTTAAGTGAAGTTATTTATGAAAAAGAAGATAATGGAATTTGCACACTCACTTTTAACATTCCAAAAAGAAGAAATGCGTTGTCTTTTGTCACATTCTTAGAAATATACACTGTGATTGATGATATGGAAAAAGATAAGAATGCTAGAGTTCTTATAATGACAGGGTGTAAAGAGGCTAATGCATTTTCATCCGGGGGCTACTTTAATATGAAGTATATAACATCTATACCAGAAGAAATAATGAAGGAAGTAGATTTAATGGATATCGCTCAGAAAAAATTATGTGTGAAGATGTGGAATTTTAATAAGCCTGTGATTGCTGTCATTAATGGTTTGGCGGTGGGGATTGGCATTACAATGCCCTTAGTCGGTGCTGATTTAATTTACATGTCAGAAGATGCGTGGTTAGGTTTCTATTTTGTAAAACGCGCTGTTATTCCAGAATTTAGTTCATCTTTTGTATTACCATATTTAGTAGGATTCCAAAAGGCGAAGGAAATAATCTATTTTGGGGATAAAATTACTGCAAAAGACGCAGAAAAACTTGGTTTAGTAAATAAAGTGTTAGCTCAGGATAAGCTCATGCCCTACGCAAGAAATCAAGCTCTGCGTTTGATACCTCCTAAAGGTCCGAGTGTAGCGATCGGAAGAATGAAGAAAGTAATGCATGATTATTTTAAAAATATTATTTCAAATACATTAGATTTAGAAAATGAAGGACTTAGGGATTTAATGAAGACGAGTGATTTTAGAGCAGCTACAAAATCATTAGTCACTAAGGAAGAACCGCGCTTTAAGGGTAAATGATTCGAATAATTATTACTCAATCCCCAAGATTTCTCCTAAATATGTCTTAATTATATTAAAATGACCTTTAAAAAATTCCATTTTGACAATAAAAAATAACTAAAAGAGCAATCTAAGAGTATTTCAGAAATAGCTGGTTTAAGAAGAATAGGGCTTAATATTAAATCAGATCCTAATTTTTCATCAAAAAGATTATTTGTAACATGATTATGCATCTGGAAACTATCATTCTCCTTTAATACCATAAAAAAAGAAGGTGAATCCGAATTTTTTAAACACTCTAATTTTCAAACTGTATTCAAATCATTAATTAGTTTTAGAGACTTAAGTTTTATATGGAAATAACTTATAATATTGTAGTGAATTAGTAATTCTTTTAATAATTGGTTTATTTTTATAATTTTATTTTGAAAAATGATAAAAATGTTGCTAAGAAAGTAGAAATTATGAATGCAAGTAGTAAATTCGTATTTGTGACAGGAGGAGTAATGTCAGGAATAGGAAAAGGAGTTGCAACAGCAAGTATCGGTAAGGTACTTCAATTTCGTGGCTTTAAAGTATCTGTAGTTAAAATAGATCCCTACTTAAATATAGATCCAGGTACCCTAAACCCAATTGAGCATGGAGAATGTTTCATAACTGAAAATATATGGGAATTCAAACCTGTGTTTGAATCTGATGAAAGATCTTACCGAATATCAGAAATTGACCAAGATTTCGGCACTTATTCTCGAATCCTTGGTATAGAGATGCACCCTTCTCAAAATATAACTTCAGGGCAAATTTATCTTTCTACAATCCTTAGTGAAAGGAAAGGCAAATTTTTAGGAAAAACTGTTCAGATTATTCCCCATGTTACTGACATAATTAAAGAAAGATTAATGGAAATTGCAGAACAAGAAGACTTAGATGTATTATTAATTGAATGCGGTGGAACTGTAGGGGATTTAGAATCAAGTATCTTCTTAGAGGCTTTTCGACAAATAAAATTAGAATTACCTAAACAAACAGCTTTTGTACATGTCACACTTGTTCCTTATTCTAGAGCGGTAGGCCAACAAAAGTCTAAACCAACTCAACATTCTGTAAAGATGCTTCAAAGTATTGGATTGCAACCTGATATAATAATTGGGAGAAGTGAAAAACCTTTGGATAAGGACATAAAGCGCAAAATATCTTTATATTCAAATGTACCTGAAAATGCAGTAATTTCAAATCCAGATTTGGACATAGTATATGAATTGCCTTTACTATTTGAAGAACAAGGATTAGGAGATTTAATTTGTGAGCTAATAGATCTTAAAGCAAAATTGGTATCTTATAGCGAAGTTACTAATTATTCAGAATGGGTAAAAATGGTTGAATTATTCAAAAAAACCAAGGATTCTGTAAAAATAGCAATGCCAGGCAAATATTTCAATATATCTGATTCCTATATTTCTATTAATGTTGCTTTAGAGGATGCTGCCGCTCATCATGGGTATAAAACAGAATTGAAGATGATAAACATAGAAAAAAATACTAAGATTCAGGAGGAACTAAGTGATTGTGATGGAATACTATTAACACCTGGATTTGGCGAACGAGCTGTAGAAGGAATGATTGAATCTGCGGAATATGCCATGGAAAAGAAAATCCCATTTCTCGGTATTTGTTTTGGAGCCCAACTATTTTTTGTAGCTTTTTGCAGGAAATATTTGGGACTGAATAAGGCCCATTCTACAGAAATCGTCCCTGAGACTCCTTATCCTGTAATAGATCTTTTAGAAAGTCAGAAGAGTGTTACAGAAAAAGGAGGCACTATGAGATTAGGAGCACAAAAAATAATAGTGGAAGAGGGTACAAAATTATTTGAAGCATATAAAAAGAAATTAATTTTAGAAAGATTTAGACACAGATTTCATATTCAAGAGCGTTTTATTACCGATGAAGCTAAAAATAAAGGTATGGTTGTTTCTAGTCGAGATGAAACTGGTAAAATAATAAACAGTATTGAACTGAATAGAAAAGATCATTGGATGGTTGGAGTACAATTTCATCCTGAATTCAAATCAAGACCATATAAACCATCTCCATTGTATTTCGATTTCATAAAAGAATGTATAAAGTATAAGAAATCGAAAAAATGAACTAATATAGATTGTTAAAAATGGGTAACTTCTGATATTTCTCCTATAGCCTTAATATGAAGGGTGAAGTCCTCATTCGAATATAGATTTAGTAATTCTTTCTTCGACATTTCAGCAGATTCATTTTTTTCTCTAAATTCAAAAGGTGAGAGTATACCAGAAAGACTTTTTTCCTTTAATTGGCTAATAATTTTATCAATTTCTTGATCAAATTCATTTAAATTAGCCAAATTTTCAGATAATGCTGCTGGAAGGCTTGAATGCACTTTTTTCAAAGAATTTGAATACTTTAAAAGTGTTTTTGAAAATTCAAATCTTGATTTTAAAATTACATGTATTTTTTCTGATTTATCTAGTAGCTTAAACAAAATTTCGAAAAACTTAATTTCATTCTTGTCTCTATTAAGAAATTTTGTTAAATTCATAATTTTTTGATATGCATCAAAATCCTTAAAATTTTCATACTCTCTAATTTTTTGTTCTGTGAATTTAATATCAAGTTGAAGTTGCTCCAGTTTTTGTTTACTAAGATATTTATCGAGTTTCATAATTTTTTTTTGGTACTCCTGTTCATCAAGAATAATTCTTGTAGTTTCAAAAACTTCTGATAAAGGAGTGTATAAATATTTCAGTAACAAGATATATAATGAATGTTCTGTATTAGCAATTTTATAATCATAGAATTCAATGGTATCTAAGTTTTCCCTTAACTCAACTAATAATTTAAAAAATTTTCTGATTATTAGCATATTCTGTTGTGCATCAAATGCAATCTTATTAAGTTCTTCAAAATACTTTTTATAAAATCTATTAGCTAAATCCAGTTTTTGCAGAAATTCGTTTACAAGCGGTATTAATTCTCCTGCAAAACTTGATTTTTTATAGTCAGCACCAATATCTTTTAAACGTTCTTCTTCACGATAAGTGATTAATTTAAGTATTAGTTCTGGAAAATCTTTTGTAACAATATCATATGTTTTTATAAAATATCCTTTTTTTGTTATAATTGGAATTATTGTATTAATTGTCATTGTTTTTTGTTGGATGGCTTTAAGATCCTCTTCAAGTATCCTGTTTATATGGTCATCGATACCCTGCTTTTTTTCATAATTTGAAACCTTTCTGTCTTTTAATAGACTACTAAGCCTAATTGCTCTAATTTGAGTATTTCGTCCACCATATATCTCAACAAAAACGGTACCAAGGATCCTAAAAGCTAATGCTCCAGTTAATGCTTTATCTTTTTCATCATCAATTAAAATTTGGTTAGTTAACATATTCATTAGTCTAAACATAAATAATTTCTCTTTTTCTCTTGGAATCTCCGCAATCTTTTCTTGATATTGATCAATAACTTGATTCTCTGGAAACTTATTCTCCCAAAGAAGATCTAAAATTCGGTCACCTTCCGCATTGGAGAGGATCTCAAGAAATCTTGGGATTATCTCAGATAACGCTTTAGCCCAGTTTGCATGTTCTTTTGAAATTGGAATTTCTTCATGATAATCTGCCATTAAATCATGGATTAAGCCTCCTTTTTCTATTACTTTTGGACCACTATATCTACCTAAAGTATGGTTGAGAATTTCATCAAATGTTGGTTCTATAGATAATGGCATACGAATCTTAATCTTTTCTAAGAAGGCTTTATATAACTCAAAAAGACTCCGAACTTGATGATTTGATCTATTAATTATAAATTGATTTATTTCCGCATTATTTAGATCGCTTAGCTCTTCTAGAGATTTAGCAAACATAATAGCTCCATTAAATACTAATTCAATCCTTTCTGGTTCGTGAAAAGATGCGGTTTCTGAGAATTTAAATAGGAACTTTGCAAGATCAGAACCAAGATATTCCCTATGTTGTTCTGGGATTTGATTTATAGCCTCCAATAATTCATCCATTAACAAGTGAATCATATCTTCTCCTAATATCATAGCATACTTCTTTTCAGCTCGTTTTAGAAAAGCTTCAACGTCAGTAAATTGTATTCGTTTTTGTTCTTCCCCATATAGCTGTATAAGGATTTCATCAAGAGTTTCACATAATTTAATTATTCTATTTTCGTTTGCAGCGTCTATTAATGCTTTACAAAGATCTATTATAGAATGAACTTGATTTTTACTCCTTTTCCTTATCTCTTGGTCAATTTGATCTTTGGTTTTATTTCCTAAATCAGAAAGCGAGTTGGTAAAACATACTACCTGATGGAGGATTTTCTTTAAATTATCTGTAGAAATTTTATCAATACTCTGTGAAAAAGTGAATAAAATTTTTGAGATATCTGAGCTGAGGTAATCTTTGTGACTATTATCTATTTTTTTCAATTTTTCTGCAATTTTTTCTATATAATGATGAGATTCTTCCTTACCAATTTTATCTGAAAAATTTCCTTCAGCACGTTTAAGAAATAATTCTATTTCATTAAGATCTGTAATTATTGTCTTATCTCCTACAACAAATGTTAAAATATCTTCAAAATTGAGTTCGTCATTAATGATATCTCCTTGCTTTGCTTTTTCCGCGAATTTGTCTAATAAATCTAGAAGGTTACGCATATTGTTACCACTTCTATTAATTAAAATTTGGGTTATTTGGGTTCTATCTTTATTAATAAGATCTTTAAGAGATTTCGCAAATATCAAAACATGGGCTAGAACTCCTTCTATATTTTCTGGTGATAGTTCTTCAACCTCTCGAGAAAAATTAAAAAGATATTTCGGTATATCTGAGCCAATTACTCTTCTAAATTTAGTAGGAATTTCATTTGTTGCTTTTTTTATATTTTCGAAAAGGGACAATGTCTTTTCCTCACCAATTCTTTCTTTAAAAGGTCTTTCTGCCCGTTTTAAGAATACTTCCATAATTTAACCACAGTTTATTTGAGAGATTTAGTTTCAATTTTTAATCAGTTAATTAAATAACCTAGATGATAAATATAAATTTATGTTTCTCGCCTTTTTCTCTTCTTCTATTGAGAAAGAATGAAAAATGAGGAATTTCCAAATTTAATTAGGAGTATTAAATCTAAAATAAATAGAAAAAAAAATATTATTGGACAGAAATATAGTATTTATTCGAGAGATAGTCTCTCTTTAGATTCTGTAACCTTAGACTGCATAGGTATGGGAGGATTAACGCACCAGATATAATGTCCCTCTTCAATTTCCATTTTATGAGGTGCCTTTCGCATACAATCACTTGTTCTGGCCTCTGAAATACAACGAGGATTAAATGAACATCCTGGAGGAGGTGCTATTGGACTTGGAACTTCTCCTTTAATAACGAACCTAATTTCTTTATTAGTAGGATCAAGTTCTGTTCTTGACTCTAAAAGTGCTTGAGTATAGGGATGTGAAGGATTTGAAAATATTTGATCTGTATTGCCAACTTCAACAAATTTTCCAAGATACATGACTGCGATCCTATCAGCAATATGATTAACGACAGCTAAATTGTGAGTTATAAACATAAAACCATATCCATAAGTAGCTTGCAAATCTTTTAGTAAGTTTAGAATTTGAGCTTGAACTGATACATCTAAAGCGGAAGTAGGCTCATCTAATATAATTAACTCGGGATTACTAGCAAGTGCTCGTGCTATAACAATTCTTTGTTTTTGACCCCCTGAAAATTCATGAGGATAACGATCCATATGCTCACGTTTTAAAGACACTTCATCTAATAATTTTAAAACTCGTTTCCTGATTTCAGTTTTATCAGAAACGCCCAACAAATTTTTGAGGGGTTCTGCGATTATATCAACAATTTTCATTCGCGGATTCAAGGATGCATCAGGATCTTGAAATACAAATTGTATTTTTCTCCTCATTTCTCTTGTTAGTTCACCAAGGAGGGTATTATTATGAAATTCAACTTCACCTGATTCTTTTGGCACCAATCCTAAAATTGATAATGCAACTGTAGTTTTTCCACAACCGCTTTCCCCTACTAATCCTACAGTCTCTCCCGTTCTTATAGTAAAAGAGATCCCATCAACAGCTTTAACAGATCCAAACTGTCTTTTAAGTATTCCTCCATAAAGCGGATAATAGACTTTTAAATCTTTTACTTTAAGTAATTCTATACCTTTTTCAAGAACCGGTAAAATTTTGAATTCCTTAAGAGAAATTGTTCTATATGAAACTTGTTTAACTATGGTTGTAGAAATTATCAAAACTAAAATAGTCCACATTATGTTTATGCTAAATTGACGTATGAATGCGTCACCCTGTACGTCAAATTGATTTTGTAAATAAATTAGTTCTGGTATAAAAGAAATAAGTATAATGATATTCCTATATTTTACAAACTGTATTTTATCCCCCCAATTCACATAAAAAACAGTTATGCCAAACAATATCATTATAATCATGAAGAATAAGGATCCCGACGCAGAAATATCCTCATTATCAGTAGTAATCATAGTTATAAACACCCCCAATAAGATTCTGATAATAGTTGCTATTCCAAATATTAACCCTTGGACAACAACAGTGAAAATTATTGAATCTTTTAGTGGTTTTTTAATGAACTTTACAAAAATAATGAGTCCAATAAAGATGTTTACTCCTATTATCATGATGTTGATAATGCTTATATTTGAAATCAGAGATTCCGTTAAGAAAGATACGTTGAATAAATATGGAACTAATACCCCTAAACAGAATTCAATAACAAACCATATTCCAATTATAAAAAAAGCATTCATAAAAGAATACTCCCATCCTTTCTCTCTTGAATACCACCTAAAAAAGAAAAATCCAATAATTGAGATTAATACTAAGAGCACCCCTTCTAATACAAAACTTGTGATTGTAAATCCGGGAAAAATCATTTTTATCGCTTTTTTATGATTTTTAAAATCTTTTTAATTTGGTTTTCAAATATTCATCTTTATTCTATTAGCAATTCTTCTACTTTTACTATAGAATTCTGTGCTAATTCTTTATATTCAGGATCGTACAAATGACATGCGACAAAATAATTTGGTTCTATTTCTATTTTCTTCGGTATCTTTGAATCACATGGTTCAAAACAATATTGACAACGTGGATGAAATCTACACCCTGAGGGCGGATATATTAAATTAGGAACCATTCCTGGTATTATCTCAAGTCGTTCTCTTTTTTTTCCCACAACTGGCACAGATGCTATAAGTCCCTTTGTATAAGGATGATATGGTGTTTTAAACAATTTCATTATATCACCATATTCAACTATAACCCCACTATACATTACAGCAACTCGATCACACATTTTTGAAATAATTCCTAAATCATGGGTAATAAATAGGATTGAAGTGTTATACTTTTTTCTTAACTCTTTCATTAATTTTAAAATCTGATTTTGAACTGTTACATCTAGTGCAGTAGTTGGTTCATCTGCAATTAATAATTTAGGGCTACAGGCAAGAGCCATTGCAATTTGGACTCTTTGACGCATTCCTCCGCTTAGTTCATGAGGGTATCTGTCAAAGATTACTCTCGGTGTAGGTATATTCAAATCTTTTAGCATTCTTTGGCTCCATTTTCGGGCAATATCATAAATACTTGTATTCTTTTTGGCTGCTTCTATTAGTAATTCATCTTCCATATGGAGCCGATATACTTCTGAAATTTGATCACCTATTTTAAATACAGGATTTAACGAATTTAGCGGATCTTGAAAAATCATTGTAATTTTGTTTCCTCGATATTTTAAAAATTCTTGCTCTGTTTTTGTATGTAATTCCTCCCCATCAAATATAACTTTCCCACTTTTAATTTCACCTGGAGGTCTTACTAATCGGAGGATAGATAAGGCGGTTACAGATTTTCCACATCCTGTCTCACCTACAAGGCCAAGAGTTTCGCCTTGATATATTTTGAATGAGACGCCTTCTACTGCTTTAACAATTCCCTCTTCTGTATAAAAATAAGTTGTAAGATCTTTAACATCTAAAATTACATTGTTCCCAATACCCATAACTTGGACTTGATCTTCTTCAGTAGTTTGGAGGATTGTTCTGAATTTTTCCTTAATTTTTTCAGATGATTGTGGTAAAGTTTTTATCCTTAGAGAAGTGAAAACTGATATTATATATATTCCTGTTGCAACAAGTAAGGGAATACGAGCATCTTGAAGATTGAAATGGTATGATATAATAAGAGATTGAAGGAAACCTAATATGTGAGTTAAGACTAATATCAATACAAATAATATAATCTGAACCGGAATAGCAAACTTTAATGAATCTATTAATTTTCTTTTATAAGATCTCGCTATTAAAATCGTACCAATAAAAATGTTAATTGCTGTTATGATAAGTTCCCCAATGTAAAAAAAATAAACGATTCTAAAAGGCAGATTTTCACCTATGGTGAATACTCCACCGTAATAAAATAAATAATAAATTCTCAACGGTAAATTTACGATAAGCCAAACCAAATTAATATTAACCGCTCTTCTTATTGGTGTGCCCCATACTTTCACAGCTACTCCATACCATCTTAAAATTCTAATTCCCAAATAAAATATCAAAATCGAAAGAAGAGTAATATATGTAATGTTTAAGATAATAGCTTCATTGATCCATATAAAAAGATACATATAAATGATAAAAAATGGTATAATCCATGTCCAAAATGTAAATAATCCCCCATAAAGAATTGTGTTTTGAATTAATTTTTTGGGAGCCCGTTTATTAATAGGATTCATTCTATTAAAAATAAAAATAAGGCTAATATCTCCTCCTACTAAAAATAAAGCGCATAGATAACTTAGAAATAATACTTGAAAAATAAGATCAGAAAAAAATAATATTAAAGAAATAATAACCGCTAGAATACCTAATGTAACACTCCACAAGATTATTGCGACTTTTTTCTTTCTATTAAATATATTATTCGTTGAAGTTTCTTCATCTAAATAACGAATTTTGGCGAATTTTCTTAAAAGATATGTATAATTTTTAAAAGAAATTGCTTCTGGTGGTCGAAATTCGGTAACTTCAGAATCGAGAGTCGAATCTTGGTTTTCTAATGTTAATTCTGTTGTAATTACGTTAGCATGTTTCGTTTCTACTTCTAATTCTAATAGCTTTTGGACTTTCTTTGAACTCATTTCGCTTAATTCTGGTAAAAATTTAGTTTTGAGAGAACTAAAAAAGAATATGATATATAATCCTGAAACAACTATAATTAATACACGAATATCTTGAATAAGCAACTCAAAACCAAGCCATTTATTCAAATACACTTCAAATACTAATAGTTGGATAATCCAAATTCCATATGTAATCAATGCACTCATAAGCATCGAGTTTCTAAGGACTTTTTTCGCAATACGTTTCTCATTTGATAAAGCTCTATTAATTAAATTAGTTAAAAGTAGGTCAATGAAAAGTACCACTGCAGTCCAGAATAGACTTAAGTTAAAAATATTAGGAGGTTCATCAGTATTCCAAAATATCTTATAGAGTTCAAATACTCCAATACCCTGAACTGGAATATTAAGAATCATTATGGAAAAAAATATTGCGGCAAATATCCATGAAATCCCCATGAAAATAATAATAACCTTATTAAAATTATGGTATTTGAGACTAGACTCATTTGAAAAACTTGAAATTCCAAATCTCTTTAATAACTTTTTATAAAGAAAAAAATAAAGTGTTACCATTATAGCAAAATATAATTGATCCATATTAAGCCATTGAATAATTAAACTCCAATATTGAAAAATTTCAAATATAAATCGAATACCAATAATTATACCCAAAATAATTAAACAAGTCTCTAATGTACTTCGTCTATAAGCGTTTAATACTTTTTTATCTTCTTTAAAGGTAAAATTAATTATAAAAAACAAAATCAAATACAAGAAGATAAAGGCAGCTAAAGATTCAATTACAGCAAATCCATAATTTGGCAGATTTCTTGTTTGAAATATTATCCCTAAAATTTTAAAAACCTCTCCGATTTATATATGCAGCCTAGGATCTAACGCATCCCTTAATCCATCCCCTATGAGCATAAATCCAACTGCTGTAATTGCTATAAAAAGTCCAGGCCAAAGTACTGCCCAATAAGCAAACTGCTGTCCTCTTGCATAATTAATATCAGTACCCCAATCTGCAAAGCTTTCATCTCCCAGTCCTAAAAACGCAATACTTGAAAAACCTAAAACTACGATAGCCATCGATCCAAAAAAGCCAATTATAAGGGGTGATATCGCGTTAGGCAAAACATGCTTAAACATAACTTTAAATTTATTTGCACCACCAGTAATTGCTGCTTGAACATACAAGTTCTGTTTTACCTGCAAAACTAAAGCTCTCACCCACCTAGTGCTAGATGGTATATAAAGAAGACCATAGAGGAGTAGAAGATTATATAAATCTTGTCCTATCATAGGTGAAATTATTATGACAAGAATCAACCATGGAAATGAAAACCAAAAATCACAAAAACGCATAATAAGATAATCTACTTTTCCACCAAAATAGGCGGAAATTGTACCTAATGCTAAACCTCCTGCTACAGAAATTAAGACAGGAAGAGCTGCTGCAGTAAGTGCAGTTCTTGCCCCCCAGATCACCCTTGCAAGAACGTCATACCCATATTTTGTAGTACCTAATGGATGTGCTGCTGATGGTGGAGAATATGGTGCCTCATTAGGAAAAAAAGGCTTAGAAACATTCTCTATCGTAAATTGTGTTAACCAAGGAGCATAAACGCCTAAAATAGCGATAAACATAATCATAATCATTCCCACAATTGTTAAAGGCGTGATAAGGCGTCTAAATAATCTCCTTTTTGACTTAATTTTTCCAATTTCATACTCTTCAGCACTAAATTCTGGATCACGCCAACCAGGAATTAAATAGAATTTTAGATATCTAATAAATTTATTTTTTTTATATTCTGAAAGAATTTTTTCTTCTTTTAATTCTTCAATATAAATTTGTTCCATTTTAATTACCTTTCTATTTTTTTTTAATACATAATTCTAGGGTCGATAATCGTATACGCAACATCAGCTATAAGTGTACCTGAAATTATAATTATGCATGAAAAAACAAGAAGTCCGTTTATTACTAAATAATCACCACCATAAATCGACATTATCATGTAATATCCAAAACCAGTATAATTGAATGTGACTTCTACGAAGAGAGATCCTAAAAGTGATAGAGCAGTTCCTTGAATAACTAAATGGCTTGTAGGGAGAATAGCATTCCGAAGAGCATGTTTATTGATAACATCTGATTCTGCAACTCCCTTTGCTCGTGCTGTTCTGACATAATCTTGATCTAAAACATCTAACATGCTTGATCGTGTCTGCCTGGTTACATTAGATAAAGATACGAAAATCATACACATTACAGGAACGATCAAATGAATAAGTGTATCCCACAAGTATACTTGGTGATTATATAAGACACTATCAATAGTTCTAAATCCTGTACCAACACCCCCTGAAGGAACTGGTGGTGTTAATGAGGGGTTATTTGAGTATAACACCTCAATACTAATACCCCCTCCAGTAAAATCTCTTAATGAGAGCCTAATAAACAATTGTAATAAGACAGCAATATAAAATACTGGGAAACCTGCTCCTAGAATTGCAGCACCTCGAATTAAAGTATCTTTTGGTTTATCCTTATGTCTTGCAGAAGTAACACCTAGTTTTATAGCAATAATAGGAACGATAATGATTGAAAATATCATTAATTCAATTGTTTTAGGAAAGATTTGAGCAATTATATTTATTATTTTTTCTCCTGGGAGCACGACATAACTTTCACCCCAGTTTCCAGTGAAAAAATCTCTAAGGTAAATACCAAGTTTTACATACCAAGGATCATACCACCCACTTTCTCGTAATACTCGTTCATATAAATCCGGTTCCAAACTACCTCCTATTTTGTTTAGATAAGGATTGACTGCCATCATATGAGATAAAAGCCATGTAAATGTTAATACTGCTATTAAAACGGGAAACATGATTAATATCCGTTTAATAATGTACTTTATCATGTTACGAGCTTGACGAGCCATTTCCACACCACTTTCATATATAATAGGATTTTTAAATATATAATATAATTTACATAAAAATCAAGAGATTTTGTAATTTTATTGGTATCTCTATTTCTTGTTTATATTTTCTGATTATTTATTATTTTATAATTGCTAAGTATGGTTATAAAAAAAACTTAACCTTATTTAATAATTACGATTTATTTATCAAGCAAAAGGTGGGGAATGCCTATGGAAAGAATGGGAAACATTTTGGGTAAAAGATAGAGCAAATAGGTCAGTTGGCTACTGGGGTCTTATATCTCCGTATTTCCTAAGATATGTAGGACTCTCAAAAGGAGAACCTCTAATTCCAAGATCACCACTAATTATTACATTAACAGTCTCGGCGGTATCGATAATTGACATAATTTACGCAATGATAAGAAAGAATAAACTTGGGTAATTTATTTTGAATTCATAAAATCCAAATTTTTTTTTCTTTAT
This sequence comes from Promethearchaeota archaeon, assembly GCA_048940925.1. Lineage (GTDB taxonomy): Archaea > Asgardarchaeota > Lokiarchaeia > Sigyniarchaeales > SOKP01 > Loki-b32. Next base: position 30,893 of record JBHLOC010000022.1, on the reverse strand, counting down.
TTAATCTCTCATTTAGAAATAAGAATAATTTCTAAATATCTGAATATTTAAGGAAACAACGAGATCTTATGGGTGTATTTCAGTTCATTTCATGTAATATATTGGATTTCTTGAAGAATTCTTTCTTATCCTGGAATCTTGTTTAGATATTTTCCCAAATGTTTCCTCCGGATTTATTATTCCCTGTATTCACCATATGAAGAGAAAAAAAATCAAGTTAAGTTAAGAAATTATTAAAATTTGTCTTTTTCTCTTTATTATTAACATTTTTTTCAGAAATCACATTTTTTCTGTCGAAATTGTTATAATATTTAAATATGTTGTTGATGTAATTTTATATTATATTCTACCAAGAATTTTTTTGCTAAGGTAGAATGATCAAAAAAAAAAATTATAATTTTAAATTAGAACTAACGAGAAGAAAAATATGAAAAAATTTTCAAAGATTTTAGTGTCTGTTCTATTATTGAGTTCTATGATATTACCTTTTCTTCCTACTATAGCTAAAGCTCAAAAAGAAGAGGAAATAAAAATTTTTAGATATGGCGTATCCGCCGCAGGTCCAGATAATTGGGACCCTGCAATATCCGTAGGAGGCGTCATATTCACTCATTTCTTTCCAATAGCTTGTGAGTATCCTTATGGATTAAACGCAGCATACGACGGAGGTATTGGAAATAAAACAAGAGAGGAGGAGTGGAAAGGTATCCTTGTTACTGATTGGGAGACAACGTGGCGACCGGTGGAAGAAAATCTTTATGGATTTAATAATTCCGGTGGAAGAAGAGTAATAAGTTTTACGCTTAGAGAAGGGGTGAAATTCCATGATGGCTCTGATTGGAATGCTACTGTATTTAAGTGGAACATCGATCGATTATATCTGATCACAGGTAATTTAACCGGTGAAGGTACAGGCTATTCTATGTCAGGGTATACCTCACTTTGGGATTCGGTTGATGATTGGTGGATGTCACAAAGTAAAGATTATAATATATCCGAATATGCTGCACCAACTCTCGATGAAGATGGAGTAGATGGCCCCTCTACACCAGATCCTTCATGGTATGCGGGCTACATAATTGGGAAAGATACAAAATACCCCGGAGTCACTGCTGATGAAAATGGAGTTGTTAGAAATCCTGACCCTTGGGGTGGATGGAAAGGCGGTAGTGCAATCCATTATGCAATGTATGACAGGTATCCAATTATCAAAGAAGTAAAAATAACTGAAAATAAGAAATCAGGAGGAAAGATTGATGTTATTTTTAATCGTTGGAATACCTATGGAGGAGTAGGTGGTCTTTGGACACCACAAAAAATTTCATATGCCGCTTATTATAAAAATTATACGGGGAGAGGAATTTATGGTTACAAAAACGATGAATACGGTGTAGGTCCCTCGTATATTCGACATCCAAAGAATCCTACAATCGTTGATCATTGTATTGGTACAGGTCCCTACAAGTATGTATCGTATTCTGAATCAGCTACTGCTATGGGGGGTTATATGGTAAAGTTTGAAGATTATTGGAATAAAACTGCTCTTGAAGAAGACGGTTGGTTTGATATTGATAGACTCGAGATTATCAGATTTCCTATAGGTTCAGTAGGTTTAGATGCATTGAATACTGGAGTTTTGACTCATGCAGTAGATTGTGCTTTTGATACTTTTAATACACCAATAGATTATGATGCAGTTATGGCGAATAAGAATATAGAGTATATAGAAGGTTATCCTACAAATTATGCTATTCTTATTGCATTGAATTGCATCAATGAATCATATTGGGCTGATCCCATGTTAGGCTATGATTCGTATAGACGCGCTTCATACAGCTTCTATTCTGATAAAGAACCTTGTGCAGGGGTTCCTCGAGCACTGCGTAAAGCACTGAATTATGCATTTGATTATGATAAAATGATTAATACTGTGTTAGATGGTCGCGCTGTTCGACCTGGAAACATAGTATACCGCGGAAACATTTTTTATAATGCGAGTGTGCCAATGGCTGATTTTAATCTTAACTATGCACGAGAGCTTTTACTTACAACCGAAGAGGATAATTATACAAAAACACCAGGGGCATTCAATTATAATTTTAGTCAACGATGCGCTGAGAGAGGTTTAACTTCCGCTAGCACGGATGCTGATTGGCAACAGGTTGCTGAGACTGATCCCATTTTTGTTCTTAATTTGTACTGGGATGATAGTGTGGAAGATATAAAGAATGTTTTTGAGGAGGCTTGTAAGAATATTGGAGTGGGTTTTAGCGAAGGAGTTGAAACTGGGAAAAATAAAGTGACAGGACTTGTTTATGATACACTCCGTTACTATTGGAGTGACACTTTTGATGGTACACATTCGATTTTTTCAGCTCATGCGTATATTTCGTATCTATACATACCTAGGACGATTCCAGAGGGTTGGATTCAAGCTTATTATATGACACCAAGGGATCCGATTTATCCTGCTTATAATCGTGTATTCTGTTTTGATGAAAATATTACTCGCTGGATATTGGAAATGTTTGTGTCAACATCATTCCATAAATACGAAATGGTAAGTAAAATGGCTAATAAATTATGTAATGAATTGTATCCATATATCTACGCCTATCAACTAAAAGGTGGAGCAGTTTTATGGAAAGATTGGGAGACATTCTTAATGAATAATAGAGACGGACAGCCTGCCTTCTATTATGAAGTTGAATTACCAACTTTTCAGTTAATAAAATATGTTGGACTTCCAGAAAAACCACCTCTAATTCCAGCATCTCCATTGATTATTACATTGACAATCTCAGCGGTATCGATGATTGGTATTATTTATGCAATGATGAGAAAGAAAAAGCTCAGTTAAAACTTGGCATTAAGTAAAATTCTAAATAAATTATTTTTTTTTAATTTTTATTACCTTTTTAATTAATAATATGGAATTTCCATTAAATATATATATTTCAATTGTGGTCAACAGAAATTTAGAGAAATATATGAAATCGTATCTAATTGATTATTAGATGAAAGTTCTTTATTGAAATTAACTGAATGACCAAAAATTTATATAAGATCTAGATGTAATTAGACTTCTCTTCTTTGTTCAATATACTGTTTTAGTTTCATACCACTTATTGCCCCAGAAAGCGCCAATCCGAATAAAATAATGATATCAAGGTACCCTTCAATGCGACCAAATTTGAGATATGTAGGTTCAGATGTGAAGCCAAACATCACAGTATAGAAGATGAATCCTTCAGCGATGATGAGTGGTACTACCCATAATGAAGCTTTAATTCCATAGTGGGGAATATCTTCTTTATATGTTAATATAAAACATACAAAAAACAATAAAAGTGCAGGTAAAAAGAAATTATGTAAATAAGTAGTATATGTCCAAAAGAGGATGGTCCTATCCATTTCAGTGAAAGGTATCCAGTGACCATATTCATCAAACATCATTGTATTTGCAATTATTCCATAATAACCTAAGAGAAGAACTATATAAGCTGCAATAACTCCTCCTTGTCTTCCCCAGTCTATTTTGATATGCCCTTTTTCTTTAGTATATTCTTGGTCAGTTGTATGTTCGCTAACCATATTTCGAAAACTCACATTTTAGGTGTAATTTTAAAGTTAGTTTTTAAAAGTATTTTATAAATTTAAATTCTTTTCATTTTAATGAATTAATAAAAGGTTATTTACATTCGAAAAGTTATAATAACTTCATTTCACAAAATCTCGTTTTTGAGTATCCTAAGTATTACTCTTTGACTCTTGATCTTTAACAATTTTGGAAATTTCATCATTTTTACTGATAACTAAAGATCTATCTTCTATTTCTACTAGTACTTCTTCATTATCCTCAAAGGGAAAAGAAATATCTTTACTAATTTTACTTGGAATATAGATCCATAGACTCTTATACCCCCCATTACCAGACTTTTTACTAGTTATTTTACCTTTAGCTATTGTCATGTTCTCCTCACATTGAATTTTATAAACTTTTTAATCCCTACTACCGTAATTTGATTTTGTAATTTTCTTTTATTTATAATATTTTTCATCATCAAAATCTATAAAAAGTGATAAGTAGCTGAATATTTAAAGATAAATTGGAGTAAAATATTAAATATCAAAATTAGAAATCCAAAAATGAATTCATGATTTGACTTGTCCTGTATTTATTTAGAGAGTATAATCTAGAAAATAACCTTTATGAATGACTTCTATTTTTCTTTTAGTTTGTAAACCATTTCTGATCTTAATCGTTTGGAATAAAGATTTCATTTCCTCTGAAGTCAAAATTATTTTAACCTTTCTTTTAGCTAAGTTCTAAGAGTATAGTTTTACTTTTCTTTAATCTTTCTAATAATAATTATAATAATCTTTTCATTATCTTTACTAATATTTTTAAGTATTTATTGAAAAACTTAGGTTTTAGAGATTTAAGATGGTAAAAAATGAAAATATTAAAATTATAAGGACAGCTTGTCCTGCTCATTGTGGAATAGATTGCTGTGGAATATTAGCTCATGTAAAGGGAGATCGCATTGTTAAGTTAGAACCTGCAGAGTTCCCTGATGAAAAGGAAAAAAGAATTTGCTTACGTGGTCTCCTTAGTTTAGATATTACTTATCACCCAGATCGGATTAAATATCCTATGATACGGGTTGGTGAACGTGGAGAGGGAAAATTTAAGCGAATATCATGGGATGAAGCTTATGAGATTATTGTCTCTAAATTTAAAGAACTATCTGAGAAATATGGATGGAAATCGATTGGATGGGTATTAGGGGGGCCTGGTGCTGGTACCACCAAATTTGGAGCATACTTGAGATTAGCTAGTCTAACTCAGAGTACACGCGTGAGCGCATGGGGGTATGGAGATGCAGGCTTACCCTGTGGAAGTAGAATAATTTTAGGACACCAATTTCCTTATATGCATTTGCATGGGGAATTTTGGCAGAGGAAATACCCTGAATTGTTAATGATATGGGCTACAAACCCCGCTGAATCCATGCCTTTACAAAATATGAGAAAAATAATGGATGCTAAAGAACAAGGAACTCAAGTTATTGTAGTAGATCCTCGTTTCACAGTTACAGCATCAAAAGCTGATGATTATATTGGTCTAAATCCTGGAACAGATAGTGCTTTAGCGCTAGGTGTTATGAATTTTATATTTCAAAATGAATTACATGATAAAAAATTCATTTTAGAACACACAAATGGACCTTATTTGGTAAGAACTGATAATGGAAAAATGTTACGAGGAAAAGACGTTGATGCTAAAAAATCAGATGCTTATATTATATGGCATGAACCTTCTAATTCTTATAAAACACTAACTCGTTCAAATGTAAAAGATGCAAATCTTACTGGAACTTACACTATAAATAGAATTGAATGTAAACCAGTACTTCAATTATTGATTGAATTAACATCTGAATACACTCCCGAAAGAACTGCCGAAATTACAGGAGTTGATAAAAATCTTATAATTAAATTAGCTAAAAGAATTGGCAACTCCAAAAAAGTCGTGTTTTTAACTCATATGGGTTTTACAAGGACATATCATGGAGATATCTCTTTAAGAGGAGTGATTTCTGTAGCTGCTATTACTGGTAATATAACTACATCAGTAAGTTCAGGATATATACCAGCAATTTTAAATTGGAACCCTTTTCTTAAGGCCATCCCTGATAAACCTAGCTTCCATAGACTTGGAATCCTAAACCTATATGATGCTGTGATCTCTGGGAAGCCTTACCCAATAAAGGCTCTCTGGTTTGCTTTCATTAACTTCTTAAATCAGTGTGCTAATTCTAATAAAATAATTAATGAATTCTATCCTAAATTAGAATTTATTGTACAAACTGAATTATTCATGACTCCTTCTGCTCGATATGCCGATTTAATTCTTCCTGTTTGTAGTTTTTTAGAATTTTCAGATTTTCTAGCTCAACCATATCCTTATGTACAATTCCAACAAAAAATAATTGAACCTTTATATGAATCTAAATCTGATGTTAATATTGTAGCTGAACTTGCTGAACGACTTGGATTTGGAGAATATTTCAAAGGTGGAGAAGAAGGACTAATAGATCTTATTATGGCAACACGCACCTTTGAAGGGATCACTCGAGACACGCTGAAGACCCAAGCTATGAGGTTACCGAAGCTTCCAGAAGGGGCAAAGTTTCCTCTAAGTTTTAATACACCTTCAAGAAAAATCGAACTATACACAGAACAGCTATATGATGATGGAGAAGCTCTTCCCGTTTATCTTCCTCCAATTGAAGCTCCGATAACTCCAGGTATAAGGAAATACCCCTTGACACTTATTAATGGTCATAGTCGTTTTCGTACACATTCTATGTTTGCTAATGTGCAATCTTTATTAGATTTAAATCCTGAGCCAATAGTGGATATTCATCCAATTAATGCTACTGAGCGAAATATAATAACTGGTGATTTGGTTACCGTCTATAATGATAGAGCTCGAACAACACTGAAAGCTAGAGTAACTGAAGGTGTTAAACCTGGAGTGGTTGATATTACGGAAGGTTGGTGGATAGAGCAATTTAGAGAGGGAAGTCTGAATCATTTAACACATGACATTATTAATCCTGTACAGGATAAAGTCTATGAACCAAATATGCATATGAATGATGTTGCTGTTGAAATAATAAAAAGTGAGGGTGAAATTAAATGAGTAAAGTAAAACAATTAGGAATGGTTATTGACCAAGAAAGATGTATCGGATGTGAAGCATGTAGTATAGCATGTAAAATTGAAAATAATACAACTGATTATTGGATAAAGGTTGAAACACAAGGTAGTGATGTGAAGGATACTCCCGGGGGAAGCTTTCCAAATTTGACATTGGATTTCCTTCCTAAATTATGCAATCATTGTGAGAACCCACCTTGCGTTGAATCTTGTCCTGAGGAAGCTCTGCAAAAAAGAAATGATGGGATTGTTATATTAGACCAAGAACTATGTACTGGGTGTCAATTATGTTTAGCAGCATGTCCATATAATATCATTGTATTTGAAGATGAGAGTAACCTTGCGCGAAAGTGCAATTTTTGTGCTCATAGGATTGATCAAGGACTTGAACCTTTCTGTGTAATTTGTTGTGAAGGTCAGGCGTTATTTTTTGGAGACTTAAATAACCCTGATAGTATTGTATCAAAAAAATTAACTAAAAATGGGTTATTTCAACTTAAACCAGAAGTAGGTACTAATCCATTAGTCTATTATATACCCTCAAGACCAAAAAATAGATTATAAACCTTTTTTTTCCTTACATTTCAATACTTCTTCTATAAAAAAAAAATGATGATTTTTAAACATCTGTATTCTCAAGTATCATAGCAGTTCCTTGACCTCCACCACAGCACATCGTAGCAAGGCCAAGTTGAGCATTCTTCTCTTTTAAGATTCTTGCTAATGTACCAACTATTCTGGGACCTGTTGCTGCGATCGGATGACCTATGGAAATGCCACCACCTTTAATGTTTATATCATCAATTCGACTATCTAATCCCATCTCATGGATCCAGTTTAGAGCTACAATAGCAAATGCCTCATTGATTTCAAAAAGGTCAATATCATCAGTTGTTAATCCTGCATGCTTTAATGCCATCCAGGATGCTGGAACTGGACCTCTTCCCATAACAGTAGGATCAACCGCTCCAAATCCAATAGAAACAATGCGTACTAATGGATCTAGATCATGTTTCTTCATGGCTTCTTCTGACATCAACAATAAGGTTGCTGCTCCTGCATTTGTTGGACATGAATTTCCCGCAGTTACTAAGCCTTGGTCTGTTCCAAATATTTCAATGTATTCTTCTTTAGTTAAAAGTGGATTATAGTATCCACCAGCCCATCCAGGGGTGGTTAATCCCCTTAAATCTTTTGTGCCCTCATATGTAGCATTTTTTCTTACTGATGTATCATGTTCAATTAATAATGGAGTATCCTCATCTCCTTCTATGTGTCCCATAATAGGGACAATTTCCCCCTTGAAAAATCCTTCTTCTTGAGCTTTCGCGGCTAATTGATGACTGCGAACTGCAAATCTATCATTATCTTCTTTTGAAAATATGTTTGCATTCACTTCATGGAGTTTTTGTGCGGTTTGTAACATTGAATATGCGCAACGGAAGTCAACAACATCATCAACAAAAAATTCATGTCCTTTCAACATAGCAGGGTTTGGTTCTCTTACCGTCGGAGGTCTTGATCGTGACATAGTAGCATTATTCTTCCCCGAAGCTATTACAACATCAGAATATCCCAAAGCAATATTATCATATCCTACTGAAGCAGCTGTCATTCCTGAGCCACAAGCTCTATCTAATGCAACAGATGATACTTTTGCTGGAAATTTCGCTAAAAATATGGGATATCTTCCTCCAAAAGTTACATACTCATTATTAAAATGAGTAGCCCCAATATAAAACTCATCTACATCTTCGGGTTTAACTTTATCTTTTAATCGATTATCAAACATTTCCGTTAATGTTAAAGCAGTCATTACATCGGGACGTAAATTTCCAAGAACATCTCTTGGTGGTTCTCTTGGTCGAGATCTTGAAAATGGTGTTCTAATATAATCTGTAATGTATACTTCTCTTATTTTCATAATTTTTATACCTCTTTTTATTATTTTAACCTCATATTTTATTTTATTAATCTAAATTTTCAATTATCACAGCTGTTCCCTGACCACCACCACACGACATAGCTGCAAGTCCATATTTTGCCTTTTTCTCTTTTAGTATTCTGGCTAATGTTGTCGTAATCCTCAAGCTGGTAGCAGATGCTGGATTACCAATTGATATTGCACCCCCATGAATATTCATCTTATTTTCCCAATCAATTCCTAATTTATTAGCAGCATATAGTGCAACAACACTAAAGGATTCATTAATTTCCCAATAATCTATTTCATCCGCTTTTAAATTTGCATGCTTTAAAGCCATTTGAGCTGCTGGTACTATCCCTCGTCCACGTACAGTTGGATCTACTCCTGCAAAACCAATCGAGACTACTTTAGACATGGGTTTTAGGTTGTATTCTTTAAGAGCTTCTTTAGATGTTAGCAAACAAAGTGACGCTCCATCACACAAAGGAGAGCTATTTCCCGTTGTTATAATACCCTTATCTGTCCCAAATTTCGCGACATATTCATCTTTTGTGAGTATAGGATTTTTATAGCCACCTGCCCATCCAGGAATGCTTATAGAGGGTGCATTAGTAATATTTTCTAGTGTAGCTGCTTTTTTAATAGATTGATCTTTTTCGATCTCAATTTCATTATCAGGATCTCCTACTTTATGTCCTTTAATACCCATAATTTCTTCTTTGAAATATCCATTTTCCTGAGCTTTTTCTGCTAGATTGTGACTTCGTACACTAAATTTATCCAATTCATCTTTAGTAAATAGATCTGCTTCTTCCTCCGCAAGTTTTTGTGCTGCCTGAAATAATAGACGACTAGTTTTCCAATCATATAAATCATCATTATACCATTTATTCTCTGGATCAAGCATCAGTTTATCTGGGGGAATTCCAAATACTTTTACTTTTCCATCATAATTGTGTAATGGCACTCGAGTAAATTGATCAAAACCTATAGTTACTACTACATTAGAATAACCCAATGCAATATTTCCAAATCCAACATGTAAAGTTGTCATACCAGAACAGTCTTGTTTATCGAATACCGTTGCAGGTACATGGAAGGGAAATTTTGTCATAAATCCGGGCATTCTTCCCCCAAATGTTCCATGTTCATGTTGTAATAAAGTACCGCCAACCAGAACCTCACTAACGTTCTCACGTTTGAGTGTACTGCCTTTGCTTGGTATTCGGGTGTCAAACATATCCCTCAAAACATGAGCTGCAAGTTCGGTACCCCACTTTTTACTAAAAACGTCATCGTCGGGATCTAGAGGATTTGCTTGAGAAAATGGTGTCCTTACATGGTCTACTAAATATACTTCTTTTGTTTCTTTCATATTTCATATTCTCTTTTTTGTGTAAAATCAAAATAATATAATGTTGAAATATATAGATTGAATAAATATTTTAAGATGATCAAAAAAACTCCATACATTTTACCTAGAATTAAAAGAAAAAGCAATAAAGCTATTAAGATAAATAATAAAACTTTATTTACATTTCGTGTTTCAATAAAATACTAAAATAATTATCTGATATAAATTAATCAATTTAGATGTTAAAAATGAGTGAAGCAGATTATAGAAAAGCGGCTAATATTTTAGCTAAAGCGGGGGGTTTTCATCATGGTTGGTCGGAAACACTGCATGAAATATTAAAGTATACCATTAAGGATGAAAATCTCGATCTTGTGATGGCTTTTGAGAAAAATATCTCCCAAACAATGGAACAATTAAAAGAAAGTAGTGGTTTATCTGAAGATGAAATCTTGAGAAAAACAGATGCTCTAGCAAAAACTGGGGTTATTTTCAATCAGCCCAACCGATATGGGGTAATGGTATATCGTTTATTAATGATGGGACGACAATTTGAATATATTTTCATGCAAAAACTTGATAAAACAGAGGAGAATTACAAATTAGCTAAATTATTCTATAAACTTAATGAAGAATCGAGTGAATACGTACAATCTAACTATGATGGAATGAGAGCAGCATTAAGTAGGATGGGACCAGTAGATCGAACAGTCCCTATATTAGAAAATCTTGTAACCGGTGAAGAAATTAATGTAATTGTTAATAAAGAACTCCAAGTTCCAACAGAACAGATTTTACCAACTCAACGGATACGAGAACTCATTGAAAAATATGATGATATTGCTATAGGACATTGTTATTGTCGACAACACCAGGAATTTTTAGGAGAACCATGTAAACAAATTGAACTTATACCAACATGTATGACATTAGGTAAATCTGCAAGACATACTTCTAATCATGGGTTTTCTAACTTGGTATCTAAAGAAGAAGCGCTTGAAGTTCTAAAAAAATGTGAAGATGCGGGATTGGTTCATAAAGCATACCACCTACATGGTGATACTAACAAAGAAGAAGTAGCGATTTGTAATTGTTGTAGTTGTTGTTGCTTAACTGCTAAAGACTGTCTCATTTTCCCCGTTGTTAATGCTACTAATTATTTATCTAGTATTGATGAAGATTTGTGTGTTGGGTGTGGCATCTGTGTAGATTTGTGCTACAATAAAGCCATCGAATTAAATGATGACAATATAGCAGTAAGAAATGAAGATATCTGTGTGGGATGTGGAGTGTGTGCTTATCATTGCCCTGAAAATGCTATTTCTCTTATTGAGGGTCCGAGAATGGTAAGAATGCTGCCCCCAAGAAACAATTAAAAATATTAAGTTTTTTTCTCTTTTTTTATGAAATGAAATTGATCCTTTTATCGATTTCAAAATTCTAAGGAAAAATAAGAAGTCTTTCTTCCACAAAAGAATTTGCGAGAGTGTCTCTTTATCTCAACTCGATTGAATATATCAATGATAAAAAAGAAAAAATGGAACAATTTTTAAAATTATTCTACAATAGCATAAGCATTTCCCAGAACTACTGTATCCCGCTCAGATCGCACTTGAATTAAGTAGCGTCCGTTTTCTTTCCAACCCTCAGTAGTAAGGGCTTCTCCAGGGTATACTTCACTTGTAAATCGTGCTTTGAATTCCTTGAATCGAGCTACATCACCGTCACAAAGACCATATACTATAGCACGAGTTGCATGACCATAAGTACACAATCCATGAAGAATTGGTCTGTCAAATCTCCCACTTCTTTTTGCAAAGGTAGGATCTATATGTAGAGGGTTTAAATCACCGCTTAGTCTATATATTGCTGCTTGATTTATATTAGTTTTATAAGTTATACTAAAATCAGGATCTTTTCCTTCAGGAGGGTCTAGTGGTTCAGCTTTTGGACCACGATCTCCTCCCCATCCACCTTCTCCAATATAGAAATGAACATACTTAGTATCAAAAATTTGTTCACCTTCCATAGTTCTTCCAGAAATTCTTGTATGAATAACTGCGGCTTTTCCCTTGTCAAACATGTTTTCACATACTCCTTTAACCTTAATCTCTCCTTCTGAGGGAAAAGGTTTATAAAGCTTGATCATTTGTTCTCCATGAATAAAACGAGCACCATCGATTCCCTTTTTACTAAATTTAGGAAATCCAGCTCCTCCAATGATGCAAGCATAGCTAGGAAAAACTTGAACTCCTCCAGGATATCTTTCATAAACAAAGGGTAACTCATCGGGCTGAGCCCCAATTCCTAAATTATATAGAATTACATCTTTCCAAGTATATTTACGAATTCTCTCTTCTGTTTCTTTACCTATAATGTCTAAATCTAAACTAGTCATTTTTAACCCTTTCTAATTTTTAATATTTAATTAATTAATTTTTGTATCTAACAATATATTAATTATTTCGACTATGATTTATTTTTTTCATCAATACTTTTCATGTCATATTTTTAAATGAATCCACTTCTTTTCAAACCTTCTAATAACCAGTTTATATTCATTTTAAAATTATCTAGTAATCCGTATTCGATAATTTTAGACTTTGGCATGAATCTTTCAATGTATTTCCTTGCTATCTCTTTAATTGATAAATTTTCTTTATACCAGTGAATTAGTGAATTTTTGGTTTCAAAGTGAAGAGTTTCCATCTCATTAAGAATTTTTTCAAAATCCTCATCAACCCATACCCCAAAATGAGCTAATGCAATAGAATTTAGCTTATTTTTCAAATTCTTAAGTTTTTGAAATGTCTTCATTAATTCAGATTCATTGAAATTTGGGGGCATAAAAGTAGGTTGTACATAATTATATCCTGCTCTATCAATAATTGCATCACCAGTAAATATATTTCTGTTTTTCTCGTCTAATAATGCTATCGAATCCATGGTATGACCAAAAAAATTAAAAATTTCTAACTTTAGACCATTTAAATCAATAAAATCACCTTCTTTTAATGGTATAACTTCATTTATTGGTTCTACTGTAAAATCAAATACATCATTCATGACTGCAGGCTTTTTTAAGTTCTCAACTGCATTCTCTGAGGCTAAAACTTCAATATCGATGTCTTTCATTAATTCGGTTAATTTGTTAACTCCAGCAGTATGATCCCCGTGTGAATGAGTTAGTAAAATCTTATGAACTGGGTAAATCTTAAATTCTTTTAACTTTTCTATGATTTTTTCTGCGCTTTCTGAAGTAGACGTATCTATGAGCATCCGAGTTCCATTATTTTCAATAACATAAAGAGCAAGACTTCTAGGTGCTCCAAATAAATATCCATCAATTAAATAACTATTCTCATTAAATTTTCCTTCCTTATGAATAAAAACCAATTTAATCACTATTTTATACTTAAATATGCTAATTAATTAAAGCGTCAATAAAAATAAAAAAAAAATAGAAAATATTTTAATTAAATTACATCATTCCTAATTCCTGAGGACTTGCTGCCCCTTCCCTTTTATCAGGCAAATCCTTCATTAGTTCAGGAAATTTCTCAGCTAGTTGTTGTGGGGTAAATGTTTGCCAATTGTTTGATATTTTCTTTACAGCACGCCACCCACGATACACCCAGACTTTATCTCCAATAGCTCTAAACACTTCCCCATTAATATCTTTAGCAGCATCTGAAGCTAAATAAGCAACTAAAGGTGCAAAATGCATCGGATGAAAAACATCAAAACCATCTTTCGTTTTTCTTTCCATAAATCCCGCTATTCTTGGTGTCAAATCAGTAGTCATACGGGTTCTGGCATTTGGTACAACACAATTAACGGTTGCGTATTTAGCAAGTTCTCTAGATACAATTACCGTAAAAGTAGCTATTCCAGATTTAGCAGCTCCATAATTTGATTGACCTACATTTCCATATAAACCAGAGTCTGAAGCTGTATTAATAATTCTGCCAAAATTTCCTAAAGATTCGTCTGCTTTACCTTTCTCTCTAAAATATGCTCCAGCATGTCTAGATAAATTAAATGTTCCCTTTAAATGAACAGCAATAACAAGATCAAATTCTTCTTCAGCCATATTAAATATCATCCTATCACGTAGAATTCCGGCATTGTTTACAACGATATCTAATTTACCAAATTCAGAAATAGTGTTATCTATCATAGCTTTCATCTTATTATAATCAGCTACAGAGTCGTAATTTGCTATTGCTTTAACTCCAAGAGCTTTGACCTCTTCTACAACAGAATCTGCAATCTTAGCATCTTTATCAAGATGACTAGCTCCCCCACCAATATCATTAATTACTAAATTGCATCCTTCTTTTGCCATAATTAATGCTTCTTCGCGACCAACACCACGACCAGCGCCAGTTATTATGGCAACTTTTCCATCTAACATTCCCATATTTATATCACTTATAGTTTTTAAAAAAATTTTTTACTGTATGAAATTAAACTTTAACTTTAAATATTTCATATTATGAAGAACAAAATCTTTCATCCCCTTTTCTTTATTTCCTAGAGGATTGATGTTTATCCTAATATTGCAACTAAATCCCCATATTGAATTAAAGATTTTAAAATTAATTAAAAAAAAAAAGCTTATAAGTGAATTATGAAAAAATTATGCATCGAGATTTTCTATTATAGTTGCTACGCCCTGTCCACCGCCAACACAGGCATTCGCAACGCCATACTTTGCTTTCTTATCTTTTAAGATCCTTGCTAAAGTTCCAGTAAGTCGAACCATAGTGGCTCCTAATGGATGTCCAATTGCTGTTGATCCACCCATAACATTAACTTTTTCCCAAGGTAAATTAAATTTATCCATACAATTCAAAGTTACAATGCAAAATGCTTCATTTATTTCCCAATAATCAATATCTTCAACTGTTAATCCAGCAACTTTTAAAGCCCGTTTTGTAGCAGGTACTGGTCCTCGTCCCATAACAGATGGATCTACTGCCGCCCAACCAATTGATATAATTCTAGCCATTGGTTCAATACCCCTTTCTTTAGCCTCCTTAGCATCCATACAAACTGCAGTTGTGGCACCTGCGTTTAGAGGGGAGGAATTTCCAACAGTTATAACTCCTTGTTCTGTGCCTTCTCTCTTAACATAACCTTCTTTCCCACCATTCTTCTCTAAATAAAATGGTTGTGATAATCTTGGTAATTTTGCGTGTGCCTCCATACTTGACGATCTTGCATTCATATCTCTATCGACCATCAGAGGTGTGTTAACATCACCTTCTACGTGACCTTCGATAGGTATTATTTCACCTTTAAACCAACCGTCCTCATGACTTTTGACAGTTAGATTATGGCTTCTTACTCCAA
Source organism: Promethearchaeota archaeon (assembly GCA_048940925.1). Lineage (GTDB taxonomy): Archaea > Asgardarchaeota > Lokiarchaeia > Sigyniarchaeales > SOKP01 > Loki-b32. Next base: position 15,525 of record JBHLOC010000022.1, on the reverse strand, counting down.
ACTTATCTAAATCTTCTTTAGTAAATGTAGGCACTTCTTCTTCATATAACTTTTGAGCTGTCTGAATCATACTAAAAGTGGTTCGCAGATCAAGATCAGGACGATAATATTTACTATTTTTATCCATCATCTTCATATTTGGGCTAGTTCCAGTACCCCTACCCCGACCCATATGTTCAAATCCATTAGCTAATACACATTTTGCGTTACCCGTCATAATTTCCATAATTCCCATATGCATGCCAGAACCTGCTGAGCCACATTGTCTATCTATAAAGAATGCAGGTACTGTTGCTGGAAATCCTGCCATAAAGATGGGAAGTCTCCCTCCATAAGTCCAACCTTCCCCTACGCCTGCTGCGACTCCAACAGAAGATTCTTCCATATCTTTTTTTTCTATGCCTTTATCTGCTAATTTTTCATCAAAGAATTTCATTAATAACTGAGCTAGCAATTCATCTCCTCTAACCTCACCAAAAACATCCCTTTCTGGCGTTCTTGGTCTGCATCGAGAAAATGCTGTACGGGCATAATCAATTAACCAAACTTCGTTTAATTCAACCAAATTTTTTTCACTTTTTTGTAATTGTTTTATTTTTAATAAAATTTTATGTTAAAGTTAAAAATTAAAAATATTATTTTAACAATTTTAAAATTATATATCAACTTTATGAAAATTAGTGTATAATTATTCATATTAAAGACTCTAATAAAATTATTAGAGAATTTTTATGTTATCTGAATTAAATAAAAAATTTTGATAAAAAAGTATAATTTTAACAAATATTTGCGAATGAAAAAGATGTCAAATAAAATTGAAATATATGGGTATTGCGAAGAACGATTCGAGCCAGTTAAAAGAGTATTAAAGGAAAGTCTTGAATCTGGAACAGACATTGGTGCTTCGTTTGCTGCCACCATTGAAGGTGAATTTGTGATTGATATATGGGGTGGTTATGCTGATGCTGCTAAAACTCGCCCATGGGAAAAGGACACTATAGTTAATGTTTTTTCAACCACTAAAATTATGTCTGTAATTTGCGTATTAATGCTTATAGATAGAGAACAAATAGACTTAGATGTTCCTGTGGCTAACTATTGGCCTGAATTTGCCCAAGCTGGTAAGGAAAATTTACCTGTTCGTTACCTTCTTAGTCATACTGCAGGATTACCTGGTTTCGATAAAGTAATTCAGATGGAGACACTTTACAACTGGAATCAAATAGTAAATATGCTAGCTGCCCAAAAACCGTCATGGGAACCTGGAACTAGGAGTGGGTACCATGGAATAACCCAAGGGTATTTATTAGGTGAATTAGTTCGACGAGTTACAGGTAAGACCATTGGTACTTTCTTTCGGGATGAAGTAGCAATTCCACTTAATGCAGATTTCCACATTGGATTACCTGAGGAATATGATTCCCGAGTTGCCGAGTTGATTGCACCTCCTCCACTTGAATCCAACTTAACTAGGAGAAACGATGCAGAATCAAGTGCAGCAAAAGGATTCTTTGGTCCTATTATAGATACTAATAAATGTTTGAGTCGAGAATGGCGTAGTGCTGAAATTCCTGCTGCAAATGGACATGGAAATGCAAGATCTGCCGCAAAGATAGGAGCAGCATTGGCTTGCGGTGGAGAACTTGATGGTGTAAGCTTGCTTTCGATCAATACAATTAAGAAGGCTATAGAAGAACAATCTTATAGCAAGGATTTAGTTATACAAATCCCAATACGATGGGGTTTAGGATTTGGACTTAATAGTAAAGAGATCCGACTAGGTCGTAATCCACATGCTTTTTGTTGGGGTGGATGGGGAGGTTCTTCACTTGTTATGGATCTTGATGAAAAAATTAGTTATGCCTTTGTAATGAATAAAATGTCTAATACTATTCTTGGAGACGCTCGTTCAGCTAATCTTGGAAGAGCTTTTCTTAAATCTAAATAAAAATATATGATCTTAATATAATTATTTAAATTTAATGTGACGATTCCATTTAAGTAAAGTTAGGAAAAAAAGAATTGTTAGTTGTAATAATAATTATTTACCTTGAAATTTTGGTTCCCTCTTTTGTAAGAAGGCAGAAACTCCCTCAGTAACATCCTTACTAGTCGTATTTAACGCATATGCCCAATGTTCGAACTGTAAACCAACATTAAGGGGCACTTGGGTCCCATATTGAATACATTTTTTAATAACATATAGAGAATTTGTTGCTGCATTCCCTAACCATGATGCCTTTTCGTGTACAAAATCTTCAAATTTATCATCATCAACGAGGAATGAAATAAAGCCCCATTCGTTCATTTGTTCTGCAGTAAAATGTTCTCCGAAGTACATCATCCTATTAACTCTCATTTTTCCTAAGTTTCTAATCATCCGTTGTGTTCCTCCATTACCAGGAAAGATCCCTCTTTTAATTTCTGGAAATCCAAACTCTGATCTTTTCGATGCGATAACTAAATCACATACTAATACTAATTCTAATCCTCCTCCTAATGCATAGCCATCAACAGCGGCAATCAGAGGTTTTGGAAATTCTTCAATTAAATCATAATATTTATGTCGTAAATACATTGCATGACTGCGATGCCTTATATTTTCCATATTAAGTTTAGATCCGCTCCGAGCTGAGAGGTCCGCACCAGCAGAAAAAGCAGGTTTTTTTGTATATTCTTTTACTCCACGTAAGACTACACAACGCACGCTTTCGTCAGTTTCTACACTTTCTAAAGCTTCAGCAATTTCTCTGAGCGTCTGATTTTGCAGAGCGTTTAATTTATCGGGTCTAATTATTGATATGACAGCATAATTCCCATCTTCATTTTTCTCTATTTTAACATGTTCAAACTTTTTTTCTTCAGACATTTTTTACACCTTATATCTTATATTTTACAGTGTCTAATATGAATTTTTAACTATATAATTGTTTTTTGTTATAATAAAAGAACTATTATGAAAAAGAATTTCTATAAATAGTATTTTTAAAAGAAAAAATATGATCTCCTTAATTTCTGGTAATTTCATTAATGAACAAAAAAAGAAGAATTTAATTTTAAATATTAGAGATAATTAGATAATGCCGTCCCACGCTGTTCTTTCATTTCCATAGGGATCTTGTTCAATTGAGACCTGCTTATCAAAGAGTATTGTGGCTCTTTTTTCTTTATCATAAGGAGGCAATTCTGGAATATTTTCATGATTTGGGTTACCCGAACGAGCAAACGCAATCCAGGCGTCCATCATTTGTTCTGATAATCTCTGAGTTTCTTCAGTTCTAGCTGGAGAAATTCCGATATCTCTATCTCCAAAAAGACCAAAAACAAAAGCAAGTTCAAGAGCATGCATCGCCCCATATTTCCCCCCGTCTAAAGAACTCTGCCAAGTGAAAAGATACATATAAACGTTCTTTTGATACATAGATTGGGCTTCAGCAAGACGAATAGAAGGTATCCGAAATGTATAATCTGTTGAAATCGCATCCACAATATCTCTTGGGGTTTTTCTTAATTCTCGATATTTCTCTATTATTTCCTTACCTTTACTTTCTTCATGTTTTACATTTCGCATAAGTGAATTTACATATTTATCTAATCCTTCCTCTGTAAGCTCGAAAGCCTTCGGGTTCCATATTAAAAATAATTTGTTTTCATCCAAGTTTGTTCCGATGAATATATCGATATCTTTAGCAAATCCCTTAGATATAGCTTCTTGTGGGTGAACTGGTAGAGTATTTTTATCTACAACCGGTCCTACTCTTAATCCCCTTGCTTGGAATCCCGTCGTTTCCATCTGTGGTACAATAAAACTTTCAGCTGGTAGTTTCCGTAACGCTTCTATATCTCCTTTCTCAACTCCTAATTTTTGAATTAAATCTTCATACACTTGAATCGCAGAGACAGGATTAAAACTAAATTTACTTGCAGCTCCGGATTGTGGGATAGCTCTATGAAACAATCCCTTAGCTGAAGGCGTAGCAAGTAGGGTGGAAACCGCCATACCACCAGCAGATTCCCCAAAAATAGTGACATTATTAGGATCTCCTCCAAAATTAGAGATATTTTCTTTAACCCATTCAAGTGCTGCGACCATATCAAGTAATCCCGCGTTAGCAGTCGTATCAGGCATATCTGGCATATATAAAAAGCCAAGATATCCAAGACGATAGTTAATACTAACTACGACTATATTCCCCCTAACAACTAACCGTGATCCATCCAAAGTAGCACCAGTTCCTGTAATGAATCCTCCACCATGTATCCAAAACATAACAGGTCTTTTTTTATTATCTAATCCTTGGGTCCATACATTTAAGGTTAAGCATTCTGCTTCACTCTGAGGCAATGGTTCCCCGAACATTGCTTCAAGGCGTGAAGGTGGCTGGATTGAAATAAGACTATAATTTGTTGCATCAAGTACATCGTTCCAAGGCTCAACTGGGGCTGGAGGTTTGAAACGGAGATTTCCTATAGGTGGTGCAGCATATGGAATCCCCTTAAATTTAATGACACCTCTTTTACTATATCCCCTTACTTTACCATGTGTAGTTTCTACAATAATATCTTCTCCCATTTAAACCATCTCCTATAATTGATTTTTATAAAATACCTTCCCAAGATTCCCGTTCATTACTATAAGGATCATATTGAATTGTAACCTCCTTGTCAAAAATTATTGTAGCTCTTTTCTCTAAATCATAAGGAGGCAATTCTGGAATATTCTCATGATTTGGGTTTCCTGAACGAGCAAATGCAATCCAAGCATCCATCATTTGTTCTGATAATTTCTGAGTTTCTTCTGTTTTAGGCGGGAATATCCATACATCCCTATCGGGTAAAATATTGAATACAAAAGGAAGATCGAGAGCATGCATTGCTCCATACTTCCCTCCACCTAAAGGACTCTGCCAAGTGAAAAGATACATATAAACGTTCTTTTGATATTTGGATTGTTCTTCAGCAAGATGAATAGCAGGTATCCGAAAAGTATAATCTGTCGATATTGCATCCGCGATATCTCTTGGGGTTTTTCTTAATTCTCGATACTTATCTATTAATTCCTTAGCTTTACTTTCTTTCTGGTTTGTAAATCGCATAAATGTATTTACAATCTTATATAATCCATCCTCAGTAAGTTCGAAAGCTTTTGGGTTCATCATTAAAAATAATTTGGCTTCATCCAAATTTGACCCGATGAATATATCGATATCTTTTGCAAATCCCTTAGATATGGCTTCGAGTGGGTGAACTGGTAATGTGCTTTTATCTACAACTGGTCCCACTCTTAATCCTCTTGCTTGGAATCCCGTCAGATTCATCTGTGGTACAATAAAATTTTCAGCAGGAAGTTTCCGTAATGCGTCTATATCTCCTTTTTCAATGCCTAATTTTTGAATTAATTCTTCATATACTTTAATCGCAGAGCCCGGATTAAAACTGAATATATTTGCAGCTCCAGATTGGAGGATAGCTCTATGAAACAAACCCTTAGCTGAAGGCATAGCAAGTAGGGTAGCAACTGCCATGCTGCCAGCAGATTCCCCAAAAATAGTGACGTTATTAGGATCTCCTCCAAATTTTGAGATATTCTCTTTTACCCATTTAAGTGCTGCAATCATATCAAGTAATCCCGCATTTGCAGTAGTATCAGGCATATCTGGCATATAGAAAAAACCAAGATATCCAAGACGATAATTAATACTAACTACAACCACGTCCCCTCTAAGAACTAACCGTGCTCCATCATAAATAAAAGCACTCCCTGTGAGGAACCCTCCTCCATGGATCCAAAACATTACTGGTCTTTTACCATTATCTAATTTTTGGGTCCATATGTTTAAAGTTAAACATTCAGCTTCACTTTGAGGCAGAGGTTCTCCGAATTCGAGGTTTTCGGGTGGCTGAAGTGAAATAGGGCTATATTGTGTAGCATCAAGCACACCACTCCAAGGTTCAACTTGAGCTGGAGCTTTAAAACGGAGACTTCCTATAGGAGGTGCAGCATATGGAATTCCCTTGAATTTAATAACACCTCTTCTACTATATCCCCTTACTTTACCATGTGTTGTTTCTACAATATTATTTTCTTCCATTTAAAACAACTTGTTTTACTATTTATATTATTTTTATATTATCAAAATTAAATATTCTATAAAATACCTTCCCAAGCAATCCTCTCATTTCTAAAAGGATCATTTTGGATTGTAACCTCCTTGTCAAAAATTATCGTAGTTCTTTTCTCTAAATCGTAAGGAGGTATTTTAGGGATACTCTTATTATTTGGGTTACCTGAACGAGCAAATGCAATCCAAGTATCCATCATTTGTTCTGATAATCTCTGAGTTTCTTCAGTTCTGCCTGGAAAAATTCCAATATCTCTATCTCCAAGAAGACCAAAAACAAAAGGAAGTTCAAGAGCATGCATTGCTCCATATTTCCCTCCGTCTAAAGAACTCTGCCAAGTGAAAAGATACATATAAATATTCTTTTGATATTTGGATTGTGCTTCTGCTAGACGAATTGATGGAATATGAAACATAAAATCAGTAAAAATAGCATCACTAATATCACTAGGATTTTTGTGACGTTTCTTATAAGTTTCAATTAAATCTCTTGATTGAGATTTATCCTGTCCTGTTAATTTCAAAAGATTATCTATACTTTTTGTGAGATCTTCAGTCGTCATCTCCTCTCCTTCAGGAGCCCAAATTGACCATAACTTTGTTTCATCTAAGTTTGTCCCTATAAATATATCAATGTCTTTTGTATAACCATTTATCACTGCCTCATGGGGAGGTGTAGGTAATGTATCTTTATCCATAACAGGTCCAGCTCTAGGAATTTCTAATTGAATTCTTTCAAATCTTTCTTGAACTTCAATTATTTTTTCATAGGGCATTTTACATAAAGAATCTATATCTCCCTTTTTAAGTCCCAATCTCTCCATTAAGATCTCATAATATCTTGTACCTCTTGTAGGATTATGACTATATTTATTCGTAGCTTGAGATTGCAAAATAGCTCTTTGAAACAATCCTTTTGCTGAAGGCATAGCAAGTAAACATGCTACTGCTGATCCCCCTGCTGATTCACCGAAAATAGTAATGTTATTCGGGTCTCCTCCAAACCTGGAAATATTATCTTTTACAAATTTGAGTGCTGTTACCATATCAAGCAATCCCACATTTGGGCTTACATCAGGAAAATCACGCATATATAGGAATCCAAGAGCCCCAAGACGATAATTAATACTCACAACGACCACATTTCCCCTAAGAACTAAACGTGAACCATCTAGCGCTCTACCACTTCCAGTAATAAAGGCACCGCCATGAATCCAAAACATAACTGGTCTATTTTTACTATCTAATCCCTGGGTCCATATATTAAGAGTTAAGCAGTCAGCTTCACTGCTTGGTAATGGATCTGAAAACATATTTTCCAGAGCAGATGGTGGTTGAGGAGCGACAGGTCCATATTTTGTAGTATCAAGTACTCCTTCCCAAGGTTCAACAGGGACTGGGGGTTTGAATCGCAAATTACCTATTGGTGGTGCTGCATATGGAATTCCCTTAAATTTTATTACACCTCTATTAAAATACCCTTGAATTTTTCCATTTGTGGTTTCGACAACAAATTTTTCTTCCATTTTAATCATTTATTTTTGATTTAAAAATTATTGAAGGTGTAAATTTCTCATGATATTTAAATCCCTCTGCTGTGTGAATACTCCCATACTTTTTTTGTAAATTTTCAATTGAATCTACATCTAAAGCGTACATAGGACAAGCCTCAACACAAATCGTTTGTTTTCCTTCTTCTAATCTCTCTATACATAAGTTACATTTCCTCATTTTAGAATTTTCATCTGAATTAAATTGAGGCGCATCCCAAGGGCAGACTTTCAGACATTTTGATCCACACGTTCTCTTACCTAAGCACAATTCCTGATCTACTACTACTATACCATCTTTAGCTCTTTTAGTAATAGCCTTCACAGGACATGCCTTTACACATGGTGGATTAGCACAATGATTACAAGCTATAGCTAAATAGGAAAGAGATATATTCGGAAACTTTCCTTTTTCATTTGCTATTATACGCATCCAATTTTCAGGTCCAGCGTCAACATTATTCCAATCTTTACAAGCTACCGAACAAGTATAGCAGCCAGTGCATCTTGTTTGATCGAAATAAAATCCCATTTGATTCATGAAGTTTCCTCCAGTTGGTTTTTAGAATATTTTTCTACTTGAACTAATGCACTGTTCATAGGAAAAGCGCCACCAGGAGAATGCGAATCATTTGTTAAAACATTTCCACACCCACCAATATCAACACCTTTTTCATCTGGACTGTACCAAGCTCCTTGATAAATAACAACTACTCCAGGTATAACTCGTTCTGTAATATTAGCTGGGATCCTTACTCGACCTCTGTCATTAAAAATATCAACTAAATCACCCTGTTTAATATTTCTCTCTTTTGCATCAATTGGATTAATCCATATTGCATGTTGTTCCACTTCCTCTAGCCAAGGAATCATACTCAGACTTGAGTGAGTTCGCCTCTTATTATGTGGAGTAAGGAGTTGTAAAGGATACTTTTTAGCTAAAGGAGCGTCATAATGCTCATCATGGCTCAAATATTTTGGAATAGGTGGCATGTTTGGTATGTTTAATTCAGCTATATGTTCACAATAGATTTCAATTTTTCCTGACAATGTAGGAAAAGGGTTATTTTGAGGATCGTCTATTTGTTCTTTAAATGCAACAAAAGGTTCCTCTACTTTTACTTTATAAAAACCATCTCTTTTCATCTCAACATAACTCTTTATATCCTTACGGGGGGATGTAAATATTCGTAAGAGTTGATCTTCTGAAAGATTTAAAAGGCCAGGATCAAACCCTAATTTTTTTGAAAGTTCTTTACATATTTCCAGATCTGATTTTGATTCATATAATGAATCAATTGCTTTATTCAAATAAATATAATATGGTGATCCCAGCCAAGGTACAGCAATATCATTACGTTCCATAAAAGTATTTACTGGCAATAAAATATCAGCAAATTTTGCGGTGGGGGTCATAAATTGTTCATGAACCACTATAAATTCAAGAGATTTTAATGCCTTTATCCCCTTATTGACATTACTATATTGATTTAAACGATTTTCTGCGACTATATAAGCCAATTTTAAATCTGCGGGAAAACCACCCTTTCGACCTTTTAATATTGCATCGTAATACTCATTAAAATGAATACGAGTACTAGCAGGATTAGTTCCCCCTCTTAATTTATATAATGCGTCTTTACGAGGAGGTGCTTTAAAATCAACAGGATTTCCCCTTGGAGTCTGTTTTTTCTCCATCTCTTTTTTTTCTTCTTCTGTAATAGGCCCTGTCTTTTTCTTCCTTGTTGATGTAATTGTCTCCCTACTAGAATATGCCCGCATAAAACCAGAAGCATATCCACCTTTAATACCAATATTTCCGGTAATAGCGCAAAGAACATTAGCAGCTCTAGAATATTGTTCTCCCAATGCAGTTCGAGCAGGACCCCATCCTGCTATAAGAGCTGCTGGTTTATTAAGAGCATACTCCTTTGCTAGACTTATAATTGTCTCTGCTGGGACTTTTGTAATTTTTTCAGCCCAATGTGGAGTTTTTGGGATTCCATCCTCATTTCCCATTACATATGCCTTATATCTATCATATCCGACAGTGTATTTATCAATAAAATTCTGATCTTGTAGATTTTCTTTTATGATTACATATGCCATAGCGATTAACATAGCAGAATCAGTACCTGGTCGAATTGGTATCCACTGATTCGCTAAAATTGCCGCAGAATCAGTAAAAATTGGATCAATATTTATGATCTTGATACCTTTTTCTCTTGCTTTAGCTAACATTAATGGTGTGCTTGGATCCCATATTGTATTAGCTGGATTCCAACCCCACATGATGATGAGTTTAGAGTGAAGTAGATCTTCACGAGCATTTCCAGTCATCATGGTTCCGTAAGTGGCCATAGAAGCAAAGAGAGCGCCTTCATATGAAGGAATTCCCCACATACGAGTAAATCCTCCAAACTGATTAAGCATTAATCCCACAGGTACTACCCCATGGAGCATGCCTTGATTTCCACCTCCTGGAACTAACAATATTGAAGAATTTCCATATTTTTCCTTTATTTCTTTTAATTTTTTTGCTACAATATCTAATGCCTCATCCCAAGATATCCTTTCAAATTTCCCCTCACCTCGTTCTCCAATACGACGCATGGGATATTTTAACCTATCTGGATGATACACCTTTTGTCTGTACGCCCTTCCACGTAAACAAGCTCGTAATTGGGGTTCTTCCCCATTATCTGTTTCAAAACGTATTATCTTTCCATCTTTAACATGAGCTTTAAGAGTACAACGACCTCCGCAATCATGACAGCAGCCAGTATTAATTATTTTAATATCAATTTTCGCTAGTTCACTATTATTTTCACTCATAATCTCATTTTTTTCTTTTTGAATTTTTAATACACTAAAAATTTTGTTTAATTTTAATTTTTATTGAGAATTCATATAAAAAGAATGTAGCTGTTCTAAATTTTAAATAAGATATTAAGATTTAGAACCTATTAGATAAATTAATCCTTCAGGAAGGTGTTCTCTCCAAGCAATATACTCATGTCCGCCAGGATATTCTTCATAATAATGTTCATATCTTTTTTCTTTGAGCATCTTACGAAATCTGTAGACTGAAGGCTTAGTTCGAGTTTCAAGGTTTCCTACATTTACATAGAACTTCAAAGGTAATTTTTCACTTTTATAAAATTGTCTAATTAACCAATAAGGTTCTTGTTCGTCTTCCTTTGTCCACCAGCGAACGAAATCTTTTCCATAATAATACTGCAACCTCTGGAAAAATAGATTTCCGGGAAACCAACCATAAAATCCTGATTGTGATAAAATCTTTCTAAATACATCTGAATACCTATAACCAATAAACGCAGCTGCTAATGCACCTGAACTACTTCCCATTAATACTGCTGCATCAGGATTAGAAGAAATATGAAATTTTTCCTTAGCCCATGCAACAAGTTCTTTAGCTATAAAATCTGTAAATGGAGGATAGCAATCTAAATCTTTTCCTCTTTGAAAACCACTGTAATTATGAATAAAAAAAGCTACTAATGGTGGAATCTTATTTTTAGCAATTAAGTTATTAAATATTATTTGAGGATGTGTAAAATCAAGAAAAGCCTTTCCATCAAAAATCACCAAAAAATGATATTTTTTCCCAGTTTTGGTAAAATTTGGAGGAGTGTATATCCAAATCTTACGATTCATATTTAAAAATTTACTATGAAAAACAAATTCCTGTACTTTTCCTGAAGGTATATTTTTATTTTTCAAAGTCCATATTTGCGGTTTTGTATCTGGCATTTCTAAAACAGAATATTCAATTTCAATCCGTTGCCCTTCTCTGCGATATCTCTGATGAAATCTTTTTGAGTTGAAAGGATCGGGGGAACAGGTATGCCAATTAAGGATAATATTATCATAGAACCTATTATACCTTAGATCGTTATTTTTACTTATTGTATATATTGTACGAGTTCCATTAAGAACTTTAAAAGTCTTATAGAAAATATTTGTGTCGAAAATACGGGTACAAACATTATTTGTAATTACATCATCTTGATCTGATAATGCAGTTATAATTACAACATTTTTAGTTTCATTTGTACCTTGTACAACAAAGGTAACAAGTCTATAATTATCATCATCTTCAAAAGTTTCAATTATAGGTGTTCCAGCTTGTTCAATTTTCTTCCAAAATTTGTCTAGTGCCATCATATTTCCCTTAATTAAGTCCCTTTCGAGTTTCGATATAATAGGACTTATAAAGTGTTGCTTTCTTAACATTTTCTTATAATAAGAATTATTTAAACGAAAGATTTTGTAATAAAGTTGTATTTCTTAAAATAAATTAAAATGATAAACTTTTCCATTATACTAAATTACATTTTAAGATAATTACAGGATTTAAAGAAAGTATTAAATAGTTTAACAAGAAATTTTAAAATTGGAAATAGATTTTATAACACAATAATTTTTAAAGAAAATTAAAGGATTATTGATGAGTAATGTCAGAAGCTATATATGAGAAATATAAACAAGCTGTTGGGGTAATCAATAGAGCCGGTGGTACTCCAGTTGGCGTGAGTGACGCTACAATTGCAATATTGAAACATATTGTTTCAGAAGAATATTTAGACTTTATAATAGCATTTAAAGAACGGAGATCTCAGACCATGGAACAATTAAAAGAAAGTAGTGGGTTATCTGAGGAGGAAATTAATAAGAAGGTTGAGGTTCTAGCTAAAAAGGGTTTAATTATGAATCAACCAAGCAGTTCTGGTTTAATGGTGTTTCGATTAATGCCATTTGTTAATGTGGGCGTATTTGAATATACATTTATGAAAAAACTCCAATATAATGAGTGGGAACTAGAATTAGCTCGATTATTTGCTAAGCGAAATGAAGAATCTAGAGGGAGATTATTAGCTAATTATGATTATTTTTTGAAAAACTTTCTTCCAAATATACGCCCAATTGATAGGACAGTGCCTTATACTGAAAATTTTGAAACTGGGAAAGAAATTAATATTGTCATTGATGAAGAATTAGAAGCACCAAAAGAGAAAATATTATCTACTCAAAAAGTCGAAGAAATAATTAATAAATTTGATGATATCGCTGTTGGACATTGTTATTGCCGCCATTACCGTGACTTATTAGGAGAATCATGTAAGCAGACTGATTTGCGAGAAAATTGTTTTACCTTTGGAAAATCTGCTCGCTATACTACTGAACAAGGATTTGCTCGAATGATTTCCAAGGATGAAGCACTTGAAATATTAAAAAAATCTGAAAAAGATGGATTGGTTCATAAGGCTTATCATCCCAATATGGATTTTAAGCGAGAAGAGGATAGTATATGTAACTGTTGTTCAGATTGTTGTGGTCAAGCAAGAGGAATAACAGCTAATTTAACAAACTATATCGCACGAGTAGATCATGATATCTGTGCCGGATGTGGGACATGTGTAGAAAAATGCTATTCAGGTGCAAAAAGTTTAAACGATGATGGAAAGGCTGAAACCGACGAAGATCTTTGTATCGGATGTGGAATATGTGCTGCATTCTGCCCTGAAAATGCTATCTCATTAGTTGAAAAACAGAGAGTTGTAAGATTTGCTCCACCTCCCCCTACATGAAATAAAATTATTTTTTCTTTTTCACTTTTAATCATATAATTCAGATTTCTATTGAAAATAAATAATAGAAATAAACATAGAATTTTGAGAAAAAAGACTCAGTATTAGAGTATAAAAATCATTTTATTGGTTTTCCATTAGGACTATAACGATTTGGATATTCTATAGCCCAAGTTTCCATAATTTTTTGATGTGGTGCGTCATTATAAACACCACGATCCTTAATGTATTCTACAAATGGTTTTCCGTCTTTGTTTGTGCTCGCAAAAAGTCCATCCTTTATTCCATCAAAATCAACCCAGGGAAAGTTTTTTCTCAAGCATAATTCTTTATCAAAAGCGCAATTAGCTTCTACCCATTTACCATTTAAGAATAGTTCAACAAATCCATGGAAGATGAAGAGATTTGATCCCATATCTTTTTTAAGTCTTTCTGAAGTCATGTGGTTTACAATATCAACATAATGAAGTCTAGAAGGTATTCCAACAGCTCTAGCTAATGAAGCCAGCAGTATTGCTTTTGGAATGCAGAATCCAAAGCCCCTTTTAAGAGTTATACTTGATTTCCAATTTTCTTTATTGTAAGATTCACGAGCATTTTTAACTGAATATTTAATCTGATCTCTCACAAAATAAAAAAGTTGTATTGCCTTGCTAATATCATCCTCTTCTGGAATACCCTCGGTTAATTCTTTTGCCTTTTCCTGAATGGAGGGATGTTCATAATCCATAAAAAAGGTTTGTTTCAAAAATTCCTCAAAATTCTTGTGTGGGTTTGTCATAATCTTGTCAATAGTAGCTTATTATTTCAAAATTCATAAATCTTAAAGCCATATTACTATAGGTGCTATATTTCATAATATTCATGGCTTAAAAATCTCCCAATTTGCTATTAAAAAAGATTTATCAGAAAATTTAACATATCATTTTTATTATAAAAAGATATTTTAAAGTGTAACTTAAAAAGTTGATTATTCATAATAAAAATAAATATTACAGAAATGTTCGGGATAAAATATCCTCTATCTTCTGAGCCAATAGGATCGTTTCATACAGAACAGATTGCAACTGGTGGGTCAGAAGTAGGTGGATTAGGAGAACTAGTTCACATTGGACTTTTAGGCAAGAATCTTATATCTGTAATGACATTATTTCACCTCTATCGAACATTTATTCAATCTCATGATTTTCTTGAAGGTCCAAGAGCGTTCTCTGAAAATAGAAAACCAATTTGGAAAGGAATATAGATTATATAAAAATACATAATAAAGATTTGAAATATGATGGAATATAAACATATAATTGTAGAGAAGAAAGGACATATTACAATTGTAACCCTAAATCGACCAGAAGTTCTGAATGCACTTCATCCATATATTCAATTAGAATTGGGTCATGCATTAAATGAATTTGAAGATGAACCTAATGCTTGGGTCGCAATTATAACAGGCACTGGGGAAAGAGCTTTCTCAGCGGGTGCTGACTTAAAATGGGCCGCGACAACTAGCGATAAAGAAAGAAGAGAGGCTTATGAAAAAGTTAGAAGCCAAGGAGCGTCTTTAATAAGAAATTTCAGGATTACCAAACCAATAATCGCTGCAATAAACGGTCTTGCATATGGAGGAGGTTTTGAGCTTGCTTTAAGCTGTGATCTTATGATAGCTGCTGAACATGCCACATTTTGCCTACCTGAACCCGTAGTGGGAAGAATTCCTTCAGGTGGAGGAATCCATCGGTTAGTAAGATATCTTCCATATCATTTAGCGATGGATATTCTTCTTACCCGCAAACGGATGACTGCTCAAGAAGGAGTACAATATGGTTTTGTTAAAAAAGTTGTCCCATTCGCCCAACTGTTAAATGAAGCTGAGGAAACAGCAAACCTCATAATGGAAGGTTCACCTCTTGCTATTAGAACTATTAAACAAATGGCTATTGATGGACTTCAAATGACGTTAAAAGAAGCACTTTTTGCAAATTTTCCGCTGTATAACAAATTTCTCCAATCTCATGATTTTAGAGAGGGACCAAAAGCGTTTGCTGAAAAAAGAAAACCAGTTTGGAAAGGAATTTAATAACTCCGAAAAAATTTCTGTTAATTTTTTTCTTTTTCATTTTTTTAAATTCCTTCTCAATTCTACAAAAGGTTCAGGAATAGAAATATATGAATCTGATGTTTGGTAGCTTCTTGGGTAAAAAAGTTATTAATTTCTTTAATGAGATTAATTCCCTTCTTTTTTAT
>JBHLOC010000021.1:44801-85268 GCA_048940925.1 Promethearchaeota archaeon | reverse complement strand
TTTGGCTTCCAATCAGCTTCTAACACACCTAAAGTAAAGGGAGAACCACTACCAAATGATATATATTGATCTTCTTCATATAGCGTGCCCAAGAGATCGATTCCATAAAGCTTCCCATATTCTTCTTTGGAGGAATATCCGCCAATTATCATCATGCTTATAAAATAGGTTCGACCAGAAAAAAGTATATTGCGGCAAATTGAGGCTACATACTTAGGTTCCGGAACTTCTCCTTCTTCAACTTCTTTTAAACGAGATAAAGCACGTATTTGGTTTACGACATATTGACAGTCCGCAACCCCCCCTGCAATCGTTGCTGCAGTATATTTATTAATTTCAAATAATTTCTGAGCTTGCTTAGAGGCGACAGTATACCCAGCAGTGGCTTGACTTTCCGTGCCGAGAATCACTCCATCTTTAATGATTATTCCAACTGTTGTGGTGCCAGACTTGAGCATTTTTTCAAGCTGTGTTTGATCTAATTGATTAAGATTACTGTTATTTTCCATCATTATACTAAATACGCTTTGTTCTATAATAATTAGCTAATTGAAAGATATAATATAATAAATAATATTTCTATATTTATTTTACTTTAATAAATCATAATTTAATTGAATTTTTTAAAAAAATTTTAAAGATATCCTTCCTTATCAATAATAATCTGTAATATTCTCCAAGGTAAATATTTAATGGCACGAAGTCATGCGCGTAGTAAGCGGAAGTATACTGGGAAAAAGTATAGACACTTTAGGAAGAAAAGGAAAAGAGAACTTGAACGACCTACTATTGATACTTTCATAGGTCCTTATAAGAAGAAACCACAAAGGACATTAGGGGGAAATAGAAAAATCAGGTTATTTTCAACAGATTATATCAATGTAACTGACCCTAATACAAACAAAACTTCAAAAGTTAGGATCCTGGGATTTGAAAGTAATGCCGCTTCAAAAGATTTGAATCGAAGACATGTGCTAACAAAAGGAGCTGTTGTTGAAACGGAATTAGGGAATGCTAGAATTACTAGTAGACCCGGTCAGCATGGCTTGTTAAATGGAGTTCTTATCTAGAGTTAAATTTTCTTTTACTTAAAGTTGATATTTATGACACTCTTAAATTATGGATTTTACCTATTTAAGAACTAATCTTGGATTTTAATATTCTTAACATTAGCTTTTTTCCCTTCAATTATTTCAGTATTGTTGCTCCCACAATGAGAACATTGAAATAATTGTAATCCTGTTAATTGTGCTTCCTTTGTTATAGATACTTCTGAAATTGTATCGCATTCTCTACATTTGATCTTTCCGGGCAGCATTTTGATGTTCAATCTTGCTCCTTCAGCGATTGATCCTTTTGTAGCCATTTCAAAGGAGCGTTCAAGAAGTTCAGGTACAATGAGAGTTAATTCTCCAATTTCAAGAAGAACTTCAGTTATTTTTTTCGCATTATATTTCAAGGCTGTGGTTTCAGCTACTTTAAAAATACTGTAAGCAAATGAAAACTCGTGCATAATTCGATTTCTAAGTTTTTGATTGAATTTTTCTAATTTCTTTAGCAACTTCAAATAAAACTTTTGACTTTTGCTTTCCCTTCGTGTCTATCAAAACCCTTCCTGGATCTCCCCACCACGTTCTAGAATATCTATATCCTTTTTCAATCTGAGCATTATAACCTAAATTATTAGCCGCTTTAAAGATATCATTAAGTGTAATTTTATCAATCGCAAATTTTTTAGGTACACGCCTACCTCTACTTCGACTTCTTTTTGCATCGAAATATTGAGGCCAAAAAATAATGAATGGTTTTCTAGAACGCATGATTTTAATTGATAAAGAAAAATATAAAATAGAATTTAATAAAGTAAACTCTCAAAATAATTTAAAAATTATTAGAATAAATTATTGAATTATTCTCATTTTTTCTAATGATAATTAAAAATAAATAGAATTTATGATTCTTAATAATACAGATTCTATTTAGAACTCTTGTTTACAAATATCTTTTTTGAGATGCACCTGTTTCTGGAAGGGAGGGTGGTCTAGCTTGGTATGATACATTGGTGAGAATTTATCTCACCAAATAGAATCGGCTGGGGGCCGAGTGGTCGGGGGTTCAATTCCCCCCTCTCCCATACATCAATTTATTATATTTTTAAAAAATTGAAAACTAATCCTCAAACTTTCTTATCTCTTTAGTATAATTCTTAGAAAATCAGTTAATTTCATTTTGGAAGAAGAACCATCTATTTATCAGTAGTCAAAAGTTACTCCTCTTTCTCTTGCATTGAACTCTCTCAATTTCTTCTGATATTCTCTTTCAAGTTCATTTATTTGTTTTGGATAGTTTTTAAAAAACCATTTAGGTTTGTTCTGGAGAAACATTCTTTCCCGTAAGACGTCATAATGGGATTTTCCTCTTAAACTTGTGAGTTTTGCCACATCTTCAGATTTTAATTTTCCATTAGCTACTAATTCCATCCGTGTAATGAATTGATCTTTAAGTTTTATCTTCTTGAGAATTACAGAAACAGCAAATGAAACTTTATCTATGATTGCTTCTAATTTTGATTGTTCCACACGCTGAAATTCATCTATTCGAAGCAAGAAATTTTTTATTTTTCTTACAATCGAATTTTTATTATAATAACTAACAATATCTTTAGGATTAATAACATCTGATAAATACTTGATTACTTTTTCTCTAATGTTAAGGTTTATGCCTAAATTAGCCATTTCTTTTTTAAGTTTATCTAAAAACCTTCTCATCAAATACTGCTTGAATTTTATAATGATAGCTTCAGTTTCTTTTTGATCAGAACATATTTCGATCACTTCACCTCTAGGAGTAGAATAGGTAAATCCGTAACCCTCTGGTCCTAATCCCCCAAAAATTACCATTGAAAGACTATAGAAATTATAATTATCTTTATCTAAGATTTTTTCCTTATTTTGTATTATATTTTTTGGATATACAATATGTTTTTCGCGCAATATACGCATAATACGATTTTCAATAGTATTATAAATAAAGCGTGGATTAAATTCTAATAGTATCATGCCCCCATTTAAACTGTCTAACTTTTGTTTAGCTTCAACCTTTTCTATAAATTCTTCTACACTACCTAAATTTCGAACAACTAAATCATAGATTACATATCCATCAGTCCAATTTCTTAAAGAGTTTGGTCTCATTAAATACCCATAACCACGAGGATTTTTTAACCTATCCTTAATCCATTTCACATAATCATAGGACATTACTTTACAGATATAAAAAATCAATGAATCCGAAACTGTCCCAAATAAATCTTTTAAGTTAACGGCAAGTAGTCTATCATTCTTTTTTATTTCTTGAACTATTTTTAATTCCTCTACAGTAAAATTTCTCTCAAATAAATTGTATTTATTAAAAAACCTAACAAGTTCAATAATTCTACTTCTGATTCCCTTATTAAGACCATCTATATGTAATTCACTGATGATTCCCTCAACATCAACATTAGATACATCAATAAAAATTCCTAATCTATCAGAATAATTAAGAAGTTGAGAAACATCCTTTTTCCCCTTGACAAAATCATTTTTCATCGATTTAAGACGTTTTGATAGCGCTTCATAGTAAGCTTTTTCGAGATCTGCTCTAAATTTATTATAATACTTCGAATTTGTAAGGTTGTTCGGTTCATGTTCTGTAAATTGGTCGATTATTCTTATAAATTTAGGGATATCTCCTGATTTTAAGGTCTTAATAATTGTTTGAAATTGGGATGATAGCATGGTTATAAGTAATGGGGAATTATTGAAATATTTAAACTAGTAGTGTTGATGATCATTATTTAATTTGATTAAAATAAATATCTTTTAATTCTTATAAGTTTTTAAACAGAACTGATCTACTTTTTAAGAAGATCAAAGAGGATGCTTAATGTCTTAGCGATAAATTATTGGTTGGGGGTTCAATCACCCCTCTTCGATATAAATTTACTCTTTAAAGATTAAAGTGATAGAAATTTTTTCTCAAGTGCATTTATTTCATTAGAATAGTCTTTAAAAAACCAATAAACTTCATTTTGAAAGAAAAATCTTTCTCTTAAAACGTCAAAATGGGATTTTCCTTCCAAACTGGTTAATTTTGCGATTTCTTCAGATTTGAGTACGTCTTCATCAACTAAATTCATTCTACATATAAATTGATCAATCATATGTATCGGTCTAAGGATTATTTTTATAACATCTGAGATTTCTGTTATTAAATTAAACAGTTCTGAATCATTTTTATAGATTCTATCATTTGATATGCTCAAAAATTCATAAATATGATTAACAATTTCATCCTTGTTAAAAAAACTAATCTTTTGCTTATCATTTATGACATCTGAGAGGTATTCTTCCAATTTTCGTACTGTAATCTCATCAATACCCTTTTTATATAATTCTTTATTCATTTTCGAGAGAAAACGTTCTTTTAAAAATTGCTTGTATTTTATGATTATTGCCTCATTCTCTTTTATATCACTACATATTTCTATCAATTCTCCTCGGGGTGTCGAATAAGTAAAACCATGCCCTTGGGGACCTAATCCTCCTAATAGAACCATTGATAGACTATAAAAATTATAATTTGCTTTATTCTCAATTATCTTGTCATAATTTTTTAACAGATTATTAATTGAGACCAGGTGTATTCTGTTACGATACTTAATTTTAAGTAATTGTACATTATTAAAGGTTGCTCTGTTTTTATTTAATTCATGCTGTTTTTTACAGTATTTAGCAAAACTTATTGAATCCCCTAAGTTTTCTACACTTAAACCATAAATAGAATAACGATCAGTCCATCGTTTTAAAAAATTTAGATTGGATGTATCTCCTAATTCAGTTCTTTCAAGACTGTTTAAAGAATAATAATTAATACGTTCCACATATATTTTATAAAGATCATAAGGCATAATTTTACATGCATAAAAAATTAATGAATTCGAAAGCTTGCCAAATAAATCTTTTAAATTCTCTATAAGCAGTTTATCTTTTTTTATTTCTTCGAGTTCTTCTAGTTCTGCTTCAGTAAAATCTCTTTCAAATAAATTATATTGATTAAAAAACCTAATAATATCAAAAATCCTACCTATTAATCCTCTTTGAATGCCATCTAAATGTAGGTCACAGATAATTTGAAATCGGTTTGGGATTTTTTTAACATCTATGAAAATCCCTAATTTATCAGAGTAATTAAAAAGTTCACTAAAATCATCAAATCTAAATAAAGCGAGGAATTTAGAGAGAGCAAAATAATAAGATTTTTCAATTTGATCTCTAAATTTTTTATAATTTAGTGATTCTGACAAATGTAAGCTTCTATTTTCTGTGTATAGATTGAAAATTTCTTTGAATCTAGATAAATTAGCTGATTTCAGTGATTTATTTAATAATTGAAGTTGCTTTAATGACATAATTTAATGATATTAAACAGTTATTAAAATAATCATCTACTCATTTTTATAAGTTTTTAAGTATTGTTGATCTTCTTTTTAATTAATAATTAATAAAAATAGTTTGTGAGCAACTATGGGTGAAGTGCAGGAAACAGATAAAACAATGCGTATTATGGCTATAATTGGAGGTATTATTGCTTTAATTGAAGCTATTGTTCATATAATAGGAATAGAATATTTACCTTATGGGTTTGGCCTCATAGGTGGTGTATTAGCAATAATATTTTCTATTTTAGCTATTGGATTAGGTGTTAAACCAATACCTTATACACCTGTTTTTCTAGCGATTTTAGGAATACTTTTAATAGTTTTTGCGAGCTTAATAGGGGGTATAATTGTACTTCTTGCAACTTTTCTAGGAGCAATAAGTTAATTCTATAAAAATTATTTTTTTTTTCTTTTATAAAAATTCTTTATACCAGATCACTTTTTAAATAATATTTAAAATTAAAACTTGAACTCAACATTAACTTAATATTAAATTAAAATTTGATATGAAACATGAACTATCGTGTATTAGGAAAAACTGGATTAAAGGTTAGTGAGATTGGTTTAGGAACCGAATATTTATATCATCAACCTCGTGAAACTGTTATTTCTGTAATCCTAAAGGCAATAAAAAATGGGATAAATTATTTTGATCTAGTTTTCAATGTTTCTGAATATATCGAAAACATTAGTGCAGGGATTAAAGACCATAGAGATGAGGTGATAATTGCATGTCATTTAGGGTCAATAGAATATGAGGGAAAAGTTCGAAGAACTCGTAATGTCAGAGATTGTGAAAAAGCGATATTAAATTCATTGTCTTTATTAAAAAGGGATTACATAGATATTATTAATTTACAGTTCGTTAAAGAAAAGGAATATGAATCATTAATAGCTAGAGGAGGATTATTAGATATAGCAAAAAAGCTACAAAGAGAAGGAAAGGCAAAATTTATCGGGTTGAGTACGCATAATAATTCTATAGGATTAAAAGCAGTTAAGAGTGGACATTTTGATGTGATAATGCACCAAATTAATATTGCAAATCATGCTATGTCCGGAAGAGAAGAATTTTTAGAAGAATGTGTAAAAAATAAAGTAGGACTGGTAGCTATTAAACCCTTTGCTGGTGGAAAACTGCTTCAGACAAATAGGACAGTAACTATCGCAAAATATCAAAGTGGTGGGATTAGTTTGAAAAAAAAGATTCCTAAAAATATTACTCCAATAAAATGTTTGAATTATACTCTTTCTCATACTAGTGTCTCAACAACTGTTCCAGGTGTAAAAAGTATCCAAGAATTAGATGAAATTCTTGCTCTTTTAAAGGCTTCAGAAAAAGAGAAGGATTTTTCAATGCTTATTAAAGAATTTAATTGATACATAATAGAATTGGATGTTTTACTAACCTCATTTTTAGAATTTTTTTCTCTTAATTTTTTTAAGTTAGATACTATTTTTTTTATAAAGGAAATTAGGAAATTTTCATGTTAAGTTGAGATGATATGAAGTCAGAAGAGAACACAGATAAGCCAGTTTATTTAAATCCTACTCATTCCATTGAGGAAAGAGTTGAAGACTTAATTTCTAAGATGAATATTGAAGAAAAAGTAGCTCAACTTGGATCTTTTTATCCAAGTGATCTGATGGAATCAAATGAGTTATCTTTAGAGAAAATGGAGAGAAAACTTCGTCATGGGATTGGACAAATTTCAAGATTAGGGGTAAGTTTAAATGTAAAACCCCAGGAATCAGTAAAAATAGCTAATGAAATACAAAAGTTCTTAAAGGAAGAAACTCGTCTTGGTATTCCGACAATTATTCATGAGGAATGCCTAAGCGGATATTGTGCTAGAAATGGAACAATGTTTCCGCAGATGATTGGATTAGCTTCTACATGGGATCCAGATTTAGCGGAGATGATGACGAGTGAGATTAAAAAACAAATGAGGACAGTTGGTGCTCATCAGGGTCTCTCTCCTGTGCTTGATATTGCGCGTGATCCTAGATGGGGACGAACAGAAGAAACTTTTGGAGAAGATCCTTATCTTGTATCTCGAATGGGAGCAACATATATAAAGGGATTACAGGGTGATTCCTTAAAAACAGGTGTAATAGCTACAGGTAAACATTTTGTAGGATATGGCTTATCGCAAGGAGGTAGAAACTGGGCTCCTGCGTTTGTACCTAAGCGAGAATTATTAGAAATATTTTCAAAACCATTTGAGGTTGCAATTAAGGAATCTAATATGGGTTCAGTGATGAATGCTTATCATGAAATTGATGGAATTCCTTGTGGTATTTCTCATGAATTATTAACCAATCTTCTAAGGAATAAATATAGATTCACTGGAATTGTTGTATCAGATTATGTAACAATTGAGCTTGCTTGTAGATTGCATAGAGTAGCTTTTAATCCTACTGACGCAGCAATTCTTGCGATCAATGCGGGATTAGACGTCGAATTGCCTAGAACTGCAGGGTATGGAAATGGTTTTGTACGAGCTATAAAAAAAGGTAAAGTAAGTGAAGATGTGGTAAATCGTTCAGTTGCACGAATTCTTAGAAAAAAATTCGAACTTGGTTTATTTGAAAATCCATATGTAGAAGAGAAGATTGAAAAAATAACGGAGATATTTTCAAACCCAAGCTCCAAAGCACTTGCAAGAAATATTGCTCAAAAGTCCATAGTATTATTAAAAAATGAGAATAATCTTTTGCCTCTTAAGAAAAATTTAAAAAATATAGCTGTTATAGGACCAAATGCTAATACTGTGCGCAATCTATTGGGAGATTATTCCTTTTTAAGCCAATTTGAAGCTTCAGCAACCAGTATTACTGGAATTCGTGATCTTGATAAAGAAGCAGCTGCATTTTTTAAAGATATAATTGAAAGTGAAGATAAAGATTTGTTTGCTCGAAAGACATACAATATTAAAAGTATTTTGGATGCAATTAAACAAAAAATATCCACTACAACTAACATTTTTTACACAGAGGGATGTAAAATTCTCGGAGATGATAGAAGTGATTTTAAAAATGCGATAGAAATGGCTAAAGAATCTGAAGTTGCCATCCTTGTTATGGGGGGAAAATCTGGAATGACATTGGATTGTACGAGCGGAGAGGGTCGAGATCGTGATAGATTGACCATACCTGGAGTCCAAGAAGAGTTAATTCGTGAAATATATTCTACTGGGACACCGATAGTTCTAATTTTAATCAATGGACGTCCTTTATCAATTCTTTGGGAAAAAGAGCATATCCCCGCAATTATAGAAGCATGGCTCCCTGGGGAAGAGGGAGCAAATGCTGTTGCTGATGTGTTATTCGGTGATTATAATCCCGGTGGAAAATTACCGATATCAATTCCGCGAAATACAGGGCAGATTCCTGTGTTTCATAATAACAAACCTACAGGTAATCTTTCTGTGTGGACTTGGAATTATGTAGAAGAAAATACAGAACCTTTATTTCCCTTTGGATTTGGGTTAAGTTATACTCAGTTTGAATTTAGTAATTTAGAAATTAATCCATCAGAAGTAGATATTAATGGAACTGTTGAGATTTCATTAGACCTTAAAAACATAGGTAAAATTGAGGGTGATGAAGTAGTACAATTATATTTACATGATCGTGAAGCCACTATTACGCGCCCAGTGGAAGAATTATTTGGGTTCAAGCGAATAACTCTAAAACCTGATGAGGTTGTAAGAGTTAGTTTTCTAATCTCTATGAAACAACTTGGATTTTATAATGAAAGCATGAATTTTATTGTAGAACCAGGAACTATAGATGTGTATATAGGGAGTGTTCATTCAAATTTTGATTCAGGGCGATTAGATCTTAGGGAAGACTTATTTGCTCGGAAAGATATGAAGTTAAAAGGCAAATTTACAATTGTAGGTGAACCTATGATTCTTAAACAAAAAGATAAACTATTCTTTAGTAAGATAAATATTACCAAAACTTAGCAGAAGACTTTACCTTGAGAGGGCAAGTCCTAGTAATAAGGCACCATGAATTTCAGAGGATTTACCTACTCTTGATGTGTCTATTATAATTTTATCAATCCCTATATAAATTGCACCATAAGCCTTTCCTCCTCCTAAATGAACTAGCGTACGATATATTAGATTACCTGAAATACCATCAGGAGCAATAATTAAATTAGATTTCTTTTCAATGGCGTTTTCTATTAATATTTCATCATGAGAAATGTTTAAATCATAATGTCTCATTTTTAGTGTCTCAACCAAGTTTTCAGCCTCTTTAATTGTTTTGTCCACTCTATTATCTCTACCGATATCGCTTACCCGACCACCACTTAAAATGCTAACTTTTGGAACAATACCAAGATTTGCGAATTCTTTTAATGCATTCTCAATATATATTTTTTTTTTTTCTAATGTATTACATTCATCAATTCCGACTGGTCCATAAAAAAATTGATGTCCCTTTATTGTTTCTAATAATGCTAATCTATTTATCTCCGTGATATTTGACTTGTCTTTTAGGATTTTTAAAAATTTATTTGAACTTAATGAACCTCTAACAATAACATTAATTGTATTATCATATAAAAATTCAAAAATATACTCTTCTGGATCTGTACAATCGATTAACCTAAATTTTGATTGATCTTTTTTTAATGAGACTTGGTTTTTTATAGTATTCAAAAAGGGTTTTTTCCCAAAGATAAAAACCTCAGAGTTATATTCTTTTAAAAAAGACTTGCTTGCTCTCAAGATTTTCTGATTATGAAAATCTGATTCTCCAAAGCCAATCCCTATTTTTTTTTCCTTTCCCTTAGCTAACAATTCAAATTTATGTAATAAGCTCATATCTGCCTGTAATAATAATTTTAAAATTAAAAAGCTTGCACTAAAATGTAGGCTATAATAATTTGTATAGCATTAAATACCCCATGACAAGTCATATTCGCAATCAAATTTTCATTTCTCCAAAAAAATAACCATCCTAAGATTAAAGAAATTATAAAGTAGGGGATAAAAGATATAACAAAAGATAGAAAAATTGTTACAGGTGATTCAAATATGAGAAAAATTCCAATTATGTGAATGAAAGCAAAGATAAAGGCAGTTAATAATATTCCCCATTTGTTTCCTAAATTCCGAACTAATCCTTTTTGCATAAAACCTCTAAATAGAATTTCCTCCGTCGTTCCTATAAACAATATCATAACTACTACAAGAAGTATAATACTTAAAAGATCAGAGGAAAGTATGCCTGCCTCTATACCACTATCATCACTTACTATCTCGATTCCGAGCCCTTTTTCAAAAATAATTTCAATAAGTGTACTTACTGAATACACAATAATAAAACCCATTATCGCAAAACTTAATCCTATTAAAATTTCTTTAAGAATCCTTCTCCTATCATAACCTTTTGAGGTAAATCCCAATAAAGCTAATCTATTTTTTATGGTTGGATTTTGAAGATATTTCCCCACATTTATCATGGGAATGATAGCAAAAATTAATTCAAAAACAGAAATTAGAGCAGTAAAATATAAATTAGAAGCCAATCCATAAATTGCATTTATACTATTAGTAAATAATATTATAACTACAAATAGTCCAGCTAACAAAAATTCTAAAGCAATAAACGCTCCTAAAGGAAGTCCTATAGAAGTAAGTGTACTCCATAATTTACGATCTTTGGTATTGAGAATATCTTCATCCGATATTTTCTCTGGTCCATATTCAATAAAAAAAGAGGGATATTGGGGTTGTGTAGTTGTAATTTTATAAGGATTATTTACTTGATCAGGTGGTAATTGTCTATGTTTTTTAATAAACTCGATATTTGTTCCACACTTTATACAAAATTTAACATTTTGAACTTTTGGAAGCTTATCCCCACAGATAGGGCAAAATGACCATGTATATTCAGTGGATTCTTGATCATTAGATTTTTGTGGAATTTCTTTATCGTTCATTGTTAATGTTGAGGAAGAAATTAAACTACTAAAAATTTTACTTTTTATATTAAATATAATTTTTAATAAGTAAACTAAGGATATAATTCTTAAATAAAACTTCTAATAAATTTTAATCTATGGTTAGCCTCGAGTACATACTCAAAGTTAGCTCTGGTTACAGGATAATATAGATACCTCTTAGTATCTTCGACTTCTATCTCAAATTTAATTGAGGGCATCCAAAACGTTTTGTTGGTATGTTGATATTCCATCATAACCATAGATAAAAATGTTCCTCTTTCTCTGGGAATAATTCTAGTTTTCATTTTTCTTGTTTCATTAGCTTTTAGTCTCTTAATATTTGTAAATTTCAGTTTAGATTGAAAAGAGTCTGGTATAAAGAAATAAATTTTTATATCCTTTATATCTGTTAAATTTGGATTTTCTATTGTAAGAGTTACCATTTCTGGGTAATCTACTTTTAATTTTCTGTTTTCAAAACTTATATCTATGAAAAGGGGATATGGTAAATTTTCTTCATTTAAAGTAAAACTTAAATTAATTAATTTCTGAAGGCTAGGTTTAATCTCTAAACTAAACTGATTACGTTGTTCTTCTAAGGATAATACTTTCTGATTTCTAACTTCTTCAAAATTTTTTAGTAATCTATTGATATATTTTGAAATATAGTTATCAAATTCAGTACGTTTGCCGGAAATTAGAGAAATAAGTTTTTTATAATATTCAGATTCAATATTTCTGAGAAGAGGTTTTTTAAATAAATTATTAATGAAATTTTTGAGGGCCTCCTCCATTTTGATAAGATCATCGTGCTCGATTTCAAATCTTTCTATAACTTCTTGATTATAAATATTTTTCTGCATAAAATAACTTAGAATATCTAAAGCTTCTATAATTTCTGAATTATATGTATCCAATACTTTATTAACCATAGTACCTAATAGATCATCAATCTTTTCAGCATTCTTGTTTTTATAATTTAAAAATTCCTCGCGATAAGATTCTAAATACTTGATTAACCTTCCAGAATGTAATTTAAGAAGATTTCTTTGATAAATATAAAATTTTTCAGATATATCTTTAATCCAATTTCTAACGTAATTTAATTTTTTAATATCCTCTTCCATATCAAGTATTAAATTTTCATTTATTGATTCTGTTTGTGAAAACGGATTATCTATTCTAACTTTTTCTAATAATACCGCGGTATCTCGTTCTAATTGATATATATGGTCGATTTGTGTATATAAATTATATGTTTGAATATCTATCAATCCAATTTTTCCCAATTTCTTTAGTAAATTTTCTAATTTTTCAGAATAATACCTTGGATTTTTATTTAAAATATTTCTTAGAATAGATACAAACTTTACGAGTATTGAATATATTTCTTCCTTATCATAGATGTGGGAAGCTTGATTTTCAAATTTTGTTATATGACAATAGTCTACAATATTTTGAAAATTTCGTTCAGCAAAATAATAGAATTTGGAGCAATGTTTATAATTCTTTATTTCTTTAGCCAAATAACTATAATATAACCCTAATAGAGATTTATTAATAATATAGGATGAATCTCTAATTTCCTGAAATTTAATTCTCTCATTACTTTGAGGTAAATGATTTAAAAGAAATTTTTCGATAATAATCTCAAAATTACCAGCTTCTCGAATCAAATTGAATAATTTTACCAGATCGATGTTAATTTCGTCTAATTTGGTAATTACTAAATGTCTATAATCATTAAATTTAGTATTTATTTTATGAAAATATGATTTAATAAGTAATTTCCTTCTCTCGAGTTCGCTATCATCAATTTTTCTTTTCTCTTTTATTGAAGTGAGGCTTAAAATCTCTGAAACATAATATCTAAAAGAATAAATTGATTCCAAATAATAAGTTTTTGACCCACAATAAGGACACTGAATAACAGACCCTTTTACTAAGGGTAGACCACTACCGCATTTTTTACAGGGTAGTTGAGACATTAACTTCAGTATCTTATTAATTGATTTTATTAGGTATTTTTATTCTTATACAGTTATAATTTTATCGTTAATTATTAAAATTTTTTCATTAGAACTTTAATTATCATAATATTTTGATGAGTTATTAAGAAAAGGATGTTTCAAAATATTTAATGAGTAAAATAACAATGAAGACATTTGTTTTTTATTTCTATAGGATTTACAAATCCAAACCGTTCGAATTGAATAGGATGATTCATCTCTATTTTCAAAAGATTAATTTCACCCATGCCATAGACTATAGATCCATCAGGTTTTACTATAGAAACTCTAATATTTTCATCCTTCGGCACCCAATGAATAATCGAAAATTTTCTGTTTAATTTCTTACTATGGAAACTAGCATCTACTTTTTTTTCCTTAAAATTAATAGATTCAATTCTAACATTGATTAAGTCTTTTAATCTTATAACTTGATTTTTTTCTAATTTCTTTACATCTAAAAAAGAAATTAATATTTTTAATTCACCATTTGTAGCAGTACACGTTATTTTTCTTTTTCCTTTACTTGGATATGATGGGTGTAACAAGGGTTCAGCTATATATCCTTTAGTAGGAATATTAGAGATAAGAATTAACACCGGATCTTCCACAAAGAAATATCTATTAGAAATTTCATCAATAAAATCTTGATTTTTTGAATATAACCAATCAACAGAGAATGTAATACCTGTTAGCGACATCCCCAATTCTAATAATGATTCTTTCAGCGCTTCTGGTTTGATTCCTCGTTTTTTGAGAGATTGTAAGCTCCAGGTTCTAGGATCCTCCCATCCATGATATATACCATTCTGTATTTTGTTTCGAGCGTTAGTTTTACTAAGCTTCAGTCCAGGGAAATTAATTCTTCCATAATGCAAAAATTCGGCCTTTTTCCAGCCAAAGTGCTCCCAAACAAATTCCTCGATAAAATCTTCTTTTACTAAATCAATTCCTCTTAAAATATGAGAAACACCAATAAGATGATCATCGATACTCCAAGAGAATTCAAGCATAGGCCATACCCTATATTTTTTTCCTACTTTTGGATGCTCTGCTTCAGAGATTCTCATAATAATTTGGTCTCTTAAAGCAGGATCTTTTTGTTTCATGCCAGTTTTTAACCTTACTACAGCATCTCCTTCATGATATTTGCCACTTAGCATAGATTGCCATTCAGTTAAATTTTTATCTATTGAATGATTTCTATGAGGACAAATCTCCATTTTTTTTTTAAATTTTTCCCTGAATTCCTCACCAGAGCAAAAACATACATAGGCCATATTATCTTTAATTAGTTTCTCACAATATTCATAAAAAATCTCCAAACGATCACTTTTATAAAAAATTTTTGTATATTTTACACCTAACCACTCTAATCCTTGTTCTATCAATTTATATGCTTCTGGTAAAACATATTTAGCTTTTGGACTGTCCCTTAATGATTTGGGACTTCCGATTGTGTCATCATAAAATAATATTAGTTCCCCATTATATTTTTTTACATATTCATCATTTAACACAATCATTCTAGCATTACCTATATGTAGAGCCCCACTAGGATAAGGAGCTAACCGCATGACTACTCTCTCATATTTATCGATATTTGGTAATGGTGGTAATACTTTTTCCTCTACATGTTTTTCTTTTTTTGTGAGAGCATCCGGATCTAATTGTACTAATTTTTTCTTCTGCTCTTCCATACTTAAATTAGAAATCTCTCCGATAATCTCATCCAGAATCGGAATGACCATTTTAGCTTGAGATCGGAGGTCTTTCCTTTCGGCCATTAACTTTCCCATAACTGCTTTTTTATTTGGTTTCCCTCCAAATTCTACTGCATTTTTTAAGCCATTGATCCAGAGGATTTTTCTAATTTCTCCTATATCCATAAAAATATCCTTATTTATTCTTTTTTTCTATCTCTCTTATTTTTTCTTTAATTTCATTTACTCCATTATTTATAATATTTCGTGCTATTAATGAAGTTTCTTGATCAGCTTGTTGTTTTAAGATCGTGTATTTCAAGTTGAGTGCTTCCAAGAGAATATTAGATTTGGCTTTATCTTCTGCTTTTAATATAATATCAAGAATGTTTAATGCTAATTGTAGTTTTTCTTCATCATATAGTTTTTTTGCGTGGTTTAAATACTGTTCTTCAGTGTTTATCTCCAGTAATGTTTTGGCAATGTCTGTAGATTTTGAAGGAAAAAGATCAGTGGGATTGCCGCTATCATACCATCCATGATAAAGCCTATAAACTGCATGTATAGCAAATGGATAACTACCATATACCCATTGTAAAATTTCATATTGCTTAAATTTTTCTGGATAGATCTCTAACATTTCATGATAAATTTGTTCAAACCATTTTCCTTGATTCATTCTCTTTACAACCTCATCATGGACGAAATGCATTGCTTCTGCTGTAATTTCTAATGCTTCCTTAACATTTTCTTTTCCTTCGATAAGGCGACCATGACCAGGA
Organism: Promethearchaeota archaeon; assembly: GCA_048940925.1. Classification (GTDB taxonomy): domain Archaea; phylum Asgardarchaeota; class Lokiarchaeia; order Sigyniarchaeales; family SOKP01; genus Loki-b32. The sequence goes on along the minus strand of JBHLOC010000021.1, from coordinate 69,324 downwards.
ACTAAATATTCTGCGTTCTTTTTCATCATTTTTTCCATTGCGAAAGCCCAGTGTTTTGGATATCTTTGAACTTTATAAGGATTTCCTACATTTGGATAAGCTGAAATAATAAGATCACCTGTAAATAAGACCTTTTTTTCAGGTACATACATCCAGATACTATCATCAGTTTCACCTATATCATGGTACAACTCAAAATCTATTCCTAAATTAAAAGTATACTCATCATTCCCGCGAATAATAATAGTCGGTTCGAGAGTTTCTCTAGCTGTTACAAGTCCTCTTTGTCTTTCAGGTATAGAAGAAAATTGCATAGAATTGATCCATGCATGATATCCGTCTAACAGTGTATATTTTTCAAATCTTTTTACACAATTCTCGTGGGCAATGATTTGGGGCATATCCCAACCTTTTTCTTTAATTTCGTTTATGAAAGGTTCGTAACCAAAACAATGATCAAAATGACCGTGGGAATATATGATATATTTTATAGGTTTATCCGTTAATTGTCTAAACCCATAAAATGATTTTGGTCCGAGATTCTTCCCAGTTATATCAAATAGAACTATTCCTTCGTTTGTCTCAACAACACCTATATTTCCAAAAGATCTTATAAGATGACAGTTGCCATCTCCAAAAGTAGTAATTCGAACATGCTGATCCTTATAGAATATATCTTTTTTAGTAGTTTTCATACTATTACCACCAATAACAAAATGCTGTATTAAAAATTTAAGTAATTTAATTACATATATTATTAAATATTATAAATTTGTTGGAAGAATAATTAATTACAAAAATGAAAGAGCATAAGAACAAAAAATTAATAGTACCTAAGAGAGATTGGTTTCATTTATGGCGTATTTCTAGATTTATTGTCTACATTTTTGGTATTGTTACACTTTTCTGGTATTTCTGGTGTGTTATCGGCTTAGTCATTGGGATTTTTTACTTTATATTCTTAAAAGATAATGCTTGGAAACGGAACGGGATTATATTGGCTGGTGCTATTGGTTTTATCACTTTTTTTGTTCATTTTTACAAGGGTCTTGCCCCTCTCATTACAGTAATTTATTTTAGTGTAGGTTTTATAATATCATATGCCATCTTATTACTTATTTTAGAGATTTTAAAAAGAAAAGAAATAACTATTAAAAAAATTGTTCAATGTCACCAGCATTATCTGAAGTTGTCAAATAAAAGTCGTAAAGTAATAGAACTTTCGATAGCTCTTATACCAATTAGTTTTTGGACATCTGTGAGTATTGATTTAGGTGTAATGTTTGATAATAATCCTAGGCTTTTATGGGTAAATACTCCTACTATGGTAAAAATAGATGAGTCATTTGATATTACAGTTGAAGCATGGGATTCTTATGAACGTCTAAGTGCGGTTTATAAAGGAAAAGTAGAATTCTCTATAATTTCATATAATCTTACTAATTATAATCAGATATTGAATCCTCAAGTAGATTTACCTGAACCATACACATTTACAGGACAATTTTTAGGATCTGATATTGCTTATGAAATTAGAGATGGTAAAGATAATGGAATTCATGTTTTTCAAGCAACCATCATGACTCCAGGTATCCATTATATATTAGTAGATGATAGTATTACTGAAAATACATATTATAGTAACCCAATTATAGTAAAAAATTTTTCATTTTCTGACCCCTTAATAGTTTGGGGAGATATCCATACACATTCGCAACTCTCTGACGGAACAAGTATACCCCAACATTCATTTTATTATGCTAGACATATTGCTTGCCTTGATTTTAATGCGCTTACTGATCATGGTGAAATAATGAGGTTTTCTCCATTTTCTCTTGATTAACTTGAGTCTTCAACTAATGCTGCCTATGAACCTGGAGAATTTGTCACATTCCATGGTATCGAATGGACTTGTGTTCGAACAGGTCATTATGTCTGTATTTTTAGTGGGAACAGTTTATTAAAATCACCTATACTTGATTCCTACTTCACTGTTACTTCTCCTCAAGCATTATGGAACGTTCTTGATGATTTCACTACAAAACAAGGTGTTAGAGCACTTGCACTACCACATCATACAACTAAAAAAGCTTACATTCAAGATTGGACGTATAACAATCCAAAATATGTTAAAATTGCAGAAGTATCATCTGTCCACGGAGAATGTCTATTTGAACAACGTCATCCCCTAAATTATGTAGGAGCTATTGATGCTCCTCCAAAATATACAAATGGGTCTTCTGTTATTGATGCTTTTACTATGGGTTATAGAATGACTATGTATGTCGCCAGTGATGAACATGATGGTCATCCTGGTCATAGTCTAAGTCATACTAGAGCCTATATTGGACATCAACGTCCTTTTAGTTTATGGAACACACGGAATGAACATCCCTATCCTGGTGGTTTAACTGCGGTATATGTAAGTAATCTCACAAGAGAGGGTGTTTTCACTGGATTAGAAAAGCAAAGAATCTTTGCTAATTCGGATCATGGTCGACCAATTCTTATATTCCAAATAAATACTACACATGTCGGTGATGGTTCAACATTTGTGGCTAATAACCAAACTGAACATAGAAAAATAAATGTCTTTCTTGCTCAAGACGGTGCTCCAGTTGCACAAAAATCCAAAGCTGCATCAGTAACTCATAATTGTATTCCAAATTGGAATGCAGATATTGAAATTATTAAAAATGGGAAATTATGGCAGACTTTAGAAATTTCTTCCCCCATCATCAATATCTCGATAATCGATACTGATCCTATAACTGGAACATCGTATGAAAATAGTTGTATCAAAAAAGGAGGAAAATATTATATTAATCAATATAGTGATAATCCTATTACTCCAAGTGATTTAAATACAAGAGGTTACGATTATTATTTAATTCGTGTTGTAGGGGAAAATGGAAGGTTTTCTTATGCAGGTCCCATATGGGTTGAATATTAAATCTTTACTCAATTTCTATATCTAATAATTTCTTAATATCATTTATACTTATAAGAGATAAATCTTGCACTACAAGATTAGCTTCTTGTAACTCTTCTGTATTATGAGTAGTTGTTAGAGCAATGGATTTCATTCCAGCATTATTTGCCGCTTGAATACCTACAGGAGCATCTTCAATTACAATGCATTTTTTTGGATCAATTCCTAAAAGATTAGCAGCAACTAAAAAAACATCGGGTTCAGGCTTTCCTTTCCTGACATCTGCTGCAGTGATAATATTATCAAAAAGGTTTTTTATTTTTAATGTTGTTAAAAGTAATTCAACATTTTCAGAAGGACCACTTGAACCTATAGCTAATTTAAATCCTTCTGATTTTAGATCCTTTATAATATCTATTACACCAGGTAAAAGCTCTAATTTATCTTTAACCATTTCTCGATAATAGGATTCTTTAAGATTAGACCATTGAATTATAAGAGTCTCATCGATTGATGGACCAACTAACTTTCTTGTAATAGTAGGTGATTGTTGACCAAATGTTTGCTTAAAAAATTCTCTTGTAAATTTTGCTCCTATTTCATTTGCCATTTTTACCCAACTCTCAAAATGAATAGGTTCTGTATCTGCAAGGACTCCGTCCATATCAAAGATTACACAATAATTATTAAACATACTTTTGACTAGTAATAATGAATAGATAATTATTATAGAGAATTATTAATTATTAAGAATTACAAACAGAAAGTGATTATGGTCCAGTTGTCTAGTTTGGATAGGGCACTGGCTTGCGGAGCCAGAAATCGGGGGTTCAAATCCCTCCTGGACCACTTTATTAATAATGAGTAAATGAAACTAAATCTTATGATTAATTATTATTCATTTTTTTATTGTTAATCTCATTTTTTTTATTGCAATATTGAATATTCAAAAATCCTAAATCATTAAGTGTCTTTATATTAAAAAGTGAAATTGATTTTAATAATTTGTGATGAAGCTTACAAAAAATAAAAAAATCGCTGAATTAATAGGAATTATCTTAGGTGATGGTTCAATACAATTGGATTATGATTCATCTCATTATTCATGTGAAATTGCGTTTAATTATATGGATGAAAAAGAGTATTTATTTTATGTGAAGAGTTTAATCGAATCAATATTCAATATTGTACCTTCGTTACAAACAAAGAGAAAAGATAATTGCGCTGTTCTTCGCATATTTCAAAAAAAAATAGTAGAATCATTAGTTGATGTTGGAGTAGTTCCAGGAAATAAAATAAAAAATCAGGTTGGTGTACCTGAATGGATAAAAAATTGTTCAAAAAATAGTATTATTTCAGCCTGTATTAAAGGTCTATTTGATACAGATGGATCAATTTTTCTGAGTAGATATAAAAAGAAAAATTATATCTCACTTGGGTTAAATTTTACTAATGGTTCAAAGATTCTTGTAAAAGATTTTAAAAAATTGAGTAGTAGTTTAGGAATTTTTACATCTAAAATTTATAAATATGAGGGTAGATCCAAATATGGCACTCCTTACATTGGTTATTCCACTAGAACTGAAGCTAAAGATAATGTTCATAAATTTTTACGGGAAATTGTAAAACCATTCAAATGGACATTAAAGAAACCGATTATAGAAAGAGAGTTATTATCCTATGGTATTACTATTGAAGATATATTTAAGTATAAAAGAAAAACATATTCATAACATTAAATAGGAAAATATCATTTACAAATTACTCAATCCTTAAAATGTATGAAGATCAACCAATATAGTTTATAATTTCTGAAATATCTCTAATTTTTATTAGATCTGGAACATTGAGTTCTTTTTCAAATGGGAATTTATATCTTCTTTCATATAAAATTGTTTGTAGATTAGCTCTTTGAGCACCAATAATATCTGCATATTCATCTCCACACATAATAACAGAGCCTGGTTGATCCTTCAATCCTATTTTTTCTAGAGTATAAAGAAAGATATTGGGATCTGGTTTTCTTTTCCCAAATTTTGCAGATGTAGTTATATAATTAAAAAATTTATACAAATCATGCCTTTTTAAGATATTTTCTATAGTTTTATGATTAGGATGATTTGAGATTAATGCTACTTTTAAATTCTTTTCTACTAATTTTTCTAATGTTTTTCTAGTATTTTCAAAGGGTACCCATTCTTCTTCTTCACAAGAATGATAGATTTCCGCTAATTCTTTATAAGTTTTCTCTTTTAAATGTTCTATGCTATTAACAATATTTTCTTCTTTAAGTAATTCTAAAACACTTTGGAACACCAGAGATGTAGGAAATTCCGTTTTAGTTTTAATACTTTTCCTAAAAAAATGTTCTCTTTTTTTTGAAAATTTCTTAATGAAAGATTCGTTCGATAAATTGTCGTTCCAAACGTGGTGTTCTTTTAAAATATCAATTGATTTTAATAATCCTTTTTTGAAACACTCATAATATCTCTCTACGGAAGGATTATCAAAATGGAACAAGGTAAAACCAAAGTCAAAAATAATTGCTTTAATCGTCATTTTGTTATTAATATTAAAAACCGATTCTCAATTTTAATTTAACTAAAATAAAATCAAGCTAGAAGAACTTTCATTTGTGTTAAATACTTAATAAAAAACAAATTATTAACTTGGATATTTAATATTAGTGAGAATTAGTATGTCAATTGATAAATGGCTTAATGAAAAAGGATCAAAAGAAGAAAGAATTAAAAGAGAAAAAGCGTTTAAGAGCCTTTCTGAGGATGAAGTTAAAGAACTAAAAAAAAAGAAAATTAGAAATATGGTTCAGAAAGAAAACCAAAAATCAAATATTACGCCTGAAAATAATGAGTTTCTAAATCAAATAATTGAATTTAAAAACTGGTTAAATCAAAGAACATATTTGAAGGGAGATTTAGATAGGATTATGACATGGATAACTAATTTATACTCAAGAATCCAATATGAAGCTGATTTTGAGAATAAATCTAATGATAAAGAGGGAAAAAAGAAACTAATAGAAAACTACAAAAAGATTTCACCTGAATTTTTAGATGAAAAAACAAGAATAGCTATTAACAAGAAGATTTATGGCACCAAGCGAACCAATTCAGATAATTACTATTTAAGAAAATTAAAAAATGTAATCCAAGAGAAGTTACAAGAAGCAAAATACTACGAAATTTTAGATAAATTACTAAAGTTATAAAATTAATTATGGAATATCTTAAGTTCTCAAGAAAAGATTAATATATTTTTTATTCTATCCATTTTTATATTTTTCAACATTAAAAATTCGTCAATTTCATAAAAAGATTCTCAAAAATGTGGTTAATTTGTCCTATTGCGGGGGTTGGTAAGAGATTACAACCTTTCACATATTCCAAGCCCAAAGCTTTTCTAAAGATCGCTGGAAAACGGTTGATAGATCATATTTTAATAAAATTGAAAAGTACATTTCCTAAAGATACAAATATTTGTTTTATTGTTGGATACAAAAAAAGACAAATAACTGAATATCTCACAAAGAACTATTCTGATTATTTTAATATTGAGTTTATAACACAAAAACCGATGGGATATAGTGCCGAAACGCCATATTTTTCAGGTTTAGGTGATGCGATTCTTTTAGCGAGAAAATTTGCCGAAAATGATGATTGTTTCATACTTTTAAGTGATAGGCTCCCTATGGAAGATTATTCACGGATTCTACTCAATTTCCACCAAGATATATGTGATGGAGTAATAAATGTTAAACAAGTTGATAACCCGAAATTCTATGGGGTTATTGAAGTGAATAACGAAGGAATTATTAGAAGTATCGTTGAAAAACCTGAAAAACCTAAATCTAATTATGCTGTATCTGGAGCATATTTATTAGGAATGAGCATAACTTCACGTTTATTTGAATTATTAGAAGAACAAAGTAAAATCCCTTTAGAAAATGGTCAGGAACATCACTTAACACCAGTTATCCAACAGCTTATCGAAGAAGGGTTTAAGCTCAAAATTAATGAAATGGAACGAAATATATTAGATTTTGGGAGACCTGAAAGTTTAATTGAAGGAAATCGCTTATTATTAGCTGAAACAAAAATTCAAGACCCTACATATGAAAAATTATTCCAAACTGGCGCAATTGTGGATTCAAAAATAGTCCCCCCTGTAATTATAGGTAACAACACGAGGATATCAGATTCCGTTATTGGTCCAAATGTATCCATTGGAGATGATGCAGTTTTGGAAAAATGTATTCTTTCTGATTCTGTTATTGGGGATGGTGTTTATTTAACAAAAATTATATCTTCTGAGAGTATTATTGGAGATTATTCTGTCTTAGAAGATCTGATTAAAAAAAGTATAACAATTGGAGATTCTTCTTATATAACTACTTCTAATATGAAATCATTTTAATTCAGTAACTTATTAAAAAAGGAAAAAGATTTTATTTTAATATTGGTAGTTTGTCTTGCCATGGAGATATTTCTTCAAAAGCTTTAGAAACTTGTAAAACGGTTTTCTCATCATAACGACGACCAATAATTTGCATTCCTATAGGTAATCCATCATTTGTCCATCCACAGGGAATTGAGGCCGCAGGTAAACCCGTAAGATTAAATGGATAGGTAAAGCACATCCAACTTGTTATACTTAATGGTTTTCCCTTTACACTTGGGAATATCGTTCCTCGCTTTCCCATTTCAATTTTAAAGGACGGGTGTGGTAGTGTTGGAGTAATTAATATATCATAATCTAAGAAATATCGATGAAATGTTTCATAGATCGCATGACGTTGTGCTATTGCTTTTATCACATCGAGTCCAGTTAATGTTAAGCCTGCTTCTATTATTTGAATTAAATCAGGACTAAGATCTTCAGGACGCTTATTTAAATCATTTTTATGGTCATAGGTATATCCTAATCTAGCTAGTACACCGAAAGCACTTTCTGGTTTTCTTACTTTAATTTTTATATTTTCGACATTCCAATCAAAATTTTCAAATTTTTGAACACTTTCGATAACAGCTTTTTCAACTTCCTCATGAATGATTTTAACATATCCTAAATCCATGGAATAGCCAATTTTTACGGCTTTAGGTATTACTTTGAGAGATTCTAAGTAATCCGTGCCATCATCTGGGAAAGTATTATGATCCAAAGGATGCGGACCTTTCATAACATTCAACATTAAAGCAGCATCTTCAACAATCCTAACAATTGGTCCATAATGATCCATATTCCAGAATGCTATTCCCTCACGAGGATAACTTGGGATGCGGCCAAATGTAGTTTTTAATCCATAAACGCCACAGCAACTGCTTGGAACTCTAATTGAGCCACCTCCATCAGAACCCAAAGCTAATGGACTAATTCCAGATGCCACTGCTGATGCAGCTCCCCCACTGGAGCCCCCAGAATTTTTCTCCAAATCCCAAGGATTTTTAGTTTGTCCAAAAATTAGATTATTAGTAAGAGCAATATGTCCAAAATCAGGTGTATTTGTTTTACCCAGAATTACACATCCTGCATTTTTTAATCTTTGAACCGCTACATCATCTTGCTCCGGAATAAAATTCTCATACAACCTAGAACCATAAGTTGTTAAGATCCCCTTGGTTTGTATTAAATCTTTTATACTTATGGGGATTCCATTTAAATTCCCTACTTTTTCACCTTTCTTGAAGGCTATGTCAGCTTTTTTAGCCATTTCCCGAGCTATTTCGAAAGTAGGTGTGCAGTACGCATTTACTAGAGGATTTATTTTCTCAATTCGATTTATAAATAGTTCAGTAATCTCTTGCGAGGTAAAATCTCCATTTAACAATCCATCACGTATGCTAACAGCAGGCATATAACAAATATCTTCATCTTTCATAATTATCACGAATATATCAATTAGGTACTAGTTAATATAGTAATCACAATATAAAGACGTTTTCAAAGGAATATTTTGTTTTATTATAATAAAATCTGAAAAGATCTTATATAAATAAAATGATTATCTCTTCTAAGAAATATATAATTAAGGTAAAAATAATATATCATATTTGGTAAAAGAATAGTATCTAAGAGTACAGAATAAATGCAAGATATTCACCTTAAAAAATTAAAAACATTCTCTGGAAGGGAAGGGCCTCTTGTTTTAATAATAATGGATGGAATTGGGCTTGGAAGGCAAGATGAAAGCAATGCTTTCTATTTAGCAGATACTCCATTCATAGATAAATTACAAAAGGAATGTCCTAAATTAAGATTGTATACAGAATTAAAAGCTCATGGAACTTCTGTCGGTTTACCTTCCGATAAGGAAATGGGAAATAGTGAAGTAGGGCATAATGCTATCGGTGCAGGCAATATTGTCAAACAAAGGGCATTATTAGCGAAAGAAGCAATTCAATCTAAAGAATTATTCAAAATGCAAAAATGGCAAAATCTTATTAAGAGGATCATTACAAATGGAAAAACACTCCATTTTATAGGATTATTATCAGATGGTTATGTACATAGCCACATTTCTCATTTAATTGGATTAATTAGGGGTGCTAAAGATTCAAATGTTAAAAAAGTAAGAATTCATGCATTATTAGATGGTCGAGATGTACCACCTCAATCAGCTTTGTTATATATAGATGAATTAGAACAAGAATTAAGTAATATAAATGAAGATGGCGGATATGATTATAGAATCGCCTCAGGGGGAGGAAGAATGCGAGTGACCATGGATAGATATAATTCTGATTGGGATGTTGTAAAAAGAGGTTGGGAAGCTCATGTTGAGGGAATTCCTGAGCAATTTCCATCGTATAAAGGATATTTTAGATCTGCTCAAGATGCTGTAATTCAAGCAAGAAATCTACAGCCAGATATTACAGATCAATATCTTCCTTCTTTTGTTGTTGTGGATGAGAAAGAAACTCCAATTGGTAAAATGGTACATGATGATGCTGTTATTTATTTTAATTTTCGGGGAGATCGCGCAATTCAGATTTCAAGAGCATTTGACGAGGAAAACTTTAGTGAATTTGAGCGAAATTACTATCCTGATGTTCAATATTATGGATTACTACAATATGATGATAAATTAAATATTCCAAAGAATTATTTTATAGATCCTCCAAAAATTCATAATACAATCTCCGATTACTTATCTACTGAAGGTGTAAAACAATATGCTATTGCTGAAACCCATAAATATGGTCATGTAACTTACTTTTGGCGAGGAAATAGAGATATGAAAATAGTGGGCGAGGATTGTGTAGAAATTAAATCAGATCCCTCCGAAACAATTAAAAGTCATCCCAAAATGAAAGCATATGAAGTAAGAGACGAACTTATCAAAGCGATTATTTCTAATAAATATAAATTTTTAAGAGTTAATTTTGCAAATGGTGATATGGTTGGACATACAGGTGCTAAAAGTGCTGCGATGATTGCTGCTGAAACTGTTGACGAATGTGTAAAAGAAATCGTTGATACTGTTGCATCTTTTAATGGTGTTACTGTTTTAACAGCTGATCATGGAAATCTGGATGAAATGATGAAATCCAAGACAGCACATACTCTAAATCCTGTAATGTTCGCAATTATAGACTCATGTTATAATAACGAATACATAATTAATGATGAGATTAAAGATCCTGCTTTAGGAAATATTGCTGCAACATTATTAAATTTATTAGGATATGAAAGACCAAAAGATTATTTGGAGTCTCTTATCAAGTTTTTTTAAAAATCAAACCATTCATTTATTTTAAAATTTGAATTCAGATTGCCACTTTTTATAACCCATTTGCCAAAGTTTCAATCGAGGTTTATTCACTTTATTATCCACTTTAATTCCAGGTTTAGTATTTCTCATCATTTCTCGGTAGCGATAATAATACTCATCTGCACTTGGATTCCCTTTAATTAGATTTAAAATTGCATTTTCAGTGAAATATAATATCAAATCTGGTTTAATATTCGGATTAATTTTTGTCATTTCTAAATTTTTATCTTTTTTTTTATATAAATAGTAGTGCAACTTGAAATTTAGTTCATTAGTAGTGTTTTCTGTAATATAATACTCCCAACACGCGTTTATATTAAGATGCCTCATTAAATCATAATTAAAAGAAAAATAGGTTTTTAATTTTTTGTATAGTTCTTCTGCTTCCATCGTATGTGGAGTTTACTTTATTTTTTCTAAATTCAATGGCGTTCCATCATAAATATACTTTCCATAAACCAGTTCCTGAGGGTAATATTTACATCCTGCGGGATACGCAGAGTCTTTAATTCCACCTAAGGAAACTGTAATGTCAACGAGCATAGGTCTTGCATTAATGTAAATATTCGCAGCTTCTAATTCGTTCTTAAAAATCTCAATATTATTCAAATTAGTTGTATAAACTACAGCCCTCATACCATAGTTACTTGCATTTGCTAACCTTATTGCGTCCTTCATGTCATTAGCTTTAGTAACAGAGCGAACTGGACCGAAAGCTTCTTCTCGCCATAAAAAAGGAGCTTTTGTGAGGTCTTCGCATAATTCAGGTTTGATTTCCGCTAAAGTTGGCTTATAAAACAATCCATAATCCTCACCAGTATCAATTTTTTCAGCACCTGTATAGATTTTAGCTCCGTATTTCTTAACATCTTCCACCATTACTTCCATCATCATCAATATTCTTCTACTTCCTAAAGGACCAATATCTACATCTGGGTCTGTAGGATCTCCATATTTTAACTTTTCAATTTCTTTAATTAAATATTCTATATATTCATCGTATATATCTCGGTGGACTATAATTCGCTTCATAGAAAAACACTGTTGCCCTGAATTAGTATAACTTGCCATTGCATTCCATTGAGCAACTTGTTCTAAATTTACATCATCCATTACTATTCCGGCATCATTTCCAGCACATTCGAAAAAGAAATTTTTAAATGGTTGAGTATACATAGCAACTCCCATAGATCTATCAATTGTTTTTTTCAAGAATTTACCATAACGCACTAGGATATCCTTTGCCGTATGAGAGGATGTAATCGTCATCAAAGTTTTTACTAGCGGAGATTGAAGAAATTCATCCACCGCCCATTCTCCAGGAGCTATGACCAAATCTAAGGCTTCAAGAGCTGGTAAGTTCATTTCTCCCATCATAGAAAACGCCTCTAGCATAGTTAATGGACAAGCCGTAGAAGGTTTCATAATAGCTGGATTTCCAACTAAATAATTAGCTCCCAATTGATAAAGAGGGAGACTTATGGGTGTATTTCTAGGAGAAAGACATGCAGCTAACCCGTGTGGAATATATCTTATTCTGACTAGTTGCTCCCCTTCTATACTTGTTAATGATTTTTCTTCTAAGAATTGATAATACCAATCACAAAAGCGAAAGCCATTTAGCACAATACTTAGTTCCCATTCAGAATATTTGATTGGGAGCCCTCCTTCCGCAACGATTAAATCTTTTAATTTATTTTTTTTAAAACGCACTTTTCCTGAATACTTTGATAGAATTTGCGCACGTTCAAAAAAATCCATTTTTTTTAAAAGGTAGTGATGTTTATGGACTTTCTTTATTTTTTCTCGAACTGTTTCTGGTGTATCGGCAGGTACGGTGTCTATAACTTCACCATTGTATTTATTTTTAATTTGTAATTCTTTTACTTTTGACATTTTCTCTACTTACCCTTATATATTAACATTGTGTTAAAACGAATTTTTTCAAAAAAATAATCTTAAAGACTATATATATCATCTTCATCGGATAGAATTCCCGCTGATCGCGCGAATTTACCATAACCCATATTAATTAGTGTTTGTGTTCTTTTATGTAATTCAAAATCAATCCATCCCTTTTTTTCATCAGGATTGTTGTAAAAAGATCCAAGAAGTTCTGCGTATTCCTTTTTCGTGTTTGTCTGTATTAATTTTTTAACTGCTTCCGTCGAAAGCGCTAATTCCAAATCAGAATCATGTGCTTTTCCAGGTTTAATTTCAATTCCTTGTGTATTACGAAAAACATTAAAAATGTCTATAGGAGAATGATCATCATAATCTTCAATTGAATCGTAAATTGCAAAATCAAAATTTGATCCTGATATTAAATCAGAAAAAATTTCAGGATATTTTGATAAAAATTTGGTGTATTTCCTTGTTATTTCTGTTTTATAAGCCTTTACATCGATAATTCGAGATGTTAATTTTTCTTCCACCATTTTTTAAATATCTAGCTCTTATTTTTTTCTTTTTCATTAAAATTTATATACCAATCAATTGTTTTTTTCAATCCCTCTCTTAATGGAGTAATTCTATAGCCCAGTTTTTCAATGGCTTTTTTTGAAGAATAGGCTCTATGATATTTAAGTGCTCTAAGTGTAGGTCGTGTCAAATATGGCACTTTTTTATTGAAAAAAGCTTTTACTTCTAATAACCAGGCATAAACCATAGTAACCCAGAATGGAAGCTTTTTCGCTTTTTTGTTTCTTCCAATTTCAGCGATAAGATCTAGATATTCTCTAAATTTGACGTTTTCTCCTCCAAGAATGAAATCGTCTCCAAAAAAATCTTCTCTGTTGATTATACTCACTAAAATATCTATTAAATCATAAACATATGAAAAACAAGCGATTGATTCTCCCTTTCCAGGACAAACCCCTAAGGGAAGAATTTTTCCCCTCATAACATCAAAAAGCATCCTTCCAAATATATTAAAATCTCCTGGACCATATACAATCCCGGGATAAAAAATTGTTACTTTGAGTCCTTTAGGTATAAGTTCTTTTACTAATCTTTTTGCTTGAAATTTAGACCTCTCATATTCCATAGAAAAATGCGCATTTTCATATGTTTCATCTACAGGTTCTGGAGGAGTAGGACCTATTGCTGTGAATGAACTGACATAAAATAATTTAAGGTTTTTTTCAAGGGCAATTTTAGCCACATTTTCAGTTCCTTTTACATTGACATCGAAATAAATAGAATTATTTTTTGCCCATATTCCGGTATAAGCCGCGAGATGAAAAATTATATCAATTCCGTTTACAGCAATGTTTAAACTATCGTTATCTCTAATATCACCTATAACAAACTCAATATTATTTAAATCTTCAAAAGGAGTAATATCACTTGTCTCTCTAACGAGTAATGTTAACTTATGGCCTAATTCATGAAGTCTTTTTACCAATGGTATACCAATAAATCCTGTGCCACCAGTTATTAATACAGAAACCATAATAAAAATTCTCATATATCGAAAAATTATGTATTTAAGAGTTACATTTAGTGTTAAATCTTGCGGATTTCAAAAATATAAGTTTCTAACAAAATGCCAATCTTTTTTACTTGCTTATCGAAAAACTTATTTTCTTCTTTTCTTTTATTTAATTTAAAAGTTTAAAATCGAAATTAAAAAGATGATATAAGTCTTTGAAAAATCAGAGACTAAAAAGTCAAAGCTTAATTTTGAAAAACAATTCAGAATTTCATTTAGAAGAGGACGACTTTTTAAAAGCACGAAAGAAGGGTGTTAGATCTTGGATTATAAAACATATGTTTTATAAATCTAATAAGTTTCTAATGGTATCATTCTTTGCTCTAATGATATTGGCGTCTTACTTTGGGTCCTTCATTTATGTCGTAATCGGGAAAGCCATTGATATTTTCTCTGCAGGACATTCTAATCAATTATTTAATTATACATTTTTAGTTTTATTTATTGGATTGGGAAGTCCAATCTCGGGATTATTGGCAAGAACGTTTCGAGAAATTGTTGCTCAGAGAATAGAGAGAGATGTGCGCAGAGAATTCTATTTAAATTTGCTAGGTAAAAGTCAATCATTTCATGATAATCAAAGAATAGGGGATATCATGGCTAGGGCAACAAATGACGTAAGATTATTAAATTTTTTAATTTCACCTGCGTTAGCTATGATTTTAGATGCTGGTATCAATTTAATTGTTCCTATTTATTTGATTGGTTCTACCTATCGACCCGAATTAGTGTTAATTCCAATTACATTTAGTATAATATTTATTTTATATCTTCGGAGATTTCTACGCCTTTTAACTCCTCCGACGGTAAGTAGGCGTATTGCTTTCGGTTATATGAACACTGTTTTAAACGAATCTTTGAGTGGAATTGAAATCGTGAAATCGATGGCTCAAGAAGAACATAGTGTTGAAAGATATAAAGATAGTGCTCTGAGTTATCGAGATGCGGGTATTGAACAAGGTGATATACAAGCAAAGTATCTTCCTCTATTACTTCTTTCAGTAACAGTTACTTTAGGCTTAACAATCGCCGTATTTTATAATAGAGCTGGGATTTTGTCCATTGGTGATGTATTAGGTTTAATAGGACTATTATTGAGACTACGATTTCCTGTTAACGCTTCAATAAGGTCATTCTTAATGGCAAAAGAAGCAATTGTAGGAGGAAATAGACTTTTAGAAATAATGAATCAGAAATCAGAAATCTACGATTCTGATGATGCTCTATCTAAAGAAATAGAAGGAAATTTAAAATTTGAGAATGTTACCTTTTCTTACCCCGGTACCCAAAATAAAGTATTAAAAAGTATAAATTTTGAGGTATTAGCAGGACAGACTGTAGCAATAGTAGGAACAACGGGTTCTGGAAAAACAACACTTACAAAATTGATTTCACGGTTATATGATGTAGATGACGGTCGAATTTTAATTGATGGAATTGATGTTAGAAATTTTTCTCTACAATCTCTTCGTGACCAGATTGCCTATATTGAACAGGACATATTTATCTTTTCAGATTCAATTTTGGACAATATTTCTTTTGGACGTGATTCCTCTGAGGAACAAGTAATTTCTGTCGCTAAAGAAGCACAAGCCCATGAATTTATAAAATATTTACCAGATCAGTATGATACAGAAGTTGGGGAGAGAGGAGTACAATTAAGTGGAGGTGAACGTCAACGAGTTGCAATTGCCCGTGCTTTTCTTACAGATCCAAAAATATTAGTATTGGATGATTCTAGCTCCTCAATAGATTCAGAAACCGAAGAAAGAATTCAGAAGGCAATTTTTAAGATTTTAAATGGAAGAACTACCTTTATAATAACTCATAGGCTTTCCCAAATAAGATGGGCAGATTTAATAATCGTGTTAAAACAAGGTGAGATTGTCAATCAGGGATCCCATGAGTATTTACTAAAAAACTCAAAAGAATATCAAAAAATCTTTATAAAACGTTTTGATAAAACCTTAAATGAACTTTTAGGAAATGATTAATTAGTATGTTTCGAAGAATAGGTTATTTTGGATTAGATGAAGAGGGTTATGATAGAATTTATTCAGATAGAGAATTATTTAATAGAGTTATAAAATTGTTTAAACCCTATAGACGTTCTATGACAATTGTAATTACTTTTATATGTCTTTCATCAGTTACTTATGGATTAACTCCTTATCTAATGAGTCTAATTATTAAACAACTAGAATTAAAATCAGATCTCTTTATTTTAATTTATTTTATTATAACTACTTTAATCTTGAATTCATTAGGATATGTTTTTAACTATGTAAATAGGCGTACAAGCAATCGAATGGTATATAGTGTCTGCTATAATTTACGTAGACAAACTAATTTAAGAGTTCTTGAGCAAGATTTATCTTTCTTTGATAAATATCCAACAGGCAGAATAGTAAGTAGGATCAATTCTGATGGACAAAAATTCGGTAGTTCAATTACCATGTTTACAGAATTAATTTCTTCATTTATAATGTTAATTATCGTACTTATTCCAATGATCTTTATAAGTCCATTGTTAACAGGAGTATTCATGTTAATGATACCTATTGTTTTTGCATTTACACTCTCTTTTCGTAAAGTTGCAAGAAAAAAGTCAATGTATGGTCAGCGTTCCTTAGCGCAAGTAAATGCCTTTATACAGGAATCTATGGCAGGAATTCAAATAATAAAAAGTTTTCGCCAAGAAGAAAGCCAATTTGACAATTTTCAAGCGATTAATGATCAATCCTTTCAAGTAAACATGAGTAGAGCTTTATATTTATCTATTCTCTTTCCGAGCTTAGATATTTTCATCGCTATTCTCTATGCTTTACTTATATTTTTTGGAGGTAATTTTATACTACAAGGGGTGCTGAGTGGGTCAGATATTTATCTGTTTCTTCAAAGTTCGTTAATTTTATTCGCACCTATACTTCAAATTGCTAGTTTTTGGCCTCAGTTTCAAGAAGGACTATCAGCAGCAGAAAGGATCTTTGCTCTTCAAGACTCTCAATCTTATATTAAGCAAGGAGATTATGTGTTAGATTCAATAAAGGGAAAAATAGAATTTGAAAATTTAGAATTTGAATATGTACCTCGTAAACCTGTTTTCAAAGGTTTTAATTTGAAAATTCACCCAGGAGAGACTGTTGCCATTGTAGGCCACACGGGAGCAGGTAAATCAACTTTAACAAAAATTTTACTTCGTTTATATGAATTTCAATCAGGAGATGTTCTTATAGATGGTCATAGTATACGAGATATATCACTTACAGAATTTAGGAGATCTGTAGGATTTATACCTCAGGTGCCATTTCTCTGGGCTGACTCAATCAAAAATAATATTACCTATGGCTCACCAGATGCCACAAAAGAAGATGTAATTTGGGCTCTAGACCAGTCTGGCGGTATGGAATGGATTAAAAATCTTGATAAGGGACTGGAAACATACATTTTAGAAAGAGGAAAAGTTCTCTCAATGGGACAACGACAATTGATAGTATTTGCAAGAGTTTTATTACAAAATCCATCAATCTTAATATTAGACGAAGCAACAGCATCAGTAGATCCGTTTACAGAGGTTCAGATTCAAGAAGCCATGGAGAAAGTAATGCAAGGACGAACTACAATTGTTATTGCTCATAGGCTTACCACCGTAAGAAACGTCGATCGTATAATTGTACTTGATCATGGGGAGATTGTTGAGGAAGGTAATCATGAGAATTTGATTCAAAAAAATGGATATTATGCAAGATTATATAATACATACTTTCGTCACCAATCTTATGAATTTATTGAAGAAATTAAGGCAAAACAAACGGAAGCTACTTTCTAAATTATTTCATAAGATTTAATTAGGCATAAATAATTCATGATTATGAAAAGAATAAAATTCTGAACTGATTGAAACATTAAAATGTGCGAAAAGAAATTAAAGAAATTTTATTCTCAATTAGATCTACCATTCCAAGAAACTAAACAAGTCTTTCTAAAAAAGATATTTGGAACCCTTGCGAAAAAATTTGATCTGCATAAAAATTCTAAGCAAATATTAATTGATTTAGGTTCGGGAAATGGTCAAGTCATTATTTATTCTGCAGTAAATTATGGAATAAGATCAATCGGAATTGAAATCGATCCAATCCTTATAAATGAAGCTAAAAAGTCTATTCGATTATTAAAAGAAGGTAAAATTTATAAAAAAAAAGTATTCAGTAAAGTAAAATTCATAAGGGGAAATTTCTATACCCATAATTTAAAGAATTATGATTTTATTTATATATATTCTTTACCCACAATGGAAAAATATCTTAATCATGTAATCAGCACAGCAAAAGGTGGAGCTATTATTATCTCTCATATGTATCCATTGAAAAGTCTTAACCAACATTTAGAACTTAAATTCAAGTTGGAAGACGATAAGAAAAATCAAAAAGTATCCACATTTTTTTATAGAAGATTTCAATTAATTTAGAGATCCTTAAATATTAATAATTAAAAAACAATTAGAATTACAGCTTACAAACTTTAATATATTTTGTCAATACAAAAAATATAATTATAAATAAAATCAAATTAAATAAATATATAATTTCAATTTACAATAAAATTTTTAGATAATTTGTGAGGAATTAAGAATGGTAATCGCTTTTGAAGGTTGGTTGGATGGCTTAACAGCATCACTTATTATTTTATCTTCAGCAGTTTTTGGTTTATTATCTCTTTATAAATCAATAAAATTGAAAGCTAAACTATTATCTATAGCAGGTATACAAATTTTTTTCGTAGGTTTCTTATGGCTTGGTCCAACTATTGATTTTTTTGTCAAATTAATTACAGATCATAATTTAGGGCCAGCTGAAGGTCCAGTTCCAGTTTATGTACTTTTAAGTTATACATGGGTTGCACCTGCGCTTTTTTTTGCAATGTATCTTGGTGGAGAACTTCTAATCCCTAAATACAAATGGGTACTCGTAGGGATTTTTTTAGTCTTAGGAATAGTATTCGAATATTTCTTATGGTTTCAGACAGTTGATTCATTTGACTATATTGAAGTGTTGGTACCCAATGGTTTAATAGATGCCAGTTTTAATCAAGGACATCCCACTTTTATCTTGGTTGCAGTATTTTTAGTTTCTTCTTTAATTTTCTTAGGAATAGGATTTGCAATAAAAGCAAAACAATCTACTGGTTTATTACGGAGAAAGTTTACGTATTTATCAATTGGTTTTATCATTTTCGTTGTTTGTGGAGCATTAGATTCAATACTTGAAACACCTTGGACTATTGGGCTCACAAGAATTGTTATGGCAACTTTTGCTGTCTGGATGTATCTTGGGCTTAAAACCTAGTTTTAATTTATACTAAACTATTTCTTTTTTTTAAAATTTTCTGGTTATCAAGCTTAATACTTTCTTTTTTTCAATGCAGTTAAAACTTCTTTTAGATATAATTTCATGTAATATCTTTGATTAAAACAGAAATTTAGTTTTTGTTTATTGTTTAAATCAGGGTAATTAGATAAAATGGAATGGATATCATTTGATATAGCAAGATATTCATTTTTTGGGTCGCTGATACCAGAATTGACGGAAAGTAATTCATTAAGTGGAGTTTCTCTTAAATTATTATTATTTTCTAAAAAATTATTAACCTGATAATATTTTTTATAATCTTGTAAGGATTCAAATAATAAGTCAGAGAAATAGGCAAACGAATCTTTTGAATTAATTTGTTTAAATAACTCTGAGACAAGCTCAGAAATGACAGTTTTATTATTTGAAATATCTGGTTTCTCAAAGCTCTGATTTTTGTCTGTTAAAATCTCAGAGTAATTGTTATTTGTAAAACCTTTCGAAATTATATCTCATCTCGAAGAAATTTGAGTTTGATAAATATTGCACTGATCTTATATTTAAAAATAGAGCCTCACTAAATTTAGTGGAGATTTTAGACATTTTTATGCAAAAATAAAAAGGATTTTAAAAAAAATGGAAACCTTGAATTATAGAGTATTGATTAAAATAATTATTTATTAATAGTGTGAACAATCTATAATTATTCTTTTACGTCAACTATCTCGTAAGTAAAAATACAAAATAATGGAGAGATAATATGGTTAAAGAAGAGAAAGATTCAGAATCTGAATATTCATTAAAGAAGGCAGTATTATATAGTTTTGGTGGGTTTACCGACGTTGTTTTTTTTCAATTTTTTACATTTTTAGTTTTTACATTTTACTATTCTGTTGTTCAGTTAAATGTTGTATTAATAACTAGTGCATTCGTAATTTGGTCGGTGTGGAATGCTTTCAATGATCCACTTTTGGGGACAATATCGGATCGGACTAGCACAAAATGGGGTCGCAGAAAACCTTATATAATTGCTGGTATTATTCCTTTACTCTTTTTGAATATATTACTCTGGACACCTCCTAGAGGAGATCCTATAGTCACATTTCTATACTTATTAATAATAATTATACTTTGGGAGTTATTTTACACAATGTATTCTTTAAATCAGACTGCATTATTTCCTGAATTGTTTCGAGACTTAGATCAACGTGCGAAAGCAAATACGTCAATCCAATTCTTTCAAGTCATTTCTCTTTTAATTGCATTCATTTTACCAGGGATTTTTATACCCGTATTTGCCGATCCACAATATTTTAGTGATTATAGTTTTGCTGCGATAACTATCTCAATAATATGTGCTGTTTCAGGATTTATCTTTATAAGATTTGGTTTTAAAGAAAGAATTGAATTTTCTAAAGATCCTGAAAGTGCTCCCTCTTTTCTTACGTCATTGAGATATGCATTTAAAAATAAATCATTCAGGATTTTTCTTGTTGGGAGTTTTACTATTTGGTATTCATTTGGTATGTTACCAACAGTATTTCCTCTTTTTGGACGTTTTGTATTGGGTGTTGAGGATGCTTTTGTTCAATCATTAATATTGGGAACTGGATTTGTAGCTGCTTTAATTTTTGTATTCCCTTGGCGAATCATTATTAGTAAACTTGGAGCTAAAAATGCTTATATTTTAGCGTTAATTGTATTCATTGCAACTTTATCTCCATTTATGTTTATATCTAATGCTATGGGGGGCTTTATTACCTTATTAATTTGGGGATTTGGATTAGCTGGGGTTCTAATTGTTAGAGATGTTGTAATTGCTGCTATTATTGATGAAGATGAATTGAATACAGGGATTCGGAGAGAAGCGGGATTTTATGGTGTAACCGGGTTTATTATAAAATTGACAAATGTAGTAATTTATATAACAATAGGACTCGTATTCATAGGAGTGGAATGGGCGATTTTTGATCCAACTACGATAACAACTACTAATATTTTTGGTTTACGGAGTTTAATGTTTATTTTTCCAACGATATTTCTAGTAGTCGGAATTATCGTAATGTTATTCTTCCCGATTGATAAGAAAAAATATCACAAAATAACTGAGGATGCTAGAAAACTACACTTAGAGAAAAAAGAAAAGGTTTTAGCGGACTAATACACCTTTTATTTTTAAAACAAAATTAATAATAATCTCTTTTTTAGATATGAGAATAGAATTCTAAAGGACTTAACTCTTTAAACTCATTTGTTTTAGAAACAATAGCTCGCCGTATATCAAAACAGACATGACATTTTGAAACATAACCATCATTTAGTTTCTCATAATTAAAATGATCAATCGAAAATATATAGAGATCTTTAATAGTCCTTAAAATCAAAGCTTTTAAAATAGGATATTCGTCAAGATCAATACCTTCATTAAAGAGAGAGTCTAAATTTCTAATGTTTCCCCATGAAATACCCCCACAATAACCAGGCATATAATTTCCATAGTTATCAAAATGACAATGCCAGTTCCTAACTAGCTCTATTTTGCAATTTTCATTGAGAAAATGTTCAATAGGAAATTTTTTATGTAAATTTTCTAATGAGTAAGCTGCACGTCCCATCATAAGCATTTCTACTCTTCTTTTCAAATCCTCTATACTAACAAATTCAATGTATTTCTCGATAGGAAGCCTTCCTTTAAAATTTAACTCTCTAAATTGACCAAAATAATATAATTGATAAATCATCAAATTTTCCCGAAAAATTTCCAAACTTATTCTTATGGCTCGTTTTGTATATTCAAAAGGAACAAATTCAAGAATGAAAGGATTTACACTTATTAGAATGCCATGTAGTCCTATGTTTTTTAATTTTAAGAGTCTATCTCGAGTAATAGTATCATTTTTACACCAATAACAATTTGTTTCCACAAACATTGAAGGAATGTTTAGTTTATTGCCAAATTCAACAGCTTTCAATAAAAGATTATAATCTAAAAAAGGTTCTCCGCCTGTAAAATGAAGTCCATAATTTAATCTTACATTTTCAGGTCCATCTGGAGAAGGCTGAATTATTTTAGATAATTTAGTTAAAGTCTCCTTCAATTGTTTATTACTTATTGAATCAGCCCATTTTGGTGACCCAAAATACATACAATGCTTACATTCGCAGTTACATTTATAAGAAAGTATTAATCCACAAGAAATTGGCTTAGGGACTTTTAGACGTTTCATTAGTCCATTATAAATTCATTTTTCTTTATTAATAAATATAATTTAGGAAAAGTAAATAATTTAAAAAATTGAAAGATCAATCTATTTAGAATAAGTCTAAATTTATTCGGTATAAATTTTGGTTATTATTGTAAATACAGATTATATCCATGATTTTTCAGATAATTTCCGTAGGTCCATAGACGATAGATGCTTTTAGCTGCTAGATCAACTGAGTTATATACCAATATCCCTTTTTTTATCATTTTAGGACGAAATTCTTGTAGTGCATCTATTGTTTCTTCTCGTGGTTCGAATGGCATATCTATACTAACTAAGTTTTTTTCTGAGTTTGGTGACAACGCATTAGCAAAACTATTAATAGATTCATCCATATCTAATCCCTGTGAAATAATCCGTTCAGGACGAATAGTAATCATTATTGTAGAAATATGAGACTCATTATCTAGAATTTGCAAAGTCTTAATCAAATTCTCATGACTACCATTAGCCCCAAATTCTAATGGGTTTGTTAAATTAGAATTAATTTCAGGAATATATTCATTTATCATCTTTTGAGCTTTTTCTGTGATTCTTGGAATTTTTAGACCATTTAGTTCACACTCATCTGTCATTTCTACTGCTGGTCCACCACCCCCTGTAATGATGGCTGTACCGAGAGTTCTTGGAATTTTATATGTTATACAAGTTTGGATCATTTCAATTAATTCTTTAAAGTTTCTTACGAGAATAATACCCGTCTGATGCGCCATAGCCCTCCATAACTTCATATCCCCTGCCAAACCACCCGTATGGCTCATTACTGCGCTATGTCCCGCTTCTAATTTTCCACCTTTCCATATTATAACTGGTTTTTCTTTAGTGGTTTTTTTTAAAAATTGAACGAAATCATTTCCGCTTCTCTTTATATTTTCAATATACATGGAAATTACTCTAGTATCAGGATCAGTCCTAAAGTAATTCAAGAAGTCCACAATATCTAGATCTATTTGATTACCTAGAGAAATAACTTTTGAAAAAAAATAACTATTTGATGATCCAATACGGGAGTGTCTCCCTGCAATTCCACCCGATTGACTTATAAAGGCTACAGGACCAACTTCTAAGGGAAGATGATGTGTAAAGCCTATTCGCCCCTTTGGATTATAAATACCCATACAATTAGGCCCAAGAATCCGAATATGAGTTTTTCTTGCTTTTTCTAAAAGCTGTTTTTCTAAGTTATATCCCTCCTCACCAAGTTCTGAAAATCCACTAGAAAAAATATGAGCAAAGAATACACCTTTTTGTCCTAATTCTTCAACAATTTGAGGTGTAATTTTAGCTGGAACAGCAACTATTCCAAGATCAATTGGAGGATCATCTGGTAAAGAGGAAATCGAATCATAAACATTGAATCCTTGAATTTCTTCTCCTGCATACTTTGGATTAACAGGATAAACTGGCTCTGCGTATTCATATTCTTTAAAAGTTTCCAGATAATGACTCCCACCCCAATCTCTATCCTTGCTTACCCCAATTACTGCTACTGCTCGAGGGTTAAATAATCGATTAAAAGGGATGTATTTTCTTTCAAAAGGGATATTTTTTTCTTTAATCTCTCTTTCTGACAAAAAATCAGGATTGTAGTTCTCACATTTTGTTATAGCCAGTCACCTATACTTGATATCCCTAATTTCTATTTGATTAAATAATATATATGTAAAAAATTTTATTATAAAAAAGGAAAAAATA
>JBHLOC010000021.1:0-44701 GCA_048940925.1 Promethearchaeota archaeon | reverse complement strand
TATACTTGATATCCCTAATTTCTATTTGATTAAATAATATATATGTAAAAAATTTTATTATAAAAAAGGAAAAAATAATGAAAAAATATTAACCTAAAGTTTTGAACCACAATTTGGGCAGAAACTAGCTTTCATCTCTAATTTGTAACCACAATAAACACAGAAATTCTTATCTTCTGTCGGTATTGGAGCTTCAAGATTTTTGGTAGGGGGAACATACCCACTTGCCTGGGTATAAGTTATTCCTTTGCCTAGTATAATTTCACCAGAATCAGAATTAAAACTGTATTGCACTATTCCTTTATTTCGCAAATCCACCAATACACGTAAAATATCCTTGGGTCTCATGCCAATTTCTAACGCAATGTGCTCAAGTTTATGTGTTCCTTCAAAGTTTCTTTGAGCTAAAGCATTCTTCACAACCTTTTTATAGGTGATATTCCTCCAGAGCTGTTGGAATCCTCCTATAAAGATGAAGAAAGCGGGAATAAACATCCAGTAACCCCATGCACTAAGTGTAAGAAAATTACTGCCAACTGCTCGTAAAACTAAAGATAATATCGCTACAAAAAGGAAAACACACCCACATGCGAAAGTTCCAATTGATGCTTCATATGATTCTTTATAATAATATCTATGTTTGTATTTTTCACTACTCAATTTAACCAACTCATTTTAAAATTGCTGTAATTTATAGTTTACAATTATTCATAAATGTATTAACTTTTTGAATATACTCATTTTTAAAAAGAATTAAAAAATATTAAAAGCTTTACCCATCCAATATACAACAAGGTAAGAGGTAGGGACGGCTTGTCTTAGTCCTGTTCCTGTTGGATTACCACCATCACCATAAAATTTACTGTGTTCCCAGAGAAAACTATGGATACCCATCTCCGAGACTGTTAAAGGTACAATATACAAGGGTTCCTTAAAATCAATTACATCTCCAAGCCAAGAAAATATACTGCCATAAACGTGATTTTCAAAAAAATTTTCCCATTTTTCTTTGTTAGGTTCAGTTTTCATGTTTCTAATCTCTGGATTAAGGCTTGTAGCCCGTGTGGAGTTTGGTCTTATAGTTAAGTTATAATCTCTAATCCCATTACTCCATCCCGAAGTATTAAAACGCCATAATTGGTCAAGGATATCCCATCTTATCATATCATCTGTATAATTAGGATCTTCAAACTTGGAAGGTTTATGTATTAAAGCCATAAAAATTAAATGTCCAATATTGAAGAAAGCATTCCGATGATATCGAACATATCTATAAAATTTGCTTTCAAAATTTTCAATATAGTGATACTGCAATTTTGGATTGTCTTCAAGCAAAATCAAGGCAATTTCTACATCCATTCCAAAGGCGAGTGCGTAAGTATCATACACAGTATTCTGTTTTCCTCCCATAGCCGCTTCATTCATTGACATCATTTTAGAAGCCGCATAGTGATATAAGGAATTGTATTTTTCAGGTAAAGCTGTAGCTCCTATTCTAAGAAGAGTTAATTGCCAAGCACTACCTTCAAAGTAAGGATTAAGATCTGAACCGACTGGTTCACCTTTTCCTCCCAAAACAAGCCAATTAGTCTTTTTAAATCCCTCAATCATTTGTTCTGTCAACAATCTTATTCTATTTATACACCATTTACTATCTTCATTTTCATTAGGATCAATAAATTTTAGAACACATGCAAACCCAAGGAAATATCCTGCAAGTTCATCCCTACTTGTATGGAGCCGCACTCGCCATTTTTGATAAGCTCCTGTGCCATTGAAATGTCTTGGATCTTCTTCAAACATCCAAGGATGATATTTTCGATTTTCAGGAGCACATACAAATCTTGCGGGTGTCCCAGGATATTGAGGTCCAATCCCTCCATTAGGTGCAGCTAACATATTGCTAAAAGCACTCACACATTTTTTAACCATGCGTGTAGCATTATTCAATTCATTGATATTTCCATGGTCTAATGCTGCTTTATATCTAAAACATTGAGATGCTAACGTATATCCAATTTTTAAAGCACCATTATCTGTGCTATGCCATGTTTCAACCTCTATATAACTATCATTAGTAAAAGTTATATCGACACTAATATTTGTTGGCATATGAAATCTCTCCATTTGCAAATCATAGGTATGAGC
This sequence comes from Promethearchaeota archaeon, assembly GCA_048940925.1. Lineage (GTDB taxonomy): Archaea > Asgardarchaeota > Lokiarchaeia > Sigyniarchaeales > SOKP01 > Loki-b32. The sequence continues at coordinate 42,553 of JBHLOC010000021.1, read as the reverse complement.
TAATTGATCTAAATAATTTGAATTATTTAAGATATCATTTAATTTATAGAAATATTCTGTGTTAGGAGGATCCACTTTTAATGTAAAAGAAGCAACATCATCTAATATATATAAACAGAAGCCTGCATAAATACCAAAAATAATCAATGGTATTAAAAATAAAAAGGTAATAATAGCATTTTTTTTTTTAAGATTTTTCCGCTTTCTTATCCGCATATTATTTATTTTGAGTCAGACCTATTTAATTCTTTTAGTTCTTTTAGCCAAGAGGTATCTTTTTTTAATCGTCGATACATTTCTATATTGCCAAAATCTCCTCTAAATTGGCCTTTTTCCATTTTAAATACCCTAACTTTCCAATTTCGCTCTTTAATACCCATTCGTATAGCATCAGTTATTTCAATTTCTCCTCTTTTAGAGGGTTTTAGAATTTTTAAAACACTAAAAATTTCTTTAGAAAAAATAAATATTCCACTATTGTTATAATTATATCCTGAACCTTTTGGAGGTTTTTCTATAATAGTTTTACAATATAAATTATCACATATTACAGCAGCTCCCAAATAGGGATCATGAGAATGATTTACCACCAAGATGAAATTTTGATTCTCATTTAAGAATATATTATAAACATCTTTATATACCTTATAAGGCACTAATATATCTCCCCATGTTAAAAAGAAATGACTTTCATCGATGATCTGCTCGCATAATAAAAGAGCTCCCCCTGTACCATTTAATTCTTTTTGTTCAATATATTCTATACTTATATCCCATCTCTTACCCTCCTGAAAATAATCAAAGATTTGTTCTTTTTTGTATCCTACAACGAGAATGAATTCTTTAAAGCCGCTAGTAATTAATCCATTAATAATGTAATCTAATAGAGGTTTGCCATGGAGGGGAAGCATCGATTTTTGATACCTTTTAGTATAGGATTTCAATCTTTTACCATATCCTGCACATAAAATTATAGCCTTCAAAAATATTCCGCTCCATTACTAGTTTTTAAGATGAATGCTTCACCACCTTCTTCTTCAATGATATTTTTAATTTTTTCTTCCTTTCCTGGTGCTAAAGCAAATAAAGTTCCCCCAAATCCAGATCCATTGATTTTTCCACCTAAAGCTCCAGATCTTTTACATTTAAGCAATATATTATCAATTTTACGAGTAGATACTTTGATATTTTCTTTTAATTGTTTTTGATGTAAATCTAATAAAGTACCTAAGGACTCATAGAATTTTTGAGTCTTTTTAGAATATTCTTCTTTTAATAATACATTTCTATTTCGTTCAATTAGTTCTTTAGCTTTAATGGTATAATTTCGATTATGAATATTTCCTAAAATTTTCTTTTGATATTCTTTTTTCAGATTACATAAAAAGGGTTCTATTTCTTCTAAATTTGTCGTATACTGATTAAAGTTTAGCATTAAATTTTTTATCTCCTTAAAAGCATTAAGAGATGCATTTTTAACTCTAATTAAATCATCAACTGTTTCTTTCTTTTCCATGGAATTTCCTAAAATAAAACCTTTTAACTTCGTTTTGTAATGGATTAAATGTGGTTTAGGTAGATTAGGTTTAAGATAAATTAAATTACCAAAAGTGGAAGTAAAATGATCCATCATGCCACCACCCTCTTTAAATTCTTTAACTTCTGCATTATAACCATCGAGTGCTAATTGAAATTTTTTTACTTTTTTATTACTAATCGTATTTAAAAATAATAACCATACCATTACTAAAGCTGAAGAGCTAGCAACTCCTGCGTTAATTGGTATATCTCCAGTTATTGTAATCTTATAACCTTTATCAAAGCGTGCACCTTTTCTTAAAAATTGATTATACCCACTTCTAATATAATCTCTTTTCAGTTGATATTCTAATTCTTTCTTGTTTAATTTAATTTCTAGTTCTTGACTAATATCCGGCATTTCAATTAAGAATTTTGATTCTAAAATTCGTTCTGCTTCTAAAAATATATATTGTGAAATAGCCATTGCCATAATTGGGAAATTTAAATAATCCTGATGTTCTCCAAATAAACAAATCCTTCCAGGAGCCCTTAATCGAATCATGATATTATGGTTATTAATATTATTAGGGTATTACAGATGTATTATAATCACTTGTGTATTATAATTATTGATTTGGTACTTACAGCCTTAAGATTTTTAAAAAGATATGACATTTTTTCCTGAGTTCAATGATTTGCGACGTTCTCATAATTAAAGATGGTTTACCATTATTATCTACGAATTTCTCCAATTCACCTAATACAAAAAACTTATTTTCTGAAGTAGATGACCTTATAATGGTAAGTGGATTTTTTTCAGCTCTTAATTCATTTTCGGATTCATTTGAAGATTTAGGGACCATTAGCGAATTGAAGCTTTCAAATAATAATCTTAAATTATCTTTTTTAAAAGATTCAAATATACCAGATTTAATATATCTCGCAACCTATGATAAAAATTCTGAACTTGTGAATGTACAAAGATTTCTAAAAAAATTATCCAACAACTTTTTAAAAAAATTCAACATTGATCAAATTTCAAATTGGAATGGCAGATTAGATAGCTTTAAATCATTTGAAGAAATAATTAAGCTTTATATTGAGGAAGAAGATAATAAAGAAAAAGCTCAATTTAATACTCAGGTTTTTGATTGGATAAAAGGCTTTGAAAATCCAATTGATCATACTGCAACACCAAAAAAAGAATCAGAAATAGTAGAACCTGTTCCAGATTATTATAGTTACATTCCAACTATTATGACTTCAGAAAAAGTTAATCCTAAATATTATATAACAGGAGATACGTTATGTAAAATATATGAAGTTATCGATGGAGAGAAAAACATCAATGAGGTCGCTGAATTTTTAAATTTAAGTCCAATAAAAGTCTATACCCTATGTAAGAGTCTATGTAAAATACAACTTATTTCATTCAATTAGAATTTTTCTACACAAATTTTTTACCACAAAATTTGGCTCCGTTAGTTTGTTGCATCAGCTATAACAAGTTTTACTTACAAAAAATTTAAAATTGACTAATATTTAAATTATTTGAGTAAAATTTCTAAATAACAGGCGTTTTGGTGTAAAAAATAGCGTTTTCTTTATTGAATTCTAGCTCAATTAATATCTTGATAGATGAACTTGCAAATGCTACAGGCATGAAATTTGAACACTATCAACGTAAATTTCTTGAGAAAAGAATATATTTTAGAATGAAAAATTTAAACCTACAATATCATCAACAATATATTAGATATATCAGAAATAATCCAGATGAGATAGATTTATTTTTAGATAAATTTACGATCAATTATACATATTTTTTTAGAAATTATAATGTATTTGAGAATTTTGAAAAATTCATTAAAATTTATTCTAAAGATTTAAAGAGACCACTCAAAATATGGTCAGCCCCGTGTGCTACTGGTGATGAGCCTTATTCTATTGCGATAATCTTAGATCAATTGAAAAAAAAAAATAAAAGTTTTCCAAATTTTCATATAATTGCATCTGATATTGATTCAAATGCCCTGAAATTTGCAAAAAGAGCCGTGTACGGAGAGTACTCGTTACATGAAACACCCCAATTTTATATAGAATCCTACTTTTTTAAGCAAAACACAAATATTGGACCAAAATATATATTAAATAAGGAAATTAAAGAAAAAGTTGAATTTATTCAGGAAGATATAATAAAAGGTCATATAAAAGAATATAAGTATGATGTGGTTTTTTGTCGTAATTTGCTTATTTATGTTAATCAATATGCTCGTGAAAAACTATTAAGAATTTTAGAAGCGAGATTATATAATGGAGGTCTACTAGTTTTAGGGGGATCAGAAGCTTTAAAACATGAGAAATCCTGTTTTGAAAATCTCAGTATACGAAATCGCTTTTATGTTAAAGATTTTTCTATGCAAAATGAATCTACTAGAAAAGAACTCTATAGATTATTTGAAACTCGTAAGAAAGACGGAAGATTAAATAAAACGGAAGAGAAATATCAAGAATCATTAAATAAAGGAAAAAATCAACCAATAGAAATTATTAAAGAAAAACCAATTAAAATTGAATATAATACTAAACGAATAGATAATTTTTTGAGCAAAATAGAGAAAGATAGCGATGATTCTAAAAAGAGTAATCAGAAAACAAAAGTAGAAAAAAAAATAGAAAAACAATCTTTTTCTAGACAAATTAAAAATAAGGGTAAAATACTCGAAAAACAAATAAAAGACCCAACTGAAGTAAAGATAACAGGGCTAATAGTTAATAATGGGGTTAATAAAACATTCGAGCGTTCTAAATTTTCAAGTTTTACAAACAAAGTAAAGCTCAATGCTGATAAGATTGAGAATCCATTTCTAAAAAAACAGAAAAAACTTTTGAATCAACGAGAAGATGAATTAAGAAAGAAAGAAATAAGCTTAGAGCGACGAGAAGAGATAATAAAAGCTAAAGTAACATATTTAAATAAGAAAAAGAAAAAATTAGAGTTAAAAAAGAAAAAAATAAAAAGTTTTCTTAGATATGCCAAGGAACAAGAAAATGAGGTAGAAAAGAAATGGAAATCCCTGGAAGAGCTTATAAAGCATGTAGAAAAGAGAAATCAATTGGTAGCACATCGTGAAAAACAATTACAGTTGCGTGTTAATCAATTAGATAAATATTCTCAACAAATAATACAACGGGAGGTTCGAGAAAATATCCATTCCTGTGAAATTGATCTTAAAAATAAAGATCAAGAATTTATTCAGTCTTATGAGGATGAAAGGTTTGATCGTATTTTAAGAGCTAATGATGATAATGAATTAGCTATTCCTATGGGATATTATGCCTTAATTAATTCATTTGATAAAAATGTTAAAGCAACTAAATTTTCCATTAAGGGATTAGGATCAGGATTGGGTTTGATTCTTAAAGATCCAATAAATAATATCTTCGCAATATCCCATATTCAATTACCAGTTTCTACTTGTGCAAAACAAGGTTATCATTTGCTATTTCCTCATACATTTGTAGACACTTCAATAAAAGATTTATATAATAACTTACTCTACCATGGAGCAAAAAAAGCAAATATAAAAGCGATTATTGTTGGTGGAGCTAGACTTTTTATGGATTATGATAAGACCTATCAAGAGAATATAGATAATATTAAAGAAAAATTAGGTTCAATGAATATAAAAATAGAAATAGAAGAGATTGGAGGATTAAGTGAAAGATCAGTAATTTACGATACTATAAATGATACACTTTATGTTAAAAAAACTTGGGAATTCCAATATCGACAAATTGTATAATTGATATTATAATTTATTTGATATACTTTAGTTAAGATCTTTTAATAAAGGTAAATATCAAAAATCCAAGCTCTAGCTCCAGCTTTTATTATTGCTTCTGCTACTTCTTCCTGAATTCCAGGTGCAATAGCTACAATACAACCCCCTCCACCCGCCCCCATTTGCTTTGCTCCTAAGGCTCCAGCATCTTTTGCTGCTTTACATAAGTTTAAAATCTTTGGAGTATCAGCTTTCAAAACAGCTTCTTGTTCTTGTTGTTTATTCATTAATTCACCTAATTTATTAAAATCTTTCTTTAATAACGCATCTTTTGCTTGATAAACACAACTTTCTATAATTTGAAAAGCTTCTAATGTTGTAGGATCATTTTCTCTTATCTGTTTTTTTATTCTATTTAATATTAAAGATGCTTTTCTTTCTTCTAATGAATCTCCAACTACAATGGGCATTTTTTCAATATATAAATGTTCTACTCCAGGATTTTCATCATCTGTGTATATAAAAACAATTCCACCATGAGCAATTGTATATTGATCTAACCTACCACACATTATTCCCAGATCATGATTCTCACCTAGATATGCGAGTTCAGCGATATCATCTGGTGTAAGATTCAAATTGTATGCCTGATTTATAGCCTTAATAAAACCTATAGATACAGCTGCTGATGTTGATAATCCTGCTCCAATTGGAATATCCGAATTCACTCCCATATAAAATCCTTTCTTTATATGTTTCTTTAATCTTTCAAATAAAACACTCCAATAGGCTAAATCTATATATCGTGGAGGAGATTTATCTAAATTAAATATAGTTCTTTCTTTAGTATCATGGCTATAAAATTCAACAGTAGTAGTTCTTCTTTCTTCGTAATTAATAGTCATCATCAAATTTATTGCCATCCCTATAACAGGTTTACCTAAGAGGTCTACCTTATCACCCATTAAACAAATTCGACCAGGAATTTTTAAAGAGAATTTCTTTTCCATAAAATTATCCTTGAAAAATAGTTATAATAGTTAATTAATACATTTGATATTAGAGTTAGAAAAAGCTCATTACCCTTGCTTTCTTTTTTGCTGAAGTTTTTTTCGTTTACGATCTGCTTCCTGAATTTCCTCTCCTAATTGATACATTTGGGAATCAACTCTACCTTTTAGTTTAAATTGCCCAACAATTTTACTCTCTTCTCGTTCACCAGATTTTGAAATTTTTTCAAAAGATAATTCTATTGGTAAATCTTGACTTAACGCTAAATTGATAAAATTTATAAATCCAATATGTTTACTCGGAGCAATATTAAATTTAATGTTTAAATCTTTATTTTTTTTAGTTTTTGTTTTCAAAATTAAACGTAATTTCAAAAGTATTCATTCTCTTTGTTGTGTTAATGAATTAATTATATATTTAAAATAATTAAAATAAAAAAACTATGTTATTTTATAATGAGAAACATATTTTAATTTAACCTCTTTACATCCTCTAAAAATGCCTTCGAGATTTCGCTTAAGATATATTTTTAGACCATTAATAAAACTAATAGCAAAAGGTTTAATCAAAATTGGAATTACTCCAAATATAGCGACTACTATTATGCTTGGATTTTCTATCTTAAGTTTTGTCTCTTTAATAATTTTTCGAAATCTTTTGTTCTTCTCTATTTTTGTGTTTATTACGGGAATTATGGACGGTTGTGATGGAGCTATTGCTAGATTAACTAACAAATCAACAAAGTTTGGGGGATTTTTTGATTCTTTTATGGATAGATTATCTGAATTTATTATTTTCTTTGGGTTATTAATTTTTAACTTTAATGAAATACTATGGAATTTTTTTAACATGAATTTGGTTATATGCATATCATTTTTTATTTCTTTCATGATCAGTTATAGTAGAGCAAAAGCAGAAGTATTTTTCAAAGGAGATTTTGATGTGGGACTGATGGCTAGATCTGAAAGATTATTTTACATATTTTTAACTATGATTTTAGCATTTTTTTATGGATTCATTAATGAATTTCTATTTATTTATATGTGGCTTGTTATTGGAACTTTCACTTTTAGAATCATAAAAATTTATCATTGTATAAAACAGAAAGAACCGTTAAAAAAAGATTAAAATTCTATAACAGATTATTTCTTTTTCAATTCTATTCTTAGTCTATCCCCATCTCTTAATTCTAATACTTCCCTTAAATAAGGTTCTGCTAAAATTTCAAATATATTTTTTTTATGATGAGTTCTTTTAATTTTTAGTATCACAGCATTTATCTTTTTTTCCTGATTATCCAAACGAGATACATAACATTCAAAACAATTCACTGAGCCATATGTTCGGCCTATTTTCTTATCTTCAAATCCTTCAATTCTAACAGGAATTTGATTTTTTAAATTCTCTTCTAATAATTCTTTATTAAGATCACTTAATTGCAAATTTAATGTTCCAAAATAAGGAATATATCCAAGCTTTTCCTGAAATTGTTTTAAATAACCGGGTATTCTAACATAATAACCTCCTTCGCCCATTCCCTCAGTGACTTCACCAACTATTAAAATCTCTTCAAGTATTTGTTTTAAATTCTTATACATCAAAAGCATACTATCAGCTCCTTTCTTTGTAATTCTGATTATCTGCTCTTTACCTTCTACTTTTCTTTGAATCCAACCAAGCTCTTCTAGGTTAGTTATTCTTCTGGATGCTGTTTGCTGGGATAAATTTAATACTTTACCAAATTCAACACTACTGATATGGATTGCTTTTTGACTTCCAATATTTTGACAAAGGTGGTAAAGTGCAAACCAATTTGCATAATTTTCTGGAGTTATATCTTCCTTAAATTCCATTATCACAATTTTTAGATTTATTTTCCTTAAATTTTTTAATAATTTTATTTTTAATTAAACTTGAGCTATGTAATTCATATTTATTGTAATAAGTTTCGAGTCTTCTTACTTCAATATGATTAAGCCCCTTTTCTTTGAGCCCTTTTTTTAATAATTTTATGCTATATTTTTGATCTGGACCTAATAAAATAATATCTGGATTTATTTCTTTTACAGTTTTAAGAGTATCATTGTCACTCCTTCCTAATCTAGCTTCTTTTACGTTTTTAATATTTTTAATAACCTCCAATCTCTGTGCTTCAGGAATTATTGGAGAACTACCTGAGTATAATTTCCTATTTTTATCAGTAGCTATAATTACATATACATCACCTAATTTTGCAGCCTCATTGATTAAGTAAATATGCCCTGGATGCACCAAATCGAAAGTTCCTGCAATTAAAATCTTTTTCGCTATTTCATTCATCGCATCTCATATTGAAGTCATTTTATTCTCTTCTAAAGATGATAGATTTAATAAAAATATATTAAAGAATATTATTTTCCATTTTCAAAACATTGCTTTAAATCGTTCATTTGAATAGCAAGTGATACGTCTCCCCTTGTTTTCTCTATAATATTTCTTGCTACATCTACCTTACGTCTTAAATCTTGAGTTATTCCGCTAGGGTAATCGATAGAAAATAAAGATACATAAATCTCATCCATACTTTCTAAAATATAATTTAAATCATGGGTTTTGGAATTTCTAATATTATCTAAGGCGTATCTTCTTAACTCACCTATAACATCTGCCAATCCTAATGCGAAATTAATAGGACTGACTTTTATCTCTGAGGGTGGGGGAATTTCTGTTTTACTAATAATTGATTGAAAAACAATTAATTCTGTATACTCTTGTTCAGGAGTTTTTAAATACTTAAAGAAGATATTAGGATTCTTATTGACTAAATTACCTAAATTTTCAAGATTAGTCTTGATCTCATTCTTTTTCTCTTGAAACAATCTAAATTCATTTCTATGAATATGTTTAATACCTATACTACAATCTCGAATAATATTCCGTGATATATGTAAAATTTTTTCTCGATCTTGATATAAATTGTCGAATAAATTAGATATTTCTGAAAAAGCTTTTTTAAGATTCATTATTATTGAGATAAATATTGGTAACAATTAATTTGAATTCAGTATATAATTATATATCAAAATTAAGAAAAATATTTAGAATTTATTAAAAGGAATTATTAAATAAATAAGGATTTTGATCTGACATGAAAATCTTATTAATTCACTCCCAGAATGTAGAAGTAATTAAAAATAAAGAAGCAACCAGTAATCCTCAAGAATTTACAGAAAATTTTATCAAGATGGGAGGTTTAATTTTAGTATGTTTTATATCTGTTGAAGATCAAGACACATATGATACTAATTTAATTGCAAGACAAGGTGCTGATGAAATAGAAGCAGCAATTTTACAAATTACAGGATTTCCTGAGCAATTAAGACAAAAAAATGAAGTGATAAGAGAATTTAATAAAAAAGTTGAAAAAGGAGAAATCAAAGGAAAAGCTAGAAAATTATCAGAACTTATTATGGAGAGAGATAAGTATCGTGTGGATAAAGTTTTAGTTTATCCATGGGCACATCTAAGTAAATTTCTGAGTAATGAGGTAAATGCTATGGAAGTGTGCCCAAAAATTGCTCAAATTTTAAGAGAAAAAGGTATTGAAGCAAAATTTTCTCCTTTTGGTTGGTATAAATCGTTTAAAATAAATTGCTTAGGACATGAATTAGCTGAGATGTACAGAGATGTTAAATTGGCTATTAAACCAGAAGAACAGGTTAAAAATTCCGTATTTAAAGTGGTTACAAATTCAGGGAAAGAAATTGATTTAGCTTTTGATGAAAATCAAAAATTAATTCTACCAAAGGAGATTAAAGACGATGATTTTCATTTATTCCTAAATTCAGAATTAGGTTCTAGATTAACAAATAAAGCAATGGAACCCGCTCATATAAAAGTAATGAAGGAGTTTGAACTAGTAGATTTTGATCCTAATACTGATGCAGGGAATTTTAGGTGGTATACAAAAGGGATCATTATGAAAAATTTGATAAAAAATTTTATAGAAGATAGATTAATAGATTATGGAGCAATTCTTCTTGATACACCTGTAATGTATACTGTAAAAAATAAAAAATTGACAGCTCAGACTGCTCGTTTTCCAGCAAGAAGTTATTGGGTTGAATCTGGTAAAGATAGATATCTTTTAAGATATGCTTGTGACTTTCTTTTATTCGATCTTTTTTCTCAAATGAATTTAAAACCACATTACCTTCCATTAAGAGCCTATGAATTTGAACAATATGCATTTAGACGTGAGTTAGAAGGTGAGTTAAGCGGTTTAAGAAGATTACGAGCTTTTATAATGCCAGATATGCATACAATGTGTAAAGATATAAAATCTTCTATTGAGGAGTTTAAAAAGCAGTATGATTTAATTAAGAGTCTGGAAAAAGATTTAGGGATAAAAACTTATGTTATTTTTAGAGTTACACAAGATTTTTATGAGGAAAATAAGGATTGGATCATTGATTTAATTAAGTCAGAAAAATATCCTGCGTTATTAGAATTATGGGAAGATAGATATTATTATTATATACTAAAACTTGAAAGAAATGTTCTTTCTGCTCAAAACAGAAGTGCGACATTAGCAACTAATCAGATCGATGTAGAGAGCTCATTAGAATATATGGCTGATAATGATGGTATAAAAAGGCAAAAATATAATATTTCTTTCATAGACACCGATGGTCAGTTGAAACATCCAATAATTCTTCACAACTCTCCAACTGGTGCCATAGAAAGAGTTTTATGGGGTTTAATTGAATCTGCTATTCGAAATAAGGAAAAAATAGTACCTGGATTTAAAACATGGTTGTCTCCAATACAAGTCCGAATAATAACCGTGAGCGACGAACAAAACATTTATGCTGAAAAATTGCTGAATATCATCAATGGAGAGGATTTTAGAGCAGATTTTGACGATCGAGAAGATACAGTTGGAAAAAAAATTAGACAAGCAGAAATCGAGTGGATTCCATATATAATTATTCTTGGTAAAAAAGAACAAGAAAACCAGACAATTTCGATAAGAAAGAGATTAATAGGTAAACCTTTTGGTCCAAAAAAGCAGACTTCTAAACAAGTTAATAATGTTAGCTTGAATACATTATTTGAAATGCTTGAAGAAGATACAATAAACTTCCCAAAATATAAATTACCAATACCTTTTAGAAAGTTTTCAACGAGAATATATTTTCGTAAGTAGGTTTTTTAAAAATTATGAGAGTAAAAGCATTAATATTTGATTTAGGTGGAGTAATTGTTGACTTGGATTTTTCAAATTTTTATAATAAAATAATAACTCTATCTCCCTTAAACAAACCTCAAACACCAATTATTCTGGAATTTTTCCGTCAATCAGACATTTACCATCAGGGATTAATGAGTGATCAGGAATTTTACCAATTATCGTGCGATTTACTGCAAGTATGTGAATTAGATCAAAATGATTTTTTTGCAGCATTCAATAGTATTATTTCAGGAATTAATCAAAATAGTATTACATTAGTAAAAAAATTGAAACAAACAGGTAAATATAAACTTATTGCCTTATCAAATGTAAATTCGAGTCATTGGGAATATATTTTAAAAAAAAAGTGGGATTTTCTGGAATATTTTGATGAAATTATTTTATCTCATGAGATTCATATGACTAAACCTAATAAAGAAATATTTCAATATACCATACAAAAAGCTGATTGTAAGCCAGAGGAAATAGTTTTTATAGATGATGGGTTGAATAATATTCGGTCCGCCCGAGAATTAGGAATTTTAGCTATTAAATTTACAAATAATGAAGAATTAATTAATGAGCTCAAAACACTGCACATAGAGGTTAATTAAAATAAAAGTATTAAATGTTATATTTCTCCTACATCCTCAAGGCAAGCTTTAGCAATTGATTCAAATGCAACTTCTACATTCTCGCCTGTTTTTGCTGAAGTTTCCATATATTCACAACTTAACCGTTTAGCTAAGTCCTCGGCTTCTTCTTTATCAATATCTCTCTCTAAATCAGATTTATTTCCAATGAGTATCATAGGAATAGTTCTTTTTACTGATTTTTTGATAGAACTAATCCATCCAGGAATCTTTAAAAGTGATTGACTAGATGATAGATCAAAAACACCAAGAGCACCATTACTGCCTTTAAAATAAATAGTTCTAAGTTTGTGGAATTGTGGCTGCCCACCAATATCCCAAAGGAGAAGACGAACACCTTTTCCATCTATTTCTACATCTTTAATTAAAAAATTACTACCTATTGTCTTCTTTAAATCATCACTAAAATAGTCTTTAATATAGCGTAATAAAAGGCTTGTTTTACCTACTCCTCCAGGACCAAACAATTAGATAGGATCGTAAGACATTTACGTTCGTGTTATCTTGAATTTGAATTCTCCTTGTCCTGACATATTCTAACTCCTTATAATAAATTAATATGAGTGTTATTATATTATAATTATTATCTAATTTTCAAATTGTTATTTAATATATTTAATTTGCAATTTAATATTTCATATTATTCTTTAAAGATATTTATATATTTACAATTAGTTAAGTATTACTAAATTGTTTATTATAAAGTGAAGAATTTATTAATAAACTCAGAAAAGAAATTTGTTTCAAGATTTTTTTTTCTTTTTCCCAGCTCCGCCCAGTTTGCCCATAATCCACTCAGGAGTTCCAACACCTCCAAAATATTCCGTCCAGAGATACATAAGTAAACCTAAAAATCCACAGTATCCAACCCAGACGATTGGGAGAAAAATTATTGAAAACTGGCCACCATATAATGGGAGAAATAAATATTGAATTAAAAATAGAGAGAGGCTTACTTTTCCATAAAAAACAACTAATTTTATAACATCATTAGATTTATTTTTAATATCAATAAAATAAAAACTTATAGCGATAAGTAAAAACCCAACACCTAGGTTATAAAACATGTTTTGAGCTGTACATCTTACCATATAAATTGGCATCGCGTCAAATGGTGTAAAATCTTGTTGATTAGCAATTCGTAATAAATCTATATGTAAATATTCGGATTCTACAATAAAACCAGGTGACGAGTGGGGTGCTCCATATACAGAAAGAGCAGGTTTAACCCGGGAAAGTCCAATTTCCCAAATGTCAAAATTAACTCCTCTTGGAACGATTATAAATAATCCAATTAATACTAATGCGACTCCGTAGAAAGCAAAAATTCGGAATAGTTTATAATAAGCTTCTTTAGTTCCTTTTATCATTGCTTCGTGAAGAAATTCACCAAATATTGTAGATATAAAACATATTGAAAGGTATGGCAAAATTGGTACTTGAGGGAGAGGGGATGTGATAATGAAATGAAAAAAACTTAAAATCAAATTGCCTGCTACTTTACCTTCGTAGAGAACTTCTCGAATCCATGGAGAAAAGTAGATTATAACAACACCCAATACTGCGCGAACTCTCTTACTCAATTTCAGTGCATAATATGACAATATCTGAGAAAATCCTATAAACATTAAGATGTTCCATCCCCACAAATTAGTAGGGAAGGGTACTGATACCCCTGAAGTGTACAATGACATTGGATTAAATAGCACACCAATAAGGATTATTACAAATCCACGAGTTAATATCCCATTACGAATTGCTTTCTCAGAAATTTCTCCTTTTTTTCTTTTAACACTAAAAATAACACTAAGCGCTGAAAGAAAAACAAATAAAGAGGGACCGAGAACATCCATAAATGCAAACACTAACCCATATATATACCTCCAATCTTTATCAAACCAACTAAGAGCTGAATGGGCTAAGATAATCCAAACTAAAGCAAATCCTTTAACAAAATCTATAGATGCAATTCTTTTTGAGGTTATACTTTTATTAAATTCGGCATTTGATACTATTTCAGTGGTTCTTGACATTTTTGATCATATACCAATTAAAGATAGAATAAGGAAAAATAGAATTTCCTAAATATAATTTTTATATATTTTAGTTGTAGATTTAAATTAAAAAAACCTTTTGTTATGAGTATTTTTATTTAAGCAATGAATAAATAAACTATACAGGGATTCATTTTTTTTTTCAAAATGAATGACTTACATTGGCTAAAATTTATTTCACTTGATTTAAATAATAAATGAGTACAGAATAATATAATAAAATCATTAAGACCAATCCACCAATATTAAAAGGAAATATATTATATGTTAGATAAAAAATAATCCAAAATATCAATATTAAAAACGAAATGAGATAGTAAATATATTTAAAAAAGATATAGAGTTCAAAGTCTTTTTCTAATAATACAAAAAGCACTAAGAAAGGGGCTAATACAACTATATGATGAGGCCAAGAGTCAAAATATACAAGTAGCATGATAACAATACCTGAAAAATATCCAATAATCAACTTATTTTGTTGATTTCTAAAATATATAAATAATAAATATAATGGAAGTAAAAAAATTAAAGTTATTAAGATAAATACTAAGAAATAATTGACATTCATTCCGAGAATTTGAAAAAGAGTAAGAATAATTCTCGTAAGGCTAAAAGAAGGATTGATCTTTAAGCCTTCTCCAACATTAAATGTATATTCTCCTGTGAGATTAACTTCAATGAAATCCCCTATCATTCGGGGATGAATTATAAAGAGCACCCCTGATAAGATAAGTAGGAGGATAGTCCCGAACAGTCTTAGAATCGTTCTTTTGAATTTAAATACTAATTTTTTAGCTATGTTATCATAATTTAGGAATATTATAAAAGGTAGAATAATTATTAAAGAGGGTTTGAATACTATTGCCAAACCAAGTGAGATACCTCCAATGAAGTCAAATTTAACTTTATCTTTTAAGAAGAAGAAAAGCGAAATAAGAATAAAAAAAGATACTATTACATTAATTTGCCCTAAAAAATAGTTCATAAATTGAGGGAGCATTATTAAAAAAATCCCAAAATGATGTAGTATAGGTTCATTATCCAAATCATAGAAAAGATTTTTCAAGTTGTTCACTTTATAACTAAGAGTCATCTTTCTATTTGTATTCATATAAAGTTGAATAATTTTATAAATCAAATAAACAGTAATCAGATTTAATATAAAATTAAATATTTGAAATACAAAGAAACCCAGCTTTAACCCTAATAATGAAAAAGGAGTAAAAAAGTAAGCTGAAATTGGAAAATATCTAAATGGAAAAAGGTAGAGTGATGAATTGTATAAATTAGGTAAATCATTAATTACGATCAAACCTGCATTGTAAAAAGTTAAATAATCAATATTACTGCTACTCATCAGGGGACTTTTTAAAAAAAAAAAAAAAATAAAAGTTATTACTAAAAATAAAGCGTTTATAAAAATACCAAATATAAAGAAAATTTTTGTTTTATTCATCAGTAATCTTCAATTCTATTAAGTGATAAGTGAAACTATCTTCATTTAATGAGATTCTAAATAAATATGAAAATATAAAAACTGGTGAGAATTTATATTTTTCGTCAATCTCCTTGTTTTATTTGAGATTATCCTCCTTTCTTTTATCATTTTTTACTTAATTTTTTCATGAAATCTTCCATCTTCTTTACTTTTTCTCGCTTTTTAATCTTAGCATAAACTTTTTTAGATGTTTTTTTGACTACTTCACCTGACTTTTGGCCAATTCTTCCTAATTGAACCATTAACCATTCAGGAGAGCCAATTCCCTTAAAGTTTTCCATCCAGATCCACATAAGGATGCCTAAAAACCCCACATAGCAAAAAACTATAATTAAAAATATAGATATAGTAAATTGATCAAAGAATATTGGGAGAAATAAGAAATGAATAAGAAATAAACTAAGAGATACTTTTCCATAATAGATTAACATATTTGTGAAGTCATTTGAGACATTCTTAATATCTATAAAGTAAAAGAAAATCGAGATAATGAATAATGCAGCTCCTTGGTTATAAAACATATTAGCACTAGTACCACGTATTAAGAAATTAGGCATTCCAGGAATTACAAAATAATTTTGCTTATTTGCGATTTCTAATAAATGTAAATGAGGATATTCAGATAATCCCCCTATTACTGATTCAGGTGTTTGCAATGCCCAACCAGGTTCCCACTGTGCAAAATTTAGACCGTTAGGATAAAATCCAAAAATTCCAGTCAAAATTAAAACTAATCCCCAAATAAAAAATATACGGAATAAACCCACATATGCGTCTTCAGTTCCTTTGTTCATCGCCTCAAAAATATATTCGCCAAATATTGTAGAGATGAAGCAAATCGATACCCATGGTAAAAGGGTTAAGTGAGGTGTTGGAGATGTTATAATATAGTGGAAAAAACTACAGATTAGATTTCCAGCTTTTTTACACTCAAAAAGAAGAGCCCTAAGTACTGGAGAAAAAATAATTATTAAAATCCCTATTAAAATGCGTCCTAATTTCTTTAACTTTAAAATATAATAAGAAAAAATTTGAGAAAACCCAATAAACGTAATAATATTCCAACCAAAAATAATGACAATTATTTCACCTGTTACAGGATCAATTCCAACTAGATTGGTTAGCATTCCTATTATTATCATTACAATTCCTCTAGTAAAAATACGATTTCTAATTATCTTTTGAGGTAAAATTCCTTCTTTTCTTTTTATACTAAAAATAACACTAAGAGCTGAGAGAAAAACAAATAATGAAGGACCAAGAATATCTAATAAGGCAAAAAGAAGTCCATATAGATATATAGAATCATTATCAAGCCATGCTTGAGCCGTATGGGCCAAAATTACAAAGATAATGGCAAAACCTTTTAAAAAATCGATTGATGTTATGCGTTTAGGAGAGGCATAATCTCTAATATCCTCAAGAGGTATTTCTTGTTTTAGATAATTAAAGAGTGGAGGAGATTCAGTATCTATCTCTACTTCATTTTCTAAAGCCATTTTAGTTTCACTACACAGTTTAATTAGGAATTCAAATTTGAAGAAAGATTAATATTTTCAAAATTTATTTTATTAATATTCTTTTTCAATTTTTATAGTTTTTCAATATTAGATAATAAAATAGATAGATATTCAATGGAATTTAAAAATAAACTTAATAAGAATCTGTTTGGATTAATAGGATCAATTTTATTAATTTTATCTGAATTTTTTTCATGGTTATCTGAGTATAACTTAATAGAGATTTATATTATCACTACATCTGTAGAGATTACAGATTCATTTTTATATTTATTTCCATTAACCAGTGGGATAATTTGTCTAGCAGCTAGCATTTTAATTATGTACAAAATCGAATTTAAGATTAAATCTGTAATATTATCAACAGTAGGTTTAGGTTTTCTAATTATATTTTTTCTTGATTATTTTACACAAGAATTTAAATATATTCCAAATGCAGGAATAGGTTTCTATTTAGGCGTTATAGGATTTCTCTTAATTATATTCAATATATTAAATATGTTAATTACATTTGAAAAATAAATTTGGAGGCATATAAGCATCAGTAATAACATTAGAAAAAGGGGGAATAAGAATAATGATATTGAATCGAGTTTCTATTATGCTTTAGGTCATGAAATTCGCAGGGAAATATTAAAGATAATAGGAGATAATGAGTTTACTTCATTTACCAACTTAAAAAAAGAGCTTAATGTTAGTACCGGAACAATTTATCATCACTTAGATACATTATCTGAATTAATTGAACAAAGAGAGGATAAAAAATATTATTTAACAGAATTAGGGATTTATGCATATAATTCTATAAAGGACAATATAGAATCAATTAAAGCACCTAAGAAAGAGTTTAAATCCCCTGTTCTAAATAAATTAATGTCTATAACAGCTAAGAGATTTATACAGTTTGAAAAGAAAGATAAAATTTACACGATTTTGATATCAATTGTAATATTAATTCTTGGAACTCTATTTTGTTGGTTGAATGGATTTTACTCAATTTTATTATTTTATTTAGATACTAACCAGAGTTCATTTGAGTCAATTTCCCGGTTTATAACTAGTTTAAGTTTTATTGCAAATTTTTTTTTATTTTTTATTGTAATAGAGGGGATTTCAAGAATTTTTTATAAAAATAAGGAAAATACAGTTTATTTTCTTCAATCATTTGCAATTATTCAATTTCCTATGTTGTTTTACCTTACATTTCATTTTATTTTTAAATTCTTAGATTTATTAGAAAGCAATATATTTAATTTGATAGATAAAGTTCTTCTAATCATTTTTCAAGTTTGGTCTCTCTGGTTATTATCATATAGTCTAAGTGTTAAAAAAGGATTGAAAATTGAAACCAGTTTGATTATCTCTCTCTTGCTCCACTACGGCGGTTTTACTATAACATTGGTTCTATTGGTTTAAGAATTATAAAACCTAATTTTGCTAAATATTGAGTTATTTCTTTAAATCTTTTCTTAGATGACTCTAAGTCTGTAGTTTTAGTGGCTATAAAGCAAGAGAAATGATCTGAATCATTTAATGAAATAGGAGGTGTCACAAATTCCGGAATTTTTTTCATTAATTTAGCTACTGTTCCTTCATATAATCCCTTATTAGAGATGAGATTCTTTGAGCGTAATTCAATTCTAGAAAATAATGAAAAATTATGATATTCAATCTTTAAGGGATCTATAATATTTAATTTTGAATTAAGTATCAATTTAGCAGGATTTTGATTAATTACATTTCTCAATCCTATATAAGATGTTGTTAATCTAGGATTAATTTCTATAAAATAAAGTTGGAAATCTCCTTTTTTTATGAAATCTATACCAAAATATCCAGTAAATTTAGAGAAGTTAGAAAATTTAATAGCATTTTTCAAGTTAAAACATATATTTTTAGCATCTTTTACGGGAGTATAACCTCCAAAATATTCAGATGTATGGTTTAAATTTTTAAAGTTTACAGTTTGAGAATTTATACTTAGAATCAAGGGGGATTCGATTGAAAAATTCGACGAACTATGAGTTCCAATTAAAGAGGCACTTAAATCAAGACCTTCAACATATTGTTGGATAATATAGTTACGATTAATATCTAAAAACTTCTTATGTTGCTGAAAATAAGCTTTTATTTGATCTTCAGTTTCAAAATAGTAAATTGATTCTGCTCCCACGCCATCTTCCGGTTTAATTATGATAGGTGTACCTAATTTGTAAAGTTTTTCAATGATAAATTCTACATATAAATTTTTCTTTTTATATGGTATTAGATAGGTTCTAGGAGTAACTAACTTATTTGTTTTAAAAAAATCATGAGTATTTATTTTTGAAGTTCCGATTTTTATTCCTTCTAGATTAGTACTTAAAAGTATTTTTTTATAATTTTTTACAATTTTTGTTAGATTATAAAGTATGTTTGAAGTCTCAGGAGCAATGATAAAGACATGTGTGCTATTTTTAACAAGAGTTTTAAATTTTCGAATAAATTTTTCTTTACTTTCAACTTTTTTTATGATATTTGTGGGTAAATATTTAGATAAAAGAAAGATTCTATAATCTAAAATTGTGCTTATCTCAAAATCCAACCTATAAAAATCAGTAATAATAGACTTTAACATCCCAAAACCTTCACAAAAAAGAGAAATTGGGATATCAATTTGACTATATCCACCCCCAGAAATGTATTCAAAAATAAATAATCTCTTTTTTTTCATTTTAGTTTTAAAAATTAATTTTCAGAGTTTTATAGAAAACCCAATCATTAAAACATTTTTATAGATTAGTTTTAAAATGATGATTATATAATCTTAATTAACGTTAATTTAACAAAAAACTTTAATATCTGATGATGTCTCCTTTTTATCAAGAAGAAGTTATGCAACGTATTCGATACTTGCATTTTAATATAAAGAAACTAGAAGATGCTTTAGAAAAAGAAGATGAACATTTTAGTTTAGATGATCTAAATCTTGTTTTTGAGTATACTAAAATCTTGAATATAAATTATCAAAATGAAAATCATAGTACAATTTTAAAAGATTTAGATATCACTCCTACTTTTCAAGATTTAACTGCTAATAGAGAAATTGAAATCCATGATATAATGTTTGAATGTGCTAGAGTTTTATCGATTATGGCTAAAGCATATGCACAGCTTTCTGAAAAATACGAGGAAGAAGGAGAATGGGAAAATTCTATAGTGGCAATGACAGAATGTAGCAAAATCTATAAAACAGCAGCATATTTTAGCGCTGCTGCTATCTATCAAAAAGATAAAGGAATTTCTCTTGATTCTGAGAATCTTGAATTAAATTCGGAAGAATCAAGAGTTCTTGCTCAAAGTATCGCAGCATTAAAAGAAGAGAATGATAATAATATTTACTTTTCATCTAAATTATATGCGGGTCTCAGTTTATTATCAAAAAGATTATTTTATTTAAAAAAGCATGAGGAAAAGAAAAAACAACAGATAAGAGCCCAATTTCATTATGATATGGGTAAAGCGTGCTATCTTAAAGCCCAAGCTTCTTTGGAATCTTCAATAACAAATATAAATAAAGAAAAAGTAAAAAAATTACATCAAAAAGCTTTGTGGTATTTTTTAAAAGCAAAAGATATTTGGTATGATATGCTTGAAAACCTTTCACTGTCTAGTGAAGAAAAGGAAAATGTAGAGCTAAATTTATCTATCGCAGAAGAAAATATTAATCAAAGTGATGTAGAACAATTAGATTATGAAGAAATAAAAAAAATTCAGGATCCTGAACCTATAATTATCATTCCAGAAAATTTAGCCCCGTTTGTTCCAAAAAATGTAATTTATTTGACTAAATTTGTACCAAGGGATGTAAATATCAAAAGATTTAAGACATACCAGAAGAAAAAATTAGAAGAAAAAATACCCTATAGTAGAAAAGAAAAATTAATTGATAAAAAAGCAGGGATCTTAAGAACTATAAATGAATTGAAAGTCTTAAGGGAAGGGAACGAAATTAATGTTGAAAAATTTGCTGAACTTATGGAAAAGTATTCAACTAAACTTAAGATGATTGATTCCGCTATAGAGAAGTTAGCAAAAAGGTAAATCTTTAAAATAAGTATATTTTAGTTAAAAATGTTCTCTTGGCAAAAATTTTTTCTCTTTTTCCAAATACTTTTTGCGATTTTCCTCTAATTCAAAATCTCTTTGAGATTCTTCTTGAAATACAATATCATACACTTCTTTTATCACGAGACAGATTAGTAAGATTTCCATGAAACTGATTAGCCCAACCATTAATAGCTCTAAATTATGCAAATTTTTAAAAAATAAGCTAGTAAATATAAAAAAATGAGGAATATATAAGATCGTTACTTTTCCAATATTTTTGCCAAATTTAATAATATATTTATTTTCCAATTTGAAAATTTTTTCAGTTTTTACTACTTGCCATAAATAATATAAACAAAATACCAGATTTACTCCGCATAAGATTGAAATAAAATTTCTTTCTCCAGTCTTTAATGCAATATAAGGTTGTAATAAATAGGATCCTATCATAAAAGTGATTGAGAAAAAAGCTAAAATCAATGCTAAAGATAATAATCCGTCATGGAAATCTTTAAAATCTAAAGTATTCTCACCAACCTATTATTTATGTTATTAGCTAATTCTAAATATAATTTAATGTTAAATTAATATTTAAAGCGCTTTTCCAGTAATTTTTGAAGAAGTAAATTGAAATTTTATTAAAGAAAAAAATTAACAATATATTATTATAATCATAATTGAAAAATGATTTTATTTATGAGTGTTTTAACTGATGAAGAAATTGAAAAACTGAAGTTAACTCATCCAATCAAAAAAATCTTTAGAATTTTTTTTCTTATCATTGGAAGTATTCTCACTTTTGTAGGGATATTATTGTTTTTATACCAATTTGATTTTGGGATAATTATTGAAGATATTAATATATCCTTTCTAATTGATATTTCAATAGTAGTGTTAGGGATGATTATAGCTTCAAAATTTTTTATAGCACCGTATTATCTTCATGAAAATTCTTTAACTGTGAAAACGATACATAACTTAAGGGAGCCAGTTAAGACTTTTATAAAATTTTTCTCACTTAATATAACACGGCTTATAGCTGCTGTTCTTTTGATTATTGCTGGTTTAATATCTTTAATTATTTTTGGATTAGATGTGGGACATGAGGTAAAATATGGTAGTGCTGTCGTATTGGGCGGACCATCCTGGTTTTATATAACCGGGTTACCTGCATTGGGAATTGGTTTTAGTTTATTACTATATTTCTTTTTAAGTCCATTCCAAGGAACATTTTCTCAATCTGAGAATTTTTACTTTTTCTATGAAGTGAGACCTGGATTTCCTTGGTTAACAGAAGTTCCAAAGAAGGATATTGAAGCGATAAGATATCAAAACAACCATCTTGGTCCGAAACTAGGTTGGATTATGCTTCTTTTACCATTTATAGTAATGCAGCTTATGACTGCTATTCCTTTGTTTGCTGCTGAAAGAGCAGGTCCAGAATATGTTTTATCGTGGGTTTTTATAGTTATTTCTATTTTAGAAAGTATTTCTTTAATATTTCTAGTCTTATTACCTCAACATTATTTTGAAATAGCTACTAAGACTCATCTATATGAAATGTGGTTTTCGCCATTTAAAATTAAGAATCGATTAGAGCAAAGAAAAAAAATAAGTAATTTCTTAGGAGGTGAAATAAACAGAGATTATAAAAAGGATTCAAAAAATGTTATTAGTGAATTAAAAGCACCATTTTCAGAAATCAGTGATACTCATTTTCATTTATTTGATTTAATATTTGGAATTTTTTTAATAACTTTTGCTATTATGATGTTATCTCAATTGATTCTATTTGGACCATTATTTTGGTGGATTAGTTTGATATATGGATTTATACTTCTTGTTAAAGCATTCAATAATGATTTTAGCCAAGCTGGTGGAGATTTTTTTTCTTTTAATAAGGAAGGTAAGACATTTAAATTCAAAAGGAAATTTAACTATAAATTTCATCATATTTTTGCTTATAATGTTGAGTCAATTGATATTAGAAAATGGTTTAGAAAACTTGATTTTTTTGATCTTTTTGGGTTAGGAGGAATGATAATTATGTTAACAATTCAACAAGTAGAAGGGTGGGTTCTTGCAGACACAATTTCTCTGATTTATGATAATATAATTAGTACCTTCTTTATGATAATTTTATTTATTTTTGTAATTTTGTATGTATGTCTTCCTATTGATGTGGTTGAATTTAAAACAGTGTCAATAACTTATAGGACTCCTGTATCCTTAAAACAAAAGCACCATAATTTATTAAAAAGATATGTTATGAGTTTTAAGAATTCTATTAGAGAATTATTAAAAGATGATATGAAATGGACTTTTTTATTAAGAATAACTATAATTAGCATGCTTATTATTGGTTCAGCATCATATTCCATTTATAATTTATTATCATACTTTATATAACAATTTATTTCTTCTTTTTCATTTCTTTTTAAATTGTAGTTGTAATTTTTATTGTAAGGTAGCTTTTTAAAATTATGTCTGAACAAATTTCAATTCTATTATACATTAAGAATATGCTTGCAGATTTGATTTATCTCAACGGAATTATTGCCACAGAATTAATTAAAGTAACAGAAAACACAGTCAGTATACGTCATGGTGATGATTTTTTAGATAAAACTAGTTGTCTCTCTGAACATAATGATTTAAACCTAAAAATTATTGAAATTGTAAAAAAGTATCAAAGAACACCAGAAGATATAAGTGGATTCGAAACTCATGTATTAAAACATCCATAATCAAATAATAAATTATGTTATTATGCCTGATAAGTTTGATAATTTTGTAGTACAGCTTCAGCAGAAGATAATTAAAGAAGATATTAAGGATCACAGCGAAAAAATTGTAAAATTATTTTATAATCCCAAAAATTGGGGAAAACCTTTAAAAGAAGAAATTACTCTTTTTGAGGAAAGGAGAGGAGGGCAAAAAGGGTATCTTTTAGGATTATATTTAAAAATAGTAGACAATAAAATAATTAAAGCAAATTTTATAACAGATGGATGTGGAGCAATGGTTGCTACTGCAAGTCAAACTACAATTCTAATTGAAGGTAAATCATTAAAATTTGCCAAAAATTTGAAACCCGAAGATATTGAAACATCATTAGAGGGATTATATAAAGATGAAAAACACTATACTGATTATGTACTCGAAATTCTAAGAGGTATAATTGAAAAATATAAACAAAATTAATAATTTAATTCTGCAATGACTGATCTAATTACTGAAAATATTGATATTCCTGTAAAGTCAGACAATATTAACCTAAAGGGCTCAATTTATTTTACTGCAAATACTCCTCCAAAAGCTCCCTTTATTGTTAATTTAGCTGGTTTTATGAATCACAGGGAAAATTATATGGTTAAATTCTTTTCTGAAAGATTTGCAAAGGCAGGATATTATGTTTTATCATATGATTATCGTGGTCACGGAGAAACTCAAAAAGAGACCGGTCCTAGTTGGAATCGAATGATATTACATATTTTTTTAGATATTCATATTGTTCTTAAGTGGTTAATTGAAAATCAATCCGAAAGGCTTTTAGAGAATAAAATTGTGTTGTTTGGAAGGAGTTTAGGAGGTGCTATTATATTATCTCATGGCTATATCGATAAAAGAGCAAAAAAATTAATCGCATTGAGTACTCGCTATGATTATGAAACAATAAGGGGACGATATAAAGAAGTTGAAGAGCAGGAAGGAAAAGGAATTATGAGAAAAATAAGTCCTAAATATTTCTTAAGAAAGGATCCAAGTAATAATCAAAGAATTTTAATTGCACACTGTAAAGACGATGATCGTGTTCCTTTTGAAAATTTACATCATATAAAAAAGCAGCTTGGATTAAAAGATGAAAATGTCATTGAATTTGAAAAGGGAGGGCATACTTTTTCTGGACATAGAGAAGAAATTATTAAATACTCTCTTAAATTTTTACAAAAGTTGTAAAGAAAGAAAGAAAGAAAAATTAAGATGTATTAATATATTTTGGTAGAGTCATAATGGATAAAATTCTTATAGTTGGTCCAGCTTCACAGATTCTAGGGTTTAAAATTGCCCAAAAATTAGGGATTGAAGCAATAAATACTGAAATCAAAAAATTTCCTGATGGTGAAAATTATTTAAGAATAAATCTTGAAGATGAAACAATGATCGCAGATAAAGAAGTTATTATTATACAATCGACAGGTCCTAGTTCAAGTGGAAATCAAAATAGTCGATTAATGGAACTTTTTATGATAATTGATTCTGTTAAGCGTATGGGAGCTACAAAGATCGTTGTTGTAGTGCCTTATCTTGCTTATGCACGTCAAGATAAAATATTCAGACCTGGAGAGAGTCAATTTGCTAATGTTATTATCCGTATTCTAAATTCATTTGGATTAGATGAATTATATACAGTAGATATCCATGCTCCTGAACTTATGGATGAATGTTCATGTAAAGCAATTAACATCGATTCAATGAAGTTTTTAGCAGATTATATTAAAACAAGAGGAGCGAAAGATATTGTTGTTGTATCTCCTGATAAAGGAGCTATAGCTCGTTCAAAAGCTTTTGCGAATCATTTTGGAGAAAATATTCCCGTTGTAATTTTTGATAAGGAGAGAGATGTGAAGACAGGTGAAATTCAAATGTCTGGGGCTTTGAATTTGAAAGGAAAAGATGTTGTCATTTCGGATGATATCATTGCCACTGGAGGTACTATGGCTACAGCGATAAAAATAGCGAAAGAAAGTGGGGCTAATAAGATATTTGCTGTAGCAACACATGCATTATTGTTAGAACAAGCAAAATTTCGAATTTTAA
Organism: Promethearchaeota archaeon; assembly: GCA_048940925.1. Taxonomy (GTDB): domain Archaea; phylum Asgardarchaeota; class Lokiarchaeia; order Sigyniarchaeales; family SOKP01; genus Loki-b32. The sequence continues at coordinate 16,389 of JBHLOC010000021.1, read as the reverse complement.
AAGCAGGTGCAGATGAAATAATAGGAACAGATTCAATTGATAATGAAGTTTGTCAAGTTTCACTAGCGAAAATTATTGCAGATTATCTAAAATAATTTAATTTTGATATTAATAATTTTTAATAATATCTATGACTACTTCTCTTGTTTTTTTTTTTAAATCTTCAATATTAGTATTATTTAGGATTATGTAATCTGCTTTTTTCAAGACTTTATCAAGTCCAAATTTAATTTCTCTTCTGTCTCTATCTTGTAAATCCTCCATACTCTTAGGATCATCACTACGATTTCTTTCAAATAGCCGTTTAAATCGGATTTTTTCATCAACGATAATCGCTATAATTGGAAATTTCCAAAGTTTTCTAAATACCTCAATCTCAGCAAGAGATCTGATCCCATCAACAATAACTATTTCTTCTTGTCTATTTTTAATTAAATCTACACATTTTTCAGCAATTATAGCTAAACCCTCTTTTTTACGAAGTTCTTTAGCTATTTTACCTAGATTCTTTGGGGAAGGTCTTAAATTCCTTTTTTTTGCTTCATTTCGAACAACATCACCCATCGTAACGACAATCCCTAAATCCTCTATAGCTTTTATTGCTGTTGTTTTACCAGAACCAGGGAGACCGCAAATTGATAATACTTTTCGCGTTTCCTCTTTACGCTTCTGTTTATTTCCTTCTCTTTGCATTTTATTATTTTGATGATTTATTTCTACTACTTTTACATACAAATTTTACTAATATAATTTAAATATTTATGATTTGTTTAAATTGTATATAGAATAAGAAATAAAGTTTTTAAAAATATAATTTAAGCAGCGGCAAATTCATCTAAAATGGGGAAAAACAAAAAGTTAAGTCTATTTAAAACACCAGTTCTACTCACACTAAAAGCTTATAGAAGAATCGTGGGTTATGCGATAAGATATGCGAATAATAATATAAGTTCTGGTAAATGGCGAGAAGTATATGGCATTTTAGTTGGTTCGATAGAAGCCAATTCTGAAGTTGTTGTAAAGGATGCGATTCCCATGGTTGTAGGGGATAGAGCTGGTGTTAAATATGAAAGTAAACAATATGTGGATATGGCTCAAATTGATGCTTCTGTTTTCGAAAGATCAATTCAGGATAAGCGAAAGGATTTTATCATTGGATGGTGGCATACTCATCCGGGATTTGGATTTTTTTACTCACCTATAGATCATTTAACTCATTTAGGTTATCAGATCCCAAATCCTTTTGCAGTAGGGTTGATTTTTGATCACTGTGAAAAAGGATCTAATGAACATTTCTTAGGAATAGCAGGATTAAGACTGAAAGACCCCACCTTAGGATTGAGTTCTACTTATAATCTAATAGATTTAAAATATGAATATGATAAAAAGAAAATGGTTGAAAAAGTTGATAATGTTATTAAAAAAATGAATAAAGATATAGATAGAGTTCTAAAAGAATTAGATTATATAGATGAGGTGCTCAGGAAAAAAGCATTAGCTCAGCTTCAGAGGAATTATGGTTTAATACTCGTTCCAAAAGAAGATATAATAGTTACTGATAATTTAGATGAAGCTGAGGTAGATGAACATTACTTATATGAATGGGATCCTGATTTCTATAAAAAAACATTTAGAATTCCAAAATTCAGAGAAAAAGTTGAAAAATCTATATCTAATGCATATGATCAACTAGATAAATTATTTCACGAGAAAAAAACAAAAGAATATACGTTAAAAAAACAGAAATTATCTAAGAAATTATACAATATGTTAGAGAAACCTAATGAGTGGTATGATAAGCTTATGGAAGATTTTTCAGAGAGAATAGAAGTTATATCTCCTTATTTTGATTATTTAGACACAAATGAAAGAAAAATAATTGAATATTTTGAACAGAGAAGTTCTGAATATTATAAAATCTTGCATGATCTAAATCAACGAGCCGAATTAAATCTAGAAGATTTCTGATGAGATTGTTTTAATTTGCATTTATCAAACTTTAAAAGTAGGTAAAAATATTATCAAATTAAGAATTTTTGAAAAATTTAATATAGATAAGAAATTATTAAAAGATAGGCTTCTTTTTAATAAATTATATTATTTCTTTTTTGCGAATGAGGTTCTTTCATGGTTAATGAAACTACAATTGTAATAAGAAACCGTAATGACAAAGATAAATCAATAAAAGACGCCATTTTTGCTTTTTCAGGTGGTAAGAAATCCCTTATGATAAAGGGTGAAGGTAATGAAATAAGTACAGCGGTGGAAGTTGCAGAAATTCTAAAAAACCGTATGTATCCTAGACTAGAAATTACAAATGTTTCCTTGGGAAGCCGTCCTTATTTTAAAGATAATCAACGTGGGCGTAATAACCGAAATTTTCGAAATACCAAAAAAAAAATAGATATAGTTTCCAATATAGCAATCACGCTCCAAACTAAATCGTATTCGTAATATTTATGAAATCTAATTTTAAAAATCTTGGTCCATTATTAGGTGAGAGTCGTACCACAGCGGTTTGTGCAATTTGCAATAATTTCATTTATAAACGTATTTATCAAGATGAAAATTCTAAAGGAAAAAAAAAAATTGTTTTTGTCTGCTTAAATTGCTTAAAGAATGAAAAATAGGTTATATTAGAAATTTTTTTATTGCCCAGATTTCTTGTTTTTCCTTTGTCTTCTTTTTTCAAGAAATTTCACCCAATCAAAAGACATAATGAAAAACATCACTGTGATTGTTACTAAAAGTAAGATAGCTTCTGTTATTATACTTGATCTGTCATTAGCCTCCAATCCTTGAGCTGTGAACCCTACTGCTACAAAAATTGGCCAGCAGCAATAGAACAAAGTTGTAAAGTTCTTTCCAAGCCACCCTGGTAAAATGCATTTCCAAAAAGGGTATTTAATCATGCCTAAAGGAAGAAATAAAAGGTCATCTGGTAAAGGAGTCAAAGCAAATAGGAAAATATAAAAAGGAGTACGTTTCTCATTGTCAAGTATCAATTTTCCAAATCCATTAATATTATTCAAAAGATCTGAATTTCTTTCTTCCGCGATCTTTTTTGTACCATATCCAACTACATATCCTGTAAACTCGCCTAAAGCACTACCTAACCCTCCTGCTATAGCAATCCCTAAAATTTCAAGCCAGAAAGAGCTTGATAGAATTACTTCTCCTAAATTCAATCCGATATTAATATATCTAATAAAAATTGAATTTGAAAGAGAGAAAAGCACAAAAGGAAAAGGAATTGGAAATCCAATAGATGCTGAACCCAAAAAACAAATTATAAGAGAGATGATTATTGCCCAAAAATAATTTGCACCTTGGGTGATGCCAGTCAACACTAATCTTGATTCAACTATCGCAACTTGTACCTTCGGAACTAAAAGAAAAAGTATTAGGTATATTATAACAATCAAGTAAAAGGTGATAAAAACAATAGTTAATTTTCTTGAAACTGCCATTTCATTATTTTCTCTTAGTTATTTTTGTATTCAATCCATTGTTTGCCTTTAGTAGTAATTCTAAATTTGCAGTAACTTTTCCTACCTTATTCATTTTATTTGACATTTGCAGATTTTCCAATAATATTATTAACTCATCTGTTTTTGGATTATAGACAATATCCCCTTTTTCTACAAGATTAGTAGATTTGGGATTAAGCCCTTTATATAATTCTAATCCCGGAAGCGTCCAATATTTTTTTGTCCCAAAACTAAATCTACCTCTCAGCACGAAGGGTATTTTATCAATTATCGCATCAGCAGAAAGTGGAGCAATATGTCTGATGATGTGACCCTCTAATATTCCCACTCCAAACAATTCAATTTTTATTGGTACTAAACCTGTATCATTCATCTTATCAAATACAATTTGAGTATTAATCTTTATTTTATCTTCAATTAATCTTTTAGTTCATTAAATATTTGTTAAAAAAATCAATAAATATATTATTTATCTTAATAACAAGATTTAAATAATCGAATTGCCATATTTCTAATTGGACAATAGGTAAATATTGCATTGGAATTAGATACATAATTGCGGTTTAACCACCGATTCAATTATATACTTATATAAATTTGTTCCGTTTTTCCGATATTTTTTTATTTTTGATTTCAAGTCAATTAGGACTATCCCAATATATATACTGAATTTGATTCCCAATTTTCCTGTAGTGTTAAACATCAAAGTACAGAAGCTTAAGTTTTAACAGAACTTCTGGCAAACTAGCAGAAAGTTATCACTTCGGAATTAAAATGGAGATCTGTTATCAATTTCACAATTTAATCTATACATCATTTATAAAAGAGACCATGTTACATGGATAATTTAAGTTCTTCTGATTATGTGTTGTTGTTTTTTTGATACACGAGACATAAAAACAGTAAGAACATATTTTCTGTAAAAAATAGGAGCTTTGATTGCCTAATTGCTTCTTAGGATTATACTTTTTTAAGTCCTTTTGAATCAATTACACTTTGATTAATCGGAGCGCCTATTGTCCTTTCTTTTTTTTTTAAATTTTTCAAATCATCCTTACTATCAATGTCATAAAATTGTTTATTAGAATTTATCTTAAAAGCATATATTTTTCTACTATTATCAATCATATAATTAAATGTTTCCCAAATCGTCTTTAAATGTATATGATCAGACAGAGCTAAGATTTCTTGAATAAAATTATAATTAAAAGTGAAAATTGGAATGATTTGATTAATTTCATCACTAGAAATAATATCTTTTATTTTTACTTGAGAAATTCTTTTTAATACAACGTTTGAATCAACTTTTATGAGTTCAGCAATAGAAACTAGTCTACTTTTTTTATATATTTGTTTTAATACCTTTAATTTTATATTTCTATAAAAAATAAATGGAGAATCGTGAATTAAATTATAATTTTTAGATAATAAGTCTAAAATTTCTTTTAATATATCCTTATCAAAAACAGTATCCCCTGGAATTACTATATAATAATAGTTACTCGAGAAGAAACTCTTGTTCTTAGTAATAGATAAAAAAGAGTAAAGAGGACCTAATTTATATTGATTCTTAGCATCAATTACTACCACATTTATTTGTGAAAAATTATTAGATTTTTTTAAAGATGAAATAGCCTTTCGAATAGTGTCTCCTAAATAACCTATAACAACTGCTATATGATTTATTTCCAAATCGATTAAGTTATTGAGAATATGATTGATAATCGGAATCTTATTTAGTTTATCGATTTTGATTAATGGCTTTGGTAAGGATTTGGTTATTTTTTTAAGTCTTTTCCCCTCACCAGCACATAAAATGATAGCACCTAATTTTTCTTTAAAATTATTCTTTAGTAGTGACAATCCTTTCCCCATCCATATCTATTACAATAGTATGCTCTTCTTGAGCTACGGGTTCATTAGATTTTTCTATTAAAATTGGATACTTATCTAAAATTTTTTTTCCTATGAAAGATTCAAGAGTTCTCAATATTTTATTTTTAGGTATGAGATTATTATTTACAATCCACCGAGGTGAAAATGGAAGATGTCTAAAGTTTTTCTCAATTTTATTCATATAGCTTAAATAGTCATAAGGGATATTTTTCTTGACACGTTTGACAAATCTAAAAATATATGCATGAGACCCATTCTCTACTTTTCCCACACCAGATGTAGTAAAAGGTTCACATGCATATGCATCTCCAGGCTTTAAAATTTGATTATGTAATTTTTCCTTATAATTTGGAATGAAAGGTCCAGCGTGTAAATTATATTGCTTCAATTCATGACCTCCTAAATTTGTAATGGGTCGTAAACCCCGATTTATAATTTTTTGAGCAATAGCTTCCCCCAGTTCATATAATTTTATTCCGGGATTAAATAATTGAATTGCTGCTTCAAGAGCTTCTTTTGCTGCATCAATGTAATTTTGAAGTCTTGGATCTTCATCAAGATTAATTGTAAATGCCGAGTCTGCAATATATCCATTATAATGAGAACCAACATCGATTTTTAATAATCCTTTCTCTGGTATTATAGTATCATCATCAATCGGAGGACTATAATGAGCAGCAATTTCATTCAAAGACATATTGATGGGGAATGAAAGTTCGCATTCATTCTTATGAATTTCTGCTTCACATTTATTCGCTATCTCTAAAAAGGATTCTCCTGGTTTGATAATTCTTCTCGCTAATTTTTTAGCAGCTATAACTGCCTTTCCTGCCTTGATATAATCTTGTATATAGGTATTATTCATCTTCTTTTTTTTTATAGATAAATTAAGGAGTTAGTCTATCAGGAGTTCTTGGATACATTACTGCTTCTCTTATATCATCTAATCCGCATATAATAGAAAGCCATCTATCGATACCCAATCCTAAACCTGCATGAGGAGGCATTCCATAATCATAAACACAAAGGTGAGATTTAAAAGATAGCGGATTTAATCCTTTTTCTTCAAGTGCCTTAGTTAAATATTCCTTATTATGAACTCTGGTTCCTCCAGAAGTTAATTCTAACATGCCTTTTTGTAAGTCGAAAGATTCACTATATATTGGATTCTTTGACGCCATAATGTAAAAAGGTTTAATAGACATAGGCCAATGAGTTATATAATAATATCCAGATAAATCAACTCCTAATCTTCGATAAGCTTCAGTTGATATATCCTCACCAAACTCAAGATTAAACCCATATTTATTGTTAATTAATTCAATGATTTCTTCATATTTATACCTAGGAAATGGAATCTCTGGGACATTAGTTTTATCCTCCATTTCTAAATATTTTAATGCAGCCATTTTATTTTCTCTGATATCCTTAATAGCATTATGGATCAATTCTTCCAATAATTCAAGAACATCTTTCATCGTAACAAAAGCTATTTCTATGTCTAAGGTAAATATTTCGCACAAATGTCTTTTAGTACGACTTTTTTCAGCTCTGAAACAATCGCTTATTTCAAAAACCTTTTCATAAACTCCGCTTAATTGTTCTTTGTATAATTGTGCAGATTGAGTAAGAAATGCTTCTTTCTCGAAATATATAATGGGAAATAGTTCGGTACCTCCTTCTGTTGCTGATCCTATAATTTTGGGGGTTGTTATCTCCGTGAAATCTCTTTCGAATAAAAACTTCCTTATAGCTCTAAGTAATTCCCCTCTAATTTCAAATATAGCTTGATTTTTAAGAGATCTTAGATCTAACGCTCTATGATTTAACCTTAAATCAAGTTCTGATACAGTTTCTCCTGTCATATCTATGGGAAGTTTATCAGGTGTTTCATTTAATAATTTAATTTCAGAGGGAATAATTTCTATTCCACCTGGTGCCTCGTCAAATACTTTAACAATACCTTTTACCATTATGCAATATTGATATCCAACTTTAGTGTTATCAAAAAGATCATCTGAAACCACTCCCCTCTTTAAGGTTATTTGGCGTTCTCCATATTTATCTTGAAGAGATATGAATTTTAAACCTCCAAGATTTCTATAATTACGAACCCATCCGCCTAAAATTATTTCACGATCTACTGTTTCTGATGTGATATCTTTAGTATAATGAGTTTTTCTCCAAGCTCCTAATTCATCTAACATAAATCACACGAATTTTCTTACTTAATTATCTTTTAAAAGGAAAAAAAGAATAAAATCTTTTGGTTTCTTATCTATTACTTATGGCAAATTTAAACTGGAAAGGAAAGAATAAGGATAAAATGGAATTAAATAATTCACCTCCTTTCTTTATTAAAGATATTTTTCCATCTAAACTAGATAAGCTTAAAACTAAAAATGGATTGCCAAACCTCTTGATATTCGGTGATAATCTTTTAATACTAAATTCACTATTAGATGATTTCGCCGAAAAAATAAATTTAATATATATTGATCCTCCATTTGCAACGGGTGGAGATTATAACCTAAAGATCCCTATAGGTGATAATAAAAAAATAATAAACGATTTAGCTTATGATGATAAATGGAAAGAAGGTTTAGATTCATATATAGATTTTATGTATAATCGTTTAATATTAATGAAAAAATTGCTATCTCAGAAGGGTTCAATTTATATTCATTTAGATTGGCATGTTTCTCACTATATAAAAATTATCATGGATGATGTGTTTGGTCCTGAGAACTTTAGAAATGAAATAATCTGGGCATATCCTGCTGCCTCAGCACGTACTAAAAGATTTTTTATGAGATCTTTTGATGTAATTCTATTTTATACAAAATCTAAAGATTATATTTTTAATGATAATCCAAATATCTATATGGAGTATTCAGACAGAGTAAAAAATGCATTAAAGAAAGATGAAAAGGGCATATTTTATTACAGAGGGGGGAGTCATAATGGAAAAAAATTATCAAGAAAAGTGTATGTAACTAAAAAGGGTATTTTTCCCAGGGATGTTTGGAATGATATCCCTTATGTCAGAGCAAATACATCAGAATATCAGGGTTTCTCTACTCAAAAACCAGAACGTCTTTTGAAAAGAATAATATTAGCTTCCACAAACGAAAAAGATATTGTAGCTGATTTCTTTTGTGGTTCAGGCACTACATTAGCTGTAGCTGAAAAGCTAGAAAGACGCTGGATCGGATGTGATTCAAATGCTCACGCGATACATATGTCTAGAAAACGAATTCTTAACATAAAGAATAGCAAAGATATGATAAAATGGAAAAATTTATACAATAAAGATTACCGTTCCTTCAATATCTTATGTTTTGAAAAGGACAATAAAACAAAATCAATCCCAAGTGTGTTTTTAAATGAAAATATTCAAAATAAAAATGAATTCCAAATTAATGAAAATCCCTATTTTGAAGTAAAGATTCAAAAAAATAATAATAAAATTTCAGTAGAATTAATTAATTACTCAATACCGTTTAAAAACTTGATATCAGAAAAAGTTAATTATAATATAAAGTCATTTTCTGATTGGATTGATTATTGGGCTATTGACTTTAATAACCAAAAAGATTCATTTAGAAATTTATGGTTTTCTTATAGAACTCCCAAAAATAGGATGCTTTCTTTAATATCAGATATATATCAATACAATGAAAGCGGTACTTATAATATTTCAGTGAAAACGATTGATATTTTTGGAATTGAAACTTTAAAGTCATTTATTATTAATATCATTTGATAAACTCTCTAATCATCATCGTTGCATAAGTGCCTTTTTGAAGAGAAAATTCAAATTTGATTTTTTTTTTTCCAGGGTTATGACCATCATCAGCTAATTCTAAAACTTTTAGCGCTGTTGGTTTTACTATTATAGCTCTAATAGAGCCTTTAAACTTTTGCTCATTTACTAACTTGTTATTAAAAATGTTATCATCAATACCTTCTTCTTTTTTTATCTCATCGAATAATAATTTTGAAAATGGAAATTCATCAAAATTTGTATTAGTACCAATGATAGGGAATACTATCATAGCGCGATTTAATTGTAATGCCTTCTTTAGATACCTATCGTAAGAATTCCCATAAATATATTTTACCTGTGTTATATTTCCATTGTAGTCATCTAATATACTAATAACATCACCTTCAATAGGTTTAAATAATGAAAAACCTTTTTCTACTCTTTTTGAGAGCATTTTGTTAAATAAATATGATTGAAAAGAACTAATTAATAACTTCTTCAAATCAGAGGGTAGAGTATTAACACTACCTTCATAATCTTCTGGATTTTCAATCAGATGATGAATCATGTTTTTTTCATAATTCAATCTTTTTGGAAAATCATTGAATGCTTTTACAAGATTTCTTGTTTTTCGAAACTCTCTTCTTACCAATTTTGATTCCTTAAATTCAGTAGAATATGTTGTTGACACAAATTCTTCAAATGCTTTCTGAAAGTTGCCCTCTAAAAGAAAACGACCGACTATATGTGAATTCGGTCTATAATTTCCGAATCTTTGAAGCCCAAAATAGTTAGGAAATCCAAATTTATTTAAAAATTCTATATATTCTTCTATTTTATCTCTCAAATTCATTTCATCATTTACATTTCTTAGAACTATTGTAAAATGATTTCCCCAGTGACTTCCCAATTTAACAGGTTTTTTAGTTGGAATAATATTTCTAATGAAAATATCTTTAACTTTCAATTTTCTTAATTGTTCGATGTAATCTCCTTTTACAGATATCTTTTGAACCGAAATTGAAAATTTATCTTTTAAACCCGAATAGTGTATTAGATTAGAAGGGATGCCTAATACTTTTCTAATCTTTCTTATTGCTTCAAATGTATCTTTATTTATTTTTATCAAATTAAAAGTTGTATATCTATCTTTTAATTCTTTAGAAAATACTTGAGTACTGGAATCTTCCGTTATATCAAGGATTTTTCCATTATTATCAATTTCTTTGACAATAAAATCTTTAAACTCCTTTTTATATTCTCCACCTATAACTCCCATATTATAGGTAGCAAAAGCTTGAATTCCGACAAACCTTTCTACATACCTTTCGTTGTTTTCTCTAAAAATATAAGTATCTGGTTCGAAGTTAGACAAATTTTTAGCCTATAGTTATAATATTATAATAATTTTAGGTCTCCTGTTATTTTATCAATCTCCTTCGATACTACAGGTCCAATACCAACAGCTGTTGTTGTTCCAGGAGTTAGTTGAGTTAATCCTGCATCGTTTACAATAAAATATGGGATTTTACTTGATTCAAGTTTTATAACTAATTCTTTTATGTGATCCATAGATTGAATCTTAAGAACAACTTTTTTCTGTCCAGTATTCTTCCAGTTCTTCCAAACTGTTTTATTGTGGGTTCGAACTAAATCTGAAGCAGAAACACTAGCATGACATGATTGGGCACATTTTTTACCTGTTCCCATTTTTAGATCTGTTCTTATTAAAATGACTTGTTTATATTCTTCCACGGTAAATCTATTAAAATATTAAGAAAATAGCAAATTAAATATTTCTGATTATTGAAATTCTACCCTAGTAATATTTCCAGTTAATTCTAAAATTAATTCTTCAAGTTCTTCTTTTGTAAATAAAATGTTATCTCGATCCTCTTCCCAAAGTACTGCTCTAAATTGAATATCTCCTGTTGCTAAAAAGATTTCATTTAAAGATACTAATTTATAAGGTGCGATTAAGGCTTCAACAACAGGTCTGGGTTTATTAGTATGCTCAACTAAAATTATTTCATCAATTTCATATGTATCTTTTATCCATTCTACTAATTCGTGAGTAATTTTTAATTTGTCTTTTTTCCCAATGACAATTATAATAACATCTTCATAATCTATTGCTTTATAGAAGGAAATTTCCTTTAGGAAAGCAAAATTTTCATTTTCTTCCTCTAATTCAATTAAAGTTCTCGCTAAATCAATTTCAAATTCTGTTATCTCACCGGCATCAAGTCTAGCTTGACAATTAGAACAAAGGAATCCAGAATTAATACATGTTTTATCTGCAGGAAGAACTTTCATTATTAACAGACCAGATTATATATCGGATTTATTAATATTCTTCAATATTTTATTTGATTTAGCTTAATCTAATTAATCTCTATTAATAATATTTAATTAATATTATGTTATTAATTCATAGTTTCTCATTTAAATAAGGTTTAGATCTAAATAATTAAAGCATTATAAGAGATAAAAAGAAAGAATTTTATAGAAATTATCTAATATAAGAACTATGGGTTTAAAGAAAACACTTGACCAATATTTTCCTCTATCATTGAAATTTCTTTAAGCACCTTCTTAAATTCTTCCTTAGGAATTTCATTTCTATTAAGCAAAGTTTTTGTAAGTGTTTTATATTTTTCAATAATTTCAGGTTCAGCAAAATTTTGGAGTTTCATACAAAGAGAATAAAGATAAGAATAAGTTTCTGCATACTTAGAATATTCTAAAGATTCTTTAAGTCTACCTAAATAGAATTGTAATCTAAGTTTACGATCTTTAATTTCATCTTTAAGCGATTTTGCTTCTGTTTGATACTCAATAAATTTTTTATCATCTCTAAGTTTCTCTGATATATCAATTAATTTCATAGAAATATTATATTTATTTAGATAATTTTCCTCTATTAAATAATCCTCATTTAGTTTTTCCATTTCTTTTGATAAATTTTCTCTTAATTGCTCAGATAAGACTCCTTTTTGGTCCCAAATTGATTTTAATATAGAACTTTGATTAGCAGTTAAAGAAGATTCAGAAATCAATTTTCTATTAGAGAGAATTAGTTGTACTACCTGTAAATCAAATATTTCAAGCTTTTCTGGATCTTGATCCCAGTTAACGAATAAATCTTGATGACTTAATATAATACTCATTATTTGAGGGATTAATTTTTGCGCTTCCTTTATATCTGCTTTATCAACAATTATTACTAGATCCGACATTATCTCAGGAATTGTGGTAATTAGAACAAAATACTCTCCCAATTCAATCGTTCTTAATGAATCTGAACCACTCAAGGTTAACTCAGATACAAATGTTTGTAATGCTGAAAAAAAAGAACTAAACATTTCCAACTTTTCATCACTTTGGAAATTCTTAATGTATAAGAAATTTTTCGTTGCACTTTGAAAAATGTAGAGAGACTGGATCATGATTTCTTATTTTTAGGATATTTAGATCAATTTTCTTGTATTTCTGCTAAAATATATTCAACCTACATTAAAATTAATAAAAAAAAAAGAATATATAATTTTACTTTTCAAAAAAAAAAATAAAGCTTAATATCTGCTTATTTTGTTATTTCAGCAAATAAAAAAATTATAGTAATTTTCTCAAATTCTCTAAGTACTAGAAATAAGTTATATATAGTATAAAATATAGGTTACAATTCTATTATATCACAACTAATATTTCGCAGTAACCTTTCTGCGGAAAACGGATCAGTCTTATAAGTATAAAGAATTTTCTTTGTCCTTAATTTTAACTTAACATAATCTTTTAAACGCTTTACACGGCAATGAATCGCGTACTCTGATAATTCTAAGAACTTTTTTTCGTCAAATATTTCTCTAGGCATTATTTTTCAACACAATTTAGACATAATAATTGATAGCTAGATCTATTCATTATAGAATTTTAATTTTATCTTATTCTACATTTATTTAATCATAAATTTTATTTGGAATTGTATGTTTTAGAAATCATTCTTGATAGGTTAACAAGTAAGTTTCATTTCATAGAAAAAACATAAAGACTGAGTAAAAATGCCAATTGATGACCCTGTGAAACGAAGAATTGCAAGATACCACCTATTGGAAAAATCTGTATGTAGACGATGCGGTGCCTTGAACCCTATTAGAGCCAAAAAATGTAGAAAATGTCATGGAAAAGATTTACGCTTAAAAAGAAGAGAACTTACGAAATGATGTAAATATTACTTATAACTAAAGAATATTATTTTTTATTAACAATTAAACTTATCAAACATTATCCAAAAATTAAATATAAATTCTATAAATCCACTAATGAATTTATTTAAAAGAAAATCAATAGTAGTAAAGTAAAAAAAACTTTAATATAAATGATTTAATTTCTTTCTGATGATTATTACGGCAATAGCAGACATAAATCCTACTAGGAATATTAAATCATATCCTGGAATCCCCCTAGGAGAAATTTCTTTTATTACGATAACTTCTTGAAAACCTATTCTTCCTAAGGTATTATTTGCATAAAATTTAATGGCCACATTTCCTTCAGGTAAAGCATCCCATAAAGTTTGATTTATTTTTCCAGTAAACCCTCTAAAAGTTATATTCGTATCTCCATTTAAGGAATACCATGTCTTATCTAAATATGATTCATCAATCGTAATATTAAAACTTGGAGCTGCGACACCAAATATCTCGTTACTTCGGGGATTATTGATTGTTATTATCGGGGCAGTACTTTCCTTTTTGATTGATACTTCTTGAAATCCTATTCTTCCTAAGGTATCATTTGCATAAAATTTAATGGTTATATCTCCTTCAGGAAAAGTATCCCATAACGCTTGATCTATAATTCCAGTATTCTTCGAAAAAGTTATATTCTTACTCCCCATTAAAGAATACCAAGTCTTATCTAAATTTGGTTCATCAATGGTTATATTAAAATTTGGGGCTGTGAAGCTGAATATCTCGTTATTATGGGGATTATTGATAGTTATTGATGGAGCAGTAATATCCTTTTTAATTGATACTTCTTGAAATCCTATTCTTCCTATTGTATCGTTTGCATAAAATTTAATTACTACATTTCCTTCAGGCAAATTATCCCATAAAGATTGATTTATTTTTCCCGTAAACTCAGTAAAATTTATATTTGCACCTCCATTTAAGGAATACCACATCTTATCTAACTTAGATTCATTAATTGTTATATTAAAATTAGGTGCTATGGCACCAAACACATCAAAATTTTTAGGAGAATTAATAATTATTCTTATGAAATATATTGGTAAATAATCCGCACCTCCGTAAAAATAATAGGGAGTATCTCCTATTCCATCATGATCTACATCGACGCCAATATAATTATCCCAATAATTACCTATGATCGAATTATTCCAATAATTATCTATTCCTCCATCATACGCATGTACAATATTGCTTAGAAAATAATTTTGAAAGAATAAATTCTGAGTACTGTATTCGTATATTCCGTCTGAAATGAATATACCATATTCTATATTATCTCGAAAAATATTTTCAAAAAACGTGTTTTTATGACTATATTCTAAAATTATTCCCTCATCATTGTTATTTATAGTATTTCCTGAAAGTGTGTTGTTATCACTATCATCTAAATATATTCCCTCACCATTGTTATTTATAGTATTTCCCGAAAGCGTGTTATTATTACTAATAGCTAGAGGTATCCCATAATCATTGTAATTTGCAGTATTTCCTGAAATTGTGTTGTTATGACTTGCATATAAAACTATTCCACCCTGATTATTATTTGCAGTATTTCCCGAAAGTATGTTATTATTACTAAAATATAAATCTATTCCATTTTCATTGTTATTTGCAGTATTTCCTGAAAGTGTGTTGTTATCACTAAATCTTAACCATATTCCAGCCCGAGTCAGGTTATTATTATTTACGGTAATACCCGAAAGTGTGTTGTTATGACTATAATACAAATATATTCCAGCAGTGTCATTTGATAGATTTAACTCAGAAATTATCGAATTACTACAATTAATTAAAATAATTTGCCCAGCATTCGTAAAATTATTCGTCCCTAATCCAATTTCATTTGCATAATAATAGACAGGTTTGTTATTAACAAGGTTTGTATCATCAATATAATGTGATGCAACTTCTAATAAATAAGAACCCCTAACAACAATTTCACAATAATTCATTAAATTCCCAATAACTGTGTTGTTATAACAATCACCTAAATATATTCCATAAACACTATTATTTATGGTATTTCTCGAAATCATAGTGTTATCACTATAATATAGTCTTATTCCAGCACCAGGATTATTTAGGGTATTTCCAGAAATCGTGTTATTATTAAAATGATCTGCATAAATCCCATTTTCATTTTCATTTAGGGTATTTTCCAAAATCGTGTTGTTATTACAATGATCTAAATATATTCCCGCGTAATTATTTTTTGCGGTATCATTAATTAATTGTCCATTATCAACATTATCCAATCTAATTCCCCCATTAAATGCTCCACTCCCAGAATTATATAGCGTACAATTTCGAATAATAAAGGATACATTGGAATTCTCAATTAGTATACAACTCCCTGAACCACCTCCATCTATTATCAAATCTTCTATAACATAAGGTTTAGAGTAATTGCCATCACCAGTACAAATCCCCGCTGCTTTTGCAGCAGACCAATTATTATCAATATGGATTTTATTTGTTATCTCAGCATTTTTTAATTTATAATCTTCAATGAGCCTATTGGTTTTTTTATTTAAGTTCCTTTCAAACTTATCTATATATGCATAATTTAAAACGTTCGCAAAAATGAATATAGTAAAGAAAAAAAATAGATATACAAGTTGCTTTCTTTTTACTTTCATTTTCCTGCTAGTTTTTTGCCTTATTAAGATAATGTTGATACAATCATATTTAAAACTTACCTACTAACAATCTGTGTGTAGACGATGTGGTGCCTTGAACCCAATTAGTGCCAAAAAATGTAGAAGATGACATAGAAAAGATTTATGCCTAAAAAGAAGAGAACTTACGAAATGATCTAATGGAATTCTCATACCTAATGAATATCATTTTCTATAAAAATCAGTTTAATTGTTATTGGTTCACTTAATATTAAAATTCGAAAACTTTTTTAATTTTATGACTTAGAGATCTATATAAATAAATAAGTATAATTAAAAATTCAAAAAAAAAATTCAAA
>JBHLOC010000059.1:0-24880 GCA_048940925.1 Promethearchaeota archaeon | reverse complement strand
TTATCGAAGAAAAAATTTCTCAGATTAAAGGAGTAAAGATTGTGGAGACCTGCTTCATAACAGATGTAATAAAGTAAGAATATTCAAATTTTATAATAATTTTACCTCACTCTTATTTCATTTTAGCTTTATAAAGAGTATATACTTTTAGTTTCAAGATATTTATTAAATTATTAAATTTCCCTTAATTATTCGCAGACAGCTTTATTATTTTCAAAAATGAAATTTATTTGCCTTCCATTTTTTTTATTATCATCAATAGTATAAAAGGGCAAACTATATCATATAAATTTACAAAGGAAGAACTTAGAGAATTATTAATTAATTACAATGAAATTGTATTGGAAGAGTACGATTTGCACAGTAAAGTTGACATTTGGGATGAAACTCTTAAAGATGGCGAATAGAGTCCAACTGTTTATTTGACACTTGATGAAAAAATTCATTTAGCCAAATTGATGGATGAAATTGGTGTAAAATTAATAGCAGTAGGTTTTCCAGTGATCACCGATTCAGAAAAGAAGATTGTAAAGTCGATTGTGAATGAAAATCTCAAAAGATAAATGAAGTAAAAAGAAAACATGAATCTACATCTAAAGAAGAATTAAGAGCTTCTTTTAATATTATTAAAGAAGAATTAAAAAAAATTACTTAAGGTGTAAGTGATAAGGATTTCTTTGAAATTGTAAATCACTACGCTCAACCGTATGTTCCAGATGAATTTAAACCAAAAAATTAAGAAATTACTCTAATGACTTATTTAATAATTATTTTTCTAATAATTTATCCAGAATATCTATTCTTTTTTTAGTTTTTTTCAAATCTTTTTGTAATTTTTTAGAGCGTTTAGCATATTCATCATCATTTATTGCCCCTGAGGAGTGCTTTTTATCAATAAAATTTAATAGATCTTTAACAGAGGTTAATTTAGTCTCCAAACCTTTCTTTTCATCTTTTAATTCATTTTTACTTTTATCTTTTGTTTTAAGTTTAGGAACAGGTTTCATTCCTAATTCATTTGTGTCTTCCATTTTCATACTTTCTGGTTTTGGAGGTAACTCTGTTAATTTAGAGTCAATATTTGCCAGTTCTTCTAGAATACTTTTAGTATCAACTTTTTCTGGAGTTTGAGACGATTCTAAAGTCATTTCTTCCTTTTGTTCTTCTTCTTCCTGCACAGGAGTGATCTCCATAGTATTAGTTTCAATTATATCATCTTGAGAGATAGAAACAGTTTCAATTAGTCTATCTATAGTAGTTTTAATTGTACTAAGTTGAGATTGAAAAATTTTTAATAATTCCATCAACTCGCTTTTTTTATTAATTTTCATTGAAAAGCCAATATCTATTTTTCTTTGTTCACTAGCAGCAGAAGCACTTGGATAGGCAGGTTCTTTAATATCTGAGGTTGCTATCTCAGATCTTTGAGAAATGGGGGTTGGAATATCAATTGTTGACCTTAATTCTATACGATAATCAGACAAAAGCCATTTAAAGGTATTTAAAGCTAAATTTGGATGATCATTGCATTGAAACCCTCCACCAATATTATCTCTAAACATTTCATAACTTCCAATACAACATACTCTACCATTTCCTAGTTCTGAGACACATATCAAGGGACAAGAAAAGGGTTCTGAAGTTTCATTAGATGATGCAATTGCTAATGCACCACTACCCACAATAGTAAGTGAACACCCTGATCTATAGCATATAGTACCTATATCAGTGGTTATTGGATGTGGTATGTTAAAAGTAGAAATTAATGGAATGTTTTCTATTCCTAAATTAGTAGTTTCATCAAGAACTTGATCACTTTCAAATGTTATCCCAAATTGCTCAGAAATTTCAGATAAATTGCTTCCCCTCCCCCTGTCTCCACCAGCATGTGATAATAATAACAAACCACCTCCAGAATTCGTGACCCAGTTTACAATTTCAGTAATTTCCAAGGGTTCTATTTTTGCAAAATCAGGGCAAACAAAAACTAAGATATCATATGCCATCAAAGATTCTTCTGTAATTGGAACTTCTAAAAAATTATAGCATGTAAAACCATTCGAATTTAAATGATCTCTTAACTCAGTAAGGTTTTCATCAATTTGACCTCTTGGTTTATGAGCAATATCGAATGCAATATGATATGACATGTTTAATCTTATTCCATGTAATATTTATATTTTTTATATAGTCAAAATCTTGTTATTATTAATTAGTATTTTAATCTTTCTATATTTTAATATTTAATAATAATATTTAGAAATTACATTTCGCAAACTTATAATTTTATGACGATATGATGAGATGAGAGGTTATTAGATGTTGTTTTTATTAGGTAGAGCTTTTTTAGGTGATGCTCTTATCTCCAATGATTAAATTATCTTTACTAATATTCTCGATTCTTACATCACTTCCAATTATTGATCCTTCACTAATGATATTTTCTAAAATAACTCTCTTTTCGATAACACAATTTTCTAATATAGAATTTGATATGTATGAATTATTTGCTATGGAAACATACGGTCCTATGATGGAATTAATGATTTTTGTGTTTTTTCCAATATGAACAGGATTTTTTATATAAGATCTCTCAACATATATATTTAACTTTTGATACTCTTCTCTTTTAACAAAATGAGTTTCCAAAAGATATCGATTTCCATTTAGTAGTTCAGAGGGTCTCCCAAAATCAAGGATTCCTTTCTTATGACTAACAGCAGCTATTTTAAATCCATCATCTACTAAATCTTGTAAACTCTCTGTCATATAAATTTCACCAGAATCTTCATCTCTTTGATCTAAATATTTTTTAAGGTGTTTGAAAAGAGCAAGGGTAGTGGTATTAGAGAAGGCATAAATCCCTGCTATGGCAAGATTTGAAATATATTTTTTTGGTTTTTCAACTAATTTTGTTATAATATTATCCTTATCAACTACAACGACTCCATAAGAGCTAGCTTTATCCTTGGGGACATCCATAACAGTTATTATCCCATCAACATCGGATTCATAATATCTATACATTAAGTATGAATATTCATCAATTGATATCATGTCACTTAGAAAAATTAGAGATCCCGCTCTTTTGTTATCATCATTAGATTTAAAATCCTGTTTTTCAAATCTACTGTGTGCTAAATATATTGCTTCGCCAAGACCCCAATAATATGGAATATCCTCCTTATAAAAGCGTGGATTTTGTTCAATGAAACAAAGCTTAAACTTATCGCTATAATTCTTTTTAATATATTCCATAATTTGTCTTTTTTTATATCCAACTATTAGAATTAATTCAGTATCTAAATCAAATGTATTGGTAAATTTATCTAATATATGATCTAAAACAGTCTTACCTGCAACTCGGATAAATGCTTTTGGTTTACTAAAAGTAAATGGGCGTAATCTACTTCCAATTCCTGCGATTGGTCCTATTATTTTCATTGTGTTTTAAAAAAATAATTTGTTAAAATTTATTCTAAAATTAAAGAAAATTAGTAAAATCTTGATTTATCGGAATCGAAAACTCTCTGTAAATGACCAAATAGGAGATCCAAACCTTTTTCTTCCTTGATTGAGCAAGGAACTAATTCACTTGTTGAACCCATTTGAACAAATACTTCAGAGATCAACATAGATAATTCTCTTATTAATCCTTTTTCTCTTTCATTAGTGGAATCTTCTAAGGCACGGAAATCTTGGCTCCAATTAATAATCATTTCAATTTGATCTTCATCGATAAGATCAACTTTAGATAATACATTTATTTGAGATATATTTCTAAACCGAAATTGTACAGAAGCAGCTAAGAGTAAAGTTGATATAAATCCGTTTGGTCGTAATACGAAATTTGAATCAAAGAGAAAAGATACAGATCTCTGAATATCACCAAAACCTAATGCACTTGCTATTAAAGGCCCGGTTTCACGAAAGGCAAAAAGTTCAAGCTGTCCAGCTGTATCAACTAATACCCAATCAGGATTAATTTCATCAATTTCATCTTTCAAATCATCCAAGAAATTAACCATTAGATCAGAGGCTAAAATCATGGCACCATTAGGACCTAAACCATATTCTTCCATAACTTCCTCAAGAATAATGTAATCTCTAATATCAATGTCAGGTGCATACGATATTATTCTAACTCCAGGATCTAAATTCAAGGTAATAGCAGAGATTTCTGGATCCCTATTGACGATATATTCTTTTAGTTCTCCTGTTAATGTACTTTTTCCACTTCCAGCTGTTCCGATAAAATAATTAAGTAAAATTTTTCTTAAACCTCTTTAAAATTATGTTCCTCTGTCTTATCAAAATTTTTGAAAATAATTAAGATTTGTTAATAAACTCATAGTTATAATAATTATTCGTTTTAAATTGATAGCATTATTTGAAGCAATGAAGATTATATTTTATTTCGGTTTTTTCAAATCTTTTAAATGTATCTGTTTTTCTTTTTGTTTTTCAATTCTCTTAATCTGGTTGTTTATAGCTATTTCTTCCTTCTTTTTCAAAATTTCGTCGTCAAGCATCATGTTTTTTAATTCTTCTTCAGTCAAAGGTTTTAATATAGCTTTTACATTAAAATTCGATTTATCATCGACATTTTGTTCAAATATAGATTTCATTTCCTTAATCACCATTAATTTCGCTGAAGATAATTGTCCCTGAATTAATGTTGGTTTCATAGGTATTTTGATCCTTTCAATCCCTTCTTTTTGATTCCTCATAACCGGAACTGAAGGATTATAAGAAACAACATTATTAGGCAAATTTTGTAAAGATAAAGAAATATTTTTTAATTCTTGAGCAATACTTTTCAATGTTTTATTATTTTCATGGATCATAGAGATTAGGGAATCATCTTTAATAACTTTCTCTATCTTATGTTTTTCATAGATTTCGGTTCTTTGCTCTTCGTTACCATCTAAATTAGTTTTAATTTCATGAAAAATTTTTTCTTTAGTTATCTTATTTTTTATATTAGATTTTAACTTCAAATCTTCATACTTATACCCATCATAGCATTCATCATTGATGGAAATATCAACCATACTAAAACTCCGAGTAAAAGCATACTGGATTCGCTGACCAGAGACAAGTATAATCACCATATGCAAAATTTTAATCTGGAGTTCGTCCATATTAACTAATTCATCTAATTCTATTTTAAATGAAAAAGTATCTGTCGTGTAATATAATCTATGTATCGAAATTAGATAAGGTGGTGATTTTTGCCATTCATTTTTTGAAATTTCAAATTGTAAATTTATTGTTCTTATTTTGTTCGGAAGAAGAAATTTTTTTTCATCCTCATTTTTTTTAAACTCTAAGAATAAGTTTTTTTGATCGTCCCAAAATATTTGGAACAATTCCATATAAATTTAAACCCTTAATTTTTTAGCTTACTTCGTTCAATTCAATTTTTTTTACAATCTAAAATCAATTTTTAGTTTAAAATTTATTGACCTAATTGATTTAATAATTTATTTGAATATAATAGGGAAGTTTTTAAAATAACTCTTTTAAATAACCGACATAAATCTACTGAAGATAAAATTAGTCTAACTAAATTTATTTAAACCTTTAATTTAGATAAATAATAGACAGGACGTTTTAGTTTGCAAGTAAAAAATTCAATTTCTTCTCTTGAATGATGCCCAATATAATCGTTTACATCTATTATTAGGATAGCTTCCTGATATTCTAATTTTCTTAAAGCAATTTCCTGTAGGATTTCCCATTCTTCTGTCGAAAATTCTTTTTTGTTTAATAACCCATCAATAGAACATATTGAAACTAATTTCTTGTATTTAATCTGCAATATTGATTCAATCTTAATAAAATAATCTTGAAATCGCGCTGAACCTACAAGATACACTTTACTTTCTCTAATTTTAGAGAAAGCATAATTTCTAAATTCGTACAAGAAATTATTATTTAATCGTTTATTTTTCATAATATTAAGTATTTTGAATTTCTAATTAATTTTCATATGAAACTAAACTCTGTGTATTTATCAGATAATTTAGATTTTTTAAGCCAACTTAATTCAGGTTTAATTGATTTAATTTATATAGATCCTCCCTTTTATAGTGGGGTTGATTATACGGAATTTTCTGATATTTGGAGATCTTTGGACGACTATTTGAATTTCATGAAACCAAGGATTAAAGAAATGCATCGCGTTCTTAAAGATTCTGGGAGTTTTTATTGTCATTGTGATGCGAATGCTGTTTTTGATTTGAAACCTTTATGTGATAGCATTTTTGGAAGAAGATTTTTCAGAAGAGAGATTATCTGGAATGTAGGGAGTGTTTCAGGTTTTAAGAGTCAAGTGAAAGGATGGGTTCGTCAACATGATACAATCTTATACTATACTAAATCAGATATTTTTACTTTCAATAAACAATTTCTTCCATATAAGGAAGAATATATAAGAAAAATGTTCCGATATAAAGATGAAGATGGTCGAGTCTACAGAAAAAGACGAGGAGGAAAACAATATTTAGATGAAAAACCAGGAAATACAATAGGAGATGTTTGGGATGATATCTATTCATACCAAACAACGACTAGATCAAAAGAATATCTAGGTTATCCTACCCAGAAACCTGAAAAATTACTTGAGCGTATTATTTTAGCATCTTCAAACCAAGGTGACCTTGTAGCTGATTTTTTTTGTGGATCAGGAACTACTTTAATCGTAGCTAACAGAATGAATAGGAATTGGATAGGCATTGATAATAACTCAAAAGCTATTGAACTATGTAAAAAAAGGTTAAATATTAAGTGAAATAATACAAATCAATTCATTATAAATATATTCTACATATGAAAAATCAATCAATGGAATGGTGATTAATAATAGGAAAATTTGCTTTATTTGCTTTCAATGGAGACCCCATGTGTTTTATTCATGTAATTTTAAATGCTTTAGATATGAGTGAAAAAGGGCATGATGTAAAAGTTATTGTTGAAGGTTCTGCAACCAAGTTAGCAAATCAATTTGAATCTAAAAATAATCCGTTTTATAATAAATATCAAGAATTAAAAAACTCTGGATTGGTAGATTGTTTTTGTAAAGCATGTAGTAGTAAGATGGGTTCTTTAGGAGAAGTAGAAAAATTAGGGTTTTCTACATGTGCTGAATTGATGGGACACCCGAGCATAGCGAAATATATTGAACAAGGATATACAATAATTACTTTCTAAATAAGTCTGTTTAATTCAGTGAGTTAAGAATGAATTCTAACGCAAAAATAATAAAAAATTTTGCTATAGGATTCTTTACTTACATTTTTCACTGCTATTACACAAGAAGATAGTTAAAAATTGAACAAAATATAAGATAGCTAGTCTTTTTCTATTATAACCTTTGAAACTCCAATCCATTTTTTAGCTTTCTCTAGATTTTTAACAATTTTCCTTTTAGGTGATTCTGCTCTATCTAATAATATTTGAAATTCTTTCTTTAGAGGTGGATTTTTGGAAATAATGTAAGCAGATCTAATTAACTTTTCATTATTTTTTCTAAGAAATTCTAAAATAATTTCGAAAGATTTGAGATTGAGCAAAATCACATCTAAACCATCAACGATTACAGAAAAATTTCTTACACCCTTTAATTTTTCTTCAAAATCTTTTATGAAATTTTCTGCGACCGAAGGAGGGAAAGTACCTATTGCTTTTATATAGAAATGGTGCTCACCTACCTTTTCAATTCGATACATTATTAGAACCTTAAACTACTTCAATTCTAAATTAGATTATTGTTAGTTATTCATATTAATTTTATCATTAAATCTATATCTTTTTCTTTAAATAGCGAGAAAAAAATTATTCTAGATCCTAACTGAATTATTTATTAATAGATAATAAAGGAATTTAAATATCAGAAAGTGAAGAGAAAATGATTAATTAGCAGTTATTACTATTAATATGTAAGAAATTTTTTTTTTCAAAATGATAAAAAGTATTTCGAGTTAAGATTATGGGAATGGAGAAAATAGACGAAGAACAATCAGAAGAAGAAAGACTTGATAAGGAAAAATTGGAAAAAGAGAAGTTAGAAAGAGAACGACTTGAAAAAGAACGTCTTGAAAAAGAAAGAATTGAAAAACAAAAATTGGAGAATAAATTATTTCCAAGCAATTCACTTTTTATGATACCCAGTTGGGGCGCCTTGTTAGGTTATCCCTCCTTAGGAATGTATGCTCATCATCAGGTATCAAGTATTATTTCAGATCCAGTTATCTTCTTCACAGGCTATGACTATTCCATTGAGATTGAACGAGGGACTCTTTATTACCTTTTTGGCTTAGGGTACTATTTCATAAAATTTGAATTAGAATCTGGTAAATATATTACTGACCACAGAATTTTAACCGGATTAATACTATCTGATTTTGCTTATGACCATATGGCTACGTCAGCAAATGTTACTTTAGAAGATGATCAAGAAGTAATAATTGCTGAAAAAGTGATTAAAGTTCCAATCGATTTATCTTTTAAATCAGAGGATCATAAAACTTTCATAAAAGGTGCTTTAATGAGAAATATATTCATACCCTATAAGGATATATTTTTAGAGATGATGGAAACAATCCGCAATGATGATTCCTATCGAATTGCTAAAGATGGTCATATGCTATTGAGTACTCATTGGGATTTTTATAATCAGATTTTAGTTTCTGATAAGATGAGAAACAAACAAGATAATTCATATTTGAAGTCAGCAGCAGGACTAAATGGGATTAACTTTGGGGCTGATCAAGTTTTACAGGAAACACTTTCTCAAGTGAATCTAAGTATAATTGAAGGTAATATCAATTCCTTGAAAAATATTTATTCTAATCTAGAGTTTGATCCAATGTATCCATCTTCAATATTAGAAAAAGCATCATCAATGTTAAGCTCTGGTGTTGCCCAAATTTCTCCCAAACTAAGAGAATCAACCACTAAGAAGTCATCTAAACATATAATTTTTGATTCTGCAAAAGATCGACTATATGCGTTTGCCAGTTGGCCGATACAATTTAAGAGAAAAGCAAAAAAGGAACCCTTAGTTCCTCCCAAAAGGGTAGAACAACCCGTTTATCTTCAACAAAATGAAACTCAAAGTCCTGAAGTTAAAATCGCAGCGTTACCTGAATATAAACAAGAAAAATTTGAGTTAGAAACATTAAAATCTGAAAAGGTTGAGTTTAAATCCTTACCCAATCCACCTATAGCTGATATCAAACAAATTCTAACATATTTAAAAAAGGTTATTGAAGGAAATTTTGAGATGCGATCTATTGGACAAGCTTTTGAAATCGCTAGGGAGAGCATGAGACAGATAGGAGTAAGTGCTACAACGACACATCAGGCAAAAATTTGGGAAATGAGTAAATATGCAAATATTTACGTGAAAAAAGAACCAAGTCTAGGATTGCCACTAAAAGAAAAACAGGAATTAATTCAAAAAATAGATTCATGGTTTTTTGAAATCGAAGAAGAAGAGAGAAAAGAAAAAGAAAGATTAGAAAGGATTCGCTTAGAGGAAGAAAGGAGAAAAAGGGAAGAAAAGGAGAGATTGGAAAGGGAAAGAAGGGAAAGAGAAAAGCAGGAAAGAGAACGTATAGAAAGAGAACGAAAAGAGAGAGAAAGACTAATGCAAGAACAAGCAGAGAAAGAACGATTAGAAAAAATTGAGCGTGAAAGACTAGAAAAAGTCAGATTAGAAAGGGAACGTATAAAAAAGGAAAGAGAAGAACAAGAAGCTATTGAAAAAGAAAAATTAGAAATTAAAAGGTTGAAACGAGAAAGAAAACGAAGGGAAAAAGAAGCAAAAAAGCAAAAAAAAAGAGAAAAGCAAAAGAAAAAAATTGAAAAAAAAAGGCAAAAAGAACGAGAAAGATTGAAAAATATCTAATACATTCAATATAATTTACATAGATATGATTTATAGGCAAACAGATTATAATTTAAATTTATAACTAATAAATATTTTTGGATATTTTTTGAATTATAATCTCTAATCTATCTATAAATTAACAAGCCTTGTATAATAAAATTGAATCTATAAATTGATTTCTATAATTTATAATTTGGACTCTCATTGAAATTAGACGCTGAATTTACCTTTCCATCCTAATTTTCATTTAATTTCAATTCAAACCATTCTTTGATCGAAATTTTTATTGTTTAAAAATAATTAGGTTATTCTATGATGCATGATCGATTAAGGTCAATTCAAGTAACATCTAATAATGAAGCCTTTTTCTATGATTATATCAAAAATAACTTTGCTGAATACTTTTTTTTTCATGTTGACTATGCTCAATATCCAGAAAGTACTGAAATCTATATGGCGTTAGATAATGAAGAAAAAGTACAAGGAATGGTTTTAATCTGGAAAAATCGCAGAATTCAATTGAGAGGAACAGCTGTGAGTCTTGAATTTTTATTAAATGGTAAAAGTTATAACCCGATATCTATTACTGGATTTGATAACCATAAGAAATTGATCTCAAAATTCTTTCCAGATTATAAAAAAGAGATTGCGTTGTATCGTATGGGTTTAGAAAAAGGAGATCAAAAGGATTTTGAGAAATATAAATTCCAAAAACTAAATGAATCTTATAGAGAAGAGATAACTTCATTAATGAGAATTGCTGATCCTATTTTCTGGGGTTTACGCAATCCAGAGGATATCTTGATTGATGAAAATAATATATGGTATGGTATAATGAAGAAGAAAGATTTGATTTGCATTGTTGGGTTATGGAAATATGAAAGTATTGGATATATAGCAGTCGTTGGGACTCATCCAGATTGCTGGAACCGAGGCTATGCTAGTTCGCTAATCTCATCGACCTTGAAAGAATTATTTCAAGATAAAGAACAATGTTTTATTACTGTAAGGATGGCTAATGCTCCTGCTATCCATACATACAAGAAATTAGGATTTTCAATATGCAATACTCATTATACTTATGAGAGATTGTAAACCTTATCTAAAATTTTCAATAAATTTTCATTGAAATCAGACGCTGAATTTCCCTTTAAAGAGGGAAAAAGACCCCAGAAAGTAAAGAGGTTATTATTATATCTTAAGATAGAGAATTTAACTCAAAATTGAGGATTAAAGAAATGGGGACTGAGGGATTTATCCAGAACACGCGACCTGCGAATCCTTTTGAACCCCCGATTAACAGGTGTCCGCACGAACAAGTTTGCATATAGGATCTGGAGCCTGTCGTGCTACCGGGTTGAGCTTTTTAAGCGATTTTGCTAAAAAACCTACACTAAGTCCCCTTGTGTTATTTAAATCATAAAAGAATTTGTGAAATTTATATCTTTTTTAATTAATCATGATATTTGAGGTTAATTAACAATTAAAAGCAATAATAATTATAGATTTAGAATTCTAAATTTAAGACTTTGGAAAGCCTTTCATACCTTCCTCAAGTTGTAATCCAAGGGAGTTAAGTACCATTGAAACTAAATTGTATTGACCCACAGTAAAAATCAGATCCATGAGTTTGTGGGTATCGTATGTTTTTGCTAGTTCATTCCAAGTATTGTCACTTATGAAGGAATCAACATATAATTCATCTACAGCACGAAGCAATAGGGCATCAAAAGAACTCCAGCCTTCTGCATCTGGACCTTCTCTTATCCGCAATATTTCCTCCTCTGTGAGACTTGCGCGTTTACCGATTTCTGAATGTTGAGCCCATTCATACTCGGCATTACAGAGCCATCCAATACGTAGAATAAGGATTTCTTTTTCTCGGAGTGGTAGAGAACTTTTGTAGAGAATATGGTTACCAAAAACACGCCATCGATTATATAATTTTGAATAATTACCTAATGTTTTCATAATGTTTAGAGGTGGAGCATTATTATTCATCTTTTGCCATCCTTCAATCAATTTTCGAGTATCTTCATCCCAATCTTCTTCCTCTACTGGTGGTACTCTTGGCTCAGTAAGGTATACTGATTTTCGTTGATGGATATTCTTATTGAAAATAATCCTTTTTTTTTCTGAAATTTTTATATCACCATTTTGTTATATAATATTAGATAAAACAATTCTATTATTTTAGGCTTTATTATTTACTCTAAATATTAAAATAGAAAAATAAGTAACTCAATTGAGTAAATTAAATATATTATATTTAAAAATAAATATCAAGACAATCAGAATCATTCAGATTTCATTTGCAATGATAATATCATTAATTTTTTAATTTATAATCTCATTTTCATGGCAATTATTGGATAGATCTTTATATAGGGTTAAGCAACGTAGAGATCCTGAAGCTAATATAATTTTAATTCATTTTTAGTAAAAGATATTTTTCACTTTCAATCGCCTGGTTCTTTTATTGTGATAATTCATGTATCACTAATTTCCTAATATATTCAATTATTCCTTAAGGAATGATTGTTATTTATGAATTTTTTATCTTGTTCTTATTTTATGATTATATTCACAAAATTCTTGAAATTGTTGATATTTATTTAATTTGGAGAAAAAAAGAACCACTTTTTCAAAAATCTGCTCTATATATTATTCCACTGAATTTACTTTGGTCATTTTTGGTATATCTTTTAAGAGTGGCTTATTATAATGAAGATTTATTGATATATTTTATAAATATTCTCACTTATTCAGTACTCTTGGTTGAGTTATCTTTTATTTTTAAATTTAAAGCAAAGAATGAAAAAAACAGTTATAATTCTCAGAATAGTCATTTGATAGGTGTTTTACAGTAAGGACAGAATTCTAAATCCTTATCTAGTCTTTGACCACATGCAAAACAGACTTTATTGCTATCTCCGTAAAGTATTTTTGTTTCTTCTTGTTTAGTATTATCTATATCTTCTTTAATTGAATTTTTTTCAGACATTTTTTCTAAGGGAATTTATATCTAATATACTTTAATAAAAAAACTATAGATTTAATAAAAAAATGGAGTCCGATCTTTAAGAATGGAGTAAAATAACAAAAATTAATATGCAATAAAAGAACTTTATCAAGAGTGATGTATACTTGTCCAACCTGCGATGCTATGTATTGTATCACCTGTTCTGAAGCTTTAAGCAATTTAGAGAATGCATGTTGGGTTTGCAATACAGCATTTGATGAGTCTAAACCAGTGAAATTAGACAAGAAAATAGAAGAAGCAGGAGAGAAAAAGGACAGGAAAAAAAAGCAAAAAAGAGAATAATATATATAATACTAATCACGTTATTGTTAAATAATAGGGGGTAAAGAAGTTATGTGTATTACTTTAACAATTAAATTTAATAGTGATTAACCGTTTAATTAAATAATATATTAATTTTTAGAAAGGTTTGTTATAAGTTGCCTGGTTCACATGGTTCATTAACCAAAGCGGGAAAAGTAAAGATGCAAACTCCTAAAATTGAAAGAACAGGAGTTAATGCCCAGAAGAAAAAACCTCCAAGAGTGCGGTTTAGAGAATTATATTTAGCTAGAATTGTTAGTGGTCGTTTTGGAGGACAGCAAGATAGTCTTGGAGCTAAAAGATCTCAATATTCAAGATAAATAAACAAATCTTCGTCCCTTTCTTATTCATTTACTCCTATTGTTTGAAGCTGAATTTTTAATTTTTGACTTTGTTTTAAATAAAATTGAGAATTTTTACGATCTTCTGTAACTGAATTATAATAATCACTCATTAGTAAATTCCAACGTATGGCTCTCCGTATATCTCTAATTTCTTTGGGAAAAAAGTGATTTTCCACGGTTTTTAATAGATATATTGCCTTTTTCGAATCTTTTCTATAATGGATGTAAAATTCAGCTAATTCAAGGACTAGATCGATTAAGATATTCTTATAAGGTTCATTATTGAACTCAAGCCCAATGGAATTTATGCCAAATCTTAAAAATTTTTGGGTTTGTGATAAGTTACCTTGATTCTTAAAATATTTAGCACGAAGGAGAAAATATTTTAATCTTGTTTTTATTGAGTTATTTCCTATTTGGACTGTTTTTTTAAAATTATTTTTGGCATCAACAATTTTTTTTTGTTCTAAACAGATTAATCCACTATAAAGATATGTTAATCCTAAATATTCTTCTTTCTTGAATGGAATTTTCTCCTGTTCTAAAAAATTTATAATCACATTAAAATGATTTAGTGCGTTCTCAAATTCTTTTCCTTTAAAATAAGATTTACCCAATTTATAATGTATCTTAATAATAATATCTATAGGGATTTCTCCTGATTTAGCTATTCCGAGAGCATTTTCTAGATAATTTAATGCAATTTCTTCTTTATTTAACAGCGTCGCGATTTTATTTAGTTTCAGAAGGATTGATACCACCGCTTTTTTTTGTTGATTCTTATTAAATACTTTTAGAGCTTCGTTTAATAAATTAGTCGCTTCTTCAAATCGATAATTATTCATCAGTTCTTCAGCATTTGTATATTCATTTATAGATTCAATAACTTCAAAATTAGTGGGTGGTTTATTAAAAAGGTTATTACGAATAGAAAAAGTTTCTTTGGCAATTGAACTTTCATAACAGAGTGCTGAATAGGGAAAATTATTATTGTCTAAAATAAAGTTTTTACTATAGAAACTTAATTCTTTTGTTAACCTGAAGTTGATAAACTCATTCAAATTGATGTTCCCATTTTCAATGATTTCTATGACAGATTTTAAGATTATTCTGGAAAATTTTACCCAATTTTCGACTAATATTTCTAATTTAAAATCTGGAACATCATTAAATAACTGATTTAAGAGATATGGAGAATATGTGTCAAAAAGGCTTCTTATATGCAATTTCTGATAATTAATGTCTTTTAAATATGTGAAATAACCTTTCTCTAAAATGAAGAATTCCTCAATATTGTCATTGATTGAAAAAAGCAGAGTTTCAGAGGTTCTAATTTTAGGAACTCCTTGTTTTAATTCCCATGGTACTTTAAAACTAGGTTTAAGTCCGGTTCTTCTTAATGACTGAACAATTCTCTCAAGAATATCCGATGAAAACTTATTAAACTTATCTCGTTTATTCATTAATGAAATTCTTATCCGATTTAGCCAAGTACTCTCATTTTCATCTTTTATAAGTTCAGGCAATAATATTTTTAATAAGTTTAGGAGGTTCTGTTCTTTTCCTTGAATTGGAAAATGATGTTCAAGATCTAAAGATAATGCCAAATTTCTTAGAGCTTTCATAAAATAAAGGATATAATTATAAATATTTTGATCTAAATTCCATATCTGAAAAGCTAAAGCAACTCGAAAACTTACGACCTCAAAAGGGATATTTATTCTAATTGGAAGTAATACAGGAAACTTTATAGTAAATATAATTATTTTCTCCTTTTTTAGACTATATCGAAAGTAATTTTCTATAAATCCCTCTATTTTCCAACCATTTCTTTCAATAAACTCTCTTAAATTTGTTATTTCATTTGATGAAAATGGGTTTAGCGACATATTGATTTTCTTTTGATACTTTGAAGGGTCAGAAATGATAATCTACTTTAATCTTAAAAAAATAGTAGTGTTTGGACATTTTAATTTTTAGGTTGAACTCTAATAAATATTTAATAGTCAGCATTTATTTGTTAATCTTGAATTTTAAAGAAGTATGAATTGAGTCATTAATGGATATTACAAAATTTAATAAAGAATTAGGAAAGAAAATTACAATGGCAAGAGTTTTAGAAAGTCGTAATCAGATTGAAGACGCTGTTAAAATTTGGCTTGAAATTTCAGAAATGACTCTTAATCTCTCTAAATCAAAGAATTTAGAAGTTTCATTTAGAAATATGCTTATTAATAGAACAAAGGGAATTTTTGAACATATTAGACAATTAAAAGGGGAAAAATCTGATGAAATGGAATTTATAGAAGAAATTGAAACTGAAGAAACATCACAGCTTAATTCTTCAAGTGGTGAGAAAGTGGAAGAATTAAATACCATTTCAGATGAGAAAGAAGTCCAAATAAAAAAACCAGAAGAAAATGTTGATCCAATTGGTAGAAAAGTTGGTGAAGATACGGAATTTGAAAATATTCCGGAAGGATTTAAAGAAATTAAAGCTTCAGAAGATTTTACAATTATTACACCCCACGATAAAGAAATTATTCAAAAAAGACTTAATCAAATAGAAAAATCAAAAATTTCAAATCAAAAACAAGAACAAATACCTAAACAAGATTTCTTGTCAAATCAAGAGAGATTTGAATTTGAACGACCTGAGGATGGAAAAAGAATGATTTGTTTTGCCTGTGGTGCTAAAATAGAAAAGAATAAAAAGATCTGCCCTAATTGTGGCGCAAATATTGAGTAAGTCTTGTTTTTTGGTTAAATTAGAAATTGTAATATTTCCCAGCATCTTCTAATCTGAATATTGCAAATCTCTCTGCTCTTTTAAATTTAAAAGTTTGCCAACCTAATCTTGAATCCTTTAGGCATAATTGCGTTTTATAGCCCTTCATTAATTCATAGATTTTATCTTGATATTTACTGATTCTTATTTTAATTTGCTTTTCTCTTGGTGTTTTCAAAACATTGTAAATACCATAAACATAAAATTCTGTATCTTTTAAATTTAACTTTTTCGCAGTTTCTTTTACAATTGTATGCGTTGCTTGGTGATCTACATGATTATTGTTATCACTTGGTAAAACAATTCTATTAGCATCTTTAATAATATCTTTAGAAAGCTTAATACCTTCATTTATTCTTTCTAAAGCACCTTGATCATGAAATTTATAAAAATGAACATTTTTATCTGGAAAACCAAATGCTTTAGCTACCTCTTTAGCTTCTTGTAATCCAATTTCTCCTAATTCATCTTCGGTTAAATTGATATATTCTTGTGCTTCCTCTTCAATAATGGCATTATCTTTTCTACCATACCATAAAAAAGCTCTATTATCTGTTACATATACAATATGAACATCATTACCCTCTTCCATCCATTTTAAGATGCTTCCTCCACATCCATAAATTTCATCATCAGGATGAGGTGCAAATATAACTATTTTCATTTCTATTTAGAATTTAAAACCTAATTAATATTTTTTATATCTGGCTTTTTCCTTCTTTTTAATCTTTTCATATTTCTCTAAAGCTCGGTCTCTCCATACTGTATTCCATTTTTTGAATCCAGATTTAACATACTTTTCTCTATTATCAAAATCATAACATACCCAATTAAATAATATAAAAAATCGCTTCGCACCGCTTTTTTTCGTTAAATTTTTTGATCTAATTCCTAGGTTATTTCTTAAGTAATCAACCAATTTACCTTCAACTGCATCTTGTAATTTACCTTTGATTATCGCACCTTCATAATTTATTCCATTTTCCACAAAATAAGATCTTACTTCATCAAATATATTACCTCTGCATAGCCTGATAATTTCATTATCTTTTTGAAAATTTAATTCTTTCAAGCCATCTTTAACCAAATCAACAGCTACTTTGAGGGGCTCCTTATTTTTCCAGTTTTTGCCTTTAAATAAATCTACAGGCAAAGTTCGAAATAGTAAATCTCCAGTTTCCTTTCTTAAAAAACCTATAAATGCATTTCCTACGAGATCTCCAGTTCCACTATCATCTATTTCTATAGTCATTTTTTTTTAGAAGTTTATTTATTCTGTAAAAGATTTAAAAAATATCAAATTTTTTAAATTTCAGTCTTAAATATTTTTGAATGAAAGAAATATGGAAATCGAATTATTAATGGTTGGCAATGAAATTCTTATCGGAAAAACTTTAGATACTAATTCAAATTGGTTGGCAAAAAGAATAACGAAATTTGGACATAAAGTAAAGAGAATAACCACTATAGGAGATAAATTAGAAACAATATCAAATACAATCAGAGATATTTTAAAGCGAAAGCCTGATATCATTATCACATCAGGAGGAATCGGCCCTACTTTTGATGATATGACATTACAAGGAGTAGCTAATGGTTTGAATAGGAAATTAGAGTTAAATAAACATGCATATAATTCTATAAAAAAAGCTTATGAACGTGCTCATAAAAGAGGATTACTACAACTTGAGGGAATGACTAAAGAACGAGAGAAAATGGCGTATCTTCCTCAAGATTCTTTTCCTTTACCAAATACTGTAGGGACAGCTCCAGGTGTTAAAATTGTGGTGGGTGAAACTACAATTTTTATCTTACCTGGTGTACCTACAGAATTGAAAGCGATGTTTAGAAATGTAATATTACCAATTTTAAAAAAAGAAAAAGGAAAATTTGTAGAAAAAGGATTTCTTTTTTCAGGAATAGGAGAAAGCCAGATAGCAGCTTATACAAATGAATTAGAAAAAAAATATCCTCAACTCTGGATTAAAACCCACCCTCGAATTGGCTTATCCGTAGAAGTAGAGGTTTCAATAACTGCTTTTGATATAAAAAATGGAGAAGAATTGATAGAAAAGGCTTTAAATGAACTTAGAGAAATTGTTATAAATCTTAAAGGGAAAATAAAAGAAAGAGAATAATCTTAAATTTGATGCCACCTTGCAGGTGGAGATTTCCATAAGCATCCATTAATAATGTTTTAGCTTATATCATTAACATCTTTAAATGTTTGTAATTTCAATATTTTGAACATTTTCTGCGACTCTAACTAGACCCGGTTGAGTTTTATCTATTGAACCCACAATCCAGTTAGAAATTTTATTGCTAGTCAATGCATTCGTAAAATTTTCTACTTTAGTGGGATCAACAGCAAGTAACATTCCACCCGCAGTTTCATGGCAAAAACAATCATCAAACGCATATCCTAACTCGTTAGATAGTTCTTTAGAATATTTTATTGAGGGAATTGTATCAATTATGGCAGATAATTCAGAATTTTGAAGCAATTCGGCTGTGTGACCTGCTAATCCAAATCCAGTGATATCACTTAATGCATGAACAAATGAGAAATCCTTATATGAATGAATAGTTTTTACAACGTCTTGGTTTGGAGTCGTCATAATTTTTATCGCAAGATCAATGGATTTTTGGAGCTCATTTATAGAATAATGTTCTAACATTTCCGGAAAATCCTTAAGTAGCCTATATGATGCCATAATTGCTTGTAAACCTATTGGTTTGGTTAAAATTAACTTATCTCCTTTCTTTACTCCTTGTTTTTGGATAATCGCATCTTTATGAACATATCCGGAAGCCTCACCACCAATTAATGGCCATTCACTATATATTGTGTGTCCACCTACTATTTTAGAATTGATTTTTTTCTCTAAAAAGTTTTTTATTCCTTTTAGAATTCCTTCAGCGACTTCGATTGGAGTTCTTGTACTTATTGCTAGAAATACAAGCATTCCTGATATATCAGGTACATTCATAGCAAATACATCATTAGTAACATTACAAGCAGCGATTTCACCTGCTATTTCAGGTTCATCTATAATTGGAGTAAAAATATCAATGTTTTTGACAAGAACTAGATCACTATTAGGAATGGATATAACTGCAGCATCTTCAACATATCCTGTTAATCCTACTTTAGCTAATAATTCATGTAACTCGTTTTGTCCTAGTTTACAGCTTCATCCGTGTATTTTTACATCTGTGGTTAGTCTATATTCCGAATTTTTTTTCATACACCTCAACTTTTTCATATATTATTGAAACTAAAATAATTCTATTACAATTGAATCAAAACCTAATTTATTCTTTAACTTAGAGATAATCTGGTTTGCCTTGCTTTTTGTAAAATCACTTTCTACCAAATCCCCTTCGTTATATGAAACTCCCCCATGAACAATTTTATCTAATAGAATTTCGACATATTCTAGTTCAGGATTTTCCAAAACTTCAGATAATGCATTTTGAAGATTTTCACCAAAAAGTAAGGCTTTTATGTCTTTTTCTAAGTGTTTATAGAATAAAAAATCATATTTAGAATAGTTCGCACGAAACACAACATAATTTCTGTCCTTTAGATAAAAAATCGAATATATTTTTTTTATTTTTATTTTTTTTACCATATTTTCTGAACTCCCGTAATTCTTAAATATTGAAACAAACTATTTATTATCTCCAAGTCGTTAAGTTTAAAATATACTGAAGAATGAAATTTATGTATATTTATTAATCTTTTCGATATCTTTTATAGAAGATTTCGATAAACAATAAAATTGAATTGAAATAAATGGTTTATCGAAAAGAAGAGTATTATAATAAAAGTAAAAAATCTTATAAAAATCATAACAATTTTTAGATGCTGTTACGCAACAGTATTCTCAATAAGCTGCCACAATTATGTGTTTTTGCTTATTTCATCGACATCATTTAATTTTTGTTAATTCAATATGCTCAACATTTTTAGCAACGTGAACATACATAGGTTTACTACGATTATCGATTGAGCCTACAATCCAATTTGACACAGCAAATTCATTTGTTAATCTCTCGGAGAATTCATCAGCATATCTATGATCTACAGAAAGAAGCATACCACCAGCAGTTTCAGGCATTTCACATTCATCGTATTTGTAACCAAACTCATAGGCTAAATCACTTGTTAACATTATACTTGGAATCCTATTAATAGTTGCTGAAAGATTTGATTTTTGTAGCATTTCTTTTAAATGACCAGCAAGACCAAAACCACTTACATCCGTCATTGAATGAATAAATGAGATATCTTCATAAGAATATATTGCTTTTACAACATCCTTAAGAGGAGTTGTCATTAATTCAACAGCTATATCAATAGCTTTATCAATTTCGACCATAGAATAATTTTCTAAGAGATCAGGATTATCTTTTTGTAGTCTATATGCCGCCATAATTGCTTGATTTCCAATTGGCTTTGTTAATATCAATTTGTCACCATTCTTTACCAAGTCTTTTTTGATAAGCTTATCTTTTTCAACGAACCCTGAGGCGGTTC
Source organism: Promethearchaeota archaeon (assembly GCA_048940925.1). Lineage (GTDB taxonomy): Archaea > Asgardarchaeota > Lokiarchaeia > Sigyniarchaeales > SOKP01 > Loki-b32. The sequence continues at coordinate 3,961 of JBHLOC010000059.1, read as the reverse complement.
CGCCTATCAATGGCCATTCTGAATAGATTGTGTGCCCCCCAAGAATTGTGGACTGAATTTTACGTTCCATGAAATTCTTTATTCCTTTCAGTAATCCTTCTGCAATGTACATAGGCATATTTTTATTCAGTCCTAAGAAAATCAGCATACCTGATATATTTAAAACATTTAAAGCAAAAACATCACTTGTAACATTTGCAGCAGCAATTTCTCCCATGATTTCTGGTTCGTCAATGATAGGAGTAAAGATATCTATATTTTTTGCCATAACAAGATTGCTATTAGGCACAGGGATAATTGCAGAATCCTCTATATCACCTTTCAAACCAACATTTGTAAGAAGTTGTTCAAGTTTTTCTGCAGGTAATTTACAGTTTCATCCAAAAAGCTTAGTTTGCAATGTCAATCGATAATTCTCCAACTCTTGCATCATTCACCTCAATTATTTTCATTCATCTAAATAATTTATTTAGGTATATGAATAAAGACACTTATTAATATTTTGCATATAATAAATTAAAAAAATCGATAGAAAATATTTATGCCAAGAAAAAATTTGGAGAGAAGCTTATGAAATAAAAAGATCAATGTGTTTAGTGGTTTTTCGAGCGATATCAAACTGATCTCTATAATGTAAGTCAAGCTTAATTTCATCAGCAGTTGGGTCAAACAGATTCTTTTTAAGCTCTTTTTGCTTATCAATTTTTAACACATAATTAAATTTGAAAATTTTCCCCGGTTTTAATTCATTTAATTGAAGCAATTTGGGAAAGCTCTCTTTTCTCTTGAGAGAGACATATGAAGGTAGTTTGAGTGAGATTTGTAGATCCTTAAATCCGAAGTTTGAGGGATTAGTTAATTTAAAATTTAAATATATTTCATTTCCGATAGTTTTTATATTTTTAAAAAAGAGGATTTCCTTTGAATCAGGTATAGCTGATTCAATTTGTTGAAAATACAATTTATCATTAACTATTTTAGCAGTTAATTTATTCTTATTTATAAATTTAAGAATTTTATCTTTTAATTGCTCAATATCTAAATTAACGTAGGAAGATAAAAGACTTAATTTGATTGGATTTATTATATTCAAATAATATTTAATTTGATTTAGATATAGTTTATTTTCGCTTTTTCTAATGAAATTCTTCAATTTATTGATTAATAACTCTTTAGATGCGTGGAATTTATTAATATAAGGTCTAACATACAAACTGAAAACATTATTATCTTCCACCATTTTCTCTTTTCCAATAATACCTTCAATCTGTTTTTCAACCTCTTCAATATAATTTTGGATCTGGGTTGAATTCATGTCTATTAATTTATTAGCATCCGAAAATTCTTTTTTTTTTATTAAAAACTCTAGTTTAAAACTTAAGTTATCAAAATTATCATTAAATTTCTTAATTCCTTCTATTCTCTCAGTAATAATAGACTGAATCTGACTTTGAAGAAGCTGGAAACCCACTTCATTATCTATTCCATTTATCCCATTTTCATGTATTTTAGCACCACTTTGTAGAAGGGATTCAAATAAAGTGTCTTTCATTATTTTAAGTTGCCGATCTAATTCATTCAAATATTCTTGGATTTCTATTTTAGTTGATACCCATATTCGTAAAATATCTTTAAAAATTTCATTAAATTCTACGTTATTTATCAATAATTCTCTTATTTCACCATCAAGTTTAAAAAGTTTTTTTCTTACTTGCGTAATATAAGCGAACTTTTCATCTTCAATTTGATTAATCTCGAATTCGGATGAAGAGAAATCTAACTTCATCTCTTTGATATAATCAAATTCAGCTTTTAAAATGTTAATTCGATTAGTCAATAACTTAATCTTTTCCTTCAAATTATAGAGAAATTCAGTCTTCTTCTCTTCACAGATCTCTGTGATAAAACCTTTTATAATACCTAATTCTTCAATAACCTGAACCTTGGAGTCTTCCCATTCTTCAAATAAATCAAAAGCTAAACGTTTATATTCAAACCTGTTAATCAGATTATCGAAATTTTTAATTTTTTTCAAAATATTATTATATCTTCTATTCAATTGAATTTCTGTATCATTAAATTTGAAGTTATCAATATACGAATTTAATTTCTCTCTAAATTGAGCAGGTTTTTGTTGAAATTTAATGATTTTATTATGAAATAATTTTAATTCATTGCTTATTTTCTCAATTGTTTTATCAATATCTTTAAAGTATTCTCTGATATAATCCAAAGTATGTACAATTTCCTCTTTCACTTCAATATCTCTTTCTGTTTTTAAAGTTTTCTCTAATTCTATAGTGATCCAAACCGCAATCTTATGATCTTTTAAAATAAAGCAAATTTGGTGCAATAGACTAATAGTTTTTTTTCTTTCTCGCCAGTAGCGTGATTCTAATTGATATAATATTCTGGATATCTCATTTTCTATCTCGATCTGATATTCTTCAAATAAACGCTGAAATACAAGAGCTATCCCTTCTCTTATACTTTCAGAAGGGTTCTCTAATTCTTCAAATAAATATGAAAATATATCAGTGATATTTTTTTGGCAGAGTCGATAAATTGCGTTTATTATTGAATCTTTAAAATAAGAGCTCCCTTTTTTTTGCAAAGAATTTAATAGATTAGCCCATATTTGATCAAAATTATTCTCTGCGATATTCACTAGTGTTTCAATAACTGTTGATTGAATATGATAATCTTTTTCATTTAAAAGATTGATTAGTTTTGGAATTATTGAAATTATTTCTGAGGATTTTTCTTTTCCAATTTCTCCAAATAACCATATAATCAGCTCTTTAACCCTTATCTTTTCATTATAAAGAAGATTTAACAAAATATAAAAGAGTTTTTCTTTAGAAAGAAAATATGTTCCATGTATTTTTAAAAGTTCTGCGGCTGCTTTAGCAACATCATCATCTTCATCTCTTAGGTTAATAATAACCATAGATAATAATGGTTCTAGGTCCCTGATTAAAGTATAGTCTTGGTTCAAAATTTTTTGAATTGTTTTAATCACATGTAACTTAACCTTCCAATCATTATCCATTAATTTCTCGGTAAATTCCTCAATTATATCTTGCAATTCCTCTAAATCAATATGTATTGACAAAATTAAATTTCCAATAATTTTCACTGTTAATCTTCTTACAGATGGATCTTGATCGTATAAACGTCCTCTAATTTTGTTAATTAAGTCAATTAATAAATTTGGTCTAAACATACTAATTTGATATAATATCTCTAAGGATACTAATCTGATCCAAGAGTCTGTTTCATTTATAAATATCGCTACATTTTTTACCGCTCTTAAGGAAATTGAAGGAGATTTATCACAAATAAGATTCAAAAAACTAAGACTTTTATAGATGAGATCTTTATCGTTATGAATGTGAAAGTTTTCAACTACTCTAAATATTTCTTCTGAAGCTTTTTCATTATATCCATTTAAAATTAAACTTTCAATCTTCTCAGTATCTAAAGTTAGACTTGTCAAATTTAAAGCATTAGTATATTTTTAATTTTAATACTTCAAAGATAAATTCTATTAAACTAATATAAATAGTTTTTAAAATAATTATGTCATCCTAAATTATTGTTTAAAAATAATTTGAAAAAATACAACTTTCTAAAAACATATATTAAAAAAATAAATTTCTTTAAACTCAGTTTACTAAACGATATATTATAAAAATTAAAGTAATTATATGTATTTTATTCATAAAATTCAATTATAGCACTGCCAGGTGTAGCTATTCTTTCCCGATAAGTAAGAATACCTTCCTCTACCTCTTTAGTTTTAACTAAACCTCGGGAAATATCTTTTTCAGAAATATACCCTCTCTCACCTGCTTCAAATTGCTTTATGATATTGCCTTTATTGTCTTTTATATCCACATCAGTTATAGTTGTTTGTTTTACGTCTAAATAGACTCTTTTTCCTTCAATTTTATTAATA
>JBHLOC010000020.1:0-85776 GCA_048940925.1 Promethearchaeota archaeon | reverse complement strand
CATAAAGTTGCATAATTATCTTCACTCAAATGAGGCCATTCATATTCATCAGATTCCGCTTTAATCAACTCTTCATATTCATAGAGATTTTCTATCCTAGTAACAGGTAATCCTGGTTTATCAGACATATAAACGAACATCTTAACAGTGTCTTTTATCTTATCATAGATACCTTCAACAAGGGGAAGAAGTAAATCATCAAAAAAGATGACTTTATCCTCTGCATGGTTTATAGTATAGATGATATGCTCTGGTGAAAGCCTTATATTAATTGGATGTAACAAAGCTCCACTACAAGGTGCTGCATAATAAATCTCCAAATGTCTATGGTTGTTAAGTGCCATAGTTGCAACCCTATCTCCAGGTTCACCAGGTTTTCCAGGTTTTATATCTAAAGTTCTTAAAGCGTTTGCCAAACGACATGTTCGTTTATACCACTCCAACCATGTAAAGCGAAAGTACTCACCTGTAATATGGTTTCGATATACGACGCCTATCTCATTTGGATACACTCTCACTGGTCGTTTCATAAAAGTAGTGAGCAGTAGTGGATAGTGGGAACTAAATTCAGGATAAGTTTTATTAATCATTTTTGATCTCCAAATAATAGTTATATTTTCTTTGGTTTTTATTTTAATTTAAATGCTATGGTATTTAAAATTTTTAAATGATAATTTTTCATATTTCTTTTTTTAAATTAACAAATTAAGAAGATAAAGGTTCGGCTCATGAACACCTTATAACCATCTTTAAGGTAGATCTAGCTATCAAATTAAAGGTTATGAAAAATTTTATGAACTAAAAAAGTTTTATTATGTTCTTGAAGAAATAGTAAAATCTTATTTTAAGCCTTGTAAAATTATGAAAACAGGAAATTGATATTTTTAATTGAAAAAGTAATTAACAGCTTTTCAGAAATAGAAAAAAAAATTTTAGATAATTTAATTCTTTTTTTTAACTCTTTTTCATGTCTTTAGCCTTGGCTAAGAATGTATCTAGGTTCTTCTTAATAGTCCTTTTATCAAACTTTCCTACACTAGTTTTTGGAATTTCATCAACTATAGCTACCAGTTTGGGGAGCATCCATTTAGTAATCTTGCCTTTATCAACACCTTCTGATTTGAGAAATTCAATTAGATCCTCTTCACTCTTATCACTATTAGGTACAAGTTTCATTATAGCAAGAGCTTTTTCTCCCCATACTTCATCTGGAACTCCCACAACAGTGGCTTCAAGCACAAATTCTGCCATAGCAGCCAGATTCTCAAGGAGTACCGTAGGAACCATTTCTGCTCCACTCCTGATGATATCTGACATCCTATCTGCAATAATTATAAAATCTTCTTCATCAATTTTAGCTACATCCCCTGTATGAAACCATCCATCATACCATACTTCATCAGTTTTTTCAGGATTCTTATAATATTTTTCCATTACCCATGGACCCCGAATAACTATTTCTCCAATAGTATTATTATCATGGGGGATTGGATTTCCGTTCTCATCAACAACTTCTACCTCAAGTCCAGGAAGAGCTAGACCTGTTTTTACTCGAACTTCATCTAATTTTTCTTTTGGCCAGTCTCTCATATATTTCTTAATAAAAGATCCAATTGTAGTTGGTGCGGTCTCTGTCATTCCATATCCGGAGGAGGCTGTAATTCCAGGAATTTTTTTCTCGATCTTAGTTTTTAATCCTAATGGTAATGCTCCACCTCCCACACCTACCTGTACAAGACTACTCAAATCATATTTATCAAGATCTTTATATTCTAAAAGCAAAGCTAGAATCGTTGGAACCACAGAAGTAGATGCCACTTTCTCAGTTTGAACTAATTCACAAAAACCTTCAACTGTGAAGAACCCAGGGAGTACAAGCTTCACACTTAAAAATACGGTGATAAAAGGTGCACCCCAACCATGAATATGAAATAGAGGTGTGAGCATCAAATAATTACCATTCTCGCCAAGATGAGTATAGGTAGGATCGTTAGAGAAGCTCGCTATTGACATATAATGTAAGGTAAGCAAATAAAGAGCTCTATGAGTAAACATCGCACCTTTTGGAAGTCCAGTTGTTCCGGTGGTATAACAAAGAGTAGCATAGGTATCTTCATGCAAATAAGGCCACTCAAATTCATCAGATTCCGCTTTAATCAACTCTTCATACTCATAGAGATTTTCTATTTTAGTATCAGGTAGTCCTGGTTTATCTGACATATACACAAATTTTTTAACGGTATCTTTTATTTTGTCATAAAGTAATTGTACTAAAGGTAGAAGTAAGTCATCAAAAAAGATGATTGTATCCTCTGCATGATTAATTGTATATAATATATGATCTGGAGAAAGTCGTACATTAATTGGGTGAAGCGTTGCTCCACTGCAAGGAACCGCATAATAAAGCTCTAAGTGTCTGTGTGTGTTAAGTGCCATTGTAGCAACCCTATCTCCAGGTTCACCAGGTTTCCCAGGCTTTATACCTAAAGTTTTTAAAGCATTTGCCAGACGACATGTTCGCTTATACCACTCTAACCACGTAAAGCGAAAATACTCACCTGTGACATGGTTTCGGTACACGACGCCTATCTCATTTGGATAAACTTTTACAGGTCGTTTCATAAAAGTAGTTAGGAGTAGTGGATAATGTGTACTAAATTCAGGAAAAGTCATCTTTAATCTCCAAACATTAGATTTTTTTTATTTAAAGTTTTTAATTTTTATTTATTTTTTTAAGTATTTATAATTTTTAATTAAAAGTCTTTCAAATTTAGTTCTCAAAATTGGGAATCTAATAATGTGTAAATTATAAAAAAAAAAGAAAAATTAAGAAATTTTTTATTCAATCATACGAAAGACTACTTCTACTCTATCTTTAATGCCTAATTTAGTTGACCATTTTCTTACATACATTAGTAATGTCAGATGGTATTAATTTTAATTTGACTAACAATTATAAATCCTAAGTATCAAAATAAACTCTTTTAAAGTAAATTTAATCTAATAAGGAGATCTCATTTGAACAATAGCAAATTGATGACTATTGATGAAGCGATTTCAACATATGTTCAAGATGGTGATTTAGTTGGAATAGGAGGACTTTCTTTCTGGAGAAAACCAATGAGTGCGTGTAGAGAAATTATCAGACAAGGTAAGAAAAATTTATCACTGTGTACGTTTGTTGGGGGAATTGAGGTTGATTTGCTTATAGCAGGGGGATGTATCTCAGAAGTAAGAAGTTGTTTTGTAGGAATGGAAATTTTTGGTATGGCACCACATTATAGAAAAGCTGTAGAATCAGGTTCTATTCATATATCAGAAGAAAGCGAAGCTACTATTGCTTTAGGTTTGAGAGCATCTTACTTGAAAGTACCATTCATGCCTTTAAAGGGCATAATCGGAACTGATATGCCAAAAGTAAGAAATGATATCAAACAAATCGATGATCCGCTTGGTTCTGGAACTCAGGTAATGGCGGTGCCTAAGATAGATTTAGATGTGTCTATTCTACATGTTCCATATGCTGATGAATACGGAAATGGTAATATTACTGGAGCAGTATGGATGGATGCTGATATGGCAAAAACAGCTAAGAAAACGATTATAACATGTGAAAAATTAGTGGAAACTGAAGATATAAGATATTTACCTGGGAAAGCACAATTACCTATGCAAACAACTGTGGCTGTCGTTAAGAATCCTTTCGGAGCTCATCCCACTTCATGTTTCAATCACTATACATTTGATGCTCTACATATTCAAGAGTATCTTAAAATGAATTTCAATGAATATAAAAAGAGATTTATTGATGTAGCGTCTCATGCGGAATATTTAGATAATTCTGGTGGAGCTCAGATGATTTTAAGAATTTTACTGTAATTTATTAAATTTATTGGTTAAAGTAACCAATTGAATAATAAAAAATACTTAATTATTTCACATTTAAAGTAGTTAGAGTCAATATAAAATTTTTAACTTAATCAAGTAGGAAAATTTTTTATAGAGTTTGAATTAATATTACTTGATCAAAATGCTAGGTGAATACGAAACAAAGAGATAAGTCTTTTTCTTTACCAATATTTCATTATAGCTGTTTAGTTTCTCTCATAATTCTTAATTACTTAGTTTGGGTGATTTATCGTTGTTAGTTGATTTGCCAAACGATAATCTTCGTACTTTAAATCATAGTGCTGCTCACATTATGGCTGCTTCTATTTTAGAACTATTTTCAGATGCTAAACCCACTATTGGTCCAGCTATCGATCCTGTTGGTTTTTATTATGATTTTCATATAGAAAAACCATTTACTGAACTTGATTTAAGACTAATTGAAGACAAAATGCATGAATTTATTAACCAAAACATCCGATTCATACAAGAAAAATTAAGAAAATCTGATGCGATCCAATACTATAAAGAAGTTCAAAAAAACAAATTTAAAGTCGAAATATTAAATGACATTGATGATGAAATTGTTACTTTTTATTCTTTAGGAGAGAATGGGTTTAAAGATCTTTGCAAGGGACCTCATATTCATTCTACTGAAAAAATTAAAGCGATAAAGCTATTGAACACTTCAGCTGTTTTTTGGAAGGGAAATCCTAAACGTGATCTTCTACAAAGAATATATGGAGTTGCTTTCTTTAGTAGTAAAGATTTAAAAGCATATCTACAAATACAGGCTGAAGCTGAAAAAAGGGATCACAGAAAATTAGGAATTAAATTAGATTTATTTAGTACTGCTGAAGAAAATGGTCCTGGAATGCCACTCTATTACCCAAAAGGTACTATAATCTGGGAGGTACTCGAAGATTTTTGGAGAGAACACCATAGAAAAGCGGGATATCAAATAATTAAAACTCCACATATGTATAGAGAACAAGTATGGATTAATAGTGGACATGTTCAATATTACTCAGAAAATATGTTTCCTATTGAGATTAAGGGAGAAAAATGGTATGTGAAACCTATGAATTGTCCGGGTCATATGATGATATTCAATCGTAGATCTTATTCTTATAGAGAATTACCCGTAAGATTTGCTGAATATGGAACTGTTTATCGTTATGAGATGTCGGGTGCACTTCATGGATTATTACGTGCTAGGGGATTTACCCAAGATGATGCCCATATTTTCATGATGCCACTCCAATTAGTCGATGAGATAATAAATGTAATAAAGATGATTGATTTTTTCTATAAAACTTTTGGATTTGAAGAATGGGTCTACAATTTAAGCACCAAACCTATTAAAGCAATAGGAAACGAAAATATTTGGAATTACGCCACCAATTCTTTAATTAAAGCTTTAGAAAAACTACAAATTAAATATAATATAAAAAAAGGAGAAGGTGCGTTTTATGGCCCTAAAATTGATGTTGATGTGAAAGATGCAATAGGGCGTATGTGGCAACTAGCAACCATTCAAGTGGATTTTAATCTTCCAAAAAGGTTTGGTATTACTTATATAGGCGAGGATGGTGATAAAAAAGTGCCAGTGATGATACATCGGGTTATATATGGAGCAGTAGACAGATTTTTGGCTATTTTAATTGAACATTATGCAGGGAAATTACCAATCTGGTTAAGTCCAATTCAAGCTGTTATAATTCCTATTATCGATAGGAACCTTGAATATGCAAATAAAATAAAGGATAAATTACTTGAAAAAAAAATCAGGGCTGATGTTGATTTAACTTCGAAAAGAATAGAATATAAAATAAGAAATGCTCAAATACAAAAAATCCCTTATATGATATCAGTAGGAGATAAAGAACTCGAATCAGAAACCATTGCTGTAAGAAATCGAAATGGAAAAGTGGAACTAGGCGTTACTGTGAAAGATTTTGTCTCGAAAGTGTTAGAAGATATAAATAATTATCAATAATTTTTTTTTTATTATTTCTATTAACTTTTTTTTAATCAAGCTCCAAAATAATTAATGCTTTATATTACCAATTTTCAATTTTGCGTTGATGGTAGTAAAATTAAAATGTGTACATTGATGAACTAATCGTAAAAGAGTTAATTTTTGATTTATCACCTCGAATATTAGATAAATTTTAGATGTATATTAGAAGTTATATTTAAAATGATATATTTAGAAGCCAAATTACCAGATATTCCGGGAAGTTTAATAGAAATGATTAAGCCCATATCTCGAAATGGGGGAAATATTTATGGGATATTACACAACCACGATAAAAAAATAAATAATATGATACCTGTAACCGTCTGGTTTGATATAAGTGAAGAGCTTATTGATGTTTCAATTAATAATATTCAAAAAGAATTAATTAAAAAGGATATAGAAATCATTAGAATTTCTATAGATTCCAAAAATAAGACGATTACATTTATCCTCTCTGGTCATGTTTTCGACACAGATATAACAGACACAATTAAACGTTTAGATGCTAAAAATATTAAAATTCGAGAATTACAAGCAAAATTTACTGAGTTTGAAGAAATAAGCAATGTAAAAATGAAAGTAGAATTCCCTGAATCTATGACAAAATTCGAATTAATTCATGAAATTGAAAAAATTTGCAAAGAGAAAAATCTATTCTTGATACGATCATAATAAGGTAAAGCTGTGTGTTGGTATGGAAATAAAAATTTGTTTAATCGGTAAGGGTAATGTAGGGACATGTTTTTTACAATTATTAAAAGAAAAAAAGAATCTTCTTAGAGAAATTTATAATTGTGATTTTAAATTAATTGCAATTTTCGAACACGATGGGGCATTAGTTAATAAAAATGGAATAGATTTAGAAGAGCTTTTAATCGAGAGTACTAATTTTAGAGAAAACAAATTTTGGTTAAAAGGTATGCAAGCAAAAGATACAATTTCTAAATTAGATACAGATCTCTGTATAGAAACGACTCCTACAAATCCAAAAACTGGAGAACCCGCATTAACACATATTATTGAAGCTTTAAGTAATAATATCGATGTTATCTCGGCAAATAAAGCCCCCTTTTTTTTACATTATAAAAGCATTAAAGATTTAGCTAAAAAAATGAACTGCTTTGTGAAATATGAAGCAACAGTTGCTAGTTGTGTCCCTGCTTTATCTATAAAAAGAAATTTGGTAGGGAATAAGATTACTCGTATTGAGGCAATACTTAATGGAACAAATAACTATATTCTAAATCGAATGGCAACTGAAGGAATTCCTTTTGAAGTAGCATTAAAAGAAGCACAGGAATTAGGTTATGCGGAAGCAGATCCAAGTTTAGATGTTGATGGTTTTGATACGGCAGGGAAATTAGTAATCCTTGCAAATGAACTACTTGATTGGTCAAAAACAATTGAAGATGTAAAAATTGAAGGGATTACTAAAATTACACCACAGGCTCTTGAATTAGCAAAAACAGATGGGTATGTAATAAAACATCTAGCAATTGCGGAAGATAGTGAATTAATTGTAGAACCAAGGTTGGTTAAGGATGATTCACCTTTGAATATTAGTGGTACATTAAATCTCATAAAACTTCAGACTAGGCATGCAGGATCTATAATTTTAATGGGAAAAGGGGCAGGAGGTTTTGAAGCAGCGTCTGCGATTTTTAACGATTTCCTAGATATCATTAAAGAAAGAACGAAATTAAGCAATAATTAATAATAATTAAGTAAATGTAGCATGTTAAATGAAATTTCACTCTACAAATTATAGTTCAGAAGAAGTAGATTTCAAAACTGCAATTTTACAAGGTCAAGCTTTAGATCATGGATTATATATGTTAAATGAAATCCCAAAAATAACAGAAGAGACTCTAAATTCTTTTAAAAATATGGATTTTAAAAAAATCTCCTTAATTTTAATTTCAAAATTCATTGGAAATGATATACCTGGAGAAAAACTAAAACAAATCATAGATAACGCCCTAAATTTTAGTATTCCTATTGAAAGGATTGTAAATAATGATTACATTTGTTATTTGGATCGAGGTCCTACGTGTAGTTTCAAAGATTTTGGCGCAAGAATGCTTGCTAGAATAATGGATTATTTTCTTGAAATAGAAAATAGAAGTTTAATTATATTAACAGCAACTTCAGGGGATACAGGCGGTGCTGTTGCTCATGCTTTTTACGATATGCCTAGAATTAAAGTTGTGGTCTTATACCCTAAAGATGAAATAAGTGATTTACAAAGAAAACAGATGACAACATTAGGGCGAAATGTAATAGCTATTGGAATAAATGGCAAATTTGATGATTGTCAAACCTTAGTAAAAACTGCTTTTGCAGATAAAGAATTGAAAAATCTCTATTTATCTTCTGCAAATTCTATAAATTTTGGACGATTATTACCTCAAGCACTTTATTATTTTTGGAGTTATTCTCGTATTGTTGAAGAGAAGGGAGAAGAAGTACTATTTTCTGTCCCTTCAGGCAATTTTGGGAATCTTACTGGAGGTTTGATTGCTAAAAAAATGGGACTTCCTATAAAGTGTTTTATTTCAGCAGTTAATGAAAATGACGAATTTCCAACATTTTTAGAAACGGGAGTTTATAAAAAGGTGGAACCATCAAAAATGTGCATATCTAACGCCATGAATGTTGGACATCCTTCAAATTTAGCGAGAATATTTGATCTTTATGGAGGTCAAATAGACCAAAGCGGAAATGTTTATAAAATACCAAATATGGAACAACTTCGAAAAGATATCGTTTCATATTCTATAACTGATGAAGTCACTAAAGATAATATTGTTAATTTTTATGAAAAACAGAGAAAAATTATTGAACCACATGGAGCTGTAGGATGGGCTGCTCTTAAGATTTATCGTAATAATTATCCAGAGAATAAAAATATCAAATCAATAACATTTGAGACTGCACACCCATCAAAATTTCCGGATGAAATAATATCACTAATTAAAATTACTCCAGATATGCCAAATTCACTGAAAATGATTTGGGAAAAAAAAGAGTTTCCTAATCTGATTGACATTAGAAATTACCAAGACTTTAAGGATTTTTTATTAAAAGAATTTAGTAATTAAAACTCTAATTATAATCTAATCAGACAAGCCTAAATAATTAGTAATCATTTTTTTTAATTCAGAATATTCATTGACTACAGGAAATTGCGGAAATTCATCACTTACATTTTTAGGTGGTCTGAATAGTATGCCATATTTTGCTTCTAATAACATTGATATATCGTTGTATGAATCACCTGCTGCAATTACGTCATAGTTAAGACTTTTAAGAGCTAAAACTGTTAGCTTCTTCATTTCTTTAATACGAATTTGATAATTAGAAATCATTCCTTCTTTATTAATTACAAGATTATGACAAAAACAAATTGGAAAACCTAATTTTTTCATAAATGGCATAACAAATTCGATAAAGCTATCGGTAACTATAACTAATTGAGCAATAGGTCGAATATAATCTAGAAATTCTTTTGCGCCTGACAATAGATCCATATTTGAGATAATTTCTTGAATATCTTTTAGTGTAACTTTATTATTTTTTAATATTTCGATTCGATTTTTCATAAGAGCATCATAATTAGAGATATCTCTAGTAGTTAATTTAAGTTCCTCAATTCCAGTAGAATTACTTACCGCAATCCATACTTCAGGAGTAAAAACTCCTTCTAAATCAAAACAAAGGATGTACATAATAATTTTTTTATAGGTTTTTATTTAGATCTTTAATAAATCCCAACTAATGAGGATTATTGAAAGATTGAATTTTTATAAGATCTTAAATCTTTTATATCTAATGAATAAAATTTTCGCTGAATCTTTTGAGGAAGCGGTAGGAAAAAACTATTTGAAATATTTAATAATAATAAGAGTAAATGGTGTGTTTGAATGAGCAATTCTAATCAGTATAATGAAACGATAGAATTAATTAATAATAGAAGAACAATTCGAGCCTATAATCCAAAATCACTTACACAAGAAGAAATTAATACGATTATACACGGAGCAATGAGAGCTCCTACTGCTGGTAATATGATGTTTTATTCAATTATTCAAGTAAGTGATCAAACTAAGAAAGACAAATTAGCAATATTATGTGATAATCAGCCCCATATATCTAAAGCACCTTTAGTGTTGATTTTTCTTGCGGATATGCAACGATGGTGGGATTATTTTAAAATTTGTAAAACAAAAGAAATTTGTCATGAGCTTAATGAAAAATTTGAGACCCCTCAAGAAGCTGATTTGTTACTTGCTTGTTGTGACGCATTAATTGCCGCACAAAATGCTGTTATAACAGCTGAGGCTTTAGGTATCGGATCGTGTTATATTGCTGATATTATGGAGAATATTGAAATCCTTCGTGAAATGTTGAATCTCACTCGATGGGTATTTCCTATAGCAATGCTCTGTTTTGGATATCCAAAAGGGAATAAAGAAAAATTACCGTTGACTCCACGATTTTCTCAAAAGTTTATACATTTTGTCAATAAATACCACCGACTATCTAAGCAAGACTTTATCGCAATGTTTCAAAATGTAAAGAGAAGATTCAATGTAAACCAAGCTAAGAATCTAGGACAAAAGTTCTATTTCGGAAAGTTAGTAGCAGATTTTTCTAAAGAAATGCGTCGATCAGTTAAAGTAGCAATTAAAGATTGGATTTCATAAAATAATAAAGCTTTATATTTGATTTTTAGCCTTGAGGGAATAATAGATTATTTACTACCTGAATTTAATTTTAGGATAGTGAAAAATTGACTAGCTTTATAAATAATCAAAAGTATATAATTACTTAAGATTTTTATTACGTAGTTTATATTTTACTACAGTAAATAAAAATTTTTTTTTAATAAATAGATGAATATTTAAGTAAATAAAGAACTGAATAAGTTGAAAATCTTATGTCGCAGAAACAAATTCCTGAAATTGAGAAAGAATGGTCTAAAATATCCTTCAGATGGCGGAGATTATTACCAAAAACACAAGAGAGACCACCTTCTCCAATAAAATTTGAGCATGATGAAAAAGTTATTAATGAGCTCCTTGATAAAGCTAATGAAATTATTAATCATGTTATTACAAAATCAAAAATTAAAGCTAGTGGTCATGCAAAATTAATAACAACAGATAAAATTGTAATAGATCCACGTGTACGGTGGAAATGTCAAATACCTATATGTTTTGGTTACGGTACGAGTTTAAATTGTCCTCCACATTCTCCAACTGCTGAAGAGATGACAGAAATTGTAAATAGTTATAAACATGCAATTTTCATCTCATTTTATCCACCTATAAAAAATCATGTTTTTCCTAGCATTCTTTTAGGTGTTCAAGGAGATGTACTTTTATTAAATCAAATGGTCTCAATGATAGAAGCAGAAGCAACATATATGGGATATTACCTTGCTATGGGATTTAAAGGCGGACCCTGTGTTGGTTGCGGACTTTTTTCTCCAGAATATTTTAAAGAATTAATGCAACAAAAAAAGATACCAGTATGCCCTGTTCTCGATAATCAAATGTGTCGGCAATATTTAAGAGCTCGACCAGCATTAGAAGCATGCGGAGTGGATAGTTTTGCTACAGCAGTTAAAGTTGGTGAAAAGGCACCATATGTAATTAATCCTGAACATCCCCAAGAATCAGTACCATTCGTTGTTTGGCATGGTATTGTTTTAATAGTTTAATTAAATATAGCATAAGAAATTATGAGAGGTAAGCCTATACAATGAAAAACATAAGCCTAGAATATGAAAGTAAAACGAGAAGTGATGAATTTTATATTAATAATATTATAGAAGCAGTTAATATTCTTGATTTTTTTTCAATGAAAGAAGCAATAAAGGAAGCTATAGACATGGGTGTCTCTATAGTTGATATAATTAAAAAAGGTGTTTTAATTGGATTAGAAGAATCAGGAGAAATGGGACTGATATTAGCAGCAGAAGCTCTAGAAGGAGAGATCATATCTCCTGATGAAAATACGCAGAAAAAGGTTGCTAAATCTCAGAATTACTCTGGAAAAGTCGTTATTGGGACTATAAAAGGAGATATTCATAGTTTGGGTAAAAATATTGCAAGTATTATAATGAAATCGTATGGTATGGATGTTATCGATCTTGGTGTAGATGTAGAACCTAAAAAATTTGAAGAATTTGCTTATTTACCAGATGTTAAAGTTATTGGCATATCTTTTCTTCTTTCTTCAGCAGAACCCAGAATTAAAGAAGTAATGTATTTATTAAAAAAGGAAGAATTAAAAAATAAAGTAAAAGTGATTTTAGGGGGTGCTGCTGTAACACCAGAAATCGCAGAAGAAACCAATGCAGATGCTTATGCCATAGATGCTTTAAAAGGTGTTGATATTATCGAAGAGTGGTTAAGAAGTTAGAATAATTTTATATATGTCTTATTTTTATTAGTTTTTTTAATTATTTTAAAAATGAAAATGTATCTAAATTGAGAAGAGATGTCAATCCACGGGGTGCATTAACATAGAGAAAAAAAGATGTACTCTCATTTTAGAGCCAATTTCAAAACGATTAAGTGTGGATAAAAATTTATCAGTTTATGAAGCAATTTTAGCACTAAATTTTCCAATAGGTGCATTTTGTGGAGGTAAAGGGACATGTGGAAAGTGTATCATTCAAATTTTAGATTCTAATCCTAAAATTTCAGAACCAACAGAAAAAGAAATTAAAACTTTAGGCAATGAAAAAATAATAGAAGGCTACAGGTTGGCATGTCAAACAAGGATTTTAGGAGATGTAAGAACATATCTTACTGATTCATTAATTTTAAAATCACCTATTATTCTAGTCGAGGCAGATTTAGAATCCCTTGGAATAAAGGACATAAGCAAAATTCAGCCAGTTATAGCTTCCCAAACATATGAACTCCAGGATGCAGATTTAACCAATCCAAGGGACGATTTATCTCGTTTAAGAGATGCTATAATAGAAAAAAGAGATAACTTTGAAATATTTAAAAGTCGCACATTAGCATATTTAAATGATTCTCTTTATAAAGTAATAAAAAGGCTACCTCAAATTATCAGAAAACAAAATGGTAAAATAACTGCATTTTTCAGAAAGCACTCATTGGAAGAATCATGGGTTCTCTATGATATTGATGCTGGGAATGTTACTGACAAGATGTTTGGCTTAGCAGTTGATATAGGAACTACTACTATTGTTGGATATCTTCTTTATTTAACAACAGGTGAAATTGCAGCTATATCTGCCATGCTAAATCCTCAGGTTTCAATTGGTGAGGATATTATTTCAAGAATTACATATATTGTAAAAAATAATGCATTAGATAAAGCTAAAGAATTATTAGTTAATGCAGTTAATAATTTACTCGAGGAATGTTGTAATAAGGCAAATATATCTATTTCAGAGGTTAGAGACATTTCTATTGTAGGTAATACTGCAATGCATCACATGTTTTTTGGGTTACCCTCTGAATTTTTAGCTGTTTCACCTTACACCCCTGTATTTAAAGCCCCAATCAATTTAAGCGCCGATAATCTTGGTATAAAATGCAATCCAAATGTAAATATATATTCTCCTCCTGTGGTTGCAGGTTATGTAGGAACAGACACAATTGGATGTATTATATCATCTAAAATCAATTCCTTCAAAAAATATTCTCTACTAATTGATATTGGGACTAATGGAGAACTTGTATTGGGAAATAATGAAGGTCTTGTTGCGGGCTCATGCGCTGCAGGTTCAGCTTTAGAAGGTGCTCATATTTCACATGGTATGCGAGCTTGTGAAGGTGCAATAGAATCAGTTAAAATAGAGAAAGAAACATTAGAACCTTCTATACGTGTAATAGGAAACAGAAACCCACTTGGATTGTGTGGTTCGGGACTTATTGATATTGTAGCCGAAATGCTGAAATCAAAGATTATTACTCGTGCGGGAAAATTCAATAGTAAATCATTAGAGGTAATCAATCACCGAAGAGTAGTGAAAAAAGAAGATGGTTACCATTACATTATATTTAATAAAGAATGGGATAATGGAATCTCTCAAATAAGTACTAAAAATAATATCGACGAAATTACAATTTCCCAAAAGGATATTAACCAACTTCAATTAGCAAAAGGAGCATTCTTATCTGCAGCTAATTTATTACTTAAAATGGAAAATAAAAGACAAAATGATCTGGAACAAATTCTCTTAGCAGGAGGTTTTGGAACTTACATTAATAAAGAAAATGCTGCTTTTATTGGTTTATTCCCTGAAGTTAATCAAGAGAGCATTTTCCAAATAGGGAATTCAGCAGGAGTTGGGGCACAATTATTTATAAGAGATATTGAGCAGAGAACTCTAGCGAATAAAATCGCCCATAAGATAAGATATCGTGAAATAGCATCATCACCACTATTTCAAAAGGAATATACTCTTTCTCTTTATTTTCCACATTATGATCTCGATAAATTTCCTAATATAAGAAAAGAGTATAATGAATTACCTTTAAAATGAGATGTTAAAAATAATAAATTAATGATATATTTTTTACTTTAGGTGGTATTTATATACAATAGTATAAATGGAATTGAAAAGAGATACAATGAAAACAGGAAAAGGAAGAATTTTAAAAAGAAAAGCAGGCAATCGCAGATATGAAAGTTTTTGGATTTATATTCCAAGTAAGATTTCCAAAGATTATGGTTTTCCTTTTAGAGATAAAGAAGAAGTTTTGATAGATTTAATAGGAGAGCACTTAGAAATCCGTAAGATCTACAATTTAAGTGAACTCACAAAAGTATATAGTATTGATGATGCTACTATCCCGAAGATAATAGAAAGTAAAGCATTATTGAATAAAGAAAAACCATTTATCTATTATCAAGATAAAGTCTATTCATATCAAGATGTAAATAAAATTTCAAATCAAATTGCAAATGCTATTTTAAAATTGAATAAAGAATTACAACTAAATAATCCTAAAATTTCTTTGATATTTCCTAATTGTCCAGAATCTCTTTTTTGTTGGTTTGGTGTAGCAAAAGCAAGTTGTGTTTTTGTTCCGACTAGTTATTTGTTAAAAAAAGATTTATTAAAATTTGTTTTGAAAAACAGTGATACTGAGATTTTAATAATTGATTATAAATATTATACTAATTTTGAAGAGATTAATGAGAATTTAAATAAAATAAAAAAAGTATTTATCCGAAATGCACCAGAGAATTACAAATTCGATGAAAAAATTGTCGATTTTAAAGAGCTCTTCTCAGAAAATTATGAAAACCCTAAATTTAATATAAAGAATTTTAATCCTCTTGAGATCTCATATACATCAGGAACTACTGGTAAACCCAAAGGAGTTTTGTATAGGAATTATTATACTTTATCAGGAATAAGTGTAGGAAAAGAATGGGAAGTTTTAGGACTTAATAGTGAAATTATCAAATTCTATTGTCCCTTACCATTATTTCAAGGATTTGTAAGATATTATGTAATAATACCCGTAATATATTTTGATGGATCGATAATAATAGCGGAAGATTTTGATGTTACAACTTTTTGGAATGATATAAATCTTTATAAACCTAATTGTTTTTGTTATTATGGCGCACATTTAACAGCGTTAGTAAATCAACCACCAAAAGAAACAGATAGAAATCATTCAATTAAATATGCTTTTGGTGCTGGTGCCTTAAAAGAAGTATGGGAAACCTTTGAAAGAAGATTTGGGGCAGAAATTATCGAAATGTGGTCTTTAGTTGAGGGTATTGGACTTACTATTAATACTAAGGGTTCGATAGGAGGAAAGCTAGGATCCATAGGAAAACCAGCGCGAGGATTTGAGATTAAAATAGTTGATTCAGAAGGAAATGAAATACTCCCAGGACGGGATCATCTGGGTGAAATATGTGCAAGACTGAGACTACCTTTCGAACTTGAATATTATAACTTAAAAAAAGAAACAATAACAAGGAAGGCAAAAGAAAGATGGGTTTACACAGGTGATTTTGGGTATTCGGATTATGAAGGTTTCATTTACTATTTAGGAAGAAAATCAGATATGATTACTAGAGGAAGACAGAGATTCTTTGCAATAGATGTTGAAATAGTCGCAAATTCTCATCCACTCATAGTTAGAAGTGCTGTTTTTGAAGTTAATAATAAAAATTCCTCTGAAAAAGAATTAAAAATATGTGCTGAAATTAAAAAAGGAGCAAAAATTACTCCTAAAGAATTTTATGACTTTTTAATGCAAAATCTTGCCTATTTTATGGTTCCACGATACATTGAATTTAAAAATGAGTTACCAAAAAACGCAAATGAATTTATTCAAAAATTCATCCTTATAAAAGAATGGGAGAGTGTAAAATCTCAAAAAAACACATATGATGCGAAGGCAACATCTTAATTTTTAAATAATTTAAGAAATTGAAAGAAAGAAATGCTTCTTTTTTATTCACATTTTTTTTAATACTGTTCTCAATTAAATTAATTATCTAAGATTTCTATTTCTATCCTTCAATTAATAAAATATAATGAAATTGATTTTTAGGTATATAAAGATTATAATTTCTTTATATTTTAATATGAAAGTTAATTTTCAGGATTATAAGAATTTATTAATTTTAAAAATTCTTAAAACTAAATAATTTAACACAATAAAAATACATAATATTCTTATAACTAAAAATGAAGAGGGACGTAAAATGAGTGATTATTCGAAAGATTATACCATAGATGAAATAATGACTGTATTAATGGCGAGAGAGGTTAGAAATGATGATGTGATGATCGTTGGCGTGGCGACACCAATGGTATGGGCAGCTTTTACATTAGCAAAAGTAACTAATGCCCCTAATGCAGTTTATCATTACATTATGGGAAATATATTTGTATTAGAACCTCGTCAGGTTAGTTTGCTATATCTTGAGATGAATACGGCAAGAGCATATCGTTTTCAGGACAGTGTAGAATGTACGCTTGAATATCTTCCTTCTGATAAACTAACTACTATTGAATTTTTTCGTCCTGCTCAGATTGACCAGTATGGAAATACAAATAATATATGTATTGGGGATTGGAATAAACCTAAAATTAGACTTCCAGGAGCAGCAGGAATCCTTGATTTTAGTATGTTCTATGCTCGTGGGTCCTTCCTTTATACACCACGACACGATACACGAACATTTGTTTCGTCCGATAAACTTGATTTTATATCTGGAGTAGGATTTCCCGATGGAAAGCTTTCAATATGCGGAGGAGCAGGGCCTCAATGTGTTATAACAAATCTTGCTTATCTAGATTTTGAGGACACTACAAAGAGAATGAGACTAGCTTCTATTCACCCAGGAGTAGATATTGAAACAGTTAAAAACTCAACTGGGTTTGAACTTGTTGTTTCAGAAGAAATAAAAGAAACAATCCCTCCTAAGACAAAAGAAATAAAATTATTAAGAGAAAAAGTAGATCCATTAAATATAAGAAAATTAGAAGTGCTTTCAGGAAAAGAGCGAGAAGAGTTATTAGATGATATAATTCAAAAAGAACTAGCAAAGCAAAACAAATTTCCAAAATTATTAGTTAATAACTAAAAACAATGGTATAAAAACTCTTTTTCTTAAATGTTATACTCAAATCAACTATTTATATACAAATTTTTTAACTACTTAACATTTACAATTAATAAAATACTTAAAATTTAGAAATTTGGACGAATTCAAATTATGAAAACTATTATAATAGGATCAGGAATCGCAGGTTTAACTGCTGGCGCATATCTTGTTCGTAAAGGATATGAAGTTATTATTTACGAACAATTTTCTGAAATAGGAGGAGTCACAGCAACAATACATCAAGATGGATATTCATGGGATATTGGTCCACTTCTGCTTGAAGGTTTTGCTCCTTATGAAAAGTTTGGTAAAATATTAACCGAGCTTGGAATTTATGATAAAATTGAGATTATTAAAGAAGACCGCGGTCAGTCATTTCCTGATTTCCAAGTGTGGAGACCCGAGAAATATGAAGGACCATATTGGAGACGTGACTATTTTAAAAAATTATTTCCCGAAGAAAGTGAGGGATTGGATAGATATTATAAATTTTATGATCACATGATGTTAATTGCCTGTCTAGGAAATCAACTTCCATTTGTTAAAGGATTGAAAGCTATAGGGATTAAACTGAAACTATTACTTAAACTTCTAAAAATTAGAAAATATAAGGATTGGAGCGCTTCTCAGATAACTGATTATTTCTTTAAAGATCAAAAATTAAAAGCAGTATATTTAGGAATTTTAGCCGATATGGTCGTAAAACCTAGTGAATTTTTTGGATTAGGGGTACCATTTACTAATGTTGAGTCCGCTTTTGATAAAAGAATTCCAATAAGAATTAAAGGGGGTAAATTACCAGTATATCATTATATAAAGAATGGATGTGGAGAATTAGTCAAAACCTTAGCAAATTTTATTACCAAACATGGTGGGACCATTCTAACCAATAGTAAGGTACAAAAGATAATCATTGAAGATAAGAAAGTAAAAGGAGTAAAACTTGAAAATGGAGATATAGTGAACTCTGATTTAATCTTAGCCAGTGGAGGAATGTTCAATACATTTTTTAATTTAGTAGGAAAGGAACATTTACCAGATGATTTTATTATAAACATTGAAAGAAAGAAATTAATGGAATCTGTTTTTATGGTGCATTTAGGTATTAATTTTGATCCCACACCTTCCCAAAGAGCAGCATTGTGTTATTATTATTTCACCTATGATATTGAAGGGGCAATTAATAAAATGAGAGAAGGATATTATCATGAAGGTGCTGAAGGTTTTTTAATATACATTCCTTCAATGCATTCTCCAGATATGGCTCCCCCTGGGAAACATGCAGTCACAATTTATACAATTGGACCTCATAAATTAAAAGAGGGATCATGGGAGAGCAGAAAGGAGGAATTTGCTGATAAGTTAATTATGGAGGCAGAAAAGATAATCCCCGGATTATATGAAGGAGCAGAAACTAAAGTCATTATGACACCTGATGACTTCAAGAAGCGAATTAATGTTATTCGTCATAGTTTTGGGGGAACTGCTCCTGTTTTAGGAGAAAATAATCCACCTCATAAAACACCGATAGAAGGATTATGGTATATAGGAGCCTATAGTGAATCAGGTGGTGGAGTAACAGGAACAGCAATGGGAGCAAGAGATGTAGTAAATAGGATTTTAAAACAAGATTAATAATATAATCAAGTAGCCATGAATTGAGTCTAAAAGTTTCTCTTTAAATTTTAATGTTCAAAAGCGATAATAATGTGTGTGTTTCTTGAAATTAATTATTTAAAAGAATTTATTTGATTCATATTATAAAAGAAAAGATTCAAAAAAAAGTAATTAAAAAGAAAAAAAGGCAATTTTTCACTTATTTTATTCTTTTGATGATAAGAAGAGCTATAGCTAAGATACAGCCAATTATACTCCAGATTATTGCAACCCACAGCCAGACTAATATTTTACCCGGAAAGAAAGGAAAAAATATCCAAAGAAGTACTAAGATAACTGCCCAAATAATTCCAATTATTTTTACATTTTTTTTACTTTCACTCATGAAAAATATTGTTCCTATGACTCCGCCAATTATAGTCCAAATTATTGCCAACCACATCCAGAAAAATATGTCACCTGGATAGAAAGGAAAGGAAATCCATAAAAATACTAAAATAACCACCCAGATAATTCCAAATATTTTATTTGCTTTTTGTAGATCTACCATTGTATTTAACTCCAAATTTTTAATACTATTGTATTAGATATCTCTCTATTTAAAAGTAATATTTTTCAAGTTTACTAATTATTATTCTATTCCATCATCCAAAATTGTTTCAACTAATTTGTCGATAGATACTAGACTTAGCGAATTTTCAGGGATATCAATTAGTGGTAAACCTTGTGAATCAAATTCAACAATATTCTCATCTTCTGGAATTTTAGCTAAGAGAGGCAAATTAAATTCTTCAAGTTTTTTTAAAATAGAATCAATATTTCCTCTAACTCTATTTAAGATAACTCCTAATTTCTTATATTTTGTAAATTTCTTAGCACTTTTACGTATTGTATTTGCTGTTTCTAAACTCCTAATAGAAATATCTGAAACAATTAATAGTATATCTACTGATTCTATAACCATTCTGTTTATTTGTTCAAGACCCGCTTCACAATCTATCAAGACTATATCGAAATCTTTAGAGATTGATTCAATAACTTTGCGTAAAAGAGCATTTGAGGGACAGAAACAACCAGGTCCTTCTGGTTGCCCAATATAAAATAAACTAAAATCTTTTGTTTCAGCAAGAGCATTATAAACATCAAAATCAATGTTTTCTGCTAAAGTTTTGATAGATTTTTCCTTTGTAAATGTTTTATCTATTACTTTAGTTCTAATATTCTCAATGCTTTTTGTTGGAATAAGATTAACCATAGTGCTCAAGTGTGGATGGGTAGGATCAGCATCAAATAAAAGCAGTTTATAATTATATTTACTAATAATGATTTTTGCTAAAAGGGTTGTTACAACCGTTTTTCCAGTTCCTCCTTTTCCAACTACTGCAATAACAATTCTATTTTTCAATTTTTTCTCTCTCTACCAATACCTGTTTAATTTCATAGCATTCTTCTTGATAAGGACATATTTCACATCCCCAGTCATATTCACAATCGATTCTTTTTTTCCATTCTTCGATTTTTTTTAACCATTTCTCATTTATCGATGATGTAATTTCAGATGTAATTTTAATAGCCTCATCTATTAAATCTGGATCAGAATTGATAAAAATGATCTCCATCGATTCAATTAAGTTCTTAAATTTCTCTTCATATAAGTATAAAATTGCATTTCCTAGAAATTCAAAAGTAAATTTCTTTATAACCTCTTCACTTATTCTACACCAAAATTTTCTGGGGATTGTTCTTATCATAAAGCCCTGTATTCCATTAGAAATGAAATTAAATTGCCTTAGAGAATTCCAATTACTTTCATTGGAATCTTTACACCCAATTAGGATTATCAATCCAAAATCAATGGTTTGCTCATAAATTTCATTGATTTCTGGTCCAACTAAGGTGATATTATCACTTCTAATATATTTACTAAAATCGGAATTAGAGAAGGGATAAATTAATGAAAAAGATTTCTTTTTAATACCACCAAGTTCAAGACTGGTTTCTTCTTGAAGAATGATATCTTTGTATTTACCTAATTTAACCTGAATATCTAACTCTTCAAAATATTCAACGGGGTTGGATTTTTTTTCATAAACAATTAGATTTTTTCCTTTTTCAGATTCTGATATAATGAATTTCCTGAAATTATTGAGGACTTGTTTAAATATATCAATTCTCATAGAAGTCATATTTTTTGTTATAAAGAAAGTAATAAGAATAAATAAAAAATAGTTTACTTTTTTATTGCTTTACTTACTAGCTCAGAAAGATCATATGCTTGAATCTCATTGTTATTTATATTAGCTTTAAATTGGTTTAAACAGAAAGGACAACACGATACAATTGCATTACTATCTATTTCTTTTGCTTCCTCAATTCTTTCATTTGCAGCGAAACTAGATAAATCTTTAAATGCTGATCTCACACCCCCACCTGATCCACAGCACCACGCATTATGTCTATTTCTTGGCATTTCTATTAATTCTATTCCAGGGATTTTCAGTAATACCTCTCTTGGTTGTTCATAAATTCCCATATGACGCCCTATATGACAAGGATCATGATAAGTTATTTTCATGTTAACTTCATTAGTAAACTTAATTTTACCATTATTAATTTGTTGTAATAAAAATTCAGGTAGGTGCACTACTTCGATTCCATGTTCAATTCCAAATTTCTTAGGGTATGTCTCTTTTAATGTTCGGTAGCATCCAGCACAAGAAGTTATAATCTTTTCAATACCTTCGTCTTTAAAAATCGCTAAATTTGTTTCGGCGATACATTTTGCCTTTTCTGTTTGTCCTGTCATATACACTGGAGATCCACAACAATGTTCTTCTTTTAGTATTTTAAAATCGACCTTAAGTGAATTTAATATTTCAGCTGTAGCTTTAGCTATATCTTGTTCTCTATAACTTGTAGTACATCCAACGAAATAAGCCAACTTTGCGCTTTGATTTTGTTTTATATTTGGTGTTAACCAGTTTTTGCGATCTATATGTTTTTCCATATAAGGGTTATATTCTGATAAAACATGTTCAGAATATCTCCTTTGTTCTGACATTGGACCTAATCCTTTTTGAACTGCTTGTTCTCTCATTGCCATCAACCATTCTCCAGCGAAGTAATGAATTTCAGGGATCTGACATTGCTGGGTGCATGCTAAGCATACTGAACATTGATAAAATATATTTGCTAAGTTCTCAGTCCATTTAAGGCGATCCGTCATGATAGCCCAAGTAAGAAGATTCTTTCCACCAAGATAATATGCTTCAAAATTTCCAAAATCTCCAGAGGGACACACACGAGGCCATTCTTCTTTATGATAAGCAGTTCTACAGGTACCACATTTCCCACATTGGTATAAAATTTCACTATAATATTCTAAATCTTTATTTCTTTCAAGAATTTGCTGATCTGGGATATGCGTTAGTTTAGAAATGCCTTTATCATTTAAATAAATAATATTTTTTTCATCAAACATATTAATCTCCCTCAATTCCTTGTCCTGGATTCATTATATTATTAGGATCAAGTAATTTTTTTATTTTTTTAATTAATTCAGTTGTAGCAGGTAATGTTTTGCTTTTATGGCTTTCAACCACCCACATTGGGGGCTTATACATGATAACTCCATCTAGTTTGTGAACAGCGTCAAAAATTTCTTTTAAAATAATTCTTGCTTTTTTGATATCTTCTGGATCGTTTTTATTAAAACATAAATTTGCCCGAGCAACGCAATAATGACCACCAAACATAATTCTGCTATAAAATTGAGGTGGTTTATTGTATTTAAGAGTTATTTCTCTTGCTATATTATAATATCTTGCGATATCACTTATTGAACAATAGGATCCAATCCATTCACCACCGCCACCACGAGCGAAATTCCAGCAACCCCATGCTTGAAAAGGTGTATAACCTCCATAATCAGGAAATATATCTAAAAAACCACCTCTCATATCACTTGGAAATGACTCTAAAAAACCCTTTGCAGTGGTGGGTTCAATATCGAATTCAATACTTATTACTTTTATTGCATTACATTGGGCTTTATGTTGTTCTTCTGTATAAGCTTGCGTTGTAATTAAGCCAATGAAATCGGGTAAACCTAGTTCTATTGGATCCACAGCTACACTTTTCTCATCAAATCCTTGAATTGCTTGACACCATCCCATGTTTAGAAAAACTAAATCAACAATACCTAATCCTGCTTTCGAAAGTTTTTGAAATAAGGTAACTCCTTGATCAACAGTTTGGGCCAAAATTGCGAAGTCTTCTCTATATGGTAATTTAGGCCATAATTTTACAGCTGCTTTGGTTACTATCCCAGTAGTGCCCTCCCATCCAATAAACAAACCTGCTAGATCTGGTAATGGTTGTCGACCATACCATTTATTTGAAATACTACAAGATCCTACTCTAACTAATTCTCCAGAACCTAACACAGCTTCTAATCCATTAAGAAATTCTGCTCCAGTTCCCCCTATCATCCCAAGATCAAACATTCCATAGCATAAACAAGAAGGAACTACACCTGTTCCTGGAGGTGAAAAAGTCACTCCTGCCCTCAAATTTGGATGATGTTTATCAAGATATCCTTTTAGATCGGCCCATGTCGTTCCACCCTCAATTACGGCGTACATATCATCTTCATTTACTTCAAGCACGCGATTCATGCGTCGCAAATCTACAACAATACCTCCTTTTCTAGGTGTGGCAATCGAACCAAAATTAATCCCTGAAACCCATGGAACAACAGGGATTTTATGTTTATTCGCAATTTTTATGATTTCCTGAACCTCTTCAGCCTCTTCTGGCATAATCGCAATATCACATTGTCCTTCCGGTTCTGCAGTTATAAAATCATAATGATATAAGAATTGTATTTCTGGTTCATCAGATACATTTCGATCTCCGACAATTTTAGTTAGTTCGGACAAAATTTCACTATTGTTCATTATATTTTCACCTTTTAAAATATATTATTTTGAAATCTTTAATATTAAATTTATTAGATAATAGAAATTAAATAATTTTCATTTTTTTAATTTTTAAAAAAACATAAAAACTCTACAAATTTATTTAAATAAAGGTGATTAAGAAAATGATAGAAACAAATATAACAAGGATGTTTGGATTAAAGCATCCAATTTTTAGTGCCCCCATGGGTCCTTTTTTCACACGTGAGCTGGCTCTTGCTGTTAGCGAAGCGGGTGGTTTGGGTGTATTATCAAATGTTAATATTGTGGGTACGGATCCTGTTGATGAACATAAGAAAAGCTTAGAATATATGGTCGAACATACTGATAAGCCCTTTGGATTGAATATCCTTACCTCCCGTAATAATCGAGGAGTAAGACAAATGGTTAGGTTTTTACCTAGAATGGTCATGAATAATCCTAAAATGCGTGATCAATGTAAGTATTGGCTAACTTCAGCAGGGACTTCAAAATTACTTCCAGAATCTAAATCATTCCAAGAATTACGAAAAAATTCGGAAGTTAAACACTTTCATGTAGCCCCAGCCGTTTGGTTAGCCCAAAAATGCATAGACTCAGGAGTGGATGGATTAGTAGTTACTGGTACTGAAGGAGGTGGTCATCAATCTTTTGAGAGAGTTACTACACTCGTTTTACTCCAGCAAATTAATAATGCATTTCCTGATTTACCTAAGATAGCATGTGGTGGCTTTGCAACTGGTGAAGGTCTAGCAGCAGCTTTATCATTAGGAGCAGGAGCAATAGCCATGGGTTCTCGATTTATAGCCTCAAAACAGAGTGAATTTCATGAGAAATATAAAGCTTTAGTACCCCCAGGTAAACCACAAGATACAGGACTTTACACAGGAGCATTTGGCCCTATTCGTTTATACAAAAATAAATATGCTTTAGAACATCCAGCACCAAGCAGCAAAGAGGAGATGTTAGAATATGAACGATCTGTAACTCCTGAGCAACGAGTACATGATTTAGGCGCTTATGATAGAGTATATGAAGGCGATATCGAAACGGGAGCAGTATTACTTGGTCAATCAATTGGAATTATTGATAGTATTGATGATGTCAACGACATAATTGAAAGAATAATAAAAAAAGCAGAAATTGTAATCAAAAAGAGTCATGCTATGATAAAATAAGAAATAAAACCTACTTTTGATTTTCTATTTTTACTCTTTTGAATTGTTTAGAGTGCAGTTTGAGTAAACATAATTATCTTTTCTTTCATATTCTTAATAGAGGTTGCTCTATCACTTCCTACATCAAATTCAATAATAAGTGTTTAAATTCCTAAGTTTTCCATTAATATATCTCTCAGTCAAAGTTAAATTTAATTACCAAAAATAGATTTACAAATCAATTCAAAATGGGATGTAATTCTATTTTACGACCTTTTTTAATTAAAGATACCCTCTTATCCTTTAATAATTTATCAATATGATATTTTATTGTATTACGAGAAAGATTCAGAATTCGAGATATTTCAGAAGAATTAATACCTGGGTTTTCTTTAATAATAGTTAGAATTTGTGAAGTTGTTTTAGATTTTGCTAATAGATTTTCTAAATAATCCTCTGCATCAAATGATGTTGTAATTGGAAAATAAATTGTATACTGCCCATATTTCTCCTTTTTAATAATATTATATTTTAATAGAACCTCTAAATGCCATTGCAATTGTCCTTTTTGTAAATCACAGTTTCGTAGTAATTCATTATGATGTATGCCTGGATTCCTCAGAATTTGATTTATTATATTTAAACGGTTTTCATTTTCAAAAATATCAGTTATATCTAAATAGGAATTTCCTTTTTGAATATGACTTTTTCTTGAAATATAACTTCTATATTCTTTTAATGTAAGTGCAGTTAATGTGGATATTAATAAAATCGTTGTAATTAAAAGAAAAAAGATAATTGATTCAATGTTTGTTCTTCTAGAAAAAGTAGGTTCTTCATATAAATCAATTATCTGAACTAATATAACTAGTAATAAAATTAAAGAAAAAATTATTAATAAGGATTTTAACACATAAAAGTAATTGATTTTTCTAAGAAACTCATTCTTCATTGCTAATTTAATTTCTCTTTAATTTTATAGATGGAAACAAAAATGGTACATTTTTTATATAATCTAAAAATTCATCACCATATTTAGCTTTTAAGGCAAAATCTTCTATTTTAGCTAATATAACATAAGCAATTACTTCAATAAACCATATTAATACTAAGAGGGAATGATTATTAGTGAATTCATTTAGAAATGGAAAAACAGGTGAAGTATTTAGAGAAATCATTGTTAATCCAAGAGTCATAATAATTATCCCTAGATATTGAGGATGCCTTACATACTTATATGGTCCCTTTTTTATGAGTTCTTTTCGATGAATTAACTGATATATTAATGAAGAGATAAACATTAATCCTCCTAATATTGATATAATACTCCATGGTAATCCATAACTTGAAAAGAATTGAAAATCATATCTTATCATTTGAGGATTACTTAAAAAATAAGTAAAATATGTAATTAAAGGAAGACTCATAATACCAAACCAAATTGAAGCACATGGAATATATTGAAAGATTGGAATCATAAATGATATAATTGTTGTTAAAAAGTTGTTAATATCAGTTTTTAGGTTTTTAATCTTTACTTTTTTCTTATTTTGCTTCATTCCTTTTTATTTTTTAATTAGTTGCTTTATTTACAGAATAAGAAACAATTCTGTTTATAAAGGTTTAAGGTCCACTTTTCGAACAAAAATTATTCAAACGGTTCAAAAGTCTTACAAATTGAATCTCTTCTTAAATATTTATTTTTTAATTTGCAAAGAGATATTTCCCCATAATAATATACACAATCATTGCATGAATAAAGACGATTTCTTAGTTTTTCTTTAATTTCTCTCAATTTTTCTGGATACAAACCTTTATTTAACATTAACTTGAGTTTCTCTAATGATGTTGCTGTTAATTTACAATATATGATATTGGGGGCAGGAGGAGACCAAATATAATTCAGGGACTTACTCTCGGGCGTGGATTCATTATCACTATATCCACAGGGACAAGGCTTTTTCCTTAACAAATTTCCACATTTTGGGCAGAATTCAACCATTATTTTCTTATCCTCTTGTAAAGGGGTTCAATGAATGTATGTTAGTTCATCCAATCCATTGGTTTTTATATCTGGACGCGGTGGTACTCGATAATAAATTTGTGCAGGATACCCAATAATTATAACACCCCAAATATTACCGTGAACACCTGCAATTTTCTCGCGTGCTTCTTTATTCGACGCTAGAACGCCATGGGCTAATCCAATCCAACATGTTCCTAACCCTAAAGTTTGAGCGCTTAGCATCCCATATGTTAAAGCTATAGTAGAGTTCATAGCATCCCCGGGATTATTTGAGTGTATAATCATTACATGAGGTGCATTATAAAATATTGTATCTATTCCACGTTCTTTTGCTCTTTTAAAATTTTCACTATATCGAGGATTACTTGATGCGATTATAGCGTCCATAACAACTTCTGATAGTTTTTTAATTTTATCATCATCTGAAATTATTGTGCATCCTAAGGTTCGAATATTAGCCCCTGTCGGAGCATACTTCATAGAGTTTAAAACTTTTTGTAATATTATTTTAGGAACCTTTTTCTTTTTATACCTTCTTATCGATCTTTTTGCACTCATGAATTTATACATGGTGTCATATGAGATTAGTTTACTTGGATCTTGAACCTCCTTAAACGTCAATAACTCTCCAAAATTTTCATAAATAATCGCATCCGATTTACACATCGCTACACAGCGCCCACATGAATCACAGAGATTATTAGGATCTTCAAATATAATTTTATTTAGTCCTTTATCACGTCTGAAATATCTTGGACATGCATAATAGCACATTTGACAATTATTGCATTTTTCATAATCTATACCTAGTATTGGCATCAAAATCAGTTTAATATGATTTTCTAAATTTTTTGTCTTTTAAAATAATAAAGAATATTAAACTTTAATCAATTTAAATTAGACTTTCAGAAAGAAAATAGATTTTTTTTCTATAAAGGTTCTTTTATTTTTTTTTAATTTCGAAATTCACATCTTCAAATTTGTTATGAATTGTCTGATAGATTTTAAATTTTCCATCATCAACAGCATGCTTCACAATTTCATTAATTTCAGATTCATTAATGAAATTCTCTGAAATTAATTTTTCAATTTTTGAATAAATTAATTCTTTTATCTTATATGAGAATCTATTTTTCTTTTTCTCATTTATTAATTCTGAAAGTTCAAGATGTTCTTTATGTTCCCATATATTTTGAACTAATTCCTCAATCCCCTCGCCTGAAATTGCATCAGTCATTAATACTGGTGGTCTCCATCCACTTTGAAAGGTAGAATCATCCAACATCAAGTCTACGTGAGCTGCGACGTCTTCTCCTCCTAAATCTTTTTTGTTAATATCATAAATGTCTCCAATTTCTATTATTCCCGCTTTTTGCATTTGAATTGCATCACCATACCCAGGCACTAAGACGACTACAACTGTATATGCAAGGTTATAGATGTCAAATTCAGCTTGGCCTACCCCAACAGTTTCAATAATTATAATATCCATGCCATAAGCTTCATACAATAAACTTATATCAAAAACAGCTCTCGAAATTCCTCCTTTATATCCTCTTGAAGCAAGGCTACGCATGAATACTTTGGGGTGAAGTGAAATATCCGTCATCCGAACCCTATCTCCTAAAAATGCGCCCCCACTAAAAGGTGATGTAGGATCGACACAAATTATGCCAATTGATTTTCCATCTGCTAGTAATTTTTTACATATCACTCCAGTTAGAGTACTCTTTCCGACACCTGGTGAACCTGTGATTCCCACAATATAAGAATCATGCTTTATATTTTCAAAATGCTTAAAGATTTCATGTGCTCTTTCAGGTTCATTTTCAATGATAGTAATTAATTTTGCTAAGGCAATTTTATCCTTTTTTTTGAAGTTGTTAATCAAAATGTCAATATCTTGTCCAATTTTCAATGAAATCCATTCCCCAGAGGAATAGCTGTTAAATTATAATTTAATGAAAAAAATATTACATAGTATTTTTATTTTTTTACGTGTGTTTGAATAAATTCAACAATATCTGAAGTTATACTCCCTGGTCCATACACATTGGCAACACCCATCTCTTTTAATTTAGAAAAGTCTTTTGCAGGTATTACTCCCCCCACAAGTATCATAATATTATCAAGTACTCCGCGTTCCTTCAATAAGTCGATAATTTGTTGGGTATAGGCAAAATGAGCTCCAGAGTGAATACTTAATCCTATAACATCAACATCTTCTTGTATAGCAGACTCTACAATTTGCTGGACATTTTGAAATCCTCCAAAAATGAGTTCCATACCTGCATCTCTTATAGCTCTTGACACTACTATGCCTCCTCGCCAATGTCCATCAATACCCGGTTTAGACATCAGAACTCTTATCTTATTCTCACTCACAATTAACACCTCTGTGATTAGATAGCTAATGGAGGATCCCAAGTACCCCAAATTTCTCTATATATATCACATACTTCGCCAACAGTGGCTCCTTCTTTGGTTGCTTCCATTACGATAGGCATAACATTTTCTTCCTTTTCGCAAATATTTCGCATTGTATCTAAAATTCTTTCTAATTTTGCGTTATCTCTTCGTTCTTTTAGTTTTTCAATTCGTCGAACTTCTATTTCTATTGCTTCTTTATTTGTTCTAAATACATCAGTAACAGTATCATAAGCGACAGGATATTTATTCACACCAAGCATAATTTCATCCCCATTTTCAATACGCTTTCTTCTTTTTTGAAAAGCATCTCTCATTTCCTTATATAAAAATCCTGAAGAAAGCGCTTTATCAATTGTGCCAACTTGTTGAATTTTATCAATATATTTCCATACTCTTTCTTCTATTTCATCAGTTAGCCATTCAATGAAGTATGATCCTGCTAAAGGATCTATTGTATTGTGGATCCTTGTTTCATCTGATATTACTTGTTGAGTCCTTAAAGCTAATAATGCTGCTTCTTCTGACGGTAAACAAATAGCTTCATCATAAGAATTAGTATGTAAGGATTGACATCCACCCAAATTAGCTTCTAATGCTTGAATTGCTGTTCTTACAATATTTATCTTAGGAGATTGTGCTGTTAAAGAAGATCCTGCAGTTTGCACATGAAATCGAAAACCTTGGTTTTTTGGATCCTTTGATTCATATTTGTCCTTCATTAATTTATACCATATTCTCCTAGCAGCTCTAAACTTAGCAATTTCCTCAAAAAAGTCTTTGTGTGCAGCTAGGTGAAAAGCAAGTCGACCAACAAAGTCATCAATATTCCAACCTCTCTGAAGTAAATTATCGATATGCGAACATGCGCTTGCAAAGACAAAACCTAATTCTTGTACTGCATCAATGCCACCTTCTCTATAATTGTATCCTGTGAAATTTATTGGATGCCATAGGGGAACATTTTTTTGTGCTACGGTCCATTCTATAAAATCACAAGCTAATCTAAGTAAATGATTAGGTGGACAGTTCTTATAGGGAATAAATCCTACGGTCATAGTTAAAATATCGTTTTGGGTTGTTCCAATTAATTTACTGATGTCATATCCGCGAATTTTTGCCATATTAAAATACATTGAACATACAGGTGCAGTTGTAAATGGTTCAACAACTAAAGCCACACTTACTTTGTCTATTGGAATATCTTCTGTAAGGGCAAATAGACTATCAATGCAATACAAAGGCACACCCGAAGTTCCAACTTCTGGGGCTCCGTCGGGATTAGTTGGATCAATTCCATTAAATGTTAATGCATCTACAGCAGCACTAAATCCTGTTTCTCCATTTTCATATAGTAATTTCCACCTTTTATTAGTTTCCTCGGGCGATACAGAAGTATTTCTAAATTGAAATACTTTTTCCATGTCCCGAGAATAACCTCATAGTCCAAAGTCTCCCTCTATACATGCTTGGATAAACACCCCTTGTGTAAGGGGGTACTCCAGGAAAATTAATATCACCTAAATAGTCTTTATCTTTTATATCTAAAGGAGTAAAGATTGGTTTGACAGGGATTTCAGAGTCTGTGACAAATTTTACATCTCTTTCTCTTGATCTGGAATATATTTCTTTCCATTTTTCTTTTTCTGATTTTATTTTCTCTAAATAGTCTTTATCAAACATAGTTTAACTCTCGATTATTTAACTATTAAAGTTATTTATTCATCTAATTTAAAGTAAATTTTTGAAACTAAAAAATTTTAATTAAAAATGCATGAAGAATATGATTTCAATTTATACATCTTTTAACTATAAAAAAAAATAAAATAGTATGTAATTTCATTTAAGAGAAATTTAGTTAAGGTATTCCCGCTTTAAGGTATTCTACTTCTACAATTTCAATACGTCCTTTATCTCGTGAATAAGCTGACGTTGCTACAAAAAGTGTTGTTAAATTTGGTCCTCCTAGCATGCACGCATATGCATCATGTTCAACTTTTACGATATGAGTAATTTCTCCACCTTTCAATACTCTGACAACTCTATGACGTCCAGGAGCTGCAGCCCATATACCTCCTTGATTATCAAGACAAATTCCATCGGGAGCTACGGATTTAAAATCGGCCCAAATTCTACGATTTGAAAGTGATCCATTTTTTTGAATGTCAAAAGCACTTATTCGCGTAGAAAAGGTTTCTGCTATAATTAATGTTTTATTATCTGGAGTTATTACCGCGCCATTTGGACAGGCCATATCATCCGCTACTTTTTTAATGGTTCCATCTGGGAGTACTAGTAATACAAATGTTGGAAGAAATGTCGCATTATTGAAATAATCAAATCCAAAATTTCCTACGTATGCTCTTCCTAATCTATCAACGACCATATCATTTGATAAAATTGGATTAAAGCTATTCATATCAGCTACTTCCGTAAGACCCTCAGGATCCAATTTTAGTAATCGATTATCTTCCATTGATACTATTAAAAGCTTGTCATCAGGAAGAAACCCTAAACCTGAGACTCTATGAGGTGTTTCCACCACAACTTCCAGATTTCCATTCATATCAGTGGTCATAACCTTATGTTGATCCATATCAGAAAACCACAATTTATCATTATGCCAGCGTGGACTTTCGGGGAATTTCAAACCATCAATAAGAATATCAGTATAAAGCCGTATTTTTTTACTCATTTTTAATCAAAGTATGGAATATGAAGGATTATATTTTAACATATTTGTAAGTATTAACAAGTCCAAATGGTTCTTCCTATACAATTCTCATATTTGCAATGCCATTATCTAATATCGTGGGCCATATAAAATTACCTTCACGTTATTTCCACATATTAAGTTTGAACCTTTTTCGAGATCAGCATCTATTAATCCTTGGACATACTCACATTAAGCTCATATTTTTCGTCCTTAAAGAGAGCATATAAGATGGAAAAGTAGTTTAGAACAAATGGGAAAAAGCACCAATCCCAATTACATTAGAGATTACAGCAGAAAAAAATAATTGAATTATAAAAAATGAACTTACTAAAACTGCACTAAAACGTTTTGTATTTTCATATATGATGGTATTTGCAACTGTTACTAATAAAAAAATACCAAAAGTAAATAAAACAGAAGGTAAATATGAGTAACTCCTAGCTAAAACCATTAAAAGTGTATAAATTACTAAAGCTGAAATGAAGATTATTTTGGCTTTATTTTTCTCAGATTTTATAAAATTCAAAAGAGGGTATAATATTTTTCTAAATAGAATTTCTATGGAAAAATAAATTGGAAAAATAGCTAGTGTAATTACAATATTAGCTATATTAGAAGGCCAAAAAAAAGCAAATGGATAAGAGAATGAGAAAAGTAAATAGATTAAAATAAAATACCAAGCACAAATTGATGTATAAACTAGTACACTAATATTGAATTCATCTTTCATAACTTTTTTTAATTCTTTTTTACTAAATTTAATTTTTTGACCTTTAAGACGTATAATATATGCAAGAAATTTGATAAATAAGAAAAGGCCACTAAAGACCAAAGATGCATAAAAAATTCCAATTAGTCCATAAAAAAAACTGAACAAAAACCAATTTATTATGA
Source organism: Promethearchaeota archaeon (assembly GCA_048940925.1). Lineage (GTDB taxonomy): Archaea > Asgardarchaeota > Lokiarchaeia > Sigyniarchaeales > SOKP01 > Loki-b32. The sequence continues at coordinate 52,436 of JBHLOC010000020.1, read as the reverse complement.
AAATTGTTGAAGAGAATAGAATTAATACAATTTTACCTATTTTTTTCATTTTTATAGATATTTTCTTAGTATTCTCAGTAGTCTTATCATTAAATCCAGAATTTAATTGAAAAAATTTAGCTGAATATGATATCAGAAGAAAAATTATTGATATTAGTAAAACTAGGTTTAAAATAATTAGGACATAATTCCAAAAGTAAGTAATGTGTATTGGACCATTAATCGTAGTCGAATTAAAAAAATTTAATTCAAACCAATTTATCGAATTAATAAGAACTTTATTCGAGAAAAGTTGGTGTCCGCCTCCTAGTAGTGGTGCTGTTATATTAACAACTGTGCAGTTTGTCAATTCTTTTGCTTTTAAAGCATTTTTTTGATAATCTAAGACCTCATCCTTCACATGCATTATTATTAATAGATTCTCACTATTAGTTTCATTTAATAAATTAATGGGTATATATTGTTCATATCCTTGCCATTTAAGACCAAATCGAGGTGGGGTGAAATCAACAAGAGGCGCCCAAGCAACAGTAACCTTAAATGCTGGGTTCAAAGCTTGATTCATAAGTACAACCATACCGCCAAGAGAATGACCGATTAGACCAATTTGAGATTCATTAACATTTGAGAAAAATGATAATGTTTTTAGTTTATCTAATAATCTAGAACAATCTTGCGCAAGAGCGGGTATATTAGTAGATTTAGCAATATTATTAATAGTTCCTCCACTTTCACCATGCCCTTGATAATCCAAAGCTACTATATAAAAACCACGTTTGGTAAATTCTATAGGTATTCTTAGATCGAAGTCTCGTTTACTTCCGATTCCGTGACAATAAATAATTAATGGCTTCTTTTCTTGAAAAGATAAGGTTCTAGTAGGATAATATAAATTTGCGTAGAGTGTTGCTCCTGCCGATTTAAATTCAATTCTTTCATACCTTTTATAACTAAGATTTTTATTAATTTCTAAAACGAGAAGTGCAAAAACTAAGATAATGATTAATATTACTATTTTTTCGAGAAAGAGAAGGTTTTTAGTCTCAACTTTTTCATCGCTAAATCCCCTAAATTTGTGTTTTAGCTTCCGTTTTAAAGATTTTAAATATTCTTTTAATTTCATTTTTTATATCTAAATTAAAATAACTAAAAAGATTTATGAGATATATTCAACATAAAATTTTTTATGTTTTTGACACAAAATATCTAAACTTACCATTTGGATCATCAATTTGCCATGCTTCAAAAAAGTCAAATGACTTTTTAGTTTCCCATAAATTCTCTATGTTTTGAATACCTTTATAAAGATCTTTCAATAAACTCTTATCACACGGAAATTGTCTATGTGAAGGATAAATTTCAAGTTTTCGTGTTTTACATAATTCTATTAATTTAGAGAGCGAGTTTAGAACTATAGGGAAATTTTCTTTTTTTGGTAGAAATTGATCTCCATAATAAGCAACATCACTTGTAAAAAGTTCACCTGTATTTGTTAACAAACATATAGAACCAGGAGAATGTCCAGGACAGTGTATTATTTTTACTTCAATATCTCCTAAATCAAAAACATCTCCATCTTTTAATGATTTAATGGTTTTTGCTGGAGGAATTAAAAAATTGTGTTCTGCATATATCTTTATAATTTCATTAGGAGAATCTTTAAAATATGAAACATCATAAGGTTTCGAAACGAGATCCACTTCATTTTCATGAATATATACCTCTTCAAATTCTACATTACCCAGCGGATGATCCCAATGATAATGAGTATTAAAAACTAACAGCTTTCTCTTATTTATCAAATTATCTACAATAGGTTTTAATGGATGCAATCCACATCCTGTATCGAGCAAAAGAGCAGAATGAGATCCTAAAAGTAAATATATGTTCAGAGGATCATTTGTATAAACGGGATGAACAAGAGAAATATTTTCCTTGATAACATATAAATATGGTTTATGTTCTGATAATTTGAAATGATTCTTATCACTTTTCATAATTTAATTAATTCATACAATAGATTTAAATTCACATATTTTAAAACCTCATATTTTTTTAAATAATAATAAAAGATTAAGAATTTTGAAAGTATGAGTAATAAAAAAAGTAGAAAATGGTTGATATCTCCTGTGAACCATACTCAAGTAATAAAATATAATTATAGCCATTCTTTTAAAATAGTTAATTTCATTAGTTTAATTTTAAAACATAAATAAAAATAATTGGAGAATTGATAAATCATGGATTTTTCTTTAAATGAACAACAAAAAATGTTAAGAAAAATAACGCGGGAGTTTGCTGAGGAGTATATTGCACCCGTAGCTGAAGAAAGTGATCAGAAGCAAAAATTGGATCAGGAAGTTTTTCAAAAAATGAAAGAAATGAATTATTTTGGCACATGTATACCTGAAGAGTATGGTGGTGCAGGTCTTCATGATGACACTATCAGTTTTTGTGTAGTAACTGAAGAAATAGGGAGAGTTGATGCATCATGGTCAATTACAACAGGAGTTCATTGTAGCGTGTGTGCATACCCAATCTATAAATTTGGAACTGAGGACCAAAAGCAACAATTTCTAATTGATCTAGCTAAAGGTAATAAAATTGGAGCTTTTTGTTTAACTGAAGCAAATGCAGGTTCAGATGCAGCAGGTGTTCAACTAAATGCCGAAAAAGATGGAGATGAATGGATTTTAAATGGTAGTAAAATCTTTGCTACAAATGGAGGTATAGCAAACACTCTACTTGTAGTAGCTAAAACTGGTGAGAAAGAAACAAGAAAAGAATTAACAATCTTTATTGTTGATTCTGACACACCAGGTTATTCTGTGGGAGTAAAAGAAGATAAGTTAGGAGTACGAGCATCAAATACTTCTGAACTGGTATTTCAAGATGTTCGAATTCCTCAGGAAAATATTCTAGGTAAAATTGGAGATGGATTTAGATTAACAATGCAAATTTTAGATTTTGGAAGAATTTCTATTGCTGCACAATGTGTTGGTCTTGGTCAAGCTGCATTAGAAGCTTCAGTGAGATATGCTAATGAACGTGTCCAGTTTGGGCGTCCCATAGGAAGATTTCAAGGAATACAATGGATGATATCTAATATGGCTTGTGCTGTTGAGTCTGCGAGGTTATTAACTTATAAAGCAGCATATTTATGCGATAAAGGTATTGATTACGGATTAACTAGCTCCATGGCAAAACTCGTTGCATCAGAAGCAGCAATGCAAGCTGCTCATGATGCCTGCCAAATACATGGAGGTTATGGTCTAATGAAAGCATATCCCGTTGAACGATACTTCCGTGATGCTAAGATGGGTGAAATTTATGAAGGAACTTCAGAAATTCAAAGATTAGTAATAGCAAATCAATTATTACGTAAAGGATTTCAGTAATGGAAAAAATACTTACAATATTTGTCTGTATCAAACAAGTACCGGGAGTATCAGAAGTAAGGATTGATCCAATTACTAATACTCTAGTGAGAGAGGGAATTCCTTCAATTATAAATCCCTATGATAAACATGCTATTGAGCTCGCTCTATCAATAAAAGAACACCACAGTGCTGATGTGATAGCTATAAGCATGGGTCCTCCTCAAGCTGAAGAAGCATTAAGAGAAGCATTAGCAATGGGAGTAGATAAAGCTTTTTTATTAACAGACCCTTCTTTTGCGGGAGCAGATACCTTAGCGACATCTTATACTCTTGCACTTGCTATTAAAAAAGTGCTAAAAGAGAAAAAAAAGTTGGAAAGATATCTTGTTATTTGCGGAACTGAAGCGATTGATGGAAATACTGCCCAAGTAGCACCAGAATTAGCAGAAGAGTTAGAGATTCCCCAAATAACTTATGTACAAAGATTTACATTGAAAGGAAGTAAAATAAGTGTTGAAAGGACTTTCAGAACAGAAGAGGTAGTGATAATTGAAACGGAATTACCCGCCTTAATTTCTGTATTAAAAGAGATTAATAAACCACGATCTCCTACTTCATCTGGAATTGTTCATGCTTATCAAAAGAAAAAAGTTATTTATTTAAATGCTGAGGAGCTAGATGCCGATAAGACTAAAATTGGTTTAAATGGTTCAATGACTGAGGTATGGAAAATTTTTATTCCAGAAAGAAAAGGTGATCATATTATTTTAAAGGGAACCCCAGAAGAAGTATCTAAAGAATTATGTTTGAATTTAAAAAAAGATAAGATACTTTAAGAGGAACAAAATAGATGAGTATTGTTATTGATGATGAACTTTGTACTGGTTGTGCTACCTGTTTAGATCATTGCCCATATGGGGGAATTGAGATAGTTGACAATAAAGCGGTGTTTAATGAAAAGTGCAATTTGTGTGGAGCTTGTGTTGAAGCTTGTCCTGTTGACGCAATTATTTTAGAAAGGAAAGAAATAAAAGGAGAAAAAGTTGACTTTTCGCAATATGAGGGTATTTGGGTTATTGCTGAACATTATAAAAATAAAATTCATCCTGTAGCTTTCCAATTATTAAGTAAAGGAAAAGAATTAGCAGATTTATTAGAAGTCGATTTGTCTCTTATCATTTTAGGAGATAAATTTGATGAGCAATTAGAAGAGTTTTCTCAGTATGGAACAGATGAGATAATTTATGTCAAATCGTCAATATTAAAAAATTATTATTCTGATTTATACACAAAAGTATTAACACAACTAATTCTTGAGAAAAAACCAGAAATAGTATTAATAGGAGCTACTCCCACAGGAAGAGATTTTGCACCAAGAGTTGCAAAAAGACTCAATGCTGGTCTAACAGCAGACTGTACCGGTTTGGATATTGATCTGAAAACTAGAAATCTCTTACAGACACGTCCAACTTATGGTGGAAATATTTTAGCCACGATTCGTACACCTTACAATAGACCTCAAATGGCTACAGTAAGACCTGGTATATTCAAAACAGCTGAAAAATTAAGAAGAAAGAGTAATATAACTAAAATTGATTATACATTCGAAAAAAAAGATGCTGTTTCGAAAATTGTAAAAATTATTGATAAAAAAAAGATTCCTATTAACCTTGAAGATGCCGAAATCATTGTAGCAGGTGGAAGGGGTGTTGGATCTAAAGAAAAATTTAAACTTATTGAAGAATTAGCGGATCTATTAGGAGCGGAATTAGCGGGTTCAAGAGTTACTGTTGAATTAAATTGGATACCTCAAGAAAGACAAGTAGGTCAAACTGGTAAAGCCGTGTCTCCAAAATTATATATCGCATGTGGAATTTCAGGGGCTATTCAACATGTAGTGGGTATGCAAAATTCAAAAATAATCGTAGCAATCAACAAAGATCCTAATGCTCCTATTTTTAAGGTGGCTCACTATGGTATTATTGGAGATCTTCATGAGATTATACCTGCTTTAATTGAGGAGTTAAAAAAAGTAAAATCTGAAGATTATTAGCAATTAAAACAATTCCTTTTTTATTCATTATTAATAATAATTAATTAAATAAAATTTAAATTTCACAATTTATAAATTTAAAAACATAATTAAAAAAAGAAAAAAGTAATGGAATGAATTTTTAGTTTTATTCGTGGAGGAATAAATTATGGCCTAAAAACAAACATTCCACTACTAGAAAAAAAAATTTTTTTCTAAATATATATATTTTTTCCTATCTTAATAAATGTTTCGTCAATCTTATGAACGTTCTGTTCCATTATTATGTGAATTGTATTGGTATGCTACTAATGTGTATTTATAGATTTTACATTTCTCTCATACATCCTTAGTTTACAAATAAAAGCTAAAAGAGCTCATAAATTTAACTGCGCAAAAAAATTTTTCTTCAAAAATATAGGAAAAAAATCATTTTTTTTAAAAATTATTATCCCAATTCTATAACAAAGTCTTGATCAACTTACTTTTAATAAAAACAATTTACAATTTTATTAAGAAGTTAATAAGATTCAAATTAGAATTAAAACCCCAGAACAATTAAAATTTTAAAGTTTAAAGCTAGATTTTCCATACTGGTAAAATCGTAATCTTGAATATAAAAAAAGGTATCAAACTTTAAATTATGACGAAAAAATTTGATGGGTTTCAAAATAGTATATAAATAATGAAGGTTAAATTATGATATATATAAAAGATTTAAGAAAAAAAAAGATAATTAAATAATTGATTTTAAGGGGTTTTTGATAAGATTTTTCCTCGCTTTTTAAGGACATAAATCATAACAATTATTCCTGCGGCAACAGGAATACCAATAGCTAATCCCAAGACAAGTGCCATATTAAGAGGGGGCTTGTATGATGCAATAGGTACACTTGTAGTTAATATAGTAGTATTATATTGAGTTAAATCGATCCTGAAAGTCACTATCTCATCCAAGAATGTAGGTTGAAATTCAAAGATTAAATAGAAATGATCAGAAAGTACACCAAATTCATTAGTAGTATTAATAGGTGTTGGTGGTACAGAATATCTACTCTCTACTTCTAAGTCATGTGGGCCAGTATTAGTAACCCACGGAAGATCTTGCATTATATAAAGTTCATATTGCGATACATTGTTAGTTGCAACAACTAATTGAGTCCATTTGTAAATATCACCAAAACATTCCAATACAAAATAACCATTACTTCCTAAGAAACTAGGTAGTATCGTTTCTGTACTATTAAAAGTATAAGTTCCAGAATAGTTGTATACGGGTGTATTTCCTTGTCCATAGGCTCCAGCAGTATAATTATTAATTTGATGCAGATATAGATTCGGTTCAGCAGTAATGTTATAATTTTCCTGATGCCTATAAGACCAATAGTTTTCAACTGCAAATTTTATTTTAATTGGTTCGACACCACCCCATCCATATGGAATGATTAATAATTTATAGACACCTTCTTCAAAGCCTATGGTATATGGAGATGAGGTTTCGAATATTAATGTTTCACTAGAATCATATAAATTTGTAGCTTCTTGATTTATTAAGAGATCAGTAGGTTCTGTTTCTATAGTGGGGTTCCAGTAATCACCGTATTCATACCCACTATCTCTTATAAGTGCAAAGTTTACATCTCCTTGTAAAGTAATATTTGATAATTTTAATAATTGAATATAAGGTAGTTGACTAAAATCAGTAGTTGATGTTAATTGAATAGCTAGCCAATAATAGTCATCTTCTTTTATACCAGGTAAATCAAAATCTGCTCCAGGTATCCAACTTAAGTATTGAGGATCTAATAAATTTAGCACAATAGTGCCATCAGACGTAAACTCAGTTGTAGTATCTAATGTTTCACTAACATCGCTTGTAAAGTCAGTGCCATCATAAGTAAAAAAGCTTAGATCTAAATTAACATTTTCTCTTATTCCTACTTGTGAAAAATTAAATTCCATATCGTGCCATTTTTGTGAGTATGCTATGAAAAGAATATCATCTGTTTGTTCTCCTGCCGTATCATTAGAAAATGCTGGAAATGATTTTGAAGGATCTAAAGCTTCTTCTGTCCAATCATGGTATGAGCCACCAAAAGGAGCACTTGAATTATACACGACTACAGCAGCTGGATCCGCTGACAGTGGTGTACCTGCTAAATTATCTGCAGTATATATTGTCGTATTTAGTATATATTGACCAGGTTCTGTAATATTTAAATAGACATATTTGCCTTCATGAATACCATTATAATATTCATGTGGATCGAATTCAACTGTAAGGAATTGAGAAGGATTTGTATCTGGATAAGTTAAATAATTAATTGGAATTGTACCATTTCCTTCCTCTACGTATTTTGAGCTTATTTGGACAACACCATCATAATTCACATTTGTGTTAGCAATAAAAGCTTTATATGTTCCAGCAGGTAAGTAATAGTAATAAAATGTTTCATCACTTAAGGGTTTTGTTTCAATAGGACCAAAAACATTAACACACTCAAGTCTTTTCGAATTTTCATAAAGAAAGTAATAATTTCCTCCTGGTGCATAGATTGTAGGATTACCTAACGGTTGAGGGAATAGCGTATAGTTAAATTCGACAAAGGAATCCTCTTCGATATCAAATTCTATTGCTTTTCTCTGGTCTCTGTCAACTCTTATAGTAGTCAAATTATCTCCAATATTATAGTCCAAAGTTTCAAATTCACTAAGATATAATGAATATCTATAAATCTCTTGAACTGTTTCGTCGATGAATGAGACATATAATGGTCCAGTAGCAGGAAAATAAACATCATATATTCCTGGAATTGGAGCTATAGGTTCATAATTTACATATCCATTCGCACAAGGAGCCCAAAAATTGACCTGTGGATATATATCTGTATAATCTATTCCAATATCTAATCTAAACATATCCCCTTTCTTACCATTGATCCTAAACCAATCATTCTGCCATTTTATATCCCAAAGATCTTGTATACTAGGGTTATCATCTCCATTCCCTCCAAATCTTAAAGTATTCAACGGTAAATTGGTTATAGGGGTTTTTAAAAATTCTAAAGCTAAACTCATAGGTTCAGCATAAGCTGCATTTATTAATAGTCTATAAGTTCCCCTTTGATGAGCTACAAAAGCAAGAAAGTTAAAAACTTCAAAAGTAGCGAATAAACCTGGTGCTTCAACTAATCCTAATTGTGAATCTACTAACTTACCTGATGGAGATACTAATGCTATATCATCTAGAGGATCAATTGTAGGATCATCAGTTAACCAATCAAACTTTAAGATTTTAGGACCTTTACTATTTAGTACAAGATCAATTTGCATGGGGAAAGAACTATGTACTGGAACATTGAGAGAATTTCCTTCAGTCATCACATAATAATCAAAAACAGAATTAAGAGTATAGGGTGAAAGTGTGTTGTTCTGAGGATTAAGTGCAGTCACATTTATCCAATTAACATCCCAAGGATCGAGATAATCATTATCTGTTGTTGTGTCTCTTACGTAGCTATCGAAATACCAAGGATATAAATGTGAAATATCCTTGCCGGGATAATCTACAAGTTCTGAATCGAGTTCTCCTCCAAGCCAATTCATCATTGCATATCGACCTTGATTTGATGCATCTACATACATGGTAGCATATATATTTGGTTCGGGGATAAACACGCCATATTGAGTGGGGTGTTCAACATCAGGTTCAAAAGTTGCTCCATCTCCTTCCCATTGAATAGCGTATCCTAAATTTAAGTTGAAAACTCCCAGTAAAACTAATGTTAGGATTGCTAAAAACGAAATAAGTTTCTTTTTATTAAATTTAGAGTTCATCATTTTTTATCTTCTAATTAGTTTTTGTAAAAATGATCAATGACTTGATCTGTAACCTAAAATGGTTAATTCAACTATATAAATTTGATTTGAGGATTCCTTAATAAAATTTCAAATTTAAAACCAGTTAAAACGTTACTTAATAATGTTAAGAGAATTACTATTTGAAATTTTTTTCTATTGCAAATAATGCTGCTCCAAGAGCTCCTATTAATTGCGGGTTTGGTGGAATTAAAACATCAGTACCTATTTCTCTTTTCAAGATCTCTCCAATAATGCTATTATGAGCTATAACTCCACCAGTAACAACTATTGTACCTTCTAATTCTATCATCTCAATTACTCTCCTTATTACGGATTCAAATGCACTTTTAACTAAATCTTCAGCTTTTTCTCCTTCTTTTATACGTGTAAGAATTTCTGTTTTTGCAAAAACTGTACAAAAACTTGCAAGTGGGGTATTCTTTGTAGATTTAATCGCTAAGGTATTCATCTCATTCAATGGTATGTCAAGTCGATTTGCAATTTCCTCAATAAATACACCAGTTCCAGCAGCACATTTTCTATTCATCTTAAACCTAGTTATTTTTCCTTCCTCATCAAGCTTAATAACTTTTGTATCTTGACCTCCTATATCAATAACTGTAATCCTCCTAGGAAAGTAATGATATGCTCCCTTTGCATGACATATTATTTCAGTTTTGGTAGTATCTGCAAAAGAAATCTTATTTTTTCCAAATCCCGTAGCTGTAATATGATTTATCTGGCTCTTAGATAACGAAACTTTCGAAATGGCTTCCTTAAAAGCAATTTTGCTTGATTCCTCAATAGAAATACCGGTACGCTTAACATGAAAACTGACAACCTCTTTAATTTTATTAATAACAAGAGATTTTACATATGAGGTTCCAACATCAATACCTACAAAAAATAGATCATTAGACATAATTTAACTGTAATTAAAATATAAATTGATTAACGATTAACAGGAGGCAATTCACAGGCTCTAATTAAGGAAACAAATATTTTGTTATATGGTGTTGGAATTCCTTCCATTTTTCCATATTCTACTAACTTTCCATTGAGAAATTCTATTTCTGTCGGATTTCCTTTATTTATATCTGCTTGCATAGAAACTTTATGATGTCCTGCCTTATCTAAATAACTCATGCAAGACTCTAAAAATTCAGGCTCAAAATCGATACCATGTGATCTCGCAACTTCTATTCCTTCACGCAATATTTCTCTACACAGATTCCTAGTATCTTTGAATTCTAATGCCTGTTTTATGGTAGTACCGGTAGTAACACATATAGGACTTATCGTGTTAAGAATGCATTTTGCCCATTCATATTTTTTGATCTCTGAAGTAAAGACCGTTTCTAATCCTGCATTAGTAATGATTTCTGCCAATTTTTTAGCTTTTTCTTCAGCGATAGGTGTCAATATACCTAAATAATTGGGACTGTTGAAAAATGACATACTTATAATTCCGGGAAATTCTAAATATCCTGCATAATTAACTACAATACGCATAGTATTTTCTTTTCCAAAAAACTCTGCAATGACTTCTTCCGTATCAAAACCATTCTGTAGACTAATTATAGTAGTATTAGGTTTCACAACTTTTTTAATTTGTGGTAAGATGTCCATGAGGAGAAATGCTTTAACAGCAATAAATATTGTATTTACTTCTTTATTTTGAAGTTCATTTATAGAATAACAAATATTTTTTTTAGGGAATTTTGTTTTGAATTCTCGAAAATTAGTTATGATGAGACCATTTTTTTTTATCTCATCCATATGACTTTTATTTATGTCAACGAGAATAACATCATGGTCTGCTTTGGCTAGATGAGCTGCTAAAATTCCTCCAGTTGGTCCTACCCCAACTATACCAAATCTGAATTTTTCTGTCAAATTTAATCCTCTCTAAAATTTCATGTAATCTTTTATATTGATACATCTAACATTTTTTTCATTAAATCTGAAAATTTTTCCGCAGCTATTCTTCTTTTCCTTAGATTTATAGTATTTCCATCTATAAATTGTAGGGCACCAGGAATACAATATTTCACACAAAGAGGATCACCATCACAAAGGTTGCATTTCAATATTTGCTTGTTTTTACCTATTCCTACGCCACCGAGTGGACAAAACATCACACATAGTTTACAACCTACACACAAATCATCATCAATTATTAGGGCTCCTGATTCCTCATCTCTGGTTATAGCACGCATAGGGCAAACTGTCTCACAAATGGGAGTGTCACATTGCTGACAAATCATTGGAATATAAAGTCCAGAATTTTCCCATTTTACAATATGAATTCTTGCCTGAGAAGGATTACATACGTTTTCATGATGTAGAGAGCAAGCAATCTCACAGAGCCTGCATCCTGTACATTTTTCTGGATCAACAAACAAAATTTTCTGCATCTCACACACCTCGTCTTTAAATAATATGAGTTTGTTCTTTTTCAATTCCAAGTTTCTGAAGAGTTTCTGTGGTGGGAACTCCATTATTATTCCACCCGTGTAAAGTATAATACTCATCTAGCATATTTTCAAATTTTTCTTTATCGATTTTTATCCCCTTCACTCTTGGAAGCCCTATAGGAGTTGCTTCCTTAAAGTAGCGTTCAGGTAGAGTATCATCTTTTCGTGAAAATCCCTCCCTATTGTTAAACATTCTTTCTATTGTGTATATTCTTTCCCCAATATCCATAAGTTGAGAGTTTGAAAATTGCATTCCAGTAGCTAAATTGATAAGTTTTGAAAATTCTTCCCATTTTGGAGCATGTACAGCTAAAAAAACTGTTTGAAACTTGCAAGTTCCTAGTGAATCTGTAACTGCATATAAGAGTTCTTGCCACCAAACCATCCTTGGCTTTCCAAAATAGGACCTATAATCTGACGACATAGGACCACCATATATCTCTTCTAAAAAATCTTCTGGCAATCCATAAAGATCTATAGCTGGCCGACCTCTCAAATGATCGGCCCCTCTTGTTGAGGTAGCAATATTTAATGCTAAACTAGGTGTAGGTCGTTCATCTGAGTGTAAGTTACTCATACCTTTTACTTCAATGGCATAGTATTTAGACTTTTCTCCTATCTTATCTATTGCTCTTCTAAATCCATCAGCTAGTAAATTTCCAAAACCTTCCCTTTGAGCAATTTTTTGAATTAGATCAAAAACAACTTCTTCATTGCCCCATTCAAGTTTTAACCCATCTGTCACTTTTTCTGTTATTATTCCTTTTTCATAAAGCTCCATTGCCCAAGCAATTAATCCTCCAGTTTCTAATGTGTCTAAGCCATATTTGTTCACAAGATGGTTTGCTACGAGAACGGTCTCCATCTTTTTACAATCTACCATTGTTCCAAATGCTCCAAGCGAAGTATATTCAGGTCCTTCTGCAAAAATAGGGGCAAAGGTACCTTTTTTTAATGTATAACGATGACGACAGCTCACTGGACAACCATAACAACCAGACATCCCAATTGTATACTTATCCATTTCTTCGGGTTCAATATCCCAACCTTGATCCAGCTGATTTAACTGAAAATTTCTCGTTCGAATCAACCCTGTAGTATTTGTAGTGCTATAAATCACGAGTGTGCCCCATTTTGATGCTGCTCTTGAATAACGATTTTTCATGACCATATCGATCATTTCTTTACAATACTCTAATAATTGTTCTGGATGGTCATATTTTATGTCCATCGTCCCACGAGCAGCTATTGCCTTTAAATTCTTTGATCCCATAACACAGCCCATCCCAGTTCTTCCTGCAGAGTTTTTCATACCTGTTCTTACGTTAGCAAATCGAACAAGATTTTCACCTGCATTACCTATTACCAAAGATTTGATTTCTTCATCTCCATGATCTGATCTTATTAAAGTTTGTGTTCGAAACGTATCTTTTCCCCAAAGATAGCTGGCATCTAGAATTTCAATTTCACCATCATGTACCCAAAGATATACAGGCTTTTCAGCTTTTCCAGTTATCATCAAATGGTCAAATCCCGCCATCCTCATTTCAGGTGCAAAGAAACCTCCAATATTAGAGTCACCAATTGCACCGGTTATAGGTGATTTTGCTGCAATATCACATCTTCCGCTCCCAAGTGCGGGGATTCCAGTAAGCAATCCAGCTCCTATTAATAACAAATTTTCAGGGCTTAAAGGATCAATCTCAGGTGATAAATAATTATATAAAAGATACATATCTATGCCTCTACCACCTAAAAACTGCTTTCGGATTGATTTTGGGATCTCCTTTTTGGTTATCTCTCTTGTAGATAAGTCAATAAAAGCAATTTTTTTATCCCAAACTATAATTTACCACCTTTATTTCATTAACTTTATTAAGTACAGAATCATTAATTATTTTAACGCGATGGGAATTTTGACCCACATCTACTACAGAATTTGAATTTAGAAGGTAAATTTTTAATAATAATCGCTGTACACTTAGATTAATTTACTTGTTATTTGAATCTTCCATTAGATTTAAATATTTCAACGAAAATTAATAATTAATTCAATTAAATTAGATTTTTGCAATAGATTATATCTAGTAATATCAAACCTAACATTTTAAAGAAAGATGTGATTCAGATATGAGTGAAACTTCTCGATGTAGATGTTTAAATTGTTTAGAACGTTTCTCAATCCAACCAAATGTAAAAGAGGCTACATGTCCTAACTGTAAAATTAAATATAGAATCTCATGGCCATGGCCAGGTCAACCTAAAATTCGAGGTTTGGCAAAACAATAATTATTTTTCAATCTACATCGCTGATTCAAATAATTCAATAATATCATATATTTTTAAGAAATTGCTAGGAAAATTTTTCATATGAGAAGCGAACCGGAAGTTTAGTTGGCATTGTGGGCATGCGGTTGTTAAAATATTAACATTTAAAGGGATCAAATCTTCTTTTAGTTTTGTTTGAGTTGTTTCTAAACTTACATTATTATTAAATGTCCAAAGTCCACCTCCACCTCCGCAACATCGAGAGCAATTCCTATTCAGTGGCATTTCAATAAGGTTAAGATTAGGTATTGCTTTCAATACATTGCGTGGAGGATCGTAAACTTTACTATGTCTTCCAAGAGAACAGGGATCATGGTATGTAACATTTAGATTCAGAGGTTTAAGCCTTATTTTTTGATGCTTTACTATATTTTCAAGAAATTGAGAGGAGTGAAATATCTCGCATGGCATATCAATATTAAGAATTTCAGGATAAAGGTGTTTGAAGGTGTAATAGCAACCTGAACAAGGTGTTATTAAAGTTTTAGCTTTGGTTTTTTCAACTCTTCTAATCACATCATTAGCAACTTTTTTAGCTTCTTCCCATAATCCTGATGATATTAAAACGTAACCACAACATCCTTCCTCTTTTCCAAGCATCGTGATTTCAGTATTAGTTCGGTTTAAAATATTGAGAAAAGCGTCAGCTATTTTTGGAGTTCGAGTTACAACTGTACACCCTAACCAACATAAATTATCAGATTTATCTGGTAAACTTAATTTAGATATATTCTTTACTCTTGAAAGGCGACGGTTTATAGGTATAGCTCCCGGATTCCCATGTTCAAAAATGTTGTCAGCTGTAGTGTGAAAAATCTGTGGAACCAAATTGTTTTCAGCTATTTTATGTCTCAGATAGAGTATCGCTTCATGAAATTCTAAATCATCAAAACATTGGGCAAAACAAAGTCCACATGTTGTACACGTATATAAAATATTAATAATCTTGTCTGAAAAGGTTAAATCTCCTTTCATTATTCCTCGAGCTATGAGTAATCTTCCCTTTGAAGACCAAGTTTCAATCCCACCAAAAGAGTGTGATATTGTACAATAACCAGTACAGGTGATGCATTGTTGGCACTTATTTAGAGTCTTTCCGAAAAATAAGTTTTGTACTGCCAAAGCAATATTTCTATAAGTTCCATAGCCTTTAATATCAAATTTGTCGAATTTTGTAATAATTCCATCATCTTTTCCAATGTTATCGATGCAATTTTTAAGTGTAGGAATCTCGATATTATCTAATAAGACTAAATTCTTGAGAGATTTGTTTTCAAGGTGTGTTAAAGTTTTACCCCTTTCAATTAAAATAGCATCTTCTTTTTCGATAAATCTTTTTATTTCATTTTCTTCCTTCAATGAAGAGACTCTAATAATAATGTCTGGTTCTATTATAAATCTATCAAGGAAAATTTTTTCAAAAGAATATACATAACGGTCTTCTAAATCTGTTAAAATTCTATCTTTTTTTACAATCTGTTTCAATTGTTCAGTAATTCTATCTTTAGAATTCATAGATGTCAAATGATTTTAAAAGGTGATTTACATATTAACTAATTAATCTATTATTTTTAGAATAGAATAAAATGTTTTTAACCTTGTTATTAACCTTTATAATTCTATTGGATAAGATTTTTAACAAAATCATAATATTAGTGATTTAATGGTAAATGTCACCCTTAAATTGATGACAATATTTTCAACCGATGTGGGATTAACACAGATCGATTATTCAGATGTGAATAAATTAAGTGATGTAATTGATCAATTTATGGAAAAACATGGAAAAAAATTAAGAAAAAATTTTGTTAATTCTCAAGGAAAACTAGAGAGCCATGTAGTCATTCTAGTAAATGGAAGAAACTACTTATTTTTAGAAGAATTGAATACTAAATTAAAAGAGGGGGATATAATTGTTATATCTCCTCCCCTTATTGGGGGTTAAAGAAAAAAATTTTATAAAATAAGCAAATTAATCCAATCTGCGACAACCGCCGGTTGGGTTTGTCCTTTGATTTCAATTGTATGGTGTGAGATAAATTTCATACCTCTTTCAACTAACTCCACTTTTGAAATATAAGAAACATCACGAATATGAGATCCAACTGGAACAGCAGATATAAACCTAATTTTGTCAAATCCATAATTAATTATTGCTTTTGCATCTGTTATATAAAATTGCATTAAATCTCTGTCACCATTTTGTAATGTAAAAAAGCCTAACATAGATAGCACAAAGAATCCATGAGCAACAGTTTGACCATAAATTGATCCTTCTGCTCTTTCAGGGTTAATATGAATATATTGGTGATCTTTTGTGAGATCAGCAAATTTATTTATAGCTTCTTGGGTTACTTGATACCATCTTGTAACAAATTTTTTACCAATATAGTTCTTTATTTCAATTGCTTTTATATTAGGCATTTTCTCTCTTTCTCATATAGGATATTTATTAGTATTTTCTACCATAATTTTATTTTGATATACAACAATTTTTATATGTAATTCTTTAAAAAATTATTCTAGATTATTTCCATTCTTGAATTTCTCTATTAATATTAACCTTCCTCTAACTGTTCAATAAAGGCTTCTATACTTGTTCTTGATTGCTCATCAGAAAGACATCTTAAATCATTTAAATCCCCGTTTATAATCAAATTTGGCACTCCTGCTTTTATTTCAAGTCTTTGTGGCATTCCATAGCGAGCATTTGTATTATGTGGACAAGTTTTTGCATCATGAAACAAAATTCCATCAACTTTAAAGAATTCTACCATGTTCTTGAGATATTCCTCTTTATATTCATCTGAACGTACTATAAATAGGTTAGTATACGCTTTTGCCATGCTTTTAAAAGGATCTTTATTGTCAAAAGCAGTAAAAATCCAACTATTGCAATAGGTGGAGGCCACGACACAAACTTTGAGGCTCGCAAACAACTCAGAATAGTGTCTAAGTCGACCCCATATAGGCATTCCTTCCCAATAAATTCTATATCGTTCATCATCTATAGCACCCTCGTGATTTTTTACTCTCTCTTTTAATTCTGACAGTAAAGTTTTATAATAATCCACTGCTTGTTGGGTTCCTCTCAAAACCACGGCAGGACCCATATGGACGGTGCCATCAAAGAATGTTATTGGTGAAGGTGTGTTTGCAGCTGTATCTAACACCTCTTTCCAAAGATCAGAGCATTTACGTGAGAGTGAAACGACCCTTTTAAGATCATTTATATCAAATCTAGCTCTTGATATCTGTTCTAAGGATTTAACAAGCTCCTCCATCTGCTCTGCTATAAATGTAATAACTGAATCAGTGACCTCGTCTATTGTCCTAGGTGTATAGATACCCAATAAAGGAACTTTATATTCCTCAGAAAACCATCGGAACCAGTCTTGAACCTCTCTACATTGATTTGTATTAAATACCAGCACATCAGGTTTTGGTATAGAATTAATACCAGGATAAGCCCGTGATAATGGTGTAACTTTTTTTAGATATGCCCCTATATCAGCAGTAAGATATGAACAGATTTCAGGCGAATAACCTATTGCATTAGCGTATGGTATTAAATCAGTTGCCATTCTAGTTGATCCTAACATTGCGCTATGGTTCTCCGGAAAATAAACTTGAAATCCTAGGCTTCTTAAGATTTCAGCAGGTCCAACACTTGAGCACCATGCGATTTTTTTATCATAACTCTTAGAAGCGTCATCTAACTCATAATAATAATCAGTCATTATTTGTTTTAATTCTTTAGTCGCTGCTATTTCTTTTCTTCGCATCAAAGACACCTTAATTTTAGTTAAATTTTAATCATAATTTTGAGTATTTCAATCTATTTTTACTTCCAAGATTAAAGCTGCGGCTGTATCCCCAGCGGCACAACCGTCTGCTAACCCATATCCTCCTCCTTTTAATACCAATTCTTCTATCAATTCTATTATTATTCTCAACATTGTAGGCGCTTGGGGATGACCAAAAATAAGGGAACTCCCATAATTGTTCATATTTTTCCAATCGACATCCATTTCCTTACAGAAATATATATCATTCACAGCAAAAGGATTATGTGTTTTAATTACTGATACATCTGCTATAGAGATCTCTGCTCTATCTAACGCTTTTTTAGCTGCAGGAACAATTGCCATGGCCATGTATCCTTTCTTAGTTTTATGTGCACCATAAGACACAATTCTCACCTCGACATCTTCCCTTTTCTTTAATTGTTCAGCTTTCTGTTTTGTAGTTACTATAACACCACAGTTAGCATCTGCGGGATGTGTTTGTGTTCCATAAGTAACTGTGCCTTCTGGAAGAACAGGTTTTAGTTTTAAAAGTCCTTCCATTGTAGTTGGATAAATCCCTTCATCTCCTTCTACAGTAGCTAATACTTTTCGACCTGAACGATCCTTAACTTCAATTGGACTTATCATGTATCTTTTTTGAAAAGATCTATTATCTTTTAAAGCATCTTGATATTGATTGTAACGTAGCATAGTTAAATCATCTTGATCTTTTCTTGAGATCCCTACTTCTTTAACTACATTTTCAGCTGTCTCAATCATAGCATTTTTGGCATAAGGGTCATATCCAAAATTATCCCATACCCAATTTTCTGAATCTAAGGTGCTACCGGGTGCTTGAGGATTTGGGTATGCTAAATGAGGTCCATTAGAACATCGGTCTGCACATATGACAAGAACATTTTTATTTATTCCTGTTTCTATATTTTGTGCAGCAATTGAGACAGTATTGGTTCCAGTAGCGCAAGCTTGACTGATCATAGGTCCTGTAGTGTGTTTAGCTCCGATCATACTCGCTAACCAAGGTCCTCCATAGAAACAATTGAGTTGCGGTATAGTAATACCCAATATAACTTCATCAAATTCTTTAGGTGATATATCTCTACTGCTTAAAAATTTTGTTGTGATTTCTGCTGCAAATTTAATAGCATGGAGATTTTGGAAACTTCCCTGCCACCTACTAAAAGGTGTACTCCAGTATTGACCATATGGTATATAGGCATTTTTAAAAGACATTAGTTTTACATCCTTATTTAATTCCCAATTACTCTTTTTAAAAAATTATTTAATTATTATTATTCTATTCATTAAATCGTTCTCTTAATATTCGATGAATTACTTTACCTGAACCCGTCCTTGGCATCTCTTCAGGATCAATACATAAGACCTTTTTCGGGATCTTAAATCGTGCTAATTTGTTTTCGCAAAATTGTCGGATTTCTTTGGTGAATTCATCTGAAGATGCCACTTCTTCCTTTAAAACACAAACAGCAGTCACTTCCTCCCCCCATTTATAATCTTGTAGACCAATTACAGCACATTCAATAACGTGTGGATGTGACACAATAATTTTTTCAACTTCGGAGGGAAAAACATGTTCTCCACCTGTAATAATCATATTAGCCTTCCTATCTACAAGGTAATAAAATCCATCTTCATCTTTTTTAGCCATATCACCTGCGCTAAAAAATTCACCATTGAAAGATTCTCTTGTTTTTTCTGGTAATTTGTAATACTCACCAAACATTTGTGGTCCGCGGGAATATAATTCACCAACTTCTCCTACAGATACTGGATTTCCTTGTTCATCCAATATTTGAATTATATCAGTTCCAATACATTCTTTTCCAATGGAGCCTAACTTATTCATTTGATCTTCAGGTCTGAGGATTGTGACAAGGCCTGCTTCAGTTGAACCATAAGCTTCAAAGAGTTGAGCTTGTTTAAAAAGATCCATTACATCTAGTTTCATTTGTTTAGTTGCAGGAGCTGAAGAGGTTAAAAGAGCTCGCATAGAACTTAAATCGTATTTTTTTTTATTCTCTTCAGGAAGACTTAATATCAGATTATAATGAGTAGGTATCATCGAAGTAAAGGTTATCTTCTCTTGATCAATTATTTTTAAAATCTCTTCTGGATTAAATTTATACTCAATATGTATATAAACTGGTGCTCCAATGTAAGTAAAAACAAAAGAATAGAATGTGGAATTTACATGAGAGAGTGGCATCAAAATCATTCCATAATCTTGAGGAGTAAAAGAGAATTCTACTTCATTAATTAAAAAAAAAGCAATATAAGAACGATGGGAGCGTATCACCCCTTTTGGTTTCCCTGTAGTCCCTGATGTATAAAGGATTATCCATGTGTCTTCTGTCTTTATTTCAATGGATGGATAAGTATTTTTACCCTCTTCTATAATATCTTCATAGTTCTTCCAGCCATCACGAGGCTCGTCAGAGATTAATATAAGTTCAACTCTGTCTACTCCTCTTTCTTTTGCGTTTTTCCATGATTTTTCAGTAAATTCACGGAATCGGGATTCTACGATTAATATCTTCGCATCTGAGTTCTTAATTATATAAAAAACATCATCTGGATGCAAGCGAAAGCTTATTGGGACGGTAATAAACCCTCCCTTAGCAGCGGCGACGTAGAGTTCCATAAATTCAATTGAATTGTTAGATAAGATTGCTACCTTATCTCCTTTATTTATACCACTTTTAAGAATTCCATTCGCAAGTTTATTGGTTCTTTCATCTAATTGTTTAAATGTTAGCTGACGTTTAGCATCTTTCAAAGCAAGTTTATTTGGATATTTATGAGCATTAACCCTGACAATTTCACCAATATTAAGCCATGACATTAATTTATTCTCCTTTATTCATTTTATTAATAACTCTGAACGATTTCTAAACAAAAA
The DNA here is from genome assembly GCA_048940925.1 of Promethearchaeota archaeon. GTDB lineage: Archaea > Asgardarchaeota > Lokiarchaeia > Sigyniarchaeales > SOKP01 > Loki-b32. Next base: position 31,629 of record JBHLOC010000020.1, on the reverse strand, counting down.
TTAATTTGATTTTAAAATATCATATTAATTAATATATCTTTCTTTTTATAATGTTTACCTTGTACCAGTCACTCCTAAAACAGCTCAAAGGTTAGCTAAACATCGTAATTAAATGTGGGTAAAATTTCCCATATGGTAAAGGATAAATAATTAAAAAAAAATAGGAAAATATAAATGAATTGAAAAAAAGATAAGTTTACATTACAATTACCTGTGCTTCTCCATCAGTAACTATTTCATTCTTTTGATTATATACCTTGGTCTCAACATCAAGAAATTGCAATGTTCCACTCCTACCCTCTTTAGTATATTTTTTTGAGATTGTTGCCACGGCGGTCACTGTATCTCCAATAAAGACAGGTTTCTTGAATACAACTTTTTGAGAAGCATAGAGGGCTCCTGGACCAAACAAATGAGCTCCGAGCACTGCTGAAATTAACGCAGAACTAAATGCTCCATGAACAACACGTTTCCCAAACATCTGAGTTTTCGCAAATTCTTCATTAATATGTAAAGGGTTGAAATCTCCAGAAATTCCAGCAAACAATGTTACATCTGCCTCAGTTATGGTTTTTGAGAATGAAGCAGAATCACCCTCTTTAAAATCTTCAAATTTAACAGGTTCTAGTCTTGACATAAATTTAGTTAATGAAAATAGAGATAAAAATATTGATGAAAAGCAATTTCTTCAAAAAATTATTTGTTTTAAACAGGATAATAATCCATTATAATAATTCGTTTAAATTCATTTCATTATTCTTATTTTCTTTTCTTCTAATGTAAATAGTTCTTAAATTATCAAATTCAGCTTTAAAACATGCTTGACACCCTTCAATCTCATCAGGAGTTGCGGGTTCAACTCGTGTTTCATATCCGATTGATTCATACAATTCGACATATTCTTTTACTCTATGTTCTTCTATGGTGAATCCTCTCTCCCAGTTTTTACCTCTATGTGGAATGTCTAGTTCATTTTTATTTATATTTTTTTCTTTATCTGAAACCACTATTAATCTTTCTCATTAACAATTTTTATTAGAATCTACAATAAGTATAATCATTATGTTTGGTTTAAATATTACTCCTTTTAATATTCTATCTAAATTGTGCTTTTAGTGGTATTTTATTCCCACAAAACGTTTTCTATTAACAAATTTTAAATGAATTTGTAAAACTATCTAAGAATAATAATAAAAATAAAAGAAATCAAAAAAATTAAGTATTGAAGTGGTAGTAATGACTTATACACAAGAACCAAATTTTAAACCTAAAGATCCAAATGAATTCGATTTTAAAGAAATAATTTATGAAAAAAACGATTGGAAAGCAAAAGTTACTATTAATCGTCCAGAAGTCTATAATGCTTATTCAACTCTTACATTAATGGAAATGATTGAAGCTTTTCATGATGCTGCTTGGGATAATAAAGTTGCAGTTATTATCTTAACAGGAGCAGGAGACAAAGCTTTTTGTACGGGGGGTGATGTAAAAGAGTATAGAGAAAGATTTACTATTCAACCCGCTGAATATTGGAAATGGATGAGTATTTTCCAAGAAGCTCATGATGTATTCCGTAATATTGGGAAACCTACTCTAGCAAGAATTAATGGTATAGTGGCAGGTGGAGGTAATGAATGGCAAATGGCCTGTGATCTAGCTGTAGCTGCCGAACATGCCACTATTCAACAAGTAGGAACGAGAGTTGGATCTGTTGCTTGTGGTGGTGCTACTCAGTGGTTACCTATTATCGTTGGCGATCGTCGAGCAAGAGAAATTTTATATTTGTGTGAACCAATATCAGCACAGAAAGCATTAGAATGGGGTTTGGTAAATTCTGTAGTACCATACTCTGAAATAGATGATGAAATAGATAAGTATTGTCAGAAACTTATTGATAAATTTCCAGAATGTATGAGATACACAAAACAGCAGGTTAATTTCTGGAAGGATCTTGTTTGGCATCAAACAATTGGACATGCAAAAGATTGGTTATCGATTCATTACGCTTCTTGGGAGCCTTTAGAAGGAATGTCTGCATTTGTAGAAAAGCGTCCTCCAAATTATAGAGGTGTAAGAGAAAGTCCTCATCCTGAATTTTTATGGGGACCACCTTCAGTGTCATGCCCTTCATGTCAAGCAAAAAATATACCTTCAGATTTCAAGTTTTGTGGAAATTGTGGAACTAAACTATAAATCTAATATTTTTTTTCAAATTAATGATATTAGTAGATTAAAAGTAAAAATTAGCCAAAAAGGGTGAAAAAGAAACGGAAGATGAATTAATTGTAGTAGAAATATCCAATAACATCGGGAAAATAATTTTTAACAATGGTCCATTGAATATTCTAACAATTAGAATGATGGAACAAATTAATAAAGCTCTTGAAGGTTTTCTAGAAGATCGATCGTTAAAAGCAGTTATTTTTGATCATAATGGAAAAGCATTTTCAGCGGGAGTTGATATTGGTGATCATATAGGTGATAAAGCTCCCAAAATGATTAAGGAATTCCATGGAATTTTTAGAAGGCTTAACAAACTAAAATGTCCAACCATTGCAAGTATTAAAGGAGCAGCACTTGGAGGAGGTTGTGAAATTGCTATATTCTGTGATATTATATTCACCTCAGATAAAGCAAAATTTGGGCAACCCGAAATAAAAGTAGGTGTATTCCCACCTATTGCTGTATTGGCTTTTCCTAAAATTATTGGAAATAAAAAAGCTTTTGAACTTATTATGTTGGGAGAAGTAATTGATGCTAATGAGGCTCATAGACTTGGAATTTCTAATCATTTATTCCCACATGAATCATATGAGCAAGAGTTTGCTAAATTTATTGAATCATTTAATGATTTGAGCACCATAATCTTGCATTATTCTAAGAAAGCATTCAATATAGCATTAGGATTCAATTTTGAAGCTCAATTAGATAAAGTTGAAGAGTTTTATCTCAAAGAATTAATGTCAACATATGATGCGAATGAAGGATTACAAGCATTCTTAGAGAAACGATCACCCAATTGGCAGAATCGTTAACTTTCTTAAATTTAATAAGAATTAGGTTTAAATTATAATAAAAATAAAGCAAATTGTAGGAAGTAAATATGAAAGCCGCCATTTTTGAAAAGGTTAAGGAACCTTTAATTTTGGTAGATGATTATCCCTCACCAAATATTTCTGGTGAATTAGGTCAGGTTGTAGTAGAGATAGAGGCATGTGGTCTATGTCACACAGATTTTGGTTACCTAGAGCATGGTGTACCCACTTTTAAAGAACCACCTCTTATTTTAGGTCATGAAATATCAGGATGTATTAAAGAGATAAGCGAAGATGTAACCAATTTCAAAGAAGGTGACCATGTTATTATTCCCGCTGTGTTCTCTTGTGGATATTGTTTTAATTGTAGAACAGGTCGTGAAAATATTTGTACTAATCAAATTATGCTTGGTAATAATGTTGATGGAGGATTTGCAGAACTAATTAAAGTTCCCATTAAAGATGTTGTTCATCTTCCAACTGAATTACCATTAGAAGAAAGTTGTATTATTTCAGATGCGGTTTCAACACCATACCATGCAGTAAAAAATCGAGGTCAAGTAAGACCTGGTGACTGGACAGTCGTTATTGGATGTGGAGGAATTGGTTTAAATGTGGTTCAAAATATAAAGGTAGCAGGAGGGTTGCCTATTGCTGTTGATATTGTCCCTAAAAAGTTGGAGATTGCTAAGCAAATTGGAGCGGTAGAAACTATTTTAGCAAAAGATATGGACGAAAGAGAAGTCGTTGGAGCTATCCGGAAAATAACAGGAGGTGGAGCAGATATAGCATTTGAAGCAATTGGAAATCCTGTAACAATGAAGCAAGCTTTCGATAGTTTAAGAACTGGAGGTCGTTTAGTTGCTGTGGGATATTCACCCAAACGTTGGGATGGTTTCGATATTGGTCGTGTAATGTATCGAGAAATGGAGATAATGGGAAGCCTTGGTTGTCGTCCAGTAGATTATCCACATATTATAGAATTAGTGAAGAATGGGTCACTTCAGCTTAAACCACTAATTACTCATAAATTCCCACTTTCAGAAATTAATGAAGCTTTTGATGTTATGCGCCGTGGTGAGGGAATTCGAATCCTTATATTGTGTCAAAAATAAAAACTTTAATTAAATTTAATAATTTTATCTATTTAACTTGCCAAAAAACCATGAAATAAGCGGATATTTGAATAAAATCTATATAAAGGAAGGTACTACGTATGTTTGAACAATTTAAAGATTGGTATGAAAATCGTCATGAATACGCTAAAAAGTGGAAAGAACGAACTGGGGGAAAGGTAATAGGCTATTTTTGCACATATGTTCCAGAAGAGATCTTATATGCTGCAAATATACTTCCAGTAAGGATTTTAGGTAGTCATGAACCACAGGATGTGTCAGAACCACATATTTTTGCTATGTTTTGTCCTTTTTGCCGTGATTGCTTAGCACAGGGTCTAAAAGGGAGATTTGATTATTTAGATGGGATAATGATTGCTCAAAGTTGTCTCCATATTAGGCAAGCTTTTACAAGCTGGGATTTACATATCCCTGTAGATTTTAAATATTATTTACCGCATCCTATGCATGTTCAGAGTCCTCATGCAATTCCTTATTTAACAGAAGAGCTGAAACAATTTAAAAAAGCAATTGAAGACTGGATCGGTCGACCAATTACTGATGAAGACCTCAAGAGAGGAATTAAGATAATGAATACTAATCGACGACTTATGCAAGAAGTATATAAGCTAAGAAAAAAGCCTAATCCACCTCTCACTGGTCTGGAAGCAATGACAATGGTAGTATCTGCCCAAATGACTGACAAAGAGGACCATAATAGAGAATTGGAATCACTTTTACAGAAACTGCCCTCAAGAAATATAAATAATTCTGGTGAACGCCTTATGATTATAGGTTCTGAGGATGATGATACTGAATTTATATCTATGGTCGAAAATTTAGGAGCAAGATTTGTGACTGATGATCATTGTACTGGTACTCGTTATTTTGATAGAGAAGTAAATGTGAATAAAGATTTACTTGCAGCAATTTCAGAACGGTATGTTAAACGTGTACCATGCCCAAGTAAAGATTGGCCTCAAAGAACAAGACTTGATCATATTGTTAAAATGGCGAAAGAATATGATGTGCAAGGTGCGATTCTAATTCAACAAAAATTTTGTGATCCGCATGAATTAGATATTCCTATTATTAAACAAACTTTAGAGGATAATGGTATCCCAACTATATTCCTTGAGTTTGATGTTACTGTACCAATTGGTCAGTTTAAAACACGTGTAGAAGCATTTCTTGAAATATTACGAGAAGAGGATCTTTTTTAAGAGGGATAAAAATGGAAAAAACTAAATATCCAACAGAAGCCTTGAAATGTTGGAATAAAGCAAAAAAATTGAGAGAAAGATATTATGAAGATTATGCAAAAGCTCATGAAAAAGGGGGAATTCGTTGGGCAGGAGGTGCTTGGTCTTTTGATGCAATTCCTGCAGGGTTGGGAGAAGATGTATATTCATTGACTGGCGAACCATATGGAGCGACGATTGCATTTAATAATAAATTTGCACAAGAATGTCATGAAGCAACCGAAGCAAAAGGGTATGCACGAGATTTATGTTCTTATATGCGTAATTATTGGGGTTCTGCCATCCTTAACAAGTATGCATGGCCACAGTTCTCAGAGGAATTCCCTAAACCTGATTTTATGTGGCAGGATCATATTTGCTGTTCTCATGCTAAATGGTATCAAGTAGCAAGCGACCTTGAAGGGGGGATTCCATTATTTAGCATTGATGTGAGCGTAGGTCCTTATGAAGAATTAACGGATCATAAGATTAATTATGTTGTGAAACAAATGCATGATGGGATCAAGTGGCTTGAAGAAATTACAGGGAGAGATTATGATGATGAACTCTTAATCAAAGCTGTTTATAATGAATTTCGTACTTGTCATTTTTGGTCAGCAATCTGCAATCTTAATAAAACAATACCTGCTCCTATTGATGAAAAATCTATGTATTCTCTATATGTTCTAGGCACATTGAAGAAGTCTGCTCAATGGACGGCTGATTTTTATGAAAAAGAATTATATCCAGAAATAAAAGACAGAGTTGATCGAGGAATAGCGGCTGTTGGCAATGAACAATGTCGTGTTATGACAGATACACAACCTCCTTGGGCATTTTTAAGAGTATTTCGCTATTTAGAACAATACGGTTGCGTTTCAATAGGAAGTCTTTATACATTTAGTCTCATTGGTTTATGGGAAGAAAAACAAGATGGAACTTGGGGTCCAAGATCTATTCCTGACATTGAAATATCTAATAGGGATGAGGCATTACGAGCTCTTGCGGAATGGAATTTGAGTAAACCAGAATGGCAACATTTTTATCACCCAAAGCTTAAATCCGATATGATGATCCGAATAGCTCGTGAATGGAAGTTAGATGGAGTTTTATTGCATTTTAATAGAGGGTGTGAAGGATTAAGCCTTGGAATTGCAGAAAATCGTTTAGCTATTCAAAAAGCTGGTTTCCCAGTAATGCCTTTTGAAGGAAATATGGGAGATGAAAGAGAATTTGATCTTCCCCGAACTATGAAACGTATAGACATATTTATGGAATCTCTTGGAATAGAGAAGATATATAGATAATATTTTTACAGTTATCATATGATAAAGTTAAATAATTAATATTAAATAAAATTAAAAAAAAAAGTGATTTAATATAATAACAGCTGGAATTGACTGTGGCAGCAAAAACACTAAAGTTGTAATTTTAAAAGATGATAGTATCCTCTCTACTACTTCTGTTTTAAGTGGTTTTGATCAGGATGAGGCAGCAAAACAAGCATTAAATAATGCTCTTGAAAGAGCAGGAGTTAAACGTGCTGAAATTAAATATATTATTGCAACTGGGGCAGGGATAGAAGCAATCTCCTTCGCAAACGATAGTGTAACTACTGTTACTGCCAATGCCAAGGGAACTCACTTTATTTTCCCCTCTGCGCGTACTGTGATTGATATAGGAGCAGAAGAAGGACGAGTTTTAAGAATTGATGACCAAGGAAAGGTTAAAGATTTTGGGATAAATGAAAAATGTGCTGCAGGAGCGGGTGCATTTATAGAAGCAATGGCAAGGGCTTTAGAGGTAGATATTACAACTATGGGAGATCTTTCTTTAAAAGCAACTAAGCAAATTCCAATGAATGCACAATGCACAATTTTTGCAGAATCAGAAGTTGTTTCATTGATCCATCAAAAAACTCTTAAAGAAGATATAATCCGAGCTGTTCATGACGCTATAGCAGATAGAAATACAAGTATGGTTCGACAAATAGGTATTGAACAGAAGGTTGCTTTAATAGGTGGAGTCGCGAATAATATTGGTTTTATAGATTCGATGGAGAGAAATCTCGGATTTGATCTTCTAGTACCAAAAGAAGTAATTGCCCCAGAATATGTTAGTGCTTTAGGAGCAGCTCTTATTGCAATAGAAAAAATTGGAGATTGAAAATATGTCAAACACAGAATCAGATAAGGAATATTGGAGATGGACTGAATCCCGTTATACAAATCCTGACTTGAAATGGGAAAATGGGAACATCATATCAGCAGGAGTTGATGTAGGATCAGTCAGCACTCAAGCGGTAATAATGGTAGATGGAGAGATTTATTGTTATAGCAGTATGAGAACTGGAAGTAATAGTCCAGATAGTGCAAATAATGCTATGGATTGGGCTCTTGAAGGTACAGGGTTAACTTTAGATAAAATTGAATATGTTGTTGGAACTGGTTACGGACGGGTGAATGTTCCATTCGCAAATCGAGCTATTACAGAAATTGCCTGTCATGCTCGAGGCGCTAACTTTATTTATGGTCCTGAGATAAGAACGGTATTGGATATGGGAGGTCAAGATTGTAAAGCAATCCGCTGCGACCAGAGAGGAAAAGTTCAATCATTTCTTATGAATGATAAATGTGCCGCTGGAACTGGAAGAGGAATGGAAGTATTTGCGGATTTACTCCAAGTACACATTAATGATGTAGGAAAAATGTCATTACAAATAGAAGAAGAACCAGAACCGGTAAGTAGCACATGCGTGGTATTTGCTAAATCTGAAGCTGTTGCACTACTTAGGGAAGGTTGGCCGAAAGAAAAAGTCTTAGCAGCATATTGCGCAGCGATGGCACATCGTGTAGTTACACTTCTATTAAGGTTAGGTATAGAAGAAAAATTTGCAATAACAGGCGGAATTGCTAAAAATATTGGTGTAGTAAAAAGAATTGAAGATGAGTTAAAAATAAAAACCCCAGAATCAACAATTGATCCTCAGCTTGCAGGAGCTATTGGTGCTGCATTATTTGCTAAAGCGTTAGTAGAAAAACAACGAAAGAGTGCCTAAAAAAATGAAAGCAAACTATGGTTATAAAGATGGTTCAGGAGAATATTTTATCACTATAGATACTGATCGATGTAATTCATGTGGGAAATGTACTGAAGCTTGTCCTGAGGGTGTTCTCGAAATGGCTGAAAATGAGTTAGATCCACTAGAAGAAGATTTAGTAGCTATTGTTAATGAAGAACACCGTAAAAAAATAAAATATTCATGTGCTCCTTGTAAACCTGTTAGCGGAGTAAGAGAGTTGCCTTGCGTCCAAGCTTGCGATGCTAATGCTATAAGTCATTCCTGGTAGCAAAAATTGTGCTTTAATACAAGTTGGGTGGGAATTCTATCATATTTTTACTTCGCTTAATCTTATTTTTTTATAATAAGAAATTAATGGTATGGTTAATTTTTTTTCGAGAGTGTCAACTATGGAAAAAATAACAATAACTATTAATGGAACTACGATTGAAACATTCCAAGGGACTACAATTTTAGAAGCTTCCCTTAATGCTGGTATATACATCCCTGCTATTTGTGCTCACCCAGATCTACCTCCGTTGGTAGGAATGAAACCAATAGAATACATCTTCCGAGGAAATACCCTAATTAAAAATAATAATTTAAACAAATCATCTCAAGAACATGAGGGATGTCAACTTTGTATTGTAAAAATAGAAGGAATTGAGGAAGTTATTACATCTTGTAGTACTCTAGCTGAAGAAAATATGGTAATTTTAACTGATACTCCATTGATACAAGATCTACGTCGAGAGAGGTTAACTGATATTCTTTCAAATCATCCACATGCATGTTTAATGTGTGCTCAACGAGAGGGATGTAGTCGTGAACCATGCTCTCCAAATGTTCCTGCAGAAGAGAGATGTTGTCCAATTTTAGGACGATGTGAATTACAAAAAGTTGCTGAATATATTGGAATTCGAGAGGACATTCCTCGTTATAGACCCCAAGGGCGTCCAATTCTTGAAGATGAACCTCTTTTTATACGTAACTATGAGTTGTGTATTGGATGTACCCGATGTGTAAGAATGTGTAATGATTTACGTGGTGTGGGAGCATTAGGGTTTGTTTATTCTAATGGAGAGACTATTGTTGGGAGTATTGAACCAACACTTAAAGAATCTGGATGTAAGTTTTGTGGTGCTTGTATTGAAGTTTGCCCTACTGGAGCACTTACAGATAAGAATATCTTATGGTCGGAACGAGAAAAACTACTTGTCCCTTGTAAAAATGCATGCCCGTTAGGTATTGATGTTCCGCGGTATATTAGATTAATATCGGAAAAAAAGTATGCAGAAGCAGCTGCGGTTATCCGCGAGAAAACACCTTTTCCTTCAGTTCTTGGAAGAATATGTTTTCATGATTGTGAAATTGAATGTCGTAGGAGTAAAATTAATGAACCCATAGCTATTTGCGCTTTAAAACGTTTTGCTATGGAACACGATAGTGAATTATGGAAATCCAAAATAAGTATTAACCCTTCAACAGGGAAAAAAGTAGCGGTGGTCGGTTCTGGTCCTTCAGGACTTACAGCAGCATATTACTTAAAGAGGTTAGGACATTCAGTTACTATATTTGAATCTAATTCTTATGTGGGAGGAATGTTAAGGGTTGGAATTCCTGAATATCGATTACCACGAGTAGTTCTCGACAAAGATTTAGACCACATTATGAGTCTGGGAATTGATATCCAAACAAATAAGGTTATAGGTGAACATTTATCACTTAATAATTTGAAAGAACAGGGTTTTAATGCAACTTTCATAGCAATTGGAGCTCAAAGTACTAAAAAACTTAATCTTGAAGGATTAAACCTCCCAAATATTCTTTGGGGTCTTGATTTTCTAAAAAAAGTTAATCTTGGTGAAGAAGTAAAAGTACCAGAAAGAGTTATAGTTATTGGTGGAGGCAATGTAGCTATAGATGTAGCTTTAACAGCTAGGCGTCTAGGGGCTAAAGAAGTTCAACTGACATGTTTAGAATGTAGAGAAGAAATGCCTGCTCATGAATGGGAAATCCAAAAAGCAATTGATGAGGGGATAACACTTGATTGTTCCTGGGGTCCAAAAAAAATTATTGATAAGAATGGTTCAATATCTGAAATTGAGTTAGTTCATTGTGATTCCGTGTTTGATGATAATAAGATATTTAGTCCTATTTTTAATGATGCCAATACAAAATCAATTAAAACCGAAATGGTAATTATGGCAATAGGACAGATTCCTGATCTATCTTTATTAGGTAGTGAGAGTAAAATTAATATCTCTAAATCAGGTTTAATTCAAGTAAAAGAAAAAACTTTTGAAACAGATATACCGGGGGTTTTTGCTGGTGGTGAAGTAATAGACAGTCCTAGCTCTGTAGTTGATGCCATTGAAATGGGTCAAAAGGCAGCTTCTTCAATTGACAAATACTTAGGAGGAAATGGTGAGATTGAAGATATCTTTATTGAACAGGATGTCCCTAATCAACATTTAGGGCGTGATGAAAGTTTTTATGATAAACCACGGATTCAAATGCCTCTTTTATCATTAGAACAACGTCAAAACGGTTTTAGTGAAATTGAATTGGGTTTTGATGAAGAATTAGCGATTAAGGAAGCAAACCGGTGTTTAAAATGTGACTTACGCTTTGAAATTTCACCTGTTATCATGCCACCTCAAAAATGGTTAGAATTAAATACTGAAAATATTCAAAATATCCCTGAAACTGAAGGTGCTATTCAAATCTTAAATGAAAATCAAGAGATAATCTTAATACAGGGGACTCCTAATTTACGTTTAGCATTAAAAGAACAAATGAATACCAATAGTAGGGCTTGTTACTTTGAATATGATGAAGATCCAATGTATACAAAAAGAGAAAGTGAATTACTTCAACAATATATGCAAGAATTTGGAAAATTTCCAGAAGATAATGAAAGTTTGGATGATGACCTTTTTTAAATTTTGATAAAAAAGAGATGAAATGTCGTGAATTTACCAAAGTATATAAAAAATAGATATTGGAAAGATTATTTACCTGAAGGAGTTACTTTAGAATTAGAAATACCTGAAAGTACTTCTTTATGTGATTTATTCGAAAAATATACTGATGAGTATAAGAATAAAACTTTCATTGTATATGATAATAAAGAATACACATATAAGCATATACAAGAACTAGTTTTAAGATTCAGCAATGCTCTATTAAAATTAGGGGTAAAAAAGGGAGATGTAGTCGCATTATGGTTAACAAATTGTCCACATTTCATTATAAGCTATTTTGCTGTACTAAATATAGGAGGGACAGTGACTGCTATTAGTCCATTATATATAGCGAGAGAAGCAGCTTACCAAATTAGAGATTCAGGTACGAACTATCTCATAATGAATGATAGTCTTTTTAGTGAATTTAAAAAAGCAGAAGATCAAATAACATTGGAAAAGATAATACTAGTTAATCTTAAGGATGCAACTCTAATTAAAACTGAAACTAATAAACTAATTTATTTTAATGCTTTAATGGATCAAAACCCTAAGCCATTCCCTACACCAGAAGTTAAATTTAATCCAAAAAAAGATATTGCTGTTATTCAATATACAGGTGGAACAACAGGTCATCCAAAGGGTGCATGCTTATCACATTATAATTTAGTTGCTAATAGTCTACAATTCAAGCAAGTTAATGATTATCTTAGAGATAAATTTCTTAAGGAAGATTTGGTTTCTATCTTTGTACTCCCATGGTATCACATTTTTGGTCAAATAGTGGAAATGGTTTCTGCTCTTTTTATTGGTTCAAAAGCATTTGTCTTGAATGGTTTTAATCTAGAAAAAATCTTTGAAATTTTAAAAAACCATAAACCAAATTCATTGTTCGGTGTACCCACTATGTATATTAATCTCTTAAATTCATCTTTAAAAGAAAATGTCGATATCTCATGCTTAAAATCTACTCATGTGGGAGCTACTCCGATGCCATTAGAAGCTGCAAAAGAATGGGAAAATAGAACGGGATTTGCTATGGGAGAAGGTTATGGACTTACTGAAGCTAGCCCTGGTGTGGCTATTTCTCCACCTTGGTCAAGGAAAAAACCTGGAAGCTGTGGTCATCCATTAACTAACACTTTGGTAGGTATAATTAATGAAAAATTGGAATTTCTACCTTTTGAAAATGCTGGCGAATTAGTTGTTTCAGGACCTCAAGTAATGATGGGTTATCATAATAGACCAGAAGAGAATAAAAACGTATTTTTTAAGGCAGGTGGTTATAGATGGTTAAGAACTGGTGATCTTGCTAAAATTGATGAAGAAGGATATATCTATATTTTAGATCGAATTAAAGATATGATAAAATACAAAGGACACAGCGTCTATCCTAGAGAGGTTGAGGAGGTTTTATATGAGCATCCCGCCGTTTTAGAGTGTTGTGTAATTGGGGTACAGGATCCAATCAAAGGCGAAGATATAAAAGCCTATATTATTCTCCAAGATGAATATAAAGATAAAATTAGTGAACAGGAAATTATTAATTGGAGTAAAGAAAAAATAGCGGCGTATTGTTATCCAAGAATCATAGAATTTGTAAATGAATTGCCAAAAAGTCCTGCTGGAAAGATTTTAAGAAGAAAGCTCCAAGAAAATGAATGAAGAATCTAGACTTTTTTTAAAGTGTGTTTTTTTTATTTTCTAACTTTTTCGGTTTATTAATTAACAATCACTTCATAACTGGGAGAATAATCGCAGATGGATGAGTTGGATCGTGATATATAGTCTGTTCAGCAATAATGAGCTTTGTTGCGGTTGCTAACGGTTCTCCAGTACCAAAATTACGTACAAAACGTGGGTGAGCACCACTCGATACTTGTAGTCGTATATGATGTTTACGAAGGAAACGATATGCCGTTGGCCAGAGATCAATAATGATCTTGATACACCCATCAGATTCCAATTTATACTTGTCTGGTGTTAAACGGAGTATTCCGTCACAAATGTTAATAGACTTACCCGAGGAATTAACATCACAAAGGCGTGCAAAGAAATCTGTATATTCGAGGTTGGAATGGACATAGAGTTCAGCTTGTATAGGACCGATAACCTCTAGATCTTGTTCAAGCTTAGCGCTTGTATACACAAGTACATCTGATCTTGATTCTAAATCATTATTCTTTTTGGGACCTGAATTTGGGCCAAGTATTGAACCACCTACTGCCGGTGTAGGGTCACTAGGATCGTAGCTATAATTGTCAGGCTCGGATTCTGTAGGAACCTTAGGGCTTAACCCACTATTTGGTTGGAGATGCCAATGTTGTAGTAGAGTACCTGACGGTGGCCAATCCAAGAAATTCCGCCATTTATTAGCCCCCATTATAAAGAGTCTAACAGGCTCCTCCCGGAGTTCACTCCGATCACCACTTAGGTGAGCATGGAACCAAGAGATCGCTTCACGTACACCCGTTATCATAACAGCCATATCATCATGCTTCCAAGGGCCGATCATAAGGAATGATTGATGACCTGCTTCACGTAGAGCTGCGTAGTCTCTTAGTTGCCATGGAAGGAAGATATCGTACCAACCACCAACCATATTAACTGGTACTGACAGCTTAGTTAATATTTTTCTAAAGTCTGTTTGCTTCCAATATTCATCTTCAGGATTGTTGTGTTCGAGCCAATCCTGCCAATGAGGTACCACTTTCCCTATTGCGAGTTCAACAGCGTCCTGTAAGGGCAGGTGATTTAAAGCAGGGACTAATTTTTTATCTGAAATGTTACGGCGGAGGCTGGAACTCTTCAGATTGGCAGTCATCGCAGTCCAAGACAGACTACCATGGAGTGAGAAAGAGCCCCCAGGATAATGCACGTAACCGAAATCAGAGCTGCAAACTTGAGTAGCCATCGCTTTTAGTAGAGATCCAGCATCGCCTGCTACTGTCCACTGGGCATATCCGAGATAACTTGGACCATTGGTGATAAGTTCGCCGGAGAACCAATCCCTTTTTTTGATCCATTCAATGGTAGCAATGCCATCATCATGCTCATTAAAGAAGGGATAAAATTGACCGCCCGAGCCGAAAGTTCCCCGACAACTCTGAATCAGTGCTTGAAATCCACGTTCTGCAAAGAATCGCCCATACAGGAGACCGAAAAAGATACGTCTACCATAGGGTGAACGAACGAGAACAGTCGGAAGTTTGCTATCTCCATGAGGGTAATAATGATCTGCCAACAACTCAACACCATCGGGCATTGGAACCTTGAGATCGCGATCAACTAAGATTTTACGAGTCTTAGCTGGTGGAAGTTTCATTATCTTACCCAATATACGGCTAAGAATTGTCATGAAATCTATTAACACTTTCTTTTATATAAATATTTTTAAAAATAGCATTAAAAATTGGACAACAAATCTTAGAGATTTTCTCATCATAATCAAAAAAGCTTTCTTTTTTAGGAGTTAGAGGAATTAAATTTGTCTGGCACGATTCATGAATCTTGTGGTGCAGTTTTCTGTTAATTAGGAATCCACTTGTTCTAGCTAGTGGTAGTTCAAATTATAAAAATAATGAAAAATTATAATGGTGCAAAGAATTTTAATTTAAAGAATTAAATAAACATGTAAAATGGAAAAAGTCGAGAAGATTAAGACTGTCTGTCGAAGTTGTCATGGTGGATGTGGAGTCATCGCTCACGTGATAAACGGTAGAGTGATAAAGGTGGAAGGTGATCCTGAATCACCAATAAGCTATGGTTCTATGTGTAGTAAAGGCTTAGCTATTACACAATTAGCTTATCATCCAGATAGGATTCTTTATCCAATGAAAAAAATCGGGAGTGATTGGCGGAGGATTTCTTGGGAAGAAGCCTTAGACACGATAACCGAAAAATTCAATGAAGTGATTAAGAAGTTTGGTCCCGAAGCTATTATTATCGGTCAGGGGACCGGTCGGGATTATGAGAGTCATTTTTCCCGATTTGGAAACTTGTTGGGCACCCCAAATATGCTTACAGCTGGACATATGTGTTATCTTTCACGGGTGGGTGCGAGTTTAACCACATGTGGAAGGCATCCAGTATGTGATTATGCAAATAATCCCAGGTGTATTATTATGTGGGGTTGTAATCCTCTATGGACCAATCCAGATGAATATAAGGGTGTAAGTTTCTGGCGGGCTTATGAAAAAGGTGCAAAGCTGATTGTAATCGACCCGAGAAAGAGTTTTTTAGCTAAAAAGGCAGACCACTGGCTTCAGATACGGCCAGGAACAGATACAGCACTTGCTTTTGGATTTTTTAGAGTGATTATTGAGGAAGAATTATACGATAAGGACTTTGTGGCACATTATATTCATGGTTGGAATGATTTTGTTGAAAGAATTATGAAAGATTACCCACTCAACCATGTGGAAAAAATAACATGGATTGATCAAGAATTAATCCGAAATGCAGCTAGATTGTATGCTACTACAAAACCAGCTGGAATTCATTGGGGTGTACCAACAGAGCAGAATATCAATTGTACAGATTTCACTAGGACAGCAATAGGCCTCATGGCAGCTACTGGAAACCTCGATATCCCTGGGGGTAATGTTTTTTACCAACCACCCCCTGTTAGAAAAGTCTCTGAATTTTCTGCTAATAGCGCTTTGACTCCCAAACAGAAAAAGAAACGTCTTGGAGGAGATAAATATAAACTTGCTGATAGAATGACCATCATCACACCAAAATGCGCTTGGGATGCTATTTTAACTGGAAAACCATATCCTGTAAAAGTAGGATATCTTGTGGGGACCAATCCGGTGGTTTCAAGAGCGAACGCAGGGGAGGTTTATAATGCATTAAAAAGTTTGGATTTCCTTGTTGTATCGGATTTCTTCCTGACACCGACTGCAGAGCTGGCTGATATTTTTCTTCCTGCTGCTACATGGCTTGAGCAGGATCATGTATCGGAAAACTGGAAGTTTCATGGATATGTATTTGCAAGGCAGAAAGTCGTAGAAATTGGTGAATGCTGGCAAGATCATAAGATCTTTATGGAATTGGGTAAGAAATTAGGTCAAGAATGGTGGGAAACTGTGGAAGATTCCCTAGACTGGTTACTCGAACCATCAGGTCTAACTTGGGATGAATTTAAGAAGAAAGGTTATCTTCAAGGAGATATGAAATATTATAAATACAAAGAAAAAGGTTTTTCCACTCCTACAGGAAAAGTTGAGCTATACTCAACTATTCTTGAAAAATGGGGCTTTGATCCTATACCAAAATATACAGAGATACCAGAAAGCCCCGTATCTACTCCAGATTTAGCTAAAAGGTACCCCTATATTCTAAATGCTGGATTGAGGTCTCCTACTTTTTTTCATTCAGAAAACAGGATGATACCATGGCTCAGAGAGATCAGACCAGATCCCATTGTTGAGATTCATCCCGAAACAGCGAGAAAGCATGACATACGGGAAGGAGATTGGGTTTGGATTGAATCACAGCGGGGATGTGTTAAGGAGCGGGCGAAATTGAACACTGGGATAGATCCTAGAGTGATCGTAGCAGAACATGGCTGGTGGTATCCAGAGATCAAGAACTTTGATCACGGATGGAAAATTTCTAACATTAATTTGCTGACAGATAATTCTCATGAGTCGATGGATCCAGTAATGGGGGCAACAAGTTTAAGAGTCCTCTTATGTAATATAAATCGTTGTGAAGATGAATAGGAAGAACACGATGGGAAAGATCTCATTAATATTTAACAAGGATAATTGCATGGGCTGTCATGCATGTGAGATAGCATGCAAACAGGAGCATAAACTTGGTGTGGGACCAAGATTGGTGCGAGTAATTGAGCAATCCCCTGATTTCATTCCTATATACTGTCACCATTGTGAAAATCCTCCTTGTAAGGAAGTTTGTCCTGTAAAGGCGATAACAATAAATGAACAGGGTATTGTTTTAATCAATAGTGAACTATGTATTGGATGCAAAGAATGTATCAAAGTATGCAATTTTAAGGCTATGCAATTTGATAATAATCAAGATATAGCTATAAAGTGCGATTTATGTATTAAGAGACTAGAGAAGAAAAATCAACCTTCATGCATGAGTGTATGCCCAACAGGATGTATATATCTCGATAACAAGTAAAACATACCCTTATTTTTTGATTGAAATAAAGAACTTCTAACTTGCATTTAGCACTCAAAGTGTAATTATTAATTCAACCAAAAGTATTTTATTCTAATTATGATGAAAAGCCGATATACTCAAAAAGAAAATGTGAATTAATACAACAATTTATGCAAGAATTGGGAAGATTCCCTGAAGTGAACAAAGATCTTGATGATAACCTTTTTTAATTTTGTAAAAAAATGAGAATTATGAAATAGAAAAATAATGACAAAGAGAATCAAAACAACAAGCATTATTTTTCTACTATAGTAAATCCATTTGTTTCAAGGATTTTTAAAGCTTTTGTGATAATATTATCTTCCACACGGATAATAAGCATAGATTCCTCTTTTACTAAAGTAGAATAAAAATAATCAATATTAATCTGATTATCTCCTAAAATTTTTGGTATTTCATATAAGGCATTAGGATGATCATTTAGTCTTACAGCAATTACATCTGTGGTCGATAATATAAAATCATTTTTTTCTAATAGGCTAATGCATTTTTCTGGATTATCTACTAAAACTAGAATTAAGCCATACTCACTTGTTTTTGCTACTGTTAAAGCTCGTATGAAGATCCTATTATCCATTAAAAGCTTTATAAAGTTAGCAAGTTCACCGGGTTTATCTTCTAAATAAACACTTAATTGTATCATCTTAAACTAATTTTTTTTCTAAAATAGATGGATGTAATTCTTAATATTACTTTTTTTTTAAATTTAGTAAAAAAATTTTTATGAAAGAACTATATTGAATTATACAAAGAGTCATTTCTATAATGATATATTAAATGTCAAGAGAATTTTACAATAAACATAAGAATTTTTCTTTTAGAACATTATCGGAGTATTATATCTCTCCTGGAATAAGGTGCAAATTTGATTTATTGAAAAAAAATCTTAATCTAAAAAGAAAATTTTCACAGGGAATTGATCTCGGCTCTTCAGGAAATTCTTTTCTCTCCTTTTTAGATAATGTTGAATTTAAATCTTATTATGATATAGCAGAACTCCCTTTAAAACAATATACTAATGAGAAAAAAGGGTATCCTCTCTGTGGAGATCTCATAAAATTACCCTATAAAAATGAAGTATTTGATTTTATAAGTGCTCTTGATGTTTTAGAGCACATTAAAAAGGATGATTTAGCGGTTTCAGAAATTTGTAGAATTTTGAAAAAAAATGGGATTTTAGTTCTTACTGTTCCGCATCGCATGAAATTTTATTCGTATCAGGATAAGTTAATAGGACATTATAGACGCTATGAATTAGAACAGATTATAACTCTTTTTAAAAATTCTAAACTCAAGCTTTTGAAAATATTTGGAGTCTATGGTAAGTTGATGAGAATTGCAGATATTCAGTCGACGAATCCCAAAAAAGTTGAGAAAAATATCATTGAATTAAGAAAACGATATGAAGTTAATACCATTTTCAGGAAATTATGGGATATTTTTGTTAGTGTTGCAAGTAAAATTATGAAACTTGATGCTAAATACCATTCTCATAAAAAAATTATGAATATTGCATTTATTTTTAAAAAATTATAAAGAGTCCTATTAAAACTAAGAATCTTCTTCTTTCATTTTCTCAAAAAGCTTTTTGTATTCTTCAAAATATTTTTCATCATTGGTTTCATCTATTTTTTGGAGGAGATCAATCGATTTTATAAGAGATTGAGACTTTTTTTTAATCATTTTAAGATATTTCGTTTTGTTGAATACAGCTTTTGAATGATCGATTTTATTTTTCACTTCTTTAATAGAAGCTTCAATTTTCTTTTGTGATTCAATTACACTATCTAACACACCCAACTCTAATCTTTTTTTTCTTTCCTCTAATTTAATGCAGTTATCACAGATAATTTCCTCATTATTTTGTTGTTTTTTTAATTTTTCTCCTTTTTGCATCATGAAAGGATTCTTACAACGGTCACATGCTACTAACTCTAGTAATAATTTATCAGAATCAGAATTAGGCATAACTAATAATCTATCAATGCTTAATTTTAATATTTTATTATAATTATAATCTCATTTTACTAATTTATTATTATTCACTTTAGAGCTTCAACAATTAGAAAACTAATAATAATCTTTTATATTTCACATTATATGGACACTCTTAGTATTATAATTTTATTAGTAGCAGGTTTTGTTTTTGGTACACTGAGTTGTATTGCAGGTGTTGGTGGAGGTATCTTTTTTGTAAGCTTTATGGTTCTTGTATTCTTCATTCCTATAAATTTAGCAGTCGACACTTCTGTGTTTATAATATTAATATCATCTGGGACAGGTTTTTTAACTTATTTCAAAGATAAAAGACTTGATTTAAAACAAGTGTTAACTTTTTCCTCTTTTTCAATTTTAGGAAGTATTGCAAGTACTATATTATTTTTATTCGTTAAGTTAGATAATACTATTTTAAAAATGTTATTTGCTACAACCATATTATTAGCGGGAATAAATATGATATATAAAGCAATTAAATCAACTAGAAATAACCAAGATCACCAAGACCCAGAAGTTGAGTTTACTCTCAGCGAACATGATTACAAAACAAATCTTAAAAAAACTATACCATTATTTTTCTTAGCGGGTTTCACTGCTAATCTATTAGGTATTGGCGGAGGAATTATAAACACTCCATCCCTTAATATTATTCTACATTACCCTATACATAATTCAACAGCAATATCTACTGGAATAATATTTTTTACTGCAATTTATAATACTATTGCCAAAAGCATAGTCGGTGAAATTGATTATATAATAGGGCTTTTAATAGGAATAGGGACTATTTTTGGCTCTTTTTTTGGGGCAAAAATTTCTGGTAAAATGTCTAAAAAATATCTACAATTTTTTGTAGCTATAGTCTTAATGGGTTTAGCAATTAGAATGTATTTTTGACAGGTTTCATAATTAAAAGTTTATAAATTTTAAATTTTACATTATAATTAATCTGAAAGTAAATCATCTCAAGAAGAAGAGGTTCTAAGAGTGGTTAAAGTAAAAGATATCAAAAAAATTATGGATGATTTTATGTTTGAACCAGATGCTAAATTTATCGAAATAAAACGATATCTTCTAAGTGAATTTAAATGGGATGTAGATCCATTAAAGAAATCTCAGTTCATGATAAGGGGTATTCCTATAGAAGACAATATGAAATTAAGTGAGATATTAAAATCATATTTACCTGAAGAAGTAGTAACTCTTAAAGAAATTTAAATATGAAAATTTAATTTTGTCTAATTTTTGCTAAATTATCATTCTAAATAATAAAATTACATTATGGTGAAATTAATTATAGCTGAAAAAAATAATAATAATCCTGAAATTTCTATTAGAAATCAGATAAAAAAATTTGCTATAGACAGTCTTTATGGATTTAATACCATTATACTAATTGGTATGGGTAGACGTTTAGGCATTTTTAATTACTTATATGAAAAAGTTAGATCATTACATAACTCTAGTAAAGATAATGTGGCGATTTTTACTCCCATTGAACTTTCTGAAAACCTAAATTTAGATTTTAAGTATTTAGATGGTTGGCTTCATTTGGCACTTGAATGTGGTATACTTGAGGTTTCTGATTCTGAAAATAAAATGTTGAAAACAGCACCTTATGTATACGATTTACTTATTGACCGAAATAATGAATCTTATATTGGAGGAACTCTCGGTGCATTTTATTACATTGCTCCAGCTCAGGATATTTTAATAGAAAATTTCAGAACAGGTAAAGTATGGAGTATATTAGATTTACCTAAAGAAGTTATGAAAGACATACAAGAACGTGGGGCAAGGTTTGGAACCTTAGTGGAACGGTTATTTTCAAAGAAATACGAGAATTTTTGTAAAAAAATACAAAAAGGAGGTACAATTCTTGAATTAGGGTGTGGTTATGGATTTAATCTTGAAACCTGGGCAAAAAAGTATAAAAAAGCAAGATTTGTGGGAATTGATATCGATCCCATCGCAATAGCACATGCAGAAGAATTAATTAGTAAAAATAGCTGGGAGGAAAGGATTGAAATTTTTAAGACGTCAATTGAGGAATTTTCCCACACTTTTAAGAAGAAATTTGATTTGATTATACTAAATCAAGTTCTTCATGAAATGAACACTGATGAGAATTACCGAAAAGATGTGTTTAACTATTTATATTCATTATTGGAAGATGATGGGATTTTACTTATTGGAGAAAGTATGATTCCTGATACATTTGCTCCGAAAAAACGATTTCAACTTTTTGATATTACACATAAATTCACAGAAGTGAAAGCTTCTCTATTCTACGATGAAAAAAGCTTTAAAGAATTTATTGATTCAACTCCATTTACCAAGGCTAATTTTGTAAAAGAAAGTGGAGATTGTATCTGGGTAATAAAAAAATAAAGAAAACTAATCATACATTTAAAGATACCCAATTATTACTTGTCCTAAAGGGTATAAATACAAATCGTAGGTACTGTATGTATTTGTCCTAATTATAAAACCTGTTATTATTTAGCGTATGCTTACTCTTTAAAAGCAAAGGGAGAAAAGTGCTAACCTTATAATACTGAAATAAATCCCTAATTTAATTATATGTTAATCTAATGTAAATTTTTGAAATGGTTTAGAAAAAAGTTCTAAAAAATCTTAAATCATTTTAAAAATATAAAAAATTAATTTAATGTAGTAATATCAAGTTGATTTTACTAATGAGTAAGGGATTTAGGCTTCTTCGGGTCGAATATATCTTCTCAGTACTCATTCCATGCTTGCTTTGCATTTATTTAAATAACTATGAAATTATTTCTCATATTTGGATACTGGCAGGTTTTGCGTTTTATGCAATAACAGGGAATACACTTAATGATGTTATAGATATGAAAGATCCTAGTGAAAAAGAAACTCTCCAAAGAGTGGAAGGTTACGGTCGTAAAGAAATATTTGTGCTTTCTCTTGGTAGTTTTGTTTTAGGAACTATGTGCTTTATGAATAATATTTTAACAACACCTATCTTAGGAATTTACTTAGTAATTATAGTTATTATGGTTATTTTCTATTGTCTATTTAAAAAAATTGTCATTATCAACCATATTATTTTAGGTACATCTCATATTATTCTACCATATTTTATGATAAAAATTAATGCGGGAGAAACGGTCATTAACGTTTTTCCAAATATGGGTTTATTCGAATCATTAATATTAGCATCTATAACTTCTGTAGCATTTACAGGTCAGATGGTTCATGAAATGATTGATGGAGATTCTTTAACAAAACTACAACCAAAAACGTCTCAGTTAGTAATTTGGATTGCTTCGATAATCTCTATTATTATAGCAATTTTTTCATTTATAATTACTCAGTATTTTATTTTCTTACCAATTTTGTTTTTTCCATTTGGAATTCTGTATATTTTTAGAAAACCGAGAACTGATTTATTAGGACGATCATCGCTAAAAGACATAGGAATAATATTAGGGAATTTAATGTTAGGATATCTTATAATTCTCATAATAGCTCCATGAAAATAATTTAAATAACTTATATACATAAAAAATGCATATTTTTTTAACCAGATATTATATAAGGGGGTATTAATATAAATAAAAATACAATAATGAATAGAACGATTTAAAAATGTCAAAAATTGAACCAATTGATGATAATTTTTTTACCGCTTTTGATGAAAAAGTCTGTAATTTTTGTGGTGAATGCTTCCATAAATGTCCAGTTATGAAGCTTCCTATTGATTTTGCAATTAAGGAAATAAAGAAGTTAATTGCAGGTGAAAAAACAGAAAAAGTATTAAATGAATGCCAAAGTTGTTTTTCGTGCAATTTCTATTGTCCTAAAAATGCACATCCAGCAAGTCTTATTTTACAACATTGGAATGAACAATATAAAAAGGAAGGGTTAAGAAAAAGAGGAAAACATTATATGACTCTATTTCCTCATTATCCTAATTTTCGTTCATATGTAATGGATCATTTACCACAAAAGACAAAAGATTTAGTAACAAAATGGGCTTCATTAAAACCCTTAAATACAGACACATTAACATACCCAGGATGTAACATAATAACTTTTGCTGAGCTTACTCAAGCAAGCTTTTTCAAAGATTTAGAAATTAGAGGACGTTTAGAATACTGTTGTGGTGAAACTTTATTTCGAACAGGTTATAGAGAGGAGCTTTTTCAGGTCACTAAGAGATTGGATAAGTGGTTCAATACATTAAAGCCAAAAAATTTACTCGTATTATGTACTGCCGGTACGAATGTCTTCAAAAATGTATTACCTCTTTATGGTTTAACGTATCAATTTGAAGAGATAAAATCATATATTCAATATTTATGGGAAAAAATCGAAAATGGAGAGATAGGAATTAGGAAAAAATTAGATATGTCAGTCACAATCCAAGATTCATGTTATGCCAAAATGTTTGGGGATGAGTATATGGATTTACCTCGTAAGATTTTAGATGCAATAGGAGTCAAAGTGATAGAAACTGATTCATGTCGAGAAAATATGAGATGTTGCGGAATTGGTGCTGGTTTTTCTGTAAATTCTGCTTATCATTCACTTAAATTAAGATCTTCAACTGTAAGAAATTTTAAAGCTTTTAGGAAGACGAAAGCAGATGCTGTATGTGTATATTGTGCTGGTTGTCTTGCGACATTCTTAGGTGTAAAGCCGCTTTATTTCAGAAAACTTAAAGTGTATCATATAATTGAATTATTACAAAAAGCAATTGGTGAAAAACCCTCTTTAACAAAAAAAGCAAAAAGAAAAAGAGGTAAACGTTTCTTTTGGGGTGCTCTTCGAAAACAAGTTCCAATACTATTATCTAAGAAGACGTTTAGATTAGCTGAAATTTCTGAGGATCCCCCTAATTATGAAGAGGCATGGTAAAAATGAGTAAAACCACAAGAAAGTCAGGTTTTAGAGAAGATCTATGTAATTTATGTGGTGAGTGTTTTCATTTATGTCCTGTTCTTGAATTACCCATTGAAGAAGCAAAAAAAGAAGTTATAAATTTAATTGAAGGAAAAAAAACTCAATATGTTCTCTCTAAATGTAATACTTGTTTTTCTTGTAATTTATATTGTCCTCAGAATGCAAATCCCTATCAGTTGATCCTTGAGAGATGGAATGACTTATATAAAAAAAGAGCAGCCCCTCCGTTATATCGATTTGTGTGTCCTACTAAACAATCTAATATATGGCAATTATTAAATATTTTTTTATCGAATCAAGAAAGAAGATGGATCTATAATTGGATGAATTATGTCCCAAAACCAAAAGATATACCTTTATTAATTGGAAATTATACACATTTATTTCCTTTTATAATTGGTGGAAGCAAATTACTGGATTATTTCAAGCCTATTGACAGAATTGACCAATGGGAAGGTGGAGCGTATTTATATCAAGGAGGTTACTTAGATGTTGTTCAAAAGATCGCTCAACGGACAAAAAACGATTTTGATAATTGGGGTGTTAAAAATGTTGTCGCATGTTTAGATGCTGTTGAGTATATCTTTAAGGAGGTACATCCTAAAGAAATGGGCGTGAATCATACTCAAAATTTCATTAATTTTAATCAATGGCTTTTAAGTAAAATTAATTCTGGAGAATTAAAATTGGAAAGATCTTTAGATTTCACTACAACTATTCATGATAATTGCTATTCAAAGGCAATAGAGAATGCTTATTGGGAGATTCCACGAGAGATATTAAAAAAATGTGGTTGCCAAATAATTGAGATGAAACATAATAGAAAGGATTCATTATGTTGTGGATTTGGCTCTGGAGCTTCATGGATAAAGAATATTTCAATTATTTTTGATATAATTACTGAGGGAATAAAAAAATTTAAAGAAGCAGAAGATACGGGAGCGCAAGCTTTAGTTTCCTACTGTGGTGGATGTATTTATTTATTGTGGGCTACAAGAGAATTAATAAGAAGTAATATTGATATTTTTCATGTTATTGAAATTGTTAGGATGGCAATGGGAGAAAATTTGAATTATCCAGTGGATCATATTAGAAGAGCATGGGATATAATTGTAATCATGACTTATTCTCTTATACTGTCTTTTTTCAACAAAAATTTCTATATAGATGAAATTACTTATAATAATGATTTAAGTACATTTAAACCAAGGAAATATAGATTGTTAAAGATAATTAGATATATAATGGATTTTCCACTTATGAAAAGTCTATTTGCTATAGGATTTCATCTCTTACGTAAAATTTTAAAATCTAAATAATGAGTTATAGGAGATAAAAAAAAGTGTTTATTCATATGTCAATTCATTATCCAAAACCAGATAAAGAACAGTTTTTAGTTGATTCTATGCATCGGTTTGGAAAAGCTATTGAAGGAAAAAAAGGACTTATTATGGCTCACACAACAAAAGATGAAGATACAGATAAACTTGTTGGTTTAGCAATTTGGGAATCTAAAAAAGATTGGTTAGCGGCACGACCAGCAATGATAGATGCTGTAAAAGATGATCCATTTGAAGAATGGGAATTAAAAGAACCCGATGTTTTTCATTTAAATGTAGTATAGTTTAATTAGATCAAAAGATATTCTTTATTTGGTGAATGTTAATGGGAGAATTATCTTTAACAAGTCCTGCATTTAATCATATGGGTGAGATCCCTATAAAATATACATGTCAAGGTGAAGATATTAGTCCACCATTAAAAATTTCTGGAGTTCCTCAAGAAGTGAAAAGTTTAGTTCTAATCATGGAAGATCCTGATGCCCCAATAGGTACCGTAACTCATTGGGTAATTTGTCATCTTGACCCTAAGACTACTGAAATACTTGAAGATAGTTCCTTAGAGGGAGCTATTCTAGGGAAGAATATGATGCGAAAAAACAAATATATGGGACCATGTCCGCCTAAGGGGAAACATAGATATATTTTCAAATTGTTTGCTGTAGATGGTAAATTACCTTTAGATTCTAAAAGTCGTAAGAAAAAAGTCTTAAAAGCAATGGAAGGACATATTATCGAACAAACAGAATTAATAGGAACTTATGCTAAACAGAAGTAAAAAAGATAATAATAATTTGAAGGAAATAATAAACTCCAAATTTATAAAATTAGCTAGATTTCAAAAGCAAATAGATGATAATATTGCTCAATGTCTAACTTGTGAAAGAAATTGTACTCTCTCTGATGGTCAAGCAGGATTTTGTAAGACTAGAATCAATAAAAAGGGTAAAATTTATTCTATAGTGTATGGTTTAATTCCCGCATTATCATTTAACCCTATCGAAAAAAAGCCTCTTTATCACTTCTATCCAGGAAGCATAGCTTTAACAATAGGTACTTATGGATGTAACTTTTCTTGTTTTTGGTGTCAAAATCATCATTTATCTAAAACTAATCCCTTAAAAGCAGTTCAGTTTTCTACTCTTGACGAATTTTTCCCACCTGAGAAACTAATTGAAATAGCTTTAAAAAGTAATTGTCAGGGAACTTCAATTTCTTTTAATGAACCTACGTTATTATTTGAGTATTCATTGGAAGTTTTTAAATTAGCAAGACAAAATGGCTTATATAATACCTATGTAACAAATGGCTACATGACGGAGGAAGTTTTGAGAGAATTAATAGATGCAGGTCTCGATGCGATGAATATCGATATAAAAGGAGGCTCTGATATGGTCCAGAAATATTGTGGTGCTGACGTAGACAAAGTATGGAGGAATGCTAAGCTAGCTAAAGATTTAGGGGTTCATATTGAAATTACTACATTACTAATTCAAGGTTTAAATTCAAATGAGAAAATCATTGAAGGGATTACCAAGAAAATCTTAAAAAAGTTAGGAGAGGATACTCCTTATCATATTTCTCGCTTTTTTCCTCATTATAAATCTCAGAATTATGGGATTTCTGAACCTACACCTATTCCTCTGCTTTATAATGCTTATAATAAGGCTAAAAAGGCAGGTTTAAACTATGTGTATCTCGGAAATTTACCAACAACAAATTATGATAATACAAAATGCCCAAAATGTTCTAAAACAGTAATAAAGAGAAGAAATCTAGGGGTTGAAAACATTTTCTTAGATCCAAATGGGAATTGTAAATATTGTGGATTTCCAATTTGCAAAATCTAACTTATCTAATCTTTATCTAATTTTACAATGCTAATATTGTTTGTTCAATTTTTTAAATCAATTAATAATAGATCTTCTTAAAAGCTAAGCTACTTTGCACTTATTATGGTAGAAGCATATGCGGATGTTAATGATATAAAAATTTGTTATAATATTCAAGGTGAAGGATTTCCATTAATTCTGCTTCATGGATTTGGATCTAAAAAAGAGAGTTTTATGGCACAAATTCCTGAACTATCTAAACATTTTAAAACAATTACAGTTGACATGAGAGGCGCAGGAAAAAGCTCAAGACCAAATTATCATTATACTATGGAAATGTTTGCTGATGATATTAAGGGTTTGATTGAATATCTGAGAATCGAAAAAATTCATTTATTAGGTCTTTCGTTTGGTGGTATGGTTGCACAAAATTTTGTATTGAAATATCCTTCATATGTTGCTAAACTTATTCTTATCAATACTATGTTAAAGATCCCTGAGAATTTTGATCCAGAGCCTTACATTCAAACTAGAATTAAAGGATTAGAATTCAGAAAAAAAGATCCACTCAAGGCATTTTGGCAAAGTACCCAATTTGGGTTTTATCATAGATTCAGACAAAAAATGCTAGCAAATCCAAAGGAAAAGTTTTATGGATTGTGGTCTGTCGAAGATCTTATCGATTATTATACTACTGACCCTCCAACACCTCAAGATATTCGAAATATTGCATATTCTTTCAAAACTTACAATACTTCTAATAGATTACTTGAAATTAGTCATGAAACTCTTTTAATTACAGCTTCTCATGATATTCTTGTTCCAAAAGAAAGAATGTTTGAAATACATACAATATTACCAAATAGTATTATAAAAGTAATAGAAAATGCAGGACATGAATCTCCCAAATCAAAAGCACCAGAAGTTAATAAAACCATTATTGAGTTTCTAACAAATTAATAAAAAACTTTATTTATAAAAACTAAAGAAGTAATATATTATGACAGATTTATTCGCTAAAGTTAATGGAGTGAATATTTGTTACGATATTTCAGGAGAGGGTGAACCTCTTGTGTTAATTCATGGATTCGGAGACAGAAAAGAACATTGGAGGGCTCAAATAGGAAATTTATCTAGGCATTTTAAAGTAATTAGAATGGATAATAGAGGAGCTGGAAAATCAGATAGGCCAGACGGCGTCTATTCAGTGGAAGTTTATGCTAATGATATATTTGGCTTAATCAATCATCTTAATATAGAAAAAAGCCATATAATTGGACATAGTTTAGGAGGAATGATTGTCCAAAACTATGCTTTGAAATACCCTGAAAGAATAAATAAAATAGTATTAATCAATACAATTGCTGGTGTGACACCTCCAGGAGTTCCTCCTGATAAAGGAATTGAGTATTATAAAAACAATGCTTTAGTAGATCTTAATGCAATGAAAATCGATCCCCTAAATGCATTTATAACAAAAGCTAAAAGAAGTTATTCTCGAGAATTTTGGAATCAAATAAAAGAAAACCCAAAAAAGAAGTTCCATGATATATGGTCAGTAGAGGATCTAATAAAAGAAAAAATTCATTATGGTCCAACAGAGGAAGATATAATTCATCAAGCTGAAGCATTAAGAACTCATAATACATATGATAGATTACATGAAATTAAAAATGAAGTTCTAATTATCGCAGCAGAGAAAGATAAAACTTGTCCTGTGTTATTAAATAGAAAAATTCATGAATTACTTCCTAATAGTAAATTTATTGTTATCAAAAAAGCAGGACATCAATCAATACTGGAATATCCTCAGTTAATTAATAGCTATATAATTGAATTCTTGAAAAATTAATCTAATATAAAATTTTTAAAATCATGAAGGATAATACCATATTTATTAACTGTTTAAATTGATTCATATGACAGAATTATATGCTGAAGTTAATGGAATAAAGATTTGTTATGAGATATATGGAAAGGGACATCCTTTAATTTTAGTTCATGGTTGGGGTGGTTCTAAGGAAGGATGGTTTGTTCATATCGATGCGTTATCAAAACATTTTAAAGTTATAACATTTGATAACCGAGGATCAGGGAAGTCTGATCATCCCAATATACCCTATACAATGAATATGTATGCAGATGACATCCATGAATTACTTAAATTTCTTAATATAGAAAAGACACATGTTCTTGGAGTCTCATTAGGAGGTATGATCGTCCTAAACTTTATATTAAAGTATCCAGAACAAGTAAATAAATTGGTTCTAATAAATACATGGCCAGGATTTCCTAATGAACAAGGTCCAGAAATGTATAAAGAGGGTAAAATAGCATATAATAAAGAACTTGAAGATGATCCACTTAATACTTTTTTAAAATACGCAAAAAGTGGATTTTCAAGGGAATTCTGGAAAAAAATGGCAGAAAATCCTAAAAGAAAATTTTTTGATTTATGGTCTGTAGAGGATTTAGTAGAAAGAGACTTAAATAATCGATACTCACTTCAAGATAATGAAAATGCTGCTCATGCAGTTAAAGGACATAATGTTTTAGATCGACTTCATGAAATTAAGAATAAAACCTTAATTTTATGTGGGGAAAAAGATCGAATCGCAACGGTTTCGGTAAATAAACAAATGCATGAAAGAATATCAAATAGCATTCTAAAGGTCATCAAAGATACACGTCATAGTTTACCTTTGGAAAAAACCCCTGAAGTTAATCAAATTTTAGTGGATTTTTTAAAGGAATAGTATTTAATATTTTTCAAAATGGAGAAATATTTGTTAAAAAGAAATATTAAATATATGGCCGAAGTTTTCTATAACCCTAAGTTATTAATTAATGATTTACTTAAAGAAGAGAAATGCTAGTCTTCAGTTAATTTATTTTTGATCTTATAAAAAAAATTACTTTTGATTTATAAGAAAATAATTATTCAATTAACTCAACATCCTTATGGGGTTGAAGAGCATATTTTTTCAATTCAATCTTTTTGAAACTCATTAAGAAAGGTATTAAAGCAACTGAGCCAAGAACGAAGCTTAGAAAAAAAGCGGGATAAAAGCCAAGTATAAAAGTTCCAGTTAAAGGTCCTATAATTTGTGCAAAACTATCCAATCCTGAAGAATAACCATTAATTTTTCCTTGTTCCCTTGGTGTTACTGATTGACTAATTTTACTATTTAAGGGTCCTCGTGTGAGAGAAGCAGCAAAACTTATGAATAATATTAAGATTAAAAACATAATTACATTAATTGAAAATCCTATTAATAAAAATGCAATTAAAAATATACCCAAACCTACAATTATAGCATTGTTTACTCCTAATTTTGTTAAAGTAGGTTTGAATAATGTAAATCTTACTGATGCTCGGAAAATTCCACTGATCATTAACAAAATCCCAATTTCAGATGAATTTAGTTTAAATACAATTTGAGCGAAAAAAGAAAGTGAAGCCATCGCAATTGTGAAAGATATTGTATGAAAACCAAATAAACTAAGATAAAACATAGCAGTTTTGTTTTTCCTAATTTTTATTATATTTATTTCATGTGATATCTCAAGATGTGCCTCTCTTTTAGTTTTTGGCCAAGTTTCTTCTAAAATAAATATTGTAATAATAATAGTAAATAAAGATAATCCTGCTGCAAATAAACCTGGAAGCAATATTCCCCCAATTCCAAAAAGTATTCCCCCCATTCCTGGTCCAATAAGAGAAGCTAATACATGAGCAACACCAATATTAGCCATTTGGAAGCTTCTATCTTTTGGTGGTACTTCATCACCAATAATTGCCTTCGCAATTGGAAAATTACCCCCAAAAACACCATCGACAATTCTTGAAATAATAACCATCCATATTGAATTTGAAAATGCTAGCATAAGGAATCCAG
>JBHLOC010000019.1:0-85976 GCA_048940925.1 Promethearchaeota archaeon | reverse complement strand
TTTAGATCATACTCTTGGAACTGCTGAAGTTTTACCTAGTATTGTAGAGGAAATTAAAGGGAAGATTAAAATTATTGTTGATGGAGGAATCCGTACGGGATATGATGTGTTAAAAATGCTCGCACTTGGGGCTGAATCGGTTCTAATAGGTCGAGACATTATCCGTGCTTCGGTGGGAGCAGGAATTAAAGGCGTCCAAATACATATGGATTATATGAGAAAAACTTTGTTAAAGGCAATGAAAATGACGAATTGTAGGACATTGAGAGACGTCTCTTCTGATATTTTATGTTAGATTTATAATCTAAATGCTTAATTTAACAAATATATTAATTTGAAAAAAAAATTTAAAAATATACATTATTTTGTAAATAATCCTCAGAATCATATAGATTCATAAGAAAACTAAGTAAAGCAATTCAATATTACATCAATTTTCCTGTTTTTAATTTATAAAAAACAAATTTTTCTAATCAAATAACATATATTAAATGTGATTTAAAATAAAAATGAGAATCATATATTATGCCAAAAGCGAAAGTGAATGATATAGAAATTGAGTATGAAACAATTGGAGACCCAAATTCAAAACCCTTATTGTTAATAGCGGGATTGGGTGGTCAATTACTTGCTTGGTCGGATGAGATATGTGAAAATCTAGCTGAAAATGGTTTTTTTGTCATCAGATTCGACAACCGGGATGTAGGGTTATCAACAAAATTTGAAGAAGCAGGAATACCCGACATGATGGAGGTTGCCGCCGCCTATAATCGTGGAGAAGTACCCAAACTCCCCTATACTTTAGAGGATATGGCTGATGATGCTATTGGTGTTTTAAATATTCTGAATATAAAGAAATCACACATTTGCGGTGCTTCAATGGGCGGAATAATCGCACAGATACTAGCATATAAACATCCCTCTCGAGTGTTATCTCTAACTGTAATTATAAGCACGACAGGAAATCCTGCTTTACCACGTGCAAAACCAGAAATAATGGCACAATTTTTTGCCCCAGTCCCATCTGAACGTGAAGCTTATATCAAAGAAATGGTTAAACGCGATAATTTAATTTATGGTAATTTTAAATATGATGAAGTCCAGGGGAGAGAGTACAGAACAAAGGAATACGATAGAAGTTATTATCCTGAAGGTATAGCTCGCCAAATGGCAGCAACAGCTGTTCCTGGTAATATCCAACCTTATATTTCTGCAATAAGAGCGCCTACTCTCGTTATTCATGGAAAAGAGGATCCCTTTAATTCTATTGAAGCTGGTAAAGAAATTGCATCAACAATACCTGGTGCAGAATTATTGCTTTTAGACGGAATGGGTCATAGTTTTCCTCGTGAGCTCATACCACGTATTGTGAATGCTTTAGTTATGAATAGTAACAAAACTAAAAATTAGAAATGTCAGATATTGAAAAAAAAAATAAACAATAGTGATTTTATATATGGACTTTTTCACTCATTTAGTTTTTGGAGCACTGATGTATACTTTCTTTTTCAAAGAAGTTACATTTACTTATTTGATTTATGCTATGTTTTTTGCAGTTTTACCTGATTTGGATATATTCATCTCTCCATTAAAGCGAAAATTCAAATCAAACTATCTTGAACATCGTTCTGGTTCTCACTCTTATTTTATTGGTATTATAATGTCTACGGTTATAGGAGGAATTTATTCACTTTTAACTAAACAATCCTTCTTAATTGTCTGGCTTATAGGAATTATTTTTTATGGCATCCATGTATCTCTTGACTTACTAACTACTACAAAAATACCCTGTTTTTATCCATTATCCAAAAAAGAATATTGTTTTTATGTCGAAAAGGCAGGTAGCTCGTTTACATTACTGACTTCTTGGATATTTATAACAAGTCTTATAATAATCTATAATTTTTTTCCTGATATAACCCTGTGGTTCTTAGTAATTAATTCTTATACATATTTTATAATAGGTTATTATATTTTCAGAATTATTACAAAAGTTTGGATTAGCTTTCATCTTAATGAGAATCAAAAATATTTTCCTGGGGTGTTACCATTTTATTTTTATATATTCGAAAAAGAGATTGTAAACAATAACCTATCTTTATGTCTTGAAAAAAAATCTTACATTTCGAGACCTAAAATTATGTATAAAAATAATTCAAACCTCAAACAACTAGAAATGGAAATTTTTAAGAAAGGAATGGAATTATGCATGGAAAATTATTATTATGCAAAATGGACTGTTTTGCCAATATTTTTTAGAAATGATGGTGTATTCTCTATAAGATTTTTCTTTTTAGAGCCGATGGTGCGTTCAAGAGCGATGTATATTCAATATGATTTTAATATGAATACTAAAGAACTTATAAGTTACAATCAAAGTTTTGGTAGTTTTAACAATATCCCATTCTTTGATTAATTCTTAGAGAACGCAAATTTTATATTTTAATAGCGTGTAATATCAAATTAATTGATAAATTCGTTTTTTTACAAAGTTGCTCATACATGAAAGATATCTCTAAATTAATAGATGATGTATTAAATGAAGTTAGTGGAAAATACGCTTTAGATTGGGTAGCAAAAATTTCGCAATATAATAGAGTTGTAGGTTCTAGCGATTATCATGAAATTATAGAACGAGTAGTAAATGAACTGGAAACATTTGGTTTGGACGAAATAAAAGTCTATAAATATCCTGCAGACGGAAAAACTAAAACTTGGGATTGGATAGTAACTCAAAGTTGGGAGATTAAATCAGGGGAATTAAGCCTGATCGAACCAAAAAAAGAAATCTTATGTCGATTTCAGGATATTCCTATGTGCATAGTAGGAAGATCAAAGAGTTGTGATGTAACAGCAGAATTAATAGATGTTGGGAAAGGTGTTAAAGAAGAAGACTTCAATGGATTAGATATAGAAGGGAAAATAGTTTTAATGGAAGCTCCACGAATCATTATTCCTCCATTATATGCAGAAAAGGGCGCATTAGGGGTTATTGTATATCCCGGTCCTGAGCGAGCAGCGGGTTATAAAGGTATGATTATATATAATAGATTTCCTGCTATAGCTGAAGATTTAGAAAAAACATCTTTTGGGTTTAGTATTCCCTTTGAACAAGGATTATACTTGAAAGATTTGTTAAAAAAGGGACCTGTTAAATTATATGCTAAAATTGATGCTGAGATTTATGATGGGGAATTGGAAGTAATTTCTGCTACTATTAGAGGGATAGAAAAACCTCATGAAGAGATTATTTTAACAGCACATATTTGTCACCCTGCAGCGGGAGTAAACGATAATGCAAGTGGATCTGCAGGATTATTAGAATTAGCACGTTCACTTACAGCATTAATAAAGCAAAACATATTGCAACACCCATTGCGAACAATAAGATTTCTTTGGGTTCCTGAATTTCATGGAACTTTTCCTTGGGTTAAGGAACACGAATATATTGTGAAAAATGCACTTTTTAACATAAATTTAGACATGATTGGAGAACATCCTAAAAATGTCGGAACTCCATGTAATATTTGTCTAGGACCTTATTCAAGACCTTCAATCTTAAATGATATAATTCAATATTTTACGAGAATAATTGCAGATCACCCACAGGGTGTAGCAATAAATGGCACACAAATGCAAATGCGATATCGAATAGTTCCATATTCAGGTGGAAGCGATCATGTTGTATTTGTAACACAACCTTTATGTATTCCTGGTATTATGATTGGACATGAAGATCCTTTTTGGCATAGCTCCCTTGACACAATAGAAAAATGTGATTCAACAGAACTAAAACGTATTATTGCTATTGCTCTTTGTACTAGTTATTTATTTTCAATACAAAACAAGGATACATTAATTTCAATATGGCCTATTATAGAAGCTAATTTTTACCAACGGATAGGTAAATTAAAAGAAATAATACTCGCTCTTTATAACCAACTCATTCAAGAAAATACATCATCTTCAATGTCAAAAAATGAGATTACATTGATGGGGAAATCTTTAATAAATTCCTTTATCACTTATGAAAAATCTATTTTAGATTCAGTAAAGCAACTTAATTCGTCATCACAAATAATTGAAAAATTATTTTTTGAAAGAGTTAAGGATTTAGAAGAATTAAAAAGAGACTTATTATCTTATTGGAGTAAGTTATGTAAACAGGCATCTATTGACATTAATCTTATTAAAGAACCAGATCATATTCACCAAAAATGGGTTTTAAATTTTGTAGGGAGAAGGAATTTGAAATATTATACTCCAATATTATTATCAGAAGATTATGAAAAGTTCAAGGTTCCAGAACCTCCAGATATTTGGGGAGGGGATGTCCAAGAAATGTTAAATTTTATAGGGTCATCATTAAATCTTAAAGAAATTTGTGCAATGTTAACATTAGAATTCCACCATCCTTTTTATCCTAGCAAAGTTTATGAGTTTGCGAGAGTGTTAGAAGAAAATGGTGATATTTTAAAAGTTATAGAATAACTTACTAAATTTATATTATAATTTCTTCTATTAGAGTTTCCATGGATCTAGTTAGCTTCTTCAATCTTTTATTTTTTTATATTTAAATCAAATTGATAACCCAATTCTGAAATAACAGTTTGATTACTTGATAATTTTATCTTTCATCTTTTCTTCAATGTTAATTTAATTTATAATCCCATATTTTTGATATTTAATTCGATTTTCCTATTAAATTAAATTCTTCTATTTTTAGATGTTATATTGTTCTAAATTTATGAATATTCTAATTTAATTCTGCAGTCTATGCCCCATTTTGACTATATACATCTATCAAGATATTTATATAATCAATATTGAAAAATTCTGAACAAGTTCCCTACGTTATAGGCAAAACTTACAGATTTTAGTGATATTTGCGGCTATTCTCTATAATAGCTAAATATGGGGCTAAATAATTTACAAATTTACCATTAATGATTTAAAAGAATTAGAGTTATATATCAATCTAATCTACTTAAAGCTAAAAATATATTAAAATTGGTTATATGAGTAATAATAAAGTGAATTTAAAATTAGAATCATGCGAAACTACAACATCTTTTGTTTGTGAAGATTATGAAGAAGAAGTGGAATCAAAATTATGTGAAATTGATCGTTCAAAGATATATAAAGGATTAGTTGGAATTTATGTTGATGAGAGTAAAATAACTTATATCGATGGAGAACATGGTAAATTGTACTATAGAGGGTATTCACTTGAAAATCTTGTGGACAACTCAACGTTCGAAGAAGTTGTTTATCTCCTTTTATATGGAAAATTACCTACTAAATCTGAACTTGAAGATTTAAAGAATAGACTTATTAATGAAAGAGAAATCCCCGACAATATCTTAGTAATTTTAAAGAGTTTTCCTCGCGAAACTACTAGAATTGAATTACTCAGAACCGCAATTTCAGCCCTCTCATTATATGATCCTGATGATTATAATTATTCTGAAGAAGCAAATATTCGAAAAGGAATTCGAATTATCGCTAAAATTCCAACAATTTTAGCATTTTCTCATCGTATTCAATCTAATCTTCCTCTTATCGAACCTTCTCAAAAATTATCTCACGCAGGCAATTATTATTACATGATGACCGGTAATGAACCTGATGAAGAATTCACCTCAGCATTTGATAAAGTATTAATATGTCATGCAGATCATTCAATTAATTCATCCACATTTTCTTGCAGAGTTACTGTATCTACACTTTCTGATATTTATAGCGGTATTACAAGTGCTATAGGTACTCTTAGAGGCCCTCTTCATGGAGGTGCTAATGAGAGAGTTATCAGAATGATACTAGATGAAATCAAGAAAAAACATAATGTCATTCCTTGGGCAAAAAATAAACTAGAAAAGAAAGAATTAATTATGGGTTTTGGACATAGAGTATATAATAAATGGGATCCTCGTGCTTTAATTTTGAGAAAACTTTCAAAGATTTTTTGGGATAAAATTGAAAGCGGAGAATCTTTTGAAAAGATACCTAATATGGAACATGAAAAATATCACCAACATATTGATAACATATATGAAATGACCGAAATTCTTAAGGATTTTATGATAAAATCTAAAAATATATACCCAAATGTTGATCTATATTCCGCTGGATTACTTCATGCTCTTGGAATTCCGACAAAGCTATTTACACCATTGTTTGCAGCTTCTAGAAGTGCTGGATGGGTTGCCCATGCTATAGAACAACTATCGGATAATAAATTAATACGTCCTCGACTCCGTTTTATTGGAGAAATCGATAAGAAATATATTCCAATTTCTGAGAGGTAAGTTAAAATGGGCTTGAATGTAGCAGAAAAATTGATAAATTCTCATTTCATTGAAGGTAAAAGGGAGATTGGGGAAGAAATCGGACTAAAAATAGATCAAACATTGACTCAAGATGCTACTGGAACGATGGTAATGTTGGAATTAGAAGCTATGGAATTAGATAGAGTTAAAACTGAAATATCTGTTCAATATGTTGATCATAATTTAATCAGAACAGATTTTAAAAATTCTGATGATCATTTATTTTTATATACTGCCTGTCAGCGATTTGGTATATGGTTTAGCAGACCTGGAAATGGTGTTAGTCACCCGATTCATATGGAACGTTTTGGGATTCCAGGTAAAAGTATGATTGGATCTGATAGTCATACCCCTGCAGGAGGTTCACTTGGTATGCTAGCAATTGGAGCAGGAGGGTTAGAAGTAGCGCTAGCTATGTCTGGTAATCCTCTTTTTATAAAATATCCAGCAATTTGGGGTGTAAAATTAACTGGGAAGTTATCAGATTGGGTTAGTGCTAAGGATGTAATCTTAGAAATGCTAAGAAGACATGGTGTTAAAGGAGGGGTGAATAGAATAATTGAATACTATGGACCAGGAGTGAAAAACTTAACTGCTATGGATCGCCATGTAATATGTAATATGGGTACAGAACTTGGAGCCACGAGTAGTGTCTTTCCTGCTGATGATGAAGTGAAAATCTTCCTAGAAAAACAAGGACGTATTAAAGATTATAAGCAAATTTTAAAAGATGATAATTGTGACTATGATTATGATGAAGAAATCAATTTATCCGAAATTGAACCCCTTATTGCATTACCAAGCAGTCCTGGTAATGTTAAACCTGTCTCTGATATTGCTGGAGAAGAATTACTCCAATCATATGTTGGATCCTCTGCTAATCCTGGATTACGAGATTTTGGGATTTGTGCTTTAATGCTTAAGGAAAAAAAAGTTCAAGATAAAGTTTCATTTGATGTAAATCCGTCAACAAGGCAAACTTTAGAGAATCTCATTGAAATGGGACTTTTTACATATTTAGTGCGAGGAGGAGCACGTATTCATGAACCTGGATGTAATGGATGTATTGGAATGGGACAAGCGCCCCCAACTAACGGTAAAAGTTTAAGAACTGTACCTCGTAATTTTCCAGGTAGATCTGGCACTAAGGGAGATCTGGTATATTTATGTAGTCCAGAAACTGCAACTGCTTCAGCGATTACTGGTGTTATAACTGATCCACGCACATTAGATA
This sequence comes from Promethearchaeota archaeon, assembly GCA_048940925.1. Lineage (GTDB taxonomy): Archaea > Asgardarchaeota > Lokiarchaeia > Sigyniarchaeales > SOKP01 > Loki-b32. Next base: position 78,413 of record JBHLOC010000019.1, on the reverse strand, counting down.
TGAAATATCCAACTTTTAATGAGCCAAAAAATTTAATAATTAATACTTCAATGTTGGTTCCACCTCCAAAACAATGCTTAAAAATAGATTTACGAAAAGGACCAAATATTAAATCATTACCAAAGTTTTTACCATTACCCGAAATACTAAGCCTTAATGTAGTTATGAAAGTTGGAGACAATATTTCTACAGATGAAATAATGCCAGCAGGAGCAAAAGTATTACCTTTCAGGAGTAATATACCAGAGATTAGTAAGTTTGTGTTTAACATTATTGATCCTGATTTTTATAAACGAGCAATGAAATATCAAGAAAAAGGTTTTGCTATAGTTGGGGGAGAAAATTATGGTCAAGGTTCCAGTCGAGAACATGCAGCATTAGCTCCACGATATATGGGTTTACGGTTGGTAATTGCACGAAGTTTTGCGAGAATTCATTGGCAAAATTTAGTAAATTTCGGCATTTTACCGCTTACTTTTGCTAATAAAGATGACTGGAATAAAATTGATCAAGGTGATTCTCTTAAAATAGAAAATATTATCAAAGTCATTCAAAAAGGTGTCCAAATAAAGATAATTAATGAAACTAAAGATGAAACGTATAATACTAAACATACATTAAGTGAACGACAAATAAGGGCAATTATCGCAGGTAGCTTTATTAATCTGTATCCAAAAGTAGAAAAAAGGTTATGTGAAGCTTAAGATATAGAACCTTTAAACTAATTTTTTTTAAATATGTCTAATATAATAATTTTAATCTAAAATTGAAATAGAATTCTTTATGAAAAATCCTAGATGTATGAATATGTAACATCAATATAATGCTAATCCCTACTTTTTTATTAATTCACTAGATATGAGTAGTGAATTTATACTCTCAGATATTATAATCTCAAAAAAAATGTCTTTCCTCAAACTATATAAATCAAATTGAAAGGATTTTGTATTGATTACAATGTTGATTAAATCCACGAAGAAATAATAAGTACTACTAGTAATTAATGAAAGAATGACCATAATATCTAATCGAAACGACTCTATTACCTACAATTAAAAGAAATTTTTTAAGATGATATCTTTTTGTTTAAATGCTAATAACATGTTCATAAATTATCTTTTTTAAAATTTGGCTAAATTTGAAGTAAAAATTAATTAATAAATCATAAGATAAAACATTTTATTATAAAGGATCATCATAGATTTAAAAACATAATAAAAAATTAAAAATATGTCAATTATCTTTTAATTTTGATCTCGAAATCTACTAAATATATCAACTAAATAAGTAACTTTGTTATGATTAAACTAAATATAATTTAGGCATTAACGGAGTTTTTTATGAAACGGTTAAATGTAATTATTATTGGAGCGGGATTCGCTGGGTTTAGACTAGCTAAAAAGATTGAAAAATTCAAGAATTTTGATATCTTATTGATTAACCCTTCTCACCATTTCCTTTATAATCCTTTATTACATGAAGCGAGCGTAGGACAAATCCCAAAGGAAGTTCCTTTTTTTGATATTAAAAAAGAGCTAAAAAGAGCTTGGTTTATAAGATCAAGTGTAATAAAGATTTATTTTAACAAAAAAGAAATTGAACTAGAAAACTCTCAATTTTATAAATATGATTATTTAATTATTTCTCCCGGTGCGTCTCCTTTAAAAGTGATTGAAGGATCAGAGAACTATCCAACTATGAAAACTATATTTGATGCAATTCGGATTAATAGTCATCTGAAAATAGCTTTAGGAAGATATCAACCTTTGATTTCCGTTATTGGTGGAGGAGCTGTTGGGATTGAACTTGCTTCAGAAATAGCTTCTTTAGCTAAAACATTAAAAAAAGAAATTTTTATTGACTTGTTTGTAGCAGAAAAACAGTTTTTTCCAAGCATCCCTAAATTTCACTCTATAATTGATAAACAGCTGAAAAAATTAAATATTAATATTCTATACAATGAAAAAGTGTTAAAAATAGAAAAGAATATCATTTATACGGAGAATGCAGAGTATCCTTCTGAGTTTATTGTTATTTGTATTGGATCTAGACCAGTACTAATCAACTCAGATCTTCAATTTAAAAGAGCTTACAGGGTAAACCAATTTTGTCAAGTCGAAGGAATTGATGATGTATATTCAATAGGTGATGCTGCTAATTTTCCTTATCTAAATGGGAATGCACCAATGTTAGCCCAGGTGGCTAAGATTCAAGCAGACTATCTCTCTAAATTACTAGTCAGGAAAATAAAAGGAAAAAAATTAAAACCATTACAATTAAAGCCTATTAAGTTCATGTTTATATCTTTAGGAAAAAATTATGGAGTAGCTCATTTATTGAATCATTATGTTATTCGAGGAATTATAGCATGGTTGTTAAAAAGAACTTATTATGTTTACGATCTCTTCAGATATAAGAAAGATTTTAGATTGATTAAATCATATTTTATCTCTTCACTATTTCATAATTACTACTTTCGTATAGAACACAACCTTCTTTAAAGAAAGAAGATGAAATTGATTTATTCTTTTTTATTTTATCTTTAGGATGAATTCCAGAGCTCTCTTCTAATGGGTGAAAATTTATTTAATTCTAAGATTCTAAAATCTATAATTTCATTATTTAATAATGGTTTTAAAGGATCAAATCTAACAAATTAAAGGATATTTCTGTAAATCTGAATTTATTAATTAGTTTATGAATTATTATAGGAGATTTTTTAATTCTAATTGTCAGTTTTAAAATAAATCATATTGAATTAAATGATATTAATTCAGACAAATCAAAAAAATTGAGATTATGGAAAATTTTTACAAAAAAGAAGATATAACCTTAGTTTTTTGCGGTGCAGCTGGGCAAGGTATTCAAACTGTAGAAGAATTACTAACAAAAACACTAAAAAAGTCTGGTTTTTATGTTTTTGCTACTCGAGAGTATATGTCTAGAGTGAGAGGTGGCGTAAACTCGACATCAATTAGAATTTCTTCAAGGAAAGTACGGTCATTTAGTGAGAAGATAGATTTCTTATTTCCCTTAAACGAAAAAGCCATTCCACATCTTAAAAAATGGTTGTCTTCAGAAAGCGTGATTATCGGAGAAAAAGAATTCATAGAAGGGTATTTAGAAGTTCCGGGAATGAAAATCGAAGTTCCATTTTTAGAAATGTCTAATGATGTAGGAGGTAAAGTTTATGCAAATATTATCGTTTTAGGATTAATCTGTAATATTTTGAATGCAGATAAAAATATTCTACATAACTTACTTAATGAAAATTTTAAGAGTAAGGGATCAGAGGTTATACAAAATAATATTCAAGCAGCTGATAAAGGATTTGAAACGGCTATACAATTAATTACTAAAGGAAAGCTCAAAAGAGTAAAGTCTATAAAAACAAACGATAAAGTAGTAAATGATTATATTATTGATGGTACACAAGCACTGGGTTTAGGTGCTATTGCAGGAGGAGCAAACTATGCTACATTTTATCCTATGGCTCCAAGCACGGGTATAGGTACATTTTTAGCCCAACATGGTCCTGAATTTTCAATTATTGTCGATCAATCTGAGGATGAGATTAGTGTAATAAATAAGGCGTTAGGAGCATCATATGCGGGAGCTCGTGCATTTGTATCGACCTCAGGGGGAGGATTTTCTTTAATGTGCGAAGGTGTAAGTTTAGCAGGTATGACTGAATTACCAATTGTAATTCTTGTTGGTCAACGTCCTGGCCCTGCAACTGGAATGCCTACAAGAACCGCACAAGAGGACTTGAATTTAATATTGAATGCAGGAGCAGGATATTTTCCAAGGATAATCTTTTCACCTGGTACTATTAAGGAGGCATTTACTTTGACTCAAGATGCATTTAATTTAACTCAAGAATTTCAAGTTCCTGTCTTCATTTTAACGGATCAATACTTTGTAGATTCATTTTATAATATAGATACAATTGCATATGAAAATTTGGAGAGAAAAAATTATATCATAAAAACTCATGTAAATTATGAGCGATATAGGTTCACTGAAAATGGTATATCACCTCGTGGCATTCCTGGATATGGTGAAGGTTTAGTTGATGCTGATTCTCATACCCATACTGAAGATGGAGATATTACTGAGGATTCTGATTTAAGAATAAAGACTGTTGAAAAGCGATTAAAGAAATTCGAATTAATTAAGAAAAATGCATTACCTCCTAAATATATAGGCCCGATTAATTACAAAATTTTAGTTATTAGTTGGGGTAGTAGTTATTATCTCATTAAAGAAGCACTAGAGACTATAAATCAAACAGATATTGGGTTTCTTCATTTTAAACAAGTTTTTCCGATACATAAAAGCATTAGTAACTACATTTCAAAGGCAGTTAAAACAATCGTAGTTGAGAGTAACCCTACAGGTCAATTTGCAAAATTGATAGAACTAGAAACAAATCAAAAGATTGATCATCTTATTTTAAAATATTCTGGTTATACTTTCTCAATAGAAGAATTGATAAAACGAATCAAAAAAGTGATCGAGGTAAATTAAAATATCTATTAATCAAAAGAGAAGAATTATGCCGGTAGAGTCATCTCAAAAGATTAAGGAGGTGCTTAAATAAAATGACTGTGAATTATAATTTTAATTATAATTTAGATATTGAAATTCATTGGTGTCCTGGATGTGGTAATTATAATGCTTTAAGAATAATGAAAGAAACATTATCAGAACTACATATAAGACCCCAAAATTTAGTACTAGTCTCAGGGATAGGTCAAGCAGGTAAATTTCCCCATTTTATAAAAGCTCAAAGCTTTAATGGACTACATGGAAGATATTTATCAAATGCTTTAGCTATTAAAGCCGCTAATCCAGAGTTAACTGTGATTGCAATCAGTGGTGATGGATGTACCTACAGTGAAGGTGGAAATCATTTTATTCATACCATTCGTTATAATCCTGACATTGTTAACATTGTGCATAATAATCAAGTATATGGTTTAACAAAAGGACAAGCTTCACCCACAAGTCAACGTGGTTTTAAAACACCTGTTCAAGTAAATGGAGTTATCACAGAACCATTTAATGCACCAGCTATTGCAATATCTTTAAATGCATCCTTTGTAGCTCGAGCATTTACAGGAGACATTGAACAAACAAAGAATATCTTAAAGAAAGCAATAAATCATAAGGGTTATGCTTTAATAGATCTTTTATGTCCTTGTGTGACTTTCAATCATGTAAATACTTATCAATGGTACAAAGATAATAGCTTTTACTTAGATGATGATTATGATCCTTTTGATAAAATTAATGCTTTAAATCTAGCTTTACAAACTAAGAAACTACCCTTAGGTATCTTATATCTTAACCCTAATAAGCCTACTTATGAAGATAGTATACAGATCTATGATAAAGATAAACGACCTTTATATTTACGAGAACTAGATAAGAATAAATTTAAAACTCTAATAGAATCGTTCAAATAATTACTAAAATATAATGAAAATTTTTAAATCAAATTAAAAGAGGAATATAATTCATATGAGAATTGAAGAATTTGATGTATTAATAGTTGGGGCTGGTTTAAGCGGCTTAAGAGTAGGTTTAGAATTATCAAACAAATATAATACAGCAATATTGAGTAAAGTATACCCTGTAAGAAGCCATTCTGTAAATGCTCAAGGAGGAATTAATGCAGCATTAGGAAATTTAGAAGAGGGGAAAAATGATACACCGAGAAATCATGCTTATGATACAGTTAAAGGTGCTGATTTTCTTGCTGATCAGAATATTGCATTACTTATGTGTGAAGAAGCCCCAAAGACAGTATTAGAATTTGAAAGTATGGGAACTCCTTTTTCAAGACTAGAAAATGGACTTTTAAATCAACGTCCATTTGGGGGTGCTGGTTTTCCCCGAACATGTTTCGCGGGGGATCGAACAGGGCATGCGCTTTTACATACATTATATCAACAATGTGTTCGATTTAATGTAACATTTTTCAATGAATACTTTTTAATCGACTTGATTAAAGTAGATAATAGTATTACGGGACTTATATCATTAAATATCGCAACAGGAGAATTAGTAATCTTTCGCGCTCCTTATGTTATATTAGCTACAGGAGGATTTGGTAGAATCTATAAACGTTCCACAAATTCAGTAATTAATACTGGAGATGGAGTTGGTGCAGCTTTCCGTATTGGAGTTCCGATGCAGGATTGTGAATTTGTTCAATTTCATCCCACTACTTTGTATGGCTCAAACATTTTAATAACAGAAGGAGCTCGTGGTGAAGGAGGATTATTATTTAATAATAAACATGAAAGGTTTATGAACAAGTATGCTCCTGAAGCAATGGAATTAGGTCCTCGAGATATTGTAGCAAGGGCAATAGAAACTGAAACTTTAGAAGGAAATGCTTTCCAAGATGAATATGTTAATTTAGATTTGACTAATTTGGGAGCAGATTTAATAAATAAAAAATTACCTGGAATTCGAGAAATAAGTATTCACTTTGCTGGTGTGGACCCTATTGATGAGCCTATACCAATTCAACCTGGTCAACATTATAGTATGGGAGGGATTGCGACAAAATATAAAGGAGAGGTAGGTGAAACAGATATAAATGGATTATGGGTTCTTGGAGAATGTTCATGTCTTTCTGTTCATGGTGCTAATAGGTTAGGAGGTAACTCATTACTAGAAACATCAGTATTTGGGAGATTAATTGGTAAAAAGTTAATAGAGAGAGGTTTACACAAGAAAATCTCGAAGGATTTACTCAAAAAAGCTGAAGATCAAGCTCTTAAAAAAGTTGAGGATTTATTTTATATTTGGCAGAATAATCAAGGAAAGAAACCTGCTGAAATTCGAAATGAAATGGGTGCTTTAATGGATCGTAATGTAGGGATCTTTAGAGTTGAAAAAGATATGAAAATAGCTTTAGAGACTTTAAGAAGATTACAAAAAGAATTTAAACAAGTACAAGTTAATACTTCAGATAGAAAATTTAATTATGGATTAACACGAACGCTTGAACTAAGAACCATGCTTGATATCGCTGAAGTAACTACATATTCTGCATTATGGAGGAAAGAAAGTAGAGGTGCTCACTATCGACGAGATTTTAAATTCCGTGATGATGAAAATTTCCTTGTTCATTCTATTGTTTCAAGAAATAAAAATGGTAGTTTAGAATTAAAAACAAAACCAGTAATTTTAGGTATATTTGAGGTAAAGGAGCGTGAATATTAAATGGAATGGAAACAAAAATTCTTAATATATAGAAATCCAGGGAATGGAAAAGTAACTTATGAACGATATGAAGTTCCTGTTGAAAAGGGCATGGATGTTTTAGACGCTTTATTTTATATTCAAGATCATTTTGACTCAACATTAGCTTTTAGATATGCATGTAGAGGTGCAGTTTGTGGTTCTTGTGGAATGACAATTAATAAAGTACCACTATTAGCTTGTAAAACTCAAATTTCATCGATAAATGAAATCACAAAACCAATCGAACAGTTCATAAGGAGTAAGAATATTGAATTTATCTATGGAGATCTTCCTAAATGGGATGAAAAAAACGAAATACTTATAGAACCTGCCCCCAATATGAGAGTTATAAAAGATTTAATAGTTGATTTAAATAGATTCTGGGCGCATTTTCAAGAAATTGGACCATATTTTTCAAGGGAATGGAATTATAAGCAACCAGAATCCAAACAAACTCCTAAGGAGATGGAAAGAATTGAGCGATATGTATATTGCATTTTATGTGGCCTCTGTTGGGCTTGTCCTATAAATAATAAAAATCCAAATTATTTAGGGCCTGCTCAATTAGCTAAAGCAAGTAGATTCATTTACGATTCGAGGATTCCTAAGACAAAACAACAATCTATTATTTCTCGTGTGATGGAACAAGATGGAGTACCCTCATGTAAGCGATATTTTATTTGTAATCAAGTTTGTCCCAAGAATGTCATGCCTGGGACTGCAATTAATCAAGAATTACGTAAGGATTGGAGTAAAAATGAATAATAAATATCAAATAGAAAAAGCTCAACTAGGAGAATTTAAAATACCTCTAGAAGTTTATTGGAGAGCAAATATTCAAATAACAATTAATAATTTTCAAATTAATTATTAAGGATTACGATTTGGAAATGAGTTTACAACAATGTTTAGCAAGTCGTAAAGATTGCTCAGGAAAAGGACGAATCTTATCGAGAAGAGAAATTTTAGATATTTGTAGATCAACTAACCAAGCTTTATCCTCAAATTCATTATTTATAGTGCTTCCTGATGGAGAGGAATATTCGGGCGGGATTTACTTGTATAAAGACAAAAATTTAACACTAATTACAGATAAAGAAAAAACTCAATATTCAATGGAGCTCTATCCAAAATTAAGTTGGAAAGAATCAATTCCCTTAAGCGAATTAATCCAAGTTGGGCTTACTTGGCAATATCTCTCATTGAAAGTGGAAAGCATAGGACTTGGAATATCACAACGGGCAAGACCTCCAAAAAAGTATAATAAACTCGTTAATATTGAACTTAATAAAAATTATACTTTCCTTTATTCAGTATCTGTTCGAGAAAGAGATCGAGAAGGTTTATTAGAGGATAACTTAGAACCACTTAAGATAGAGGTGAAGGAGGGTACTATATTACTTAACACTCCATCGTGCTACGAGGATCGTAAGATATATATGAAAAAATATAAAGGGATACCCCTAGACAATGCCATATTTAATCAAATTGAAAAAAAGATTGCAGATTATGCGACTTTGCATGAAATTTCTCAATTATTATGGGCTTGTGAAGGAGAAACTGATCATTCAACCCATGGAAACAGAGATATTTTAGAGAAAAACGGTTATGGGAGAGTTCATGCTTCTGGGTGCGCTGGTTATGCCGTTTATCCAATTGTTATTGTGGAAGATCTTGCTAATATACCAAAAGGATCATATGTGTATAATCCTATTGGATATTCCGCACTAAATAGATGGATTAGTGTAGATAATAAACTAAACTATGATCATTTTCTTCAACAATTCACTTCTGATTTATTAAAAGTGAAGATCGAAGAAGAGTTCGGCTTAAATTTAACAAATTATGCAATCCTAATATGTATTGATAGAAAAAAACCGTGTGCTGGAGTTATGCATAAATTTATGAATCTTAAATATTGGGCTGAAATTGAAGCAGGGATGGCATTGGCGGGGTTACAATTACAAGCAAATGCCTTAGGTTTGAAATGGCAGAAAATCATTATTCCCGATCCAGATGATTCTAAATATCGAGAACTATTTCATCTTGATTTGGCAGAACAAGTTATAAATAATATGGCAGCTAATTTACTTAATCCTGCTAAAAATGAGAGAATATCACTTAAAGGAAATTTGGTACCAGCAGTCATATTTTTCTTACAAAATTTAACTTAAGCTTAGAATCATATTTATAAGAGTTGGTGGTTCAAGTGTGGATCTAGTATCTATAGTTGCAATTGAATATTTGGTTAATATAATATTATCATTAACATTTGCATCAATTATTATTCATACACTATATTTTTCTAAGAAAGTTTCTAAAGAAAAAGACTTTCACCTTTATAATGATTTATTTTCTTGGGAAATATTTTATATTTTTATTGCAATTGAAAATGTAATAAATATTTGTGCTCTATTTATATTAATCAATACTGAAATTTCAAATTTAATTCTAAGAATAGGTATTTTAATTTTATTTTTTCCATTTTGGAACAAAATAATTCATTTAGAAAAAATTATGGATAAAATTACATACGAAAAGCACTACCTTGCCGGTATGATCCCTTTAATTTTGGTGATCATATTAGGTTTTACTGCTCTATCAAATATAACATTAGTATATATTTTCCTCATAACTACTTTCTTTCCTTTTTTATTTTTATTAATATTTTTTAAGAATACAGAAACACCCAGAATGAAGACCTTAAAGATAATTTCTGGCGCGTTATTTATCGGATTGGGATTCATTTTACAGCCAGAAATAGTATATAACTATGGAAAACTTAGTGAAATAACAAATTTAATAGTATTATTAATTAACATTACAACACCTATTTCATTTATAATAGGTACTCTGTTAATTTTTGATAGTTTTAGAAGAGAATTGAACAACTCAGCACGTTAAATCTCAATTTTAAAGAAGATGTTAAATTGTTGTTAAGGAAAATCATTCCTAAAGTTTCGATAATAAAAAATTTCTTTCTATCACTTAAATTCTCCATTTTATGTATAATAAGATTTTAGATGCTTTAGATGGGTCAACTTATTCTGAAATGGCAATGGATATAAGAAGATCTATCTTTTTTAAACTTTATTAGCAATTTATTAAGAGTTCTTTTTGTTCTTAAATCACAATAACGATAACAATAACCAACAAATTCATCATTTTTATTTAGAATGACGAAATCTACGCCCCAAGTATCTATTCCAGTTCCATCTAACTCTATTCCATATTTGATAGTCAAAATATTTAATCTTGTGGAACTTTGTCTGGAAAAATAAAATCTAAATTTTGATGAAATCACGTTTAACCAAACAATTTTTCAATAAAATAGAAAAAGATATTTAGAATTAGTCTAATACAATACTTTATTCTCATTTTTGATTAGATCAATTTAATAATGATTTAAACGAATTAATTAATATCAAAAGAAAACACAATTAATGAACACTTTTGAATTTTTCAAAAAATTTGTCAATACAAAATTCAATTGAAGAACCAAGCAATTCAAAGATGATTTTGTTTTCTATGGGTTATTTTTTAAACGGTTTTTTAATTACTGCTTTTAATAATTATGTTTGGCATTTTTATGAAAGTGAACTTGGTTTAATTGATGTTATTAGTCTGTGGCCGATATATATGGCAATTACAAATGTAATTTTTACTATATTTAGTATGTTAAGCAATCCTATTATCGGCTATATTACAGATAAACCCCTGAAATGGACCAAAAAATTAGGATTTCATACTCCTTGGATCATTATTGGGGGTATTCCCACCATAATTTTTTTCTTTTTAATTTTTACACCACCGACTATAACAGGGATCGAAAGTGTCTTTCCGATATTAATGTATTATTTGATAATGGTTTTTTTGTATGATATTTCTAATGCACTTTTTCAAACGCATTCTTTCGGTGCTTTCCCTGCTCATTTTAGGGGAGATAAAGTCCGAAGAAAAGCTGGAATGGTAACTCAAATCTTTATTTTTATAGCGAATTTTATAGCAATCACGCTTTGGTCACAAATTATTGTACCTGGCAATCGTGTTACATTTACTATAGCTGCTATTTTTAGTTTAATAATTTTAGGAATTTCCTTAATTTTCTTTATACCTGGTTCGAAAGAATCAGAAGAGATAAAAAACCGCTTTATTTTAGGATATGAAACAACTGAGAAAAAATCGTTCTTTTGGACAATGAAAATGGCAGTCAAGCAAAAAAACTTCATGTTAGCTGTATTTACTTATACTTTATTCATGGTAGCATTAGGTTTGACGAGTATGAATGCTGTAAATTTTGTAGATGATGTATTAAAAGAACCACAAGAAATTAGAACTTTTGGATCTTTTCTTATGCTTGTTTCAACCATTTTATCAATGCCTATTTGGATACGTGTTGCTAAGAAAGTTGGTCACTCTCAAACTTATGTAATAGGTTTATTATTTCTTGGTCTCAGTTTACTACTAAACTTATTTGTCTCAAATGTGTTTGAATATTATTTAGTTATTTTCTTATCTGGTATGGCAGCTGCTATGTATATGATTATGTTGTCTCCTGTTTTAGCCGATTGTTATGATGAGATCGCAGTTAAGACTAAAAAACATCATGAAGCAACATTAATAGGTGTTAGAAATTTTTTCCTTCGCATTACTTTAACAATTCAGAGTTTCATTGTCGCAATAATACATTCACTCACACTTTATAATCCGAATGCGCCGATACATAGCACTGAAGCAATACTCGGACTTCGTTTAATCCAAGGATTATTTCCATGTCTATTTTGCCTAGTAGGAGCTTTAATCTTTTATAAATGGTTTGATTTAAAAGGAAGGAAAAAACAAGAAATTATGGAAAAATTAAAAGAAATGGGCTTATAGGATTTTGACTTGCCAACTTATTAATAAATAAAGTAAAAAAAAAATATTCATGAATGAAAATTTCCTTATATAGAATATATCTGAATAAGTGTACTTAATTTTCTAGTCCCTTGATTTTTAGAGGTGGGCGGGGTGTTGTTCTGAGATATTTAACGGCAGGATACCCGAGTGTAAAGGCTCCAAGTACATAACCTTTTATTCCTAAAATATTCATAATTTCTCGATTCATAGGAATTGCTCCTTGAAGGCCACCTATCCAACACGTTCCAAGCCCAAGAGTTTCAGCCGCGAGCATACCATAAGTTAATGCAATTCCTGCATCATTACCCCTGAATCCTATCATTGTGCTAATTTTTTCAACAGTTTCATAGTATAATATAATTAAATGAGGTGCATTGAAAAAAACATTTCTTCCTCGAGATTTGAGAGATTTGAGTGCTTCTTCTTCTGATTCATATCCCAAATATCTATACATTGCTTTCATAATTCCGTTGCTCAATTCTTCGATTTTTTCAGGATCAGATATAATTAGATAACGCCATAATCGGGCATTAGCAGCGCTTGGAGCATATCTCATAGCCTTAAAAACTTTTTCTATTAATTCTTGTGCAACCTTTTTGGATTTATAACGTCTAATTGAGCGTTTTGCGCGAATGAGTTTATAAAAATTGTAGTAATTTATAATTTCTCCTGGTGAATCTATTCCTTGAAAAGTCTCAACATCATCTAGATCTTTAGTTATAATAGCATCTTCGGGACAAATTGCAATACAATGTCCACAAATAATACAAGGCTCTAAAGTTTCGTTGAAATTAACTTCTCCATTTTCAGATACATAAAGATAGCCACGAATACATTCTGATATGCATTGTTTACAATTTGAACATTTATCTTTATCAATACCTATGACAGACATAATAATTTAATTCATATTGAATAATTCATACTTAATTTTAAGAAAATTAAGCGTTCTATATAAAAAATTGGCTGATAAAAAAATATTATTTCTTTATTTTAAACAAGTCAAAAGTTACTTAAACAAGAACAACAAAATCCATTATTAAGAAAAAAAGTTTTTATTTCCACCAAAATTACTTCATTTTAAATTAAATAAAAGGTGAACTGATAATATGTCTAAAAGAATTCTTAAAAGCAAATATCCTCAATTTAAAAGTGAATTTGCAGATGTTAATAATATAAAACTACATTATATTAAAGCAGGTCCAGAAGAAGGAAAATTAATTATTTTTTTACATGGTTTTCCCCAATTTTGGTACATGTGGAGGAATCAACTCTTAGATTTTTCAAAAGATTATTTAGCTGTTGCCCCAGATATGAGAGGATATAATCTTTCATCTAAACCAAAAGAAATCGAACAATATCAAACTCATTATATGGTTGAAGATCTTAGGACGTTAGTTGAAGATCATTTTGGTCGTGAAAGTTTTATTTTAGTTGGGCATGACTGGGGTGGAGTAGTTGCTTACCCATTTGCTAATAGACATCCAAATTTAGTAGAGAAGTTAATAATTATAAATGCCCCCCATCCAAACGTATTTGCCAAGTTATTAGCTAAAAATAAAGATCAACAAAAATCAAGTCAATATGTTCTATTTTTCAGATCTAATCGAGCAGAAGAGATGCTGTCGATAAATAATTATTCCAATTTAATCAATATAATTAAAACGGAAGATATGGTATTTACAGATGATGATACTACAATGTACATTGATGCATGGTCTCAACCTGGATCATTAACAGGTGGTTTAAATTATTATCGAGCCGCAAGTATGATACCTCCAGCACAGGGAGAAAAAATAAATCAATTAATGAGTGAAGAAACTTTTGTAAATGACACGATAATAAATGTACCAACTCTCGTGATTTGGGCTGAAAAAGATACAGCTTTGACTGTTCATAACCTCGAAGGTCTTGATGAATATATCCCAGATTTGACAATTAAGCGTATTCCTAATGGTTCACATTGGGTTATTAACGAACAACCAACTAAGATAAACGAATTAATAAGGGATTTTATCTAAATTATGTATCTATTTGATATTCCTATCAAAAAAAGAAAGAATAAAATTAATTAAGGTATTTCTTTTTGTTCCCTCATTTTTAACCCCATTTTGCGCCATTGTTGCCTACCGAGTTCCCACATCTGTCCTTGAGTATTTTCTCCTTTTAATTCCCGACCAATCCATTTCTGACCAGAAATTACTTTTTTTCCCATCCCAACAAAAGAGGTGGCTCCAACTAATGCATTATCTTCAACTATCGTATTGATCATCAACACGGATCGGATGCCTATTACAGTGTTGTTTTTTAGAGTCGCTCCGTGAACTATAGCTCCAAATCCTATTAAATTATTGTTACCGATATTAGTTTTAAATCCTTCAGCAGTGTTTATAATACATACATCTTGAAAGACATTCTTATCTCCAATTTCAATTTTGGCAAAATCTCCTCGTATTATTACTCCCTGATATACAACATTTTCAGAACCCATCGTAACATCACCGATTATCCATGCTGATTCTGAAATCCAACTTGAGGGTTCAATCTTAGGAGCTTTAATCTTTCCATCAACTTCAATCGAAATTATTGGCATTTTTCTTTCTTTATGACGTTTATTATTTGTAATTTTTAAAAAATTCTTAATTATACAAAGTTCAACATAATTACTAAATTAAAGGATTTAAGATTATTAGGTAATAAATAAAGAAAAAAAAAATATACCAATCTATTTTTTGTGTTTTTGTTTAATTAAAGTAAGTTTTCCACCTTCTTTTAATTCTTCAATTTCCTGTGAACTTAGAGAATGAGTCAAAGGGATTTCTAAATTTTTATTTAAAATCTTTAATATTACTTTACCAGATTCCAAGGTATTAAGATTAATTTCAAATCGATCTCCCTGCGTGATTTTATCATAATCGTTTTTGTTAGCAAAAGTTAGAGGTACAATTCCAAAGTTGATAAGATTTGCTAAATG
This sequence comes from Promethearchaeota archaeon, assembly GCA_048940925.1. Classification (GTDB taxonomy): domain Archaea; phylum Asgardarchaeota; class Lokiarchaeia; order Sigyniarchaeales; family SOKP01; genus Loki-b32. Next base: position 63,277 of record JBHLOC010000019.1, on the reverse strand, counting down.
AATACGTGCGAATGATTTAACTATAACTGCTTTAATTCCCAAATATTTAGGTGCTATTGCTGCATGTTCTCTACTGGAACCTTGACCATAATTCTCTCCTCCAACTATAAAACCACCCCCCTTTTCCAAAGATCTGTCATGGAAACGATCATCAATAACATTAAAAACATATTTGCTAATCTCAGGGATATTAGATCTTAAAGGAAGAATTTTTGCTCCTGCTGGCATTATATGATCTGTGGTTATGTCATCTTCAACCTTAAGAAGTACTTCTCCTTCCAATTTATCGGGTAAAGGTTTAAATTCAGGTAAAGGTTTAATATTTGGACCTCTAACAATTGTAATCAAATTTGCTTTTTCTGGAGATAATGGTGGTATAATCATATTATCATTTACTATGAATTTTTTAGGCATTTCAATTTGAGGTAATTTTCCAAAGCTTCTTGGATCTGTAATTTTCCCTTCAATAGCAGATACTGCAGCAGTTTCAGGACTAACGAGGTATGCTTGGGCACTTTTCGTTCCTGTTCTTCCGAGAAAGTTCCTATTAAAAGTTCGTAATGATATTGCGTCACTTTTAGGAGCAAGTCCCATACCTATGCATGGACCACAAGCATTTTCAAGAATTCTGGCTCCTGCTTCGACTAAAAATGCCATTTCCCCAGATTTAACCATATGAGTTACTACCTGACGAGAGCCTGGTGAGACAGTTAGAACGGTATGTTCATTAATAGTTTTTCCTTTCAAAATATTTGCTACTATTTTCAAGTCTCTTAAAGAAGAATTTGTACAACTTCCAATACAGACTTGATCTACCTGTAATCCCTTAACTTCTTCGATAGTTTTTACATTTCCTGGACTATGTGGAAGTGCAATAAGGGGTTCCAATTCATTTAAATTAATCTCAATTTTTTCATCATATATAGCATCATCATCTGGCTCTAAGAGAATCCATTGATCTCCTCTCTCTTGAGCTTCTAAAAACTCTTTTGTAATATTATCTGAGGGAAAGATTGAGGTTGTTGCTCCAGTTTCAGTTCCCATATTTGTAATTGTTCCCCTTTCTGGAACAGTAAGAGTTTTTATTCCTGGACCTGTATATTCCAAGACTTTGTTTACAGCACCTTTAACACCTATTCTCCTCAAAACTTCTAATATAATATCTTTTGCGGATACGAAGTCCGGTAATTTTCCTGTCAAATATACATTTACTACTTTAGGCATTTTTAGTCTAAATGTTTCTCCCGCCATCGCAGCTGCAACATCAAGACCTCCTGCTCCTATTGCTATCATCCCTACACCACCACCCGTTGGAGTATGGCTATCTGAACCAAGTAATGTTTTTCCAGGTCTTGCAAAGCGTTCTAAGTGTAGTTGATGGCATATTCCATTGCCTGGACGTGAAAAATAAAGTCCATATTTAGCAGCAATACTTTGTAGATACCTATGATCATCAGGATTCTTAAAATCAGTTTGTAAAGTATTATGATCAACATAACTTACAGATAATTCTGTCTGTACTCTCGGTATTCCTATTGCTTCAAATTGTAGGTAAGTCATTGTCCCTGTAGCGTCTTGTGTGAGAGTTTGGTCAATCTTGATCGCTATATCTGTCCCTTTTTCTATTGTACCTTCAATCAAGTGTTTTTCTAATATTTTTTCAGTAAGAGTTTTTCCCATTTTATTCCACTATGATAACTTCTTTTTCTTTTAGAATTAGATATAAATGATAATTAGTATAAAATCTTTTTAATTTTGCTTTTGTAAGAATTTAAAAAGAAGGATTTATAATTATTTTAAATTTCACACAAGTGTTTTCTGTTTCTCCATATAGTAATATGAAACAGCACAGACTACAGCTACTCCTCCGATCACAGAGGAGACTATTCCTATTACGAACCCTGCATCTATAACACGTTTAGCTCCAATTTTCACAAACTCTAGTTAAAATTTTTCCTTTTAATTTAAATTTAACTCGGATATTTAATTTTATGTAAAGAAAATATGCAAATAGAAGTATCTACTCCTCTTTTCAAGAAATTTCAGTCTATATTTGTAATTCAAGTCTCTCATAGTATTTATTAAAATTGATTCAATTACTATTTTTAAGCTAAAATAGAGGGGAAAAATAAATCAAACTTTATCCTTTATTGAAACTCTAAGGTGTATAATAGGTAATTATTATCGAGAAAAGGGATATAAATTACATGGAAATCGATATTCTTACAACAAATTGGGAATTTTAGTAAGTCGAAATAAATCTTATTTTAAATATAAAATGTCTATATGCAGAGAGAATCCTAATTACTATTTTTCAAAGAAAGATTTAGCAAAAATGAAACAACATTTGAGATTAAACCGATGTTTAACGCAAGAAGTTCTTAAATTGTTTAATTTGTATGAGGATAATCATTTAATTAGAGATAGAAATCATAAAATCTATTTTTATCATCCAAATATTAAGATTAATTATTTTGAAAATATTGATACAAAGCAGAAAGCATATTTCTTAGGACTTATTTTTGCTGATGGATCAATTAGTTATAAATCTAATAACCGATTAACTTTTGAAATTGGTTTTTCATTAAAAGATAAAATTCTTTTATTAAAATTATCAAAAATCATTGGTTTTGAAAATAAATATATTAGAAAAAGGAAGGAACGTAATTTTTGGAGAATTAGTATCAATTCAAATGGATTTTGCAAACATTTAATCAGGCATGGAATGATCGTAGGAAAAAGGAAAACTTATCATATAAAATTGCCAAGATTTCATTTAAAAACACTATATTTAGCATTCCTTTTAGGATTTTTTGATGGTGATGGAACAGCTAATACAACTAGAATAACCACAGCTAGCTTATTGTTCCTAAAACAATTAAAACACAAATTCAAAATACAATATAATCCAAAAAAAGTTGAATCTCTCTTTAAAGTTAAAAATAAGATATACAAGGGGTGTGCTTATATTATGTATATAGGTGGAAATCTCATTAATGAGTTGCTTGATAATTACTCTGAAAGTCTTCAAAGAAAACGTAAAAGATTTTCTTCATATGACCAGAGATTAAATACAAAAAGTATGAAAAATTTTCATAAAAAAATAAAACATTCGAATTGAATTATGAGAGAAGATTTGTTAAATTTATCAAAGGAAGAATTATTGAATTATATTGAAGATATCTCTAAAAACTGGCTAGCCATAGATGGAAAGTTTTAAAGAAGTCCTTTAAACCTATAACCTGGTTTCAGGTTGTTGAATCAGAATATGGCCTTGATAAAGCTATTGAATTAGATGTAAAACAATGGAAGAGATTCACTGTAATAGAAGCTAAAAGAATTATGCAACGATTTAATATTCCTGAAAATGGAGGAATTCCCGCTTTAATTAAAGCATTAAAATATAGAATATATGCTAATATAAATATTCAAGAGACCATTGAAGTTACAGAGAAAAAATGTGTTTTTAGAATGAATAACTGCCGAGTACAATCTGCTAGAAAACGAAGGGGACTCCTAGACTTTCCTTGTAAGCAAGTGGGTATAATAGAGTATGGCCTTTTTGCCAAAACGATTGACCCAAGAATTAAAACAAAATGTATAGCCTGTCCTCCAGATCCTCACCCTGATAATTATTGGTGTGCTTGGGAATTTACGATTAAACAAAATGTATAATCCTATTCATAGGAATGGTTCATGTTGAAATCAATACGAATTAGTTTGGATCTCGCCAAATTTGAGGATCAGAGTAAAATTAGTTTGGAGTAGCTGAGAATAGAAAACATAGAAAACTCTCAAAAAGTGGGGGAAAGAAAGTTTAAAAAGATGCCTATCTTAAATCAACTATAACAAGCCAATAATTTATAATAACTAAATAATTTACAAAAATATCAAAAAAAAAAAAAATTAATTATAAAGATTAATTAAAACTGATGTTTTATGTCTGAAGAAAATATTAGAGGCCAAATTAGTGCCAAAGAAGATGAAATAACTCGAATTGAAGAGGATGCTTCAAAGAAGGAAGCATCAGCAGAAACGGAAATTGAAGGAGAATTTAATCCAAAAATTGATGCTGCTGAAGCCAAATTAGCAGAAGAAGAGTCTCTACGAGATGAAGCTATAGAAAAAGCAGCAGATTGGACAGCGAAAAAGAAAGCAAAAACAACTGCTGCTAAAGAAGCAAGTAAAGAACTTTCTACTCTTAAAAAGGAGAAAGAAAAAGCATTAAACCTAAAATTAAAAGAAATTACCGGAGAAAAGAAGACAAAAATTAAAGAAGTGCAAGTAGAAATTAAATCCTTACAAAAGCAATTAAATGCTATAGAAAAAGAAAAGGCAAGAGCAGCAGCTGAAGCTGCGAGAGCAGCAGAAGAATAAGCTCTTTAATTCCTACAGTATTTTTTTTTTTATTTATTAAATTCTTAATTTTTTGAATAAATGATATTTTGGGCTTAACTATTGATATTATTAACTGGTTTTGGGCCATTTGGAAATATTACAAAAAATCTTAGCTGTGAAATTACAAGAAAAATTGCGTCAGAAATCAACAATTACAATATAATAAAAAGGATATTACCTGTTAGTTGGAAGAAGAGTAAAGAATATTATAGACACACGATTGAAATGTTAAGTTCACAACTTGAGTTAGTGTTTTTGTTAGGTATTCATTCGGAAAGTCGTATAAATATAGAAAAGTATGGTTGGAATGTAGTATTTGGTAAAGATGTCGAGAGAAAAGTTAAATTTGGGTTCATTAGGTGGAGATTTCCACTTTACAAAAAAACCATTTTAGATGTAAATGAATTGTATTTTAATCTTAAGGATAAGACAAATGTTTCAATATCCTATTTTGCAGGAACTTATATGTGTAATTATATTTATTACTGGGCACTTATTTTCGCTAAGAATAAATATCCCGTAGTTTTTATTCATATACCTCAGAATTTAGAATTCTCTATTTGTCTTAAAAAGATCGAAGAAATAATAAGAGTAGTAATTAAGATGTACTTTAAGAAGAATTAATTGTATTCTAAAGATTAATTGGTAATTTCTGACCCATTTCATTAATAATTTCTCTTAGACTATCTGGTTGGAGCTTTAGTTCATTGTACAGCCAGTTTAGAGCTCGTAATTTAGAATTATATATCTCAACTTCTTCTTCAAAAAGTTCCAATTTGTTATTACCTCATCTATTTTCCTATATTCCAAGAGATTCAATACAACATATTTATCAGTGTAATATCGAGATAATATTTAGGATATTCGAATTCAGATCTCTGCTCCAAAATCACGGAAAAAATTGATTGATTTTTACTCAGACCACAATTATCATCATATTCGAATATCCACTATTTATAATCTTTTAGTTAAAATAAAACTAGTACTATCTTTTAATAGTATCTTTAAATATAAGACTGAGAAGTTTAGGATTTCATATATTTTGCTTTGATATTTTCAAGATTATAAGCAAGATTATCTATAAGATCACCTTCTATTATTTTATCTAACTTCTCAAGTAATTCTTTAGGAAACATACTAAATTTAGTTATTGAGTTTCGATATTCTTTAAATACAGAAGTAACTTCATACATTGAATTACTTCTCTTAGCATCAAATTCTTGCATTATTGCTTCCTCAAAAGATTGAATTAGTTCATTATTAAGATCATTCTCTAATTTTTCAATCTCAAAACTAATTTCAGAAATCAAGTGGTCATATTTTTTATTTACATCTTGGAGTTCTTTTTCCCTTCTAGCATTAATCTCATCAATCTTAGGCTTTATATCTTGCTTTTTTAATTCTAAATCTTCAAGTTTAGAGTTTAGTTGATCAATCATAATACTCTTAAATAAAAGGCTTTATTTAAAGAATTATTATAAGCCATACAAGATTAAAAAAAATAGATCGTAAGTTTATTTTCAAATATTAAAGATAGCTGGAATATTGTAATAGATTAATATGCCGAGAAAGATTATTGTTCCTGAACCTGAGGAAGGACTCCATTTTATTGACGTTCATTGTCACTTACCTTTTCCACGACCTAAAAATGATCACTTACCTTCAGATAGGGAACAGTATAAGAATTTTTTTAAAATGGGTGGTCAATACCTGATTACAAGCACAATAGATATTCATACGTTAAAACTTACTCAAAGTTTTATTAAAAATCTTGAAAATAATTTCGGTTTCGGGTTTACATGTGGCTGGGCCCCTCAGACGGTAACTTATACTCCTAAAAACAAATATGAGTCAGAATGGCAAAACTGGATTAATTTTATCTTAAATAACTCAGATGAATATTTAGGAATAGGAGAAATCGGATTAGATTTTCATCATGCAAAAACACTAGCTAAGAGAAACCATCAAGTGGATGTTTTTAGGCAAATACTAGATCTAACAAAAAACCTTGATAAGCCTTATATTTTGCATGTAAGAAATGCTGCTGAACATGAATTTGATAGACAAAATCCAAAACATAGATTCAATAAAAAAGATGGGGCTAATAAAGAAATTCTCAGAATTTTAAAAGAATATAATATAAGTCCTAAAAGAGTCTTATGGCACTGTTTTTCAGGACCGGAGGAATATAGTAAAACATTATCTAATCAAGGTTTTATGCTTTCTGTGCCAAGTTCTGCTTATGGATTTGACCGATGGCGCAAGGCATCAAGATTCTCTAAATTGGAATCGCTTGTTACGGAAACAGATGCATATTATCAACATCCATATAAAAGAGGACCTATAAATGTCCCTTCTAATGTAAGGTATGGCATAGCAGCTATTGCTTTTTCTCATAAAATATCTCAAAGACAGGTAAGTGAAATAACAGTTGAAAATGCTAAAAAATTTTTTAGTTTAAAAATAACGTATTAAAAATATTAAAAAGAAATTTTATTTTCAATTACTTAAACTAATTTTGTATAAAAAACCTGAAAAGGTGTAATTAATGAAAATTTTAGTATCATATTTCTCCCAAACAGGTAATACAGAGAAAATTGCTAAAGCTATAAAAAAGGGTATAACAGGACATCAAGTAGATCTCCTTCCTGTTAATGAAATTGAACCAACTAAATTAAAGTTATATGATCTCGTGTTTCTAGGATCAGGTATTTATGCTAGTCGAGTGCACAAATCACTTTCAGATTTAATAGTTGCTGCTCAAGAATTACCATCCAAATTTGTATTTTTTAATACTCATGCGAGTAAAGTGGGTTACCAGGATGGATTTAAAGTAGTGAAAAGAAAGATTGGGGATTCTTCAAGTATAATAGCAGAGTTTGATTGTTGTGGAGATAATATTGGTATATCTGAAGAAATTCAAAAAGCAATGTTAGAAAGGATACCACCTGAGAAGCGAAAAGAAGCTGAAGAACACAAAAAATGGCTTAAAGGAAGACCTAATGAAGAAGACCTTGAAAATGCTAAAAATTTTGCTCGATCAATAATCAATAAATTATAAAAGGAATCTTTTAATTTTTTCTATTTTACAAAAATTAGACTAAATTTGTTTTATATATGAATAGAAATATTTATATAAATAAATCTATAAAAAAAAGTGATTTAGAAAAATGGGAAAAGGTAAAGTTATTGGAATTGTTCTAGCAGTTATAATTGTCGGAGCATTAGGAACTTTTTTCTTAATTGGTTTTCTTACTCAAGGAACAATAGAATCATCTGGCACTCGTTATTATCAGCCCACAACGGCTTCAGATCCAGAACCTATTGTTATACGGACAGATGTAGGAAATATTGATATTAATTATAACACTTCTGCAACCCCTTATTTAGCTAAAATTGATTATGAAGTTAAAGTTAAGGGAACTTACATGATAGAAAAGTCATTTTCGGATTTTTTTACAATTGAATGGCACAATTTAACTTCTGACGACAAAACAGTTTTTTATTTAAGAACTAAACGAGATCTTTGGATTGATCCTTCTACGTGGTTTTCAGTAAAACAAATCGAAATTGAGGTAACGCTTAGATCTGATATTAAATATGCACTTGAAATATATGCTACTACAGGGAATGTTGTAACCACAATTCCTAAAAACTCAGATGTTGATTCTCTATATATTGAAACAACTACTGGAAATTCAATAACATCTTTAGAAGAACTATCGATTGGGAATTTTCAAGTTGAAGCTACAACAGGTAATCCAAGTATTTACGCTAAAAAAGTTAATTTAACATCAGGTATAATTGCGGAGGCTACTACAGGTAATCTAAGATTGAATCTATCTAGTTGTTTACTTGGAGGTAAAATAGATGGAGAGGTAACCACTGGTAATTTATATTTTAATTCTTATAATACCAGAATAACTGGTGATTCAACCTGGGATCTCACTACAACAACAGGAAGTATCCATTGTAGTATTATTCAAAATGTAGATCTGGGAGGAAATATTCAAGGTAATTGGGAAGTGACTACAGGCAATATAAATATAGATTATATAGACAATCTATCCACAGTAGGTGCTTCATTTTCAGGCACTATGACAACAGGAAGTTTTAAACCTTCTAACTCAGGAGGATTTGAAGTTATAGGAACTACTGCATTTCGTTCTCTTGATTATAGTAGTGCTAATTATACTTACACCCTTGATTTGGAGACTACAACAGGAAATATAAATATAGATGGGAAGAGTAGTTAAAAAATATATTAAAACTTATTTTCATTCTTTTTTTTTTTTTATATTAAAACCTTTTAATGACTTAAATGTTATAATATAATATTAATTCAACCCTTAGGACGAGTAACTCTCATAAAAAGTTTAATTTAAAAATAATTGATGATTAAAATTTGTCGGATCTAAATTTAAATTCTAATAAAAATAATAACATTAGATTAATACAAAAACTTATTTTGTATATACGAAGTCTTAAGCCAATTATTTTAAGCCATCACCCAAATTGTAAAGAATTTAAAGAACATACTTTTAAAATTGGAAAATATCGCTTTTGTATTGGATGTTTTATTGGATATCCAGTTGCTATAATGGGAGTTCTTTTAATTTTCTTTTTAAATCTGATCAGTGTTATGGGATCAACCCTACTGTTTACTACAGGTATAATTTTAATGTCCACTTTCCTTCTTAGCCCTCTAAAATTTACAAGGATCAAAGTTATAAAAATTGTTCAAAAGATTTTGTTCAATCTTGGAGGAGCCTTTTTATTTTGGTGGATTTTTACATTACCGAATCATTTCTTTATTAATTTTTTATTATTTTTTCTTATATTTGGCATAGCATTAGCTTTAGTGAATGCTTATCATGCATTTAGCTTATATAGGACTTGTAAAAAATGTGAATTTTCACTTGATTGGGAGAATTGCCCAGGATTCAAATTACTTTTTGAATATTGTAAGGCTAATAATCTTCCAAATTTATTTGACCTGTCGAAAAAAAATGAGAGGAATTCATAATATCATTGTTGATAAAAAAAATAAAATTAAAAGAAAGATAAAAAATTTATTTATTAATTTATTTAAGGCCAAGGTAAAGTTAAAGCTATACCAAATAGACCTAGAATGGCTATTAATATAAGGACCGTAATGACTAATCCTATTATAATCGCTAGAAGCCATACAACTATTGCTGTTCCAAATCCAGTATCATGTCGTGAATTAATAACTACCCAACTTAAAATACATCCGATACATGGGATCCAACCAAGCAAAGCATTAATTAATGCTGTTACAAATACTTCTCCAAAATCCGTATGCTTTGCTTTAAATAAACTCAATGAAATTTTCAGAAATATAGTTTCAAAAATTAGCGAAATAACAATAACAAGTATAATAAATATGATAAGTCCAGTTATACCTAAACCTAAATCCCACCAAGCAAATATCATTTTAAGATTAAACCTCGTATGCTCTTTTCCATTGACTTTAATTGTTTACAAATTAAAATTAATATGGATTTAGATTAATTCTTTAAAAACTTTTTTTTAAATTATTGTATAAAAATTCTGTTTTAAGGAAAGAATCCTCTTAACTCAATTGCTTTTGCGATTCTTGTTACAGCAATAACATATGCAGCTGTACGAAGTGAAATATTTCTTTGTTTTGAAAGTGTATATACCTCTTCAAATGCCCTGATAATAATTTTTTTCAATTCTTTATTAATTCTATCTAAATCCCAAAAGTAGGCGCGAATATCTTGGACATATTCGAAATAAGATACACAAACACCACCGGCGTTAGCTAAGATATCAGGAAGGATATGTGTACCCTTATCAAAGAGAATCTTATCTGCTTCTGGTGTGGTTGGACCATTAGCTCCTTCTAATACAATTTTACATTTTATATCTATTGCATTATCTCTCGTAATTTGATTTTCAAGAGCAGCAGGGATTAAAACATCACATTCACTTGTAAGTAATTCTTCATTTGTAATTAGTTTATATCTCTTATCTTTATAATCTTTTAAATATTTGCCATGTTGAGTCCATTCTAATAATTTTTCTATTTCTAATCCATCTGAACAATATAATCCCCCTGAAATATCTGATACTGCTAATATTTTGCACCCATATTCAAATAATATATGTGCAATCCATCCCCCCACATTACCAAACCCTTGAATAATTATTGATTGGGTTTTTAAATCGATTTTTATTTTTTCACACATAGCGTTTAACACATAAAATAATCCCATTCCTGTTGCTGAATCCCTTCCGACTGATCCTCCTATTTCTATAGGTTTTCCAGTTACAACTCCTGGGATAGACCTTCCTTTGTTCATACTATATGTATCCATCATCCAGGCCATTACTTGAGCATTAGTATTCACATCTGGAGCTGGAATATCAATATCAGGTCCTATGATATTAATTATCTCAGAAGTATATCGTCTTGTAAGGCGTTCTATTTCGTTTCTTGATAATTTTCTAGGATCTACACAAACACCTCCCTTAGCACCACCTAAGGGCAAATTCAAAAGACTACATTTCCATGTCATCCATGTAGCTAAAGCTTTAACCTCATCTAATGTGACTTCTGGGGAAAATCTCATACCTCCTTTTCCAGGCCCTCTAACAGTTGAATGATGAACACGATATCCTTCGAAAATCTCAAGTCTCCCATCATCCATAACAATTGGAATAGTAACTATTAATGATCGCTCTACTCTCTTGATATATTTTGTGATATTGGGATCTAATCCTATTTCTTCAGCTACAATATCAATTTGCTTTCTAGCCACATCAAAAGCATTTAGTTTCATCAGTTTTTACCTTTTTAAAGAAAACTAATTTTAAATTGATCTAATTAATGTATTTTTTAAAATAAAATATATAACTTTTTAAAAATCGTAAGAGTTTGGAAATAAAATTATTACTGAAGCGGAATATAATAAAAACTAAAAAAATGTTGTCTCACTATTAAAATTATAGATTTACAAGACAATATTGGACAAATTTAAGGGGATCAATCGCACATCCCCCTGAATCTAATCCTCCCAACTGGTCTAAAATCTTTTCTGGAATTAAATTATCCTTAAGCCATAAATCTTTTAAGTTTAGTAAAGATTCTAAACCCTTTATCTGTATAATACGGTTTTGATTTAAATCAAGTGTTTCTAATTTTGTTAAAGTTTCAAGACCTTTTATCTCACCGATATTATTTTCAGAAAGAAATAGATTTTCTAATTCTGTCAGTGGATATAATCCTTTAATATGTTTTATGTTGTTTTGTTTTAAATTTAAAATTTTCAATTTTATACAATTCTCTAATCCTTTAATATCCGATAGGTGATTTGTATTCAACCATAATGTTTCTAAATTATTTAAAGAATCTAAACCTTCTACTTCTTGAATTGAATTATTATTTAGATAAAGACTCTTTAAATTTTTTAGATTTTCTAACCCTTCTAATTTAGAAATTTGATTTCCAGCAAGATTTAATACTTCTAATTTTTCCAAGTGTTCCAAATTATTTATATTAAGTACTTGATTACTTGCGATCCATAGAACTTTAAGATTTACTAGGCTTTCAAGTCCCTTAATTTCTGAAATTTCATTCCAAGATAAATCTAATCGTTCAAGAGAATTAAGATTTTCCAATCCTCTTATTTCTTTTATTTGATTTCCCCTAAGATACAATTCTTTTAAGTTAATTAAGTTTTCTAATCCTTTAATGTCTTTTATTTGATTGGTTATTAAATGTAAAATTTTTAGATTAACTAAAGAATCAAATCCCTTTATTTCAATTATGTTATTACTACCTAGATTGAGGATTTCTAATTCTGTAAGATCCTCTAACCCGTTGATATAGGTTATGTCATTTGAACTGAGTTCTAAGTTTTTGAGACCTTTAAGCTTTGATAAACCTATTATTTCAGTAATATTTTTTATACCTAATAAACCTAAATCGAGAAACCCATTTTGAATTTCATATTCAACTCCCGCTACTTCCACAGATTTCATAGAATTCACAATATAAATGGTTTTTGAATAATAATAACTATCTATAATTCAATATAAATTATTATGCCTAACTTCTAATTTATGTATTATCTTAAGTAAAAATTTATATAAGGTTTTAATAGAACCTCGATACTTTCTAGTTTATAATTATAACATATTAAAATCTATTCCAATGTAATATTAATATGATTGTTATTCTTTGTAAAAAATACGGATATTCTATTGAAAATAAACAATCTGGCTTATATTATTGTCCACAATGCCAAAAACAAGATAAAGTTATTAAATTTAAGGTTTTTTGTGGTACAAAACCAAGTGAACTTTATGATGGAAATTAAATAATAACACATATTTCTTTTTATATCATGTTTTACGCAGTATGTATGGAATGTGGTTTTTCTTTTGAAAATAGGGAGCAAGGATACTATTATTGCCCCCAATGTAAAAAATATTTAAAATTTTTGAAATTAGAATTATTTGATGGCGTTAAGCCTTCTGAAATTCATGAAAAGGATTAAAGGTTAAAATTTTAAATTTATTTACCTTTTTACTCTTTATGGTAAGAGCATTATATATGGATGATTCATATCTTAAAAAATTTGATGCTAAAGTTAAGAGTGTTAAAGATGGAAAATATATCACACTTGATAACACTGCTTTTTATCCGAAAGGAGGAGGTCAACCATGGGATGAGGGGTATCTTTTCAAGGGTAATGAAAAATACAAAGTTGTATATGTTGGAAAATTCTCAGGGGATATTAGCCATGAAGTTGATAAACCTGGATTAAAAGAAGGAGATAAAGTATCTTGTGAACTTGATTGGGAAAGAAGATATACATACATGCGATATCATACAGCTTCCCATCTTATTTCAAATATTCTTTATAGAAGAGCCAATGCAAAAATTACTGGGAATCAAATAGACCTTGATAAAACTAGAATGGATTTCTCAATGCAGGATTATTCTCCTGAAAAATTAAGTGCTTTTATAGATGAAGCAAACAATATTATTGAACAAGATTTACCAATTACAATAGATTATATGTCAAGAGAAGAAGTGTTAGGGAAACCTGAATTAGCTCGCTTAGCAATAGGATTACCTGAAAATATTAAAGAATTCCGTATTGTGAGAATTGGAGATATCGATGAACAAGTTGATGGGGGTACTCACATTAACCACCTTAAAGAAATCGGTAAAATAGAACTTATTAAGACAGTAAATAAAGGAAAGAATAATAGAAGAATTTATTTTATCTTAAAAGAAAATTGATTGATTTAGTTAATTAAATCATAATATTTCTGTTATATATTAAAACCATCATCAAATTCTTCCCATTCCTCTGTTTCAGCATCAAATCTCTTCTTTTCTTTTTCTTTCTTTTCTTTTTTAAGTTCTCTACGTTCTTTAAGAGTCAACTCATCATAACGCTTTGTATAGATTTCTTCATATTTTTTTCTTAAAGCTTCAACATCTTCAACCTGCCCTATCTTATCCTCCAATCCATCTTCAAAAAAATAATTTTTTTTAAATTTTTTTGCTGGAATACCAACATATACCCACATTCTTTCTAAAGTTTGCCCTACAGTAGTTACTGAATTTGCCGCTAGTATTGAATTCTTACCTATATGAGTTCCTGGCATAACTATTGCATGAGAACCTATTCTCACACTATCTTCTATAACTGTTTTTCTAATTATCAGTAAATTTCCAATTATTACTGCAGATTGGACAATAGCACCTTGACCGATTACAACATCCTTACCAAATTCTATAAATTCAGTATCCACCCATCCTTCAAAGAGTGAGTTTGAAAATTTCGTTTTCACACCAAAAGCCTTAAAGCAAATATTATCTAAGAAAGGAAAAGGAAATTTATGTGCAAGCCATACTGGCCATCTTTTAATCGTACTACGAAGACTCCAATACCTATAATCCTTATCTTCTGGAAGCCGTAAAAATATACCTTCTCGAGGTTTATGGAATGCATTAACTATAATTAATAAGATTTTTGCAAAAAATATAGAAAAGAAGACGATGGATACATACATACCAAAGAAAAGAAGTGGAAGAAAGGTATAAAAATGAATTGGTCTCTCATAATTCCATAATAACCTCCAATAAACCCAAAATTCCAAAAGTAACGGAATTATACTTATCCATATAAGAAAAAAATAGAATATTAAATAGCGCTTTTTTACAAGAACAGTAGGACAAAAAGGTCCTACACGCATAGTATTAGGAACTGACATTATTTTTCCTCCTCATTTTCTATTTTAATTAATCTTTTTTTATCTTCATCAATATTAACTGCGTGAATTGTTTCAAATTTTTTCGCTTCATCTACATCACGTTTGAATATAATATCTCTCCTCTCCTCAGCATATTTGTTCTCTTTAAGCTTAATTGCTGGAAATCCAAAATAAACCCACTTAGGATCTAAAACTTGATTAAGAGTTGTAGAACTAAGTGCACCTATCACAGATTCTTTACCTATTAATGTACCTGGAGAAATAGTTGTGTGACCTCCAACCATTACATAATCATCTAAAAATACCTGCTTTATTATTAAATATCGGCCAATTACCATACTCGACATTATTAAAGCTCCCTGACCAATTAGATTCTTGCGTCCAAATTTGATGAATTCGGCATCACACCATGCGTCTGGTAAATGGCTTGAGAAATCCATGTTAACGCCCATTAATTTTAAGGTCACTACATCAGTCCAAGGTAAGGGAGAATTTCTCATAAACCATAACCCAATTTTCTTTAACTCAGTTCTTAACATCCAAAATTCAAAATCAGTATTTCCTATTTCTGCTTTAAAAACTCCTTCTTTCGGTTTATGAATAAGATTAATTAACATTAAAAATAATTTACTAAAAAGAAGACATCCAATAATAAAGATATAGATCAAACCAAATAATATAAATGGAAAGAAAAGAAAAAATGCCCATTGAAATTTCATTGAACTCATTACATCTTCTGAATACCAATACCAAATTATAGTAGCAAGTAGCCCTGCTAGCCATAAAATTGGTAAATAGACTGCTAAAAACTTTATGTTAATCCTACTTATTGCAGAGCTTGTAGCAAAATCAATTGTTAAATCTTCTTCTGATAAATCAGAATAATTTACTTTTTCTACTTTAGATTCATTACCTCTCAAACTTTTTTCAGGAGCAGAATCAACTTTTTTCTTTACATCATTTTTCTTCTTTATCTTTTTTAAAAGTGCCTTGTCTTTATAACCTTCAATGTTTTCATTTATTTCTAAATCTTTTGGAGTAATATCCAGATACTTTATAATTTTTTTTCTGAAGATTTTTCTAAAAGGAATTCCAAAATAGTAGTTTTTACCTCCTTTCGCTATGCTATGTTTGCTGGTAGAAGCTAACGGTAATAAAAAGGAATTATCATGAAGTTCTGTTCCTGGACCGATTTGGTTCATTACAGCTGTAGTCACGTTATTTCCTACATTTATTTTGAAATAAGAAATATTTCCAAAAATTCCTTGGATTAAATGACTGGCTAAAGTAGAATTTACTCCTATATAACAGTTTTCTCCAATATTAATAAATTTGTCATTACCAACAGATTCTTCTAAAGTTGTACCTTTACCGATTTTGTTTGATCCTACCAAATTAAAAAACCAATTAGAGAGCCAAGGAAAGATACCTTTTGTAAAAGTGTTTTTACCATACTTTATCATAAAACTCCTGATGTGATAATAATTTGCTGCTCTACTTCTTATATTTCTAGGGATTACTCCTGATTTTGATGGCGAAATTTTTTCAGTAATTTTCCAAATAATTCGAGTAGTTAAACCGATTAAAAATAGATGAAGTAAATAACAACCAATAAGGATAATTGGCATGATTAAAAGTGTTATTAGTGAATTAAAATTAGTAAAAATTGATACAAAATTTAGATTTTCTAAGAAGTAAATACGGAAAGGTATCATAAAGTATAACCAAAATACAAATCCAGGTATTACCCATGAAATATAATAAATTATAGCAAAAATTAAAATATATAAATGAAATTGTAGACTAATTTCTTCTTTTAAAATTTCATTGTTATTTTCATTAAAATTTAACAGTTCAGTTTCTTTTATATCCTCATTCATGGTTTAATGAAATTTTATCGTTACTTTTCTGTAATTTTTACCCTATTAAAAAGTAAATGATGCTTATTATACTTTAATAGATATTTTTCTTCCTTTAAAATTTATGAGATTTAAACAAAAATACTAATTTACTATGGTCAACAAATGTGCGAATTGTGGAGAATGTTGTATTAGGACAGAAATGATATTATCTCAACAAGATGTTGATCTAATAATCAAAAACTTTCCTAAGAAAATAAAAAGAAAGGATTTTCTCTTTAAAAACAAAAAAGGATTTTTACAGTTAAAAAATTCTGCAAATCACTGCGTGTTTTTAGACTTTTTTTCTAAAAAGTGTATGATTTATGAATATCGACCCCAAGGGTGTAAATTTTATCCTTTAATCTATGATGTCACCCAGAATATTTGTACTTTTGATAAAGATTGTCCTAGACTTAATCTCTTTTATCAGGATAAGCAAGAATTTAAAAAAAATTGTAAAAGGTTAAAAAATTTCTTAAAAATAGAATTACACTTGACCATAAAATGAAATGTGATAGGATTTTAACCAATCTATTTATTATTTATCAATGTTTACTTCATGTTCAACTTCGAACTTTTGCTCTTTATCTACATCTCTTTTCATTATTATATCTCTTCTTTCTTTAGCATATTTATTTTCTTTAAGTTTAACGACTGGTATTCCCATATAGATCCATCCAGGTTCAAGAATTTGATTATATAATGTATTCGAAATAGCACTGACAAAAGTATCTTCCCCAATTACTGTTCCTGGTGCGATAGTGGTGTGTCCGCCGATAAGTGAATAATCACCGCATATTACATTCTTTATGAATAAATATCGACCAACTACCATACTCGACATGATAGTAGCACCTTGACCTAAAAGTACCCGTCTACCAAAGGTAATAAATTCTCCATCACACCAAGAATCATATAAAGAACTTGATAAAGTCATCTTTACTCCAAACCATTTGAAAGCCAATATATCCATCCAAGGAAGAGGCCAATTTCTTATAAGCCATAAGACAATTTTTTTTAATTCAGTTCTTAAGCACCAAAACTCAAAATCAGTATCTCCAATCTCTGCTTTAAATATACCTTCTTTTGGTTTATGAATTAAATTAATTAGAATTAAAAACAGTTTACTAAAGAAAAAACAACCTAATATAAAAATAAACCACATGAATATTAACATTGCTGGAAGTAAAAAAGCCATTAAAACCATATTCTGGACATAGTACGTAAAGGTATAAAAAATAATGGTGATTATCATGCCAGATAACCAGAAAATTGGAATATAAACTGCTAAGAATTTTATGTTTATTCTCGCAATTGCGCTACTTGTTGTGAAATCAATTGCTAAATCTTTTTCTGTTAAATTATTCAAATCGATTTTTTCCTCATGAAGATTATTTTGAAATTGGTTATTTCCTAACTTTTTAATAGATTGGGCTAAAATTTTCTTAGTTTTTAACTCTTTTAATAAATGTTTATCTTTATATCCCTCAATATTTTCATTTATCTCTAAATTCTTAGGAGTTAAGTCAAGAAATTTCAAGATTTTTCTTCTAAATATTTTTCTTAATGGTAATCCCCAATAGTAATTACCTCCTTTAAGTATACTATGTTTTGCAGTTGAAGCTAGTGGAAGTAAATATGAATTATCACGTACCTCAGATCCTGCTGCAATTAGGTTTAATCCTGCACTTGTAACATTATTTCCTATGTTTATCTTGAAATAATTAATGTTTCCAAAGGTTCCATCAACCATATGGCTTGCTAAGGCAGAATTTACTCCAAAATAACAGTTTTTACCTACATTTATGAATTTATCATTCACTATACTTTCTTCTAATGTTGTTCCCTTTCCAATCTTACTTGACCCTACAAAGTTAAAAAACCAATTAGAGAGCCAAGGAAAAGCTCCTTTTGTAAAAGAGTTTTTTCCATATTTGATCATAAAGCTTCTTATGTGATAATAATTCAATGTTTTACTTGGGATGTTTCGTGGTATGATACCATTTTTACTTGGTGATTTTTTTTCACTAAGACTCCAAAAACCACGCGTAATTAAGCCTACGAAAAATAATCGGATAAGGTAACAACCAATAATAACAATGGGCATGGAAATTAATGCTATAAGGGATTTAAATTCGGTAAAAATTGCAAAAAAATTTGAAATTTCTAAAAAATAGGGTAAAAAGAACAAAAAGATATAAGCTATAAATAAAATAGCAGGGATGATTAATGAAATTAAATATATTGAAAAAAACACAAACAAATACCAAAAATATTGAAATTTAATTTCTTCTTTTATAACTTCTTCTTCTGAAATATTTTCACTTGATTGCAATTTAATCTTATCTATAAATACTCAATATATGATTTATATTCGAATAATAGCTTTAATATGTTCTGGGTTTTTCATATGAAAATTTACAGCTTTTTCAATGTCTTTTAAGTCAAATTTTTTAGTAATTAATTTATCAACTTTTATGTCTCCTGATTTTAATCCCTCGATAGCTTTTTTAAATGGTCCACAACGACTTGTATAAAGAGTCAATTCGCGAACAACTAGATCAGTTAAATTTATGGGTGTGTCAACGCCATGTGTACTTTTTACATGGATTTTGCCTCTTGTTCTACATGAAGCTATCACATCCTTTAAAGCTAAAGGGTTACCAGTCGCATCGATAACAATATCAGCTCCTAAACCATTAGTATAAGTTTTTATTGAATCAGGGACATTAATACCATCAAATCTGTTTATTTGAAATTGAGCACCAAAATTTTTTGCTAAATTAATTTTTTCATGAGATCCATCAACAACAATCAATTTTAGTCCTTTTTTTAACGCAACTTGTGTTATAAGCATCCCCAATTTACCAAGTCCATAGATTGCTATTATTTTATCATTCTCATCCAGTGGCATCATCTCGAATATTTGATATGCAGCAGCTAAAGGTTCGATAAAAGTAGCTTCTTCAAATGAAATATTTTCAGCGATTTCGTGCAGTAGATAAGATTCTACAGCGATATATTCAGCAAGTGCTCCATCAATATCTATTCCTAATGCTTTTCGAGAAATGCATTGTGAATATTGCTTCTGCTTGCAATAATAACAATCAAAATCAATATTGCTATTAATTTCGCAAGTAACTTTTTTATTAATCCATTTCGGATCAACTTTATCTCCAATTTCTAGAATTTCCCCAGATAATTCATGACCAAGAATAATAGGAGTAGGTGTCGGTAATGAACCATTTATAATAGCTAAATCAGTTCCACATATCCCAACTGCTTTAACTTGAATAAGAACTTGAGTTGCTGAAAGTTCTGGTCTAGGAATTTCATTAATGGATAATTCTTTTCCATCATAAATTGCAGCTTTCATCATTTAACTATTGTATATCAAAGTATTTAGAACTTATTCCAATAATATCTTAATTATATAAAACTAAAAGTTAAATTTATTAAGAGTTGTGTTTGAGATTGTAGTGGGTCTGTTAGTTTTAGTTAACAACTTGAGCTATTTTAATTATACCATATCCTATCTAAATATATATTACTGATTTTAAGTTCATACCAATTCAATAAAATTTTATCAAAATTTAGTTAATTTGATTAAAATGTGAAATTTTGAGTTAAGAATTTATAAAGAGTAAAAATCAGTTTAATTTTTGTATTTCTAATCGGTTCATTTCTTCATTCTAAATTTGAATTTTTTAGTAAAAATTTGACTATTAATAGAATTTCCGCTTTAAATTAATGTTTTAATAAATTTTTACCTAATTAAAAAAAAAAATTAAGATAATAAAAGAAATAATTTAATCTTTTACAGTGTATAAATTTTAACATTAATTTAAGTAGTTTTTTTCTTTATAATAAGGAACGTTATTAAAGATAATATTCCAATAAATATAATTAAATTATATCCTGGGATTGCAGGTGGCTCCTTCGCCATTACATGTTTAATTACCATAACTTTTGCATTCGCAGTAAAACCTTCAGAGTTATTTGCATAGAATGTTATATTTACAATACCATCCATGAGTTTTTCCCATTCAGTCTGATCAATTGTTCCTGTCAACAGATTTATAGTTAAATTGGTAATTCCCTCGTCAATTGTGTACCAGAGAGTATCATATAAACCTGCAATTGATATATTATATTTTGGAGCATTAATCCCAAATATTTCATATTTATAAGGTGTATTAATAGTAATATTAGGAACCATTTCTGGTTTTTGTAATGAAACAAGTATATTATTTCCAACTTTCTCTTCAACTTCTTGATATATCAACCAAGATTCATTTTCAATTTTAAAATTACCTATTCCAGAAAAACTATCTACGTATTCCACATTGACGTCGTAAATTGTCGAGAAATTTAATAATAAATCATCGTCTCTTGCAGTTGAACTTGATTGGATCTCGATTTTAATTTGAGGAGAATTAGAATTATTAGATATAATAGAAAGGATTACTACAACATCATTAAAATCATCAGGATTATCCGGCATATCTTCAAAATTATAACGATATTGTGTAGGGCTAATCTGAGTAATATCAACAAGGCATTCTTCCACTGGTAAAGGACGTGTCTTTCGAGCCCATAACTTTAGATCTACTTCGCTGCCGTCTGAAAATGCAAGACTAAATCCCGGATTTGATTTCTTCAACGAAATAAGTATATTATTTCCAACTTTCTCTTCAACTTCTTGATATATCAACCAAGGTTGAGTGGATACTTTTAAATAACCCTTTCCAGTTAATGTATCAGTATAAATAATATCAATTCCAAAAGTAGTATTAAAAGTTAATAATAAATCATCGTCTCTTGCAGTTGAACTTGATTGGATCTCGATTTTAATTTGAGGAGAATTAGAATTATTAGATATAATAGAAAGGATTACTACAACATCATTAAAATCATCAGGATTATCCGGCATATCTTCAAAATTATAACGATATTGTGTAGGGCTAATCTGAGTAATATCAACAAGGCATTCTTCCACTGGTAAAGGACGTGTCTTTCGAGCCCATAACTTTAGATCTACTTCGCTGCCGTCTGAAAACGCAAGACTAAATAGTTCATTTGGTTCTGATAATTTTGGATTTATTTTATTGAAACTTTTAAATGAATTGTCTACTTTGAATGTTGGGATCCCAACCAAAACTCCTAAGATCAGTATTATTAATAAACCTATTAAATTAGTTGAATTGATTTTCATCTTTTAGACACAACTTTAATATTTTTATTTAACTTTAAAGTCGTTAAAAAGTATTATTATAAATTACTTTATATTTTTAACCTTTCTTAGAATTAATAGCTGGAGTCGAATTCAAAAAATTTTAAAAACTTTCTTATTGTTTTGTTATATTCAAGTTTATATTTTTAACTATTTTTATTTTAAAGATGAATTTCTTTACTTGTTCAAAATTTCTGTTTTTTTTAAGGATTTAGAAGTTATTTAAAAAATACTCTAAATTATAAAAAAAAATTAAAAATTTATGGTATAAAAAAAGTCAAAGCAAATTTGATTTATATTCAATAAACCTAAGTTATTTTAATTATTCCTAAACATATTTAATTAAAAATATAGTATTTGAAATTCATATTAATTTAATAAAAATCCAATTAAATTACAATGTGTTAATATAACTATGTTAAAAAATTCGATACTAAAATGGGAAATTGGTGGTATTATTTTTATAAGCCTTGTAGGGGCTCTATTTCACTTTGTTTTTGAATGGTTAGGACACTGGGAATATATCGGAGGATTTTTTCCTGTTAATGAGAGTGTTTGGGAACACTTGAAATTACCATATTGGCCACTTATAATCTTTTCATTAATTGAATATCAATATATAAAAGAAGGAACAAACAACTTTATTGTTGGAAAAACGTTAGCTGCGTTGATAAGCATAGTTATTATAATTATTACATTTTATACATATACAGCAATTCTTAAAACAGAAATCTTAATAATTGATATTTCTTCCTTTATTGTTGGAGTTGCAGTTGGCCAATTAATAAGTTATAAAATTTTAACTATATCCAAGGTACCAAAATTAATAATAATTTTCTCATGGATTATTTTTATAACTTTAGGTTTAATTTTTATGTTATTTACTTATTTACCACCACATTTACCTATGTTTCAAGATCCTCTGACAGGTCTTTATGGTATTGTAGAACATAATTAAATCCCGAAATTCAACTAAAAAAAGAAACTTATTTTATTGTTTTGATTTAATTATTTTTTTTTATTCTAAATTAAAATTAATACTTAAAACAATTTCAAATAAAAATTTGGCAGTAAACATCTCTCGATTAAAACTCAATAATATTGAATTTCACATTTATCATCGTTAATAAAATATTAAAAATTAAAGAATTTTCCAATTATTCTAAAATTACTTCTTATGAAATTTTAATAATTAATATAGAAACAATTTAAGTTTATTTTTGGGTTAAATGATATTATAAAATTTACACAAAAAAACAATTAAAATGAATTATAAAGAACGACAAGAAATTATTGCCAATTCAGATATATCATTCGATTATTTGAAGAAATTTAATAGAAACATGGGAATCCTCCATTTGATACAAGGTATACTAATGTTAACTGTAGGTCTAATCTTAGATTTCTCTAGAGATATTTATACCTTTTATTTGACTTATGAGGTAATTTCTCCAGATACCTTTAACATTTATCCCAATCCTGAGGCCATATTTACAATTTCATATGTTGGAGCTATATTAGCGTCTTTTCTATTAATGTCAGCATTAGCCCATCTTTTAATTGCATATCCGCTTAATAAAAGATATAATGAAAATTTAAAGAAAGGATTCAACCCATACCGTTGGTATGAATATGCTTTCTCTAGCTCGGTGATGATCGTATTCATTTCACTGCTTTTTGGTGTATGGGATGTATGGTCTTTGGTTATGATCTTTGTATTAAATGCAACGATGATAATGTTTGGTTATGTAATGGAATTAGTTAATCAATACACTGAAAAAACAAACTGGAAGCCTTTTATAATGGGATGTATATCTGGAGCAATTCCATGGATTGTAATTTTTGGCTACTTTTATGGAGTAGATGCTGAGGGCATACCTGACTTTGTCTATTGGATATTTTATACCTATTTAATTTTATTTAATACTTTTGCAATTAACATGGTGCTTCAATATAAAGGAGTCGGTCCTTGGAAAGATTATCTTTTTGGTGAACGTGTTTATATAATATTAAGTTTAGTAGCTAAATCGTTGTTGGCATGGCTAGCTTTTGGAGGTATTTTACAGCCTTAATATTTTAATATTTTATTTTTTTTTTTTTTACTTTTTATAGTAAAAGTCTTCTCTTCTATCATCTATTATATCATTATATTCGTTTAATTTTTTATTCCTTGCTTTATTGATATCAACATCTATTATATCTACATATATTTTATCTTTAGGAGCCAAAGATAAAATTTCCCCGTTGTAAGAAGTTATTTGACTTTGACCTGTAAATTTAAAGTTATCAGATCCTCTGTTTTCTTCACCAAATCTATTTGAAGTTACAGCAAAGATTCGATTTTCAAGACATCGTGTAACCATTGCCTTCTGACAATAAGGAAGAACTAGATTAGCGGGATGAGCTATTATATCTGCACCCAAAAGAGCGAGAGTCCGAGCTGTTTCTGGAAAGATCCAATCAAAACAAATCATTATCCCGATATTGACACCATTAATGCTAAATATTTGAGGAGGTCGATTTCCAGGAGAAAACCATAGTTTCTCCTTATAATATAAATGAATTTTACGGTATGTTCCCAATACTTTTGAATTGGACACTATCATAGAGGAATTGAAGATATTATTATTTTCAGCTTCAATAAATCCTCCAACAATTATGGAATTAGTTTTTTCTGATAAATTAATCATAAATCGAGCTGTTTCTTCTTTAAACCCTTCTGCTAAAGATTTAGCTTCTTTCTTTGAAGTAAATGTGTATCCTGTTGCGAATAACTCAGGTAAAACGATTAGATCTGCTTTCAAATTATTTGTTAATTTTTCAATTTCTTCTAAATTTTGCTCCTTCTCCCCAAAAATTGGAGAGGTTTGAATATAACCAACTTTCATATTTAATCAGCATTTATTTAATTTTTTAAATAATAGGATGAGGGATTTTTTTTTATTCAACTTTTTTATGTTTATCCTTTCGGATTGTATATAAATCTTCATAGACGCTTTCTAAGATTTTTTCCATTTCTCCTTGCTTGCTAATTATATCTTCTAGATTATCTTCAAAAAACACATTAGGTTTATATTTTTTAGCAGGAGCACCTAAATACACCCAATTTTCTTCTAGCTCTTGGCCAACTGTAGTCAGAGAGCTTCCAGCTAGAATTGAGTTTTTCTTAATATGAGATCCCGGCATTACAATACTATGAGCACCAATTACAGCGTTGTCCTCAATAATAGTCTTTCTAATAATAAAGAGATTTCCAACTATGACCGCTGATTGAACAATCGCACTTTGCCCAACAATCACATTTTCACCAAACTCTATAAATTCAGTATCAATAAATCCTTCAAAAAGAGAATTTGCAAATTTTGTTTTTATACCAAACATTTTTAAACAAATATTATCCATAAAGGGAAAAGGAAATTTATGTGACAACCATAATGGCCATTTCTTAATAACACTCCTTAAACTCCAATATTTATAATCTTTATCAGAAGAATGTCTAAGAAAAACTCCCTCACGTGGCTTATGAATTAAATTTACTAGAATGAGAAATATTTTAGCAAAGATTAAAGATATTAATATCGATGTTAAATACATAATAAAAATTAAAAGTGGGAGAAAAAACAAGAACTGGATAAATTTCGACTCATAAAGTCCCCAAAATACCCAAAATTCAAATTGGATTGTAAAAATGGAAATCCAAATTAGAAATATATAAAAAGTTAAATACCTCATCTTGACTAGGGTGAGAGTAGTGTTTGGACCAACCTTTAAACTTGAGGGTACTGACATGCTTCTTTATCCCTCCTTATTATTATTTAGCAATGCTTTTTTATCTTCATCAATATTAACCTCTCGTTGAACTTCATACTTTATTTCTTCATCTACAACCTTTTCATAAATTAAATCTCTTCTTTGCTGAGCATATTTATTTCGTTTAAGTTTCCTCGCGAATTGGCCTAAATAAATCCAACCCGCTTCAATAAGTTGATTTGGAATTGTAGTAGAAAACGCACCAATTACCGATTCGTTACCCAATATAGTACCTGGAGAAATATTTGAAACACCACCAACAACTGTATAATCTCCAAAAATGACTTTTTTAATTATTAAATATTTCCCTACAACCATTGAACTCATTACTACAGCGCCTTGTCCAACTGTTATATTTCGACCAAATTCAATAAATCCGCCATCTGACCAAGCATCTTGCATATGACTAGAGAAATCTACGTGAATACCCATCCATCGAAAACCCCACATTATAACCCATGATAATGGTCCATTATTCATCAACCAGAATACCAATTTCTTCAATTCTACTCTCAATCTCCAAAATTCATAATCTTTATCGCCTTCTTCTGCTTTAAATATTCCTTCCTTTGGTCTATGAATCATGTTAATTATTAGAAGGAATGCTTTTGTAAAAATAGCTACACCGAAAATAAAAATAAAATAAAGGATGAATAACCATACAGGTAATAGAAACATTGTAATTATCCAATTATTAATTAATCTAGAAATGTCGAAAAAAACGGCTACAGACATATATCCTGAAATCCAGAGAATTGGTATATAAAGAATAAGAAACTTAAGGCTAATTCTGCTAATAGCACTACTTGTTACAAAATCAATAGTATAATCCACTTTTCCAACTTTGACTCTTTTTGATTCAGAAGCTTGACTTTCACTCATTAGAGTTATTATTCTCCGTTTTATTTTTTATCTGTCCTGATATACTTAGCTTTTTATTTAGATTTTCCGCTCTTTTTAAATCGTCCTCTGTTATTTGTAGATAATCCATAACTTTTCTTTTAAAAATTTTCCTCAGAGGTGTACCAAAATAAAAATTGTCCCCTTTTAGAATATTGTATTTTGTTGCTCCTGTCATTGGTAACCACCATGAATTATCTCCGGTATCAACTCCTGGGGCAATACAATTAAATGCCGCTGCAGTAAAATTATTTCTGATTTTTATCTTTGCAAATGAAATATTTCCAAATATCCCTTCAACAGCATGTGAACTAACACCTGCATTAATCCCTATATATGAATTTTCACCTATTTCTACAAACCTATCACCTGCGAGTTGCTCTTCAATGACAGAACCTTTCCCAATCTTGTTAGAACCAACAAAATTATACATCCACTTTAGGAGCCAAGGGAAAGGACCTCTTGAAAAAGCATTTTTGGGATATTTTATTATAAATGAACGAAAATGGTAAAAATTTAAGGTTTTACTAGGAATGTTTCTAGGAATAATACCCGATTTGGAAGGAGATTTTTTTTCTGAATATCTCCAAAACCACCGAGTAATTAACGCTACGATAAATAAGTGTATTAAATAGCACATTATTATTACAATAGGTAGCGTCAAAGCTGCAATAAGTGAAGGTAAATTAGTCAAAAGAGAAATAAAATTTCTTATCTCTAAGAAATTTGGTAAATAAAACAACATAATGAATATCATAAAAATTCCGGCTGGTATTAAAAAGGAGCAAAAATAGATAATAAAGAACGCGGGTAACCATAAGTGTAGCTGCAATTTAATTTCTTCTTTAATAATATCATTGGAATTATTTTCTTTTTGGCTTTTAGATTCTTGAAGTTCCACTAATATGTCTACCTTACAAAAATATAATTTATGTTTTGCCTATTTTCTTGCTTTTTTCTTGATTTATATACTTTTGAGTATTTAAAAATTTTCAGATTAAAAATCAAATCAAAAATAATGGTATTTTGGTATTACAAAATTGATCTAAAATTATTATTTAAACTTAAGTTTCCCTTTTATTTTATTATCTTTTGTCTATTAAAATCATAATTTAAAATTAATAAATCTAATATGAATATTTGTTTAAAAATATTTGACTATTTATAATAATAAATAATTACCGACATAATTTCGACTAAAAAATTTCTAAAATTTTATTAAACAAAACCAATAAAAATATATTTACTAATTTGTGTATATTCCATAGATTTGTCAAGACATAAATAATCTAAAATTAAAGAAATTAATCAATAGCTTAATATAAATTATCCATTAATTTTAAATGAAAAGAAATTATAAATTTATAGGACGGTTAAGGCATCATTAATTAGTATAGAATTAAAATAGCCGATAAAATTTAAAAATTAATAAATTAAATAATATTGGATGGAAATCATGACCGATAATTCATTCTCGTTAATAGATTTGTACCCAAAATATGTCATTAATTCCAAGGGTGAGAAGAAAAAATTTGATGAGAATAGTATAGCTAAAATATTAAACAAAGAAACAGGTCTTGATATCCATATTGCTGAGAAAGTGGCAGAAGATGTTATTCGAACAATAATTGGCCTTGGTATGGACGAGATTACTACAAATTATATAAGGGAATTAGTATGTGTAGAACTTACTCAACGGGGTTTGAATAAATATAGAAACTTATTTGCAAGAGCTATTAATTTAGAAAGTATCGGATTCAAACTTGATGAAGAATTTATAAAAAATTATAAAGGAAAGCATCCTATGTGGGGGCCTCTTGGCTATATCACATATAAGCGAACTTATGCCAGAATTATTGAGGGTGAAAATCGTAAAGAAGAATTTTGGGAAACTGTTCGTCGTGTGGTGGAAGGTTGTTATTCCATTCAAAAAGAACATTGTATGAAGTTAAGTCTTCCTTGGAGTGATCAAAAAGCTCAAAAATCTGCTCAAATAATGTTCAAGAAAATTTGGAACTTCAAATTTTTACCACCAGGAAGAGGATTATGGATGATGGGAACAGAATTCATTGCTCGTCACGGTTCTATGTCTTTAAACAACTGTGGTTTCGCCTCTACTGAAGATATCAACCTAAAACACTCAAAAGCATTTGAATTTGTAATGGATGCATTAATGCTTGGAGTAGGGGTAGGTTTCGATACAAAAGGGGCTGGTAAAATTACAATTAAGAGACCAAAAGAAGGTCATTTTGATTTCCGAATTCCTGATAGTAGGGAAGGTTGGGTTGAGGCTTTAAAATTGATTTTAGAAGCTTATTTTCTAGGTAAACAAGTTCCAAATTACGATTTTTCAGAGATTAGGCCTGCGGGTAAACCCATTAGAGGATTTGGAGGAATAGCATCTGGTCCAGCACCATTAAAAAAAATGCTAGAAGATATACAAAAAATCTTAGAAACAAGAATAGGACAAAAAATAACATCTATTGATATTTTAGACATTATGAATCACATTGGTAAATGTGTAGTTGCGGGCAATGTTCGGAGAAGTGCTGAAATCGCCTTGGGTGATCCAACAGATTTAAATTTTGTTACATCTAAGCAAGATGAGGAAGCATTATATTCTCATCGATGGGCAAGCAATAATTCTGTTTTTGCAGTTAAAGGTCTAGATTATTCTTTCATAGCAAATCAAATTGCAGTAAATGGAGAACCTGGAGTTTTTTGGTTAGAAAATGCAAGAGATTATGGAAGGATGGGAGACCTCCCAAATTATAAAGATAAAAAAGCAGCAGGAGTTAATCCATGTGGAGAACAAACCCTTGAGAGTTTTGAACTTTGTTGTCTCGTCGAAACCTTTCCTTCAAGACATGAGTCTTATGAAGAATTTCAGGAAACTTTAAAATATGCTTACTTATATGCAAAGTCAGTTACATTAGTCAATACCCATTGGAAAGAAACTAACGCTGTTATGTTAAAAAATCGAAGGATGGGTATTTCACAAACTGGTATTATTGAAGCATTTGTAAAACATGGGAGAAGAACGATGTTAGAATGGTGCGATAAAGGATACAACTATTTAAGGGAATTAGATGAAACCTACTCTGATTGGTTATGTATTCCTAAATCTATAAAAATAACCACAGTTAAACCTAGTGGAACTGTTAGCCTATTACCGGGGGTTCCACCTGGAATTCATTATCCACATTCAGAATATTATATACGACGAATTAGAATCTCAAAAAATTCTGATTTAATTCAACCAATAAAAAATGCTGGCTATAAAATTGAAGATGATTTATATTCGCCTAATACTGTAGTTGCAGAGTTCCCAATTCATGAGAAATATTTCGATCGTTCTAAAAATGGAGTCACTATTTGGGAACAAGCAGCTAATGCTATTGATTATCAAGCGAGGTGGAGCGACAATCAAGTTAGTATTACAATTACATTCAAGGAAGAAGAAGCAAATCAAATTGAACATGTTCTGCAATTTTGTGAAGATAAACTAAAAAGCGTAAGTTTTCTGCCAATAAAAGAACATGGTTATAGGCAAGCTCCATATGAAGAAATTACTTTAGAGCAATATGAAGAAATGATACACCGAATTACTTCATTTAACTTAGATGAGACAAGAGATAGAGCCATAGGTGAGAAATTCTGTGACTCAGATAGATGTGAAGTAAGATTCGATATCGAAAAATAAATTTATTAAAATTTTATATCTATCTGCTTTTTTGAATCATTTTTTATTTTTCGAAACTTGATATTTTTGTTAAAAAGTAGAAATCTGCATAGGGAAATTCAGAGATAATAATTTTCCACTTTAAGTCTTAGAAATAATTTAATAATTATATCTCTAATTTATGTCGTTTTTAATCATATAAAAATAAGAATATTAATTCCATATAAATAAAAATATAAATACGTGATGATTAGTTTATTACTAAACTTATTATTAGAAAAAATTAAAAATGAAATAAAAAGATTTAATTTTAAAACAAAAAAAATTTTAAAATTTATTTTGGAAATGTGATTAGTTATGTCAGAAGAAGATCCAGTAGAAGAAATAGAAGAAGCGGCAAAAAAAGCAAAGCCTAGAGAAAAATCAAGAACGACTCCAGCAAAAAAGAAAGTTAAAAAACCTTCTAAAGCACCAGCTACTCCTGAAAAACCCATAGCACCAAAGAAAGCAGTATACAAAAAAATGAAAGTTAACTTTTGGAGAACACGATTACATGATGAAGAATTAGGAATACATCAACAACTTAAATATCAAGCTAAAACTCGTTGGTTTTCCAAAAATTTTGATATTGAAGGCGTAGTAGAAGTTGATGGAGAGAAAAAATATATTATTGCTTTTAGTAAGGATGATTGGGAAGAAAAGCCACTTGAAGAAAGACATCTTTCGTGCCGTATCTTTACCATTATGGAGGAAACAATGGATGCTCAACCTAAAGGAGGTAATTTTAAGGGGGGTCTTGAATTAAGTGTTGCTCACTCATTAATTCAGAGTTATGAAATTAAACATCCTGCTCCTGTATTTTTTATGCAAGTACCACGAATGATTTATCTAGCACGAGTTGTGCGAGGGTGGAGATTATTAGGGACACGTTGGACTTGGCCGCTTCTACCAGAACAGAAGGATGATAAACTTCAAATAGTTCATGCTAAAGGAATAGTAGGCCCAGGAAGAAATTATTGGATATATATTGGTCAGCAAAAAGTTGCTCGAGTAGATGGGCAAAGAATTCAAAAGAATTTTGAAATTCAGATTGCAGATGAAACTTATGCAAAAGATAAAACCTTTATACTCTATATGATAATTTTTGGATGTATTTGTAATTTTATGAGAGATGCTGAAAAGATGATTAAAAAGTTATACAAACAAATGAAAAAGACAGCAACTACAGACTATAAAATGCCCAGACAAGAACTATCTTTGTTTAGAAATCCAAGAATGATGAGAAGATAAGAAATAAAAAAAATTTTTAAATTACTATTTTATTTTTAAAGTTTTATTTTTTTACACCTTGCTCTTTCTTCCACGCTACATAACCGGTAGTTTCTTTTCCTCGATATATTGCTTTTTGCCCTGTTTCTTTTTTATAAATGTCTCTAAGTGCTCTTTCATCAGCTTTTTGGATAGCTTCTTTTTTAATACGATCATCAATTTCAATTTCTTCTTCTATTTCTTTAACATGTCTTAGAACCCAAAAAACTCCATGATTCCAAATAAAAAATCCCAAAAATATAATGCCAACTATAAGAAAAACAATTCCCCCTACCCACATAATCCACAATCCTGGAAATTCATTAAAGGTTTGCACTTGCGCCTTCCAAACATCTTTTACAAAATCTGCAAATGTAGCTGGGAGTAAACCTATAATCAAACTTATGATTGTAACATATAACCCCATAAGAGCAACTCCTATTAGCATTCTTAAGCCATAATAATCCTGCCATTTACTCGCAATAGCTCGATCTTTAAACATTACCTGACATAGACGCACCATTCCCCCACGAAAGACTGTATAAAAGAGAACTAATAAGAATAAATGACCTGTGATTGCTCCAGCAATGATAGCTATCTGATATCCAAGATCAAGTTCCAAAAAAGCTTCCCATGCACCTCCGGGAATCAAGAGTCCTATAATTACCCCCCACACTCCTAATACTACTATCACAGTAGCAAGTATAAGCCCATAATATATTACTTTGGCAAAACGAAGATCCCACGCACTATATACATCAAGTGGATGGGATTCTCTCTCGGGTGCTCTCCTTCCTGCTCTCGGCATAATTTTCTCAACTATTTTTTTTAATAAAATTAAATTTAGATTTTCAAAATTATATACTTTTATTATTAGTTATTCTATTATTTATTTTTATTATTTTATTGATATGAAAATCTATTCGAGTTATAATACTTGAAACTAAAACTCTATAACAGACTGACAAAATGGACAAGTTGGATACTTTTCGTCTAGTTCTTCTCCACAATAAGGGCAGTATATCTTCTTTACTTCTTCAGTTTTCTTCTTTGAAGGTTTTTCTCGTTCTGACTTTTCTTTTGGTTCTTCTTCAATTCCAGCTTTTTCAAGTAATTTTTCTTTTGATGTCATTTTTTCAGGTTTCTTTTTTGGTTTTTCAAATGGTTCATCTGAGTATTCTAATTTAGAGTAGCAGTAAGGACAATAATTTTTAGGTTTGTTTGATTGAATGATTGCCAAAACAATAGCAGCAATTCCTAAAGTACCTACAATACCAATTAACCAGCCAATTTTTTGACTTGTAGTCATTGGCTTTTTAGTAGCATTTTCTACTTCATGTTTACATACTTTACAATATGCATATTTGACTTTTTTGGACATCTCTACCCAACTTTTTTGTTTAAAATATGCTAGTTTATTTTAATTTAAAAAAGTATTATTAGTCAATAATCAAGGTGTTTTTATAAAGTATTATATTCTTTTTAAATGAAAAGTTTTGCTAGAGAATTCGTTTTATATAGAAACCTATGGATGCGCTTCAAATAAAGCTGATTCATATATAATCGAAAATACTTTGTTAAATTCGAATTATTTCAAAGCATCTCAAGAAGAGGCTCAATTTGTCATTATAAATACTTGTGGAGTCAAGGAACAAACTGAAAATAAAATTAAAGCTCGTTTGAAGGAATTAAATCAACTTTATCAATCTATAGCCAATAAGTATATTATAATTGCGGGTTGTTTACCGCATATAGCTCCAAATTATATAAAAGTAATTAAAAGAGTGATCCCTTCATTTTCAGCTATCATAGATTTAGATAATATTACTCAACTTCCTGAAATATTTAAGGAAATTAAAAAGGATGGAAAAAATTTAATATTTAAATCAGAACATTCAATTGATAAAGCAGAAATACTTATTAATCATCGTCAGGGAAAAATAACTGGAATTATTCCAATTTCAGAAGGATGTGAAGGATCTTGTACTTATTGCTGTGTAAAGAATGCTAGGGGAACATTAAACTGTTATAATCCTAATAATATAATTCAGAATGTTAAGTATCAATTGAAACAAGGGATTAAACAAATATATTTAACTTCACAAGATTGCAGTGTATATCAATCAAATGGAATTTCATTATATAATTTAATTAATAAAATTACAAGCTTGAAGTTTAAGTTCTTTTTGAGGGTAGGAATGATTAATCCCAGTTTTTTAATTAATAATTCTGAACAGTTGATTTCAATTTTTAAACTCCCAAAAATTTATCAGTTTTTACACATCCCAATTCAGTCAGGGAGTAATAATATCCTAAAAACAATGGAAAGAAAGTATTTAATTTCAGAAATTATTGATAAAATTGAAACATTAAGAATGCATTATCCAAGTCTTACAATAGCTACAGATATAATTTGTGGTTTTCCTAGTGAAACGGAATATGATTTCTATAGAACTATTAATTTTATAAAATGGTTAAAACCTGAGATTTTAAATATTTCAAAGTTCACAGCTCGTCCAAGTACAAAAGCAAAGAAAATGAAACAAATCGATAGTCAAACAATAAAACAAAGATCAATAAGATTATCAAAAGTTTTTAAAAATAATCTGGAGCATATTAACGATAAATGGAAGGATTGGAAGGGTGAAGTATTATTATTGCATGAAGGCTCAGAAAGGCATCAAGCTTTTGGTAGAAATTATGCCTATAAAAATGTTTTTATAGATGATTATAAAGGAAAATTTGGTAAATTTGTAAGAGTAAAAATCGTATATATAAATGGTTTTAATTTATTCGGAAAATTAATCGATTGAAAAATAGAAGTAAATGGAAAAATAAGTCAAAATTATACGCCATATTATTATAAGTATATTATATTTTGAAATATGTGACAATATTTATTGACTTAATCTCATAATAATCTTTTCAAGAGAAATTTGAAAATGACCCAAAAACTGTATTGGAAAACACCTTATGAAACCAAGTTTAGAGCAAAAATTGAAGTTATTAGAGAAAATGGTATTGTGTTAGATAAAACTTTATTTTATCCTGAAAGTGGCAATCAAATAAGTGATCGTGGATATTTCCGCATTAAGGATCTAAAAATTGAAGTTTTTCATGTTGTTAAGGATGGAGAAGATATTTTACATCAAGTATCACCTAACAGTATAAAAAATTTTAATATTGGAGATCAGGTTGAGGGGGAAATTGATTGGAAATTTCGTTATGGTATAATGAAAGCTCATACTTCTCAACATATTTTCTCAGCAGTTATTAAAAAAAAATATGAT
The DNA here is from genome assembly GCA_048940925.1 of Promethearchaeota archaeon. Taxonomy (GTDB): domain Archaea; phylum Asgardarchaeota; class Lokiarchaeia; order Sigyniarchaeales; family SOKP01; genus Loki-b32. Next base: position 28,474 of record JBHLOC010000019.1, on the reverse strand, counting down.
ATCGATACTGAACGCGCGAATCTCAGTTTTGAAGATGTTTTCATTGAATTTTCTCAAAAAGTAAATTATAAGCAATTGAATGAGCTTTTAACTGAAGTTAATAAAATCTGTACTACTCAAAATTTCAAAATGAATGCAAAAATAATTCCGCGTGAAGAAGCTGTAAAAAATTCTGAGAAAATAAGAAGTGTTATTCCTGATAATTCTAATATACGGTTAATGGAAATTCAAGATTTAGATCTAGTATGTTGTGGAGGAACCCATGTAAAGAATACTACAGAAATTGGCGCGTTATTAATCTATGAATTTAAAAAGGGAAAAGAGATTAAATACGTCGTAGGTAATAAAGCTTTAGAAATGAGTACAAATTTAAATATAGATCTAATTGATCTGGCTAATGATATCAACTCTTCTATAATAAAACTGAAAGAATTACTTAAAAAACGGTTAGGATTAATAAAAAAAATTCAAAATCAAAACAATGAATTATCTTTTAAGCTATTAGAATTGATTTCTAAATCTCCTTTAAAATTAATTAATGAAATTCCACTCTTTCTAATCAATTTTGAAGTCGATATTAAGACTATAAACAAATCATTAGATAATTTTCCTTTAAATTCACTTCTGATTTTCAAATTTGAAAATAATAAAATAAGAATACTTTCTTTAAATGAAATAATAAATTCGAATGACCTTCTACAAAAATTAATAAACAAATTTGGTGGGAAGGGTGGTGGAAGCCCTAAATCTTCCCAAGGTTATTTAACACAGATGCCTGAAGATCTCATAGCAGAAATAGAACTATTACTATTAAATAGGTATGTTTCTTAGTTAAAACAAGTATTAGGAAAATAAAAAGTTAAATTATTTAAATCCATGCTTTCCCAAAAAAGCTGTTAACCTTGTACGGTGAAACTTTAGTCCTAAATCATCTGGTTGTTCACCAAAAGCAAGAGAAAGTAATTCAGTTACATACAACACAGGAATATTAAATGTCTTTCCACTAACTTCACTAGCCTTCTTCTGATTGTTATCAAATTGTTGAAAACATGCAGGACAATTAACGATCATTGCTTCAGCTCCAGCATTCATAGCACTTGTCAACTTATTTGATAAAATTTGCATTGCTGGCTCTTCTTCTGCATTCCCAACTCCTGAACCACAGCATAGCATCTCTTCTTCATAATCGACTGGAGTAGCTCCTGTTGCTGCCACAATTTCTCTCAATTTCACTGGATTCATAGGATCATCTGTTTGCATTTTCTCTGAAGGTCTATTATAGTGACATCCCGTGTGACATGCCACTTTCAATCCGCTCAGCTCATTTTTTACATTCTCCTTTATTTTATCAACATAGTCATGTAAAACCTCTACAAAATGCTTCACATTAATAGTCCCTTTGAATTCTTTACCAACTGTTTTTAAAATCTTATTAATGCTTTCTTTTTCATGATCATCATGCTTTAATTCTTCATTAACAAGTTTTAATGTTTGAAAACATCCATTACACAGTGAGATGATATCTTTTCCATCATTTTCTGCTAGAGTAAGATTTCTCGCCCCCATTGCCATCCAGCTAAGATGATCAGTACTATTGAATCCGACAGGATCTGGACAACATGCAAAAGCTGCATCCGATGTTTTTATCCCGAGTTTGTCAAATACCTTTCTAGCAGAGGCTTCAATGAAAGGAATTCTGTTGCCGATAACGCAACCTTGGAACATTTTATATTCTTCCGCCTTAGCCATTAACAATTCCACTTCTTTTATATTAATATTAAATGATTATGCAATTTTATATCGTAATATTTAGATCTATTAAAAGTAAATTAAAAAATTTGTTAAATAAATCTATAAATGTTTTATTATAATTAAATTAAAATGAATAAAAAAATGGTATATTTGTTCCTTCAATATTTTATTCTTTCTTTAATTTAAACTAATAAGAAATAATTTTATTTTTACAATTCTTGGATCAATCCTAAAATAACAGGTATTACGAATATAATTACAAGTCCTAATAAAGAGATGAAGAAATAAAGGTTATCTGACTTTTCTTTTAATGCATTGATAAATAAACTGATTACTAATATAAAAGATACTATTAAAACACCAAATAAAAGAATGATTAGAATTATTATTTGATTTAACATCATTTAAAAAACCTAAATTCTATTCTGCCCATTTTCTTCAGTATTTACTATGAATAGAAAAAAAAATTATTTTGTTGAAATATATTCTCTTTTTTGAATCATTCTTTACAGCGTGCTTCCTGCTGGTCGGATTTTTTCTCTTTCTGCTAATTTTTCTGAGAGTTCTTTTTTAAGATCAGCTAATTTATTCTGTCTATCTACAATCTCTTTATTGATTTCCATCGCATCAGTTTCAAATCTGGTTAGACCTTTCTGTTGTTTTAGATACGTTTCTTCAGCTTTTGTGATTTTTTCTGCAGGAGCGCTACTATTTACTAATTTAACATATGCATATTGCTTTTTTGATAAATTTGTTCTTTCTTTAGTTTCATCAAGTTTCTTATTAGCCAGTTTAACCTTTACTTCTGCAACATCAGTTTCAGCTTGAGCAATTTTTCGTTGAATTTCAGCTACTTTTTTCTGCACCTCAGCAACCTTTTCATTATAGATTGCTTGATTTTTCTCAGCTTTCAAACTTTCTGCAGAAAATTTTAAAATGTCTTTTACTTTTTCTTTTCGCTCCACTAATTTCTTGCCTTTTTCAGCTAATCTTTCTCTTATCTTCGTTAGTTCAATTTCATTTTTAACTAGCATCTCTCTTGCTTTCGCTTTTTTTACTTCTTGTTTTGCTAAAGTTTTCATTTCCGTTGCTGTTAATTTTTCATCTCTTGCTATGTTTGAATTTTCAAGAGCTAACTTTTCTACATTTTTGACTTCTTCCATTTATACACACCTCTATACTTAATTTATTTAATTTTTTTTATATTTTTTTTTTAAAATCTATTTATTATGATTCTAATGGAATTAACTATAGATTTCATCATAATCATCTATTTCTTCTTTTTCATCGTCATCATAATCCCAATCATCTTCGTCATCTTCATCTTCGTAGTATCCATCATTATTTTCATCATAATCTTCATCTTCATCATATTTTTTCTTCTTTTTTGAATTTATTTCTTGATTCATTTTTTATTCCTCCTAATTTTTAAATATTTGAACTATAATTCGCAATGAAGATTTCATTATATTTAAATGTTTTCATTTGAAAACAATAGCTTTGATCGACAACTTTAAATACATTGAAAACTAATTATATACATTGAAAATGTTTTAGGATTCGATTAACAACAAACGATTTGACAATGGCAAAAAAAGCAAAAAAAAGCAATTTTCTCGGATTTAGACTGTCAGAAGAAATACTTTATAAATTGGATCTACTTGCAAAACAGGATAATAAAACACGTGGTTTGGTCGCGAAGGATGCTATTGAACAATGGTTGAACTTAGAATTATTCAATCAAACTAACGAGATGATTATGATATCTAAAACGGTTTTTTCTAAGATCCTTTCTAACTTAGAGGAAGAGGATTTAAATATAATTGCTAAGGATTCTGCTGATCTATTCTCAAATATAATGAAATTTTTAGTAGCTAAAACGATGAATGATGAGTCATTGAAAGCTTATGCTATTTTTTCAATCAATTTTTTTGGTAAAAACGGATTAAAATGGTTTAATACTCTTGATATTCAAATCCAAGATACAATATATACTTTTAGAGGTTTACATGATCTAGATGAGATATTTTCGAATTTTTTTTCTAAATTTTATAAATATCTCTTATCCGAGTATTTCAATTTGGAGTTTGTTATCACAATAGAAGAAAAAACATCAAATTTGATTCATTTAGAATTTAACCTTAAATAAAAAAATAAATTAAGAACTTCAAATTAATAATCTAAACCATATAAAATTCAATTAAAACTTTAATGAAAATTCAGCTAAAAGGGATTTTCTAAAGTATATATAAAAGCTCAAAAATTATCCCGCTACAATCACTCCAGGATGTCTAATTTTTTCTCTTTCAGCAAGTTTTAAGGATAAATCTTTCTTTAAATTAGCGAGTTTATTTTCTCTTTTCTTCACTTTTTTTTCTGAATCTATTATTTCATTTTTTTTTTTAATTAGTTCTTCTTTTTGCTTTTCTGCATTATTTTTAGCTTTCAAAATTTTATCATCTGAAGCCTGAGTTTGTGCTATCTTGATAAAAGCTAATTGTTTTTTCGCTAGTTCTTCTCTTGTTTTAGCTAGGTTTAATTTTTCTTTTGCTAATTTTACTTTTTGTTCAGCTATTTCTTTCTCAGCTATAGCTATTTTTTTATTGATTTCAGCAATCTCTTTTTGATTTTTAGCTATTTTTTCATTATATATAGCATAATCTCTTTCAATTTTTAATTCCTCTTCAGAAAAATCTAAAATCTTATTATTTTTGATTTCTGTCTTTTCTTTCGCTAAGTTATTTCTTTTTTCTGCCAAATCTTGTTTTATATCTGCTAATTTATATTCAATTTTCATTAAAGTTTCTCTAGCTTTGGATTTTTTAATTTCAGTTGAAGCACTCATTTTTAATTTTTGGGCAACGTCTTTTTCATGCTGAGCTATTTTACGATGTTCTTGAGCTTCTTTTTCAATTTGTTTTAAATTTTGCATATGATAATCACCTTTATATTAATTTTAAAAGATTTGAATTTTTAAACAATATATTGCTAATATAAATTATACTGATATCTAATTTATAAATGATTAATTTTTAATTTTACAATCTGAAATATTTAAATTTGGTAACAAAATCTAAGGATTTTTACCTTTTTTAATAATTTCTTTTAAATTTAGAATCTGTTCATTATTATTAGTAATCTCTTTTCTTAACTTTATGCAATCTTCTTCTAGAGAATTTATTTCTTCTTCAACCCTTTTAAATTCTTCTTGGAGTTCACTTGAATCCAGATTCTTTAATTCTTCATGTAAATTTTGAATAGTTTGTTGATTGGGTTGGAGAAATTCTTGCATTTTTGTTAATTGGTCTTCTTTATTTAATATTTCTTGAAGAATAATTTCTTTTTCATCCATATCAATTAGTTCTTCTATTCTAGTTAAATAGCGTCTGATGGAACTCAATTTTATATCTTTTACTTCTTCTTTTTTAAAAAATAAAGGAATATTACTATCTTCTCCAAGCTTTAAAATTATTGTAGATATCTCATCGGTCTCAAAAATTAGTTTTTTCTAATCTTCTGATTTGAAATTACAAATGTTATATACATTTCTTATGGGAGTTAAAAATTCGGCTAAATTTTCACCTAATTTTGGACCATTAATTTCTTGCTCAAATGTAGTTTGAAAAACAGTTCCATTATTATAAAACATTACAATATGCGATATACTGATTAGCAAGAGTTATCATTGGATTATATATGCATAAGAAAATCTTATCTTCTCTCTGTAATTACACTTATTTCTGAAATTGGAATATTGACAAGGTTATTATTTTTATCTTCTAAGACTAGTACATCAGCATCCGTTATAGAAATAATTTTTCCAGCAAATTCTTTGTTAATATTTTTAACGTAAACATATATGTAGTTATTTATTAAATTTTCAATTACTTTTTTTGGTATCATTTTTCATTTTTGATGTGTTTTTGTTAAAATTCTATAGTTTCCTTTTTTTATAATGTTTTTGATAAAAAAAGATTAAATTCAAATTTATAAAGGTTTTGTTAAATCCATTTTTTTCTCCTAAAAAACATTATCATAACAGTAGCAATCAAACTCATTATTAAAATAAGCATTGGATATGCTAGTGGAGATTTAAGTTCGGGCATATAGATAAAATTCATTCCATAAAAACCAGCTAAAAACGATAATGGGATGAATATTGTTGAGATAATTGTAAGGACTTTCATAATTTCATTCATTCTATTACTAACACTCGAAAGATACATATCTAACATTCCAAATATTATATCTCTATAGTTTTCTAATAGATCGCTGATACGAAAAATGTGATCATAAAGATCTCTTGTGTAGATTTGTAATTCATCAGAAAACAAATTTGATTGCACTCGTATCAACTTATTAATAACTTCTCTTAAAGGCCAAATTGATTTTCTTACATCTATACTATTCCTTTTCAGTTGATAAATAGATTGTAAGACTTCAGGTTCAGGATTCTTAATTAAATTATCTTCAATCTCCTCAATAGTCTCTCCTATAAGTTCCAAAATTATAAAATAATCATCTACAATTACATCTATTAATGCATAAATTAAGTAATCAGCGTTCATTCCTCTGATCCGTCCTTTTTTAAATTCTATTCTTTCAATTATTGGATTGAAAATATTGCTCTCTTGTTCTACAAAAGATATTACAAAATTTATACCTAAGATAAAACTTATTTGTTCAGTTTCGAAAACTTCATCTTCCTGATTCCAAATGAGTATTTTTAATACAATAAAGATGTAATCTTCATAATCTTCAAATTTTGGACGTTGATTAGGATTTAAAATATCTTCCAACACAAGGGGATGGAGATGGAATATTTCTCCAATTTTTTCTATAATATCTATTTCTGATAATCCTGTAATATTTATCCATCTAACTTTATTTTGATCAATTTTTGCTAAATTATTATTGAAATCTTTAATTTCTTCAATAGAAAAATTTTCTGAATCATAATCAATAATTTTTATTTTAGTTTTTATCTTTGGTTTTTCTCCAGTATATATGAGGGTTCCAGGAGGAACTCCTACTTTTTTTTTCTTTTTTAGTTTCAGAATTCTTCTTGGTATATATGTAATTAGAAGCTCACCATAATCAATTATTTTTTTGTAGCTCTAAATTTACAAGGCAGATTATAATAATAATTTCAATGTTTGCTTACTTTATTAATCTATATCCCTGTAAAAAATAATATAGAAATATTTATTTATCCAAACTTTTAACGAGTGATGGTGTACTGATATCAATATTGTATTTACCAACAATATTAAGAATGTTCTGTCGCAAATTTGCTTCAATTATAGAAATTCGCTTAATATCGTTTATAAAAATAAAAAGAGTATATTCTACAGCAAAATTTAGAAAATTAGTTATCCACACATAAGGTTCGGGATCCTCTAAAACTTCTGGTACTAATTTAGCTGCTTCTAACAGAGCATTTTTAACTTTTTCATTATCTTCTTGATAATCTGCTGTAATGCTTATTTTTCTACGGATTATGTCAGTTTTTCCAAGATTTTCAGTATCTTCAGTTATTAATTTTTGATTAGGAACTGAAATTTTTATTCCATCTAAATCTTTCAAAATTGTGAAAATTAGCTTAATTTCCTGAATTTTCGCAATTTTATCTTTGTAAACCACATAATCTCCAACAGTAAAAGGTCTACTAATCATTATGATTATTCCAGCAAGCATGTTTCCTATTGTATTTATAGCCGCAAAACCTACGATAGTGCCGCCCATTAGGGTAAATAACGATGTGATCAATCCAATAGCTTCAACAAATTGAATCAAAATAGTACTGATGATAATTAGTCCAATTAGAAATTTAAAAAGCTTTTGTAAATTTCGAGTTGTTTGAATCTCTAATTTTCCAATTCTTTGGAGTCTTTTTAATTGTTTTTTGATAATTAAATAAATTAACCATCCGACTATTATTGAAAGAGCTACCACTACAATATTTACCCAATTATCAGAAAACCATGAAAAAATAATGTCAATAAAATTTTGATAAATCAATTTGAATACCTTTTATGCTCTAATTGTTATTTAAATTCCAATTCAATTTAATTAATTTTTGAAATAAAATAATCCTTTATTAACCTTATTTTTATAAATAATTTAAATTTGACAGAATTCCATTAGGATTTCATAGAATTAATTTTTATTATAAATATGAACAAGATTAATCATTATGTTATAATAACTAAATAAATTTAAATTTCAATTCTTTCAGGATGAGTATAGATATTCATTCTGCTTCCTCTAGCAAATCCTATTAAAGTAATACCATATGCAAAAGCCAGCTTAATACCCGATTCTATTGCTGCTGATAGAGATGCAACAATAGGAATCTTTGCTCTTATTGCTTTTAAGACAGAATCACCCGTTAGTCTTCCTGTTGAAGTAAGAAACATATTTTTTATGGGAGTTTCTTTTAAAATCATATCTCCTATAACTTTATCAATTGCATTATGTCTCCCAATATCTTCCATACTACTTATTAAATTTCCTTCAAAGTCAAACATGGCAGCCCCATGACATCCTCCAGTCTCGCGATAAAGTGGGGTAGACTTTTGCATTTTTTTAATTGCAGAAAAAATAAGATTAGAGTTTAATTTTATATCAGTTTTAGATTTAATAGGATTATTAAATGTAGCCTCATCCAACTTTCTTTTAATGATATTGCGCCAAGGTGATGGTATACCGCAAGTAGTATCAATAACACGACTTACTGAGTTAAGATCGAGTTTTTCAATGTCAAATTCTAAATTTTCACTTAATTTGACATTTATGGAATATTCCAGTTCATTAACGTCAATTACCTCAAGATCATTGATCGAATTAATAATTCCTATTGAAAATAAGAATCCTACTGCTAGTTCTTTTAAATTATTTGGTAAACATATAATATTTACAAGTGGCTTAGAATTTACAAATATATCAATTGCGCTTTCATAAAGAATAACATCGACTATTTCTTCTTTATTCGATTTGTTGATCCTCGTTATATTTATCTTTCGCTTAAACAATTTTAATCCTTAAACTAAATATAATTAATTTTTATTGAAATAATAGTTATTTAATTTTTATTGTGAAAATGTCAAATATATAACAAATAATACTATAAAAAAGGAAAGTAAATATCTATTTATATTTATAAGATAAAAATAGGATAATAAGAAATAAATTTACACAGCAATAAATAATCTGCCATTGGTTTCTTTTCTTACAGAATGGTCTCCTGAATACTCAATAAATTTTCCATTAATCTTATCACCATTAGGCAATTCAACACTGTTTACTTCTCCAACTTTCTTATAAGATGGTAATCTTCTTGAAACTTTACCTTTTATAACAATATTACCCCATGCTTGATCTGCACCTGCACATCGATCACAATCACCTTCTACTATAATTGTTCCACCATGATTATGCATTCCTAAAAATGAAGATGCACTTCCACATATTAATTTAGGCCATTTATTAGCTCCTTTTGAATTTCGCGCCCATAACATAGATTCATTCCCAACTTTTCCTTTAACTATTATAACACCATCCTCCATACCTTGCCAATATCCTCGATAAGCAGCGCCAACATAATGACCCGCATTCCCATTGATCTCAAGTTCCCCTCCTTTTAACATTGCACCGGCCCAATCATCAGCATTTCCATTAACCGTAATTTTACCTCCTGTCATATTATTTCCGACATGCATCCCTACATTTCCATTGATGATAATTTCACCACCACTCATCTTTTCTCCAATACGTTTAACGGATGATAAGTTTCCTTCAATTATAATGGTTAATTCATTAATATCTCCTGATTTACCTGAAAGCTCAAAATAATCTCCTATTGTTTTTTCTTCATTACCATGAAAAATTATCAATTTTTTTATATCTGCCTGAGTTTTACCTGCAAAATTATCAGGTGTAATCGATTCTGCCTCTAATGGAAATTCTGGTTCTTTTTTTAATTTTAATTTGATTTCAGCCATGATCTACTCTCCCTTTTTCTTTTTAACTACTTCTATTAATCTTTCTAGAATCTCATGATCAGTTAAACATTCTCCTGGCGCATCCTTAACTTTTCTCAATCTTAAAGGAACATTATCCATACGATATGCAGTTCCTTCGCACTCTATTCCAGCTATAGCAGGTGGTAAAATTATATCTGCATTTACAGAGGTTGGAGTGTGATGAGGTTCAATGGAAATTAAAGGATGCTTAAACATATTCTTTACTGCTGGTGCTGGAAAGTTACTAGCAGGGTCTGAGGCAACTATTAATGAAGCATCAATTTCATCTCTTATCAAAACATCAACAGAAGAAAATTCTCCCGGATTATATCGGGGATAACCTTTAGAAAAATCTATAGAATAATTATAGCCTGTTTGCCAAGTAAAAACTTGGTTTGCACCCGCTACATTGTAATGTCCTCTCATAGGAGTTAATAAAAATTTAGTATGATCATTCAGTTCTCGTACTAGACTTATAGCAGCATCAATATTTCGATGGTGTGATAATGATTGGGTTAATCCCATACCAAAAAAGATGACCCCAAAATTACAAGATTTTAGTTTTTCTACCAATTCTTTAATTTTGTCCATAGGAACTCCTGATATTTCTTCTTCTTCATCTAAATCTGCCCCTCTTAACAGTGCTCTAATTGCGTTAATTAACTCATAATCTTCGTTAGGTTTGACTTGTATATATAAATCAGCGATTTGAGCTGTATTTGTGTTTCTAGGATCTATAACTATAATGAATCTATCATTTCGCCCGTCTTTTCTAAAATAACCCCGTACAAATTCACTATATCTCCCAAGATGTCGTGGGTGTGCATGAACAGGATTCGATCCCCAAAATATTACGAGATCAGCTCTGTTTTTATACTCCCCTAAAGTTGAAGTAGGTGCTCCCACATCTTGAATTGCTAACAATGATGGTCCATGACATACTGAAGATGTATTATCTAAAATTGCTCCTAATATTTCAGCTAATTCCACACCTTTACCCTGTGCGTCACACTCTGTACTCGAAAAACCATATAATAAAGGTCTTTTCGCTTTAATTAGAATATCTGCTGCTTTATCTAAAGCTTCATCCCATGAAATTTCTTTATAAGCCCCATTATCTTTAATCAATGGTTTTTCATATCGATGTTCACTTGTATTTGATGAAAAAAATTTCTTTGTTCCAATTTGACATCCATTTCTTACTTCTATAACTTTCTGTTCGCTAGTATCTACATCTACTTCAAGATCGTCACATAAAGTACCACAGAAAGGACAAATTACGTCAGTTATAGTTTTTATATTTTTTAATACCATTTTTATGCCTCCCTTAATGTACTAATTAGTTCTACTGCATCCAATACTTTTCCATTTGGAACCGCTTCTACACTTGCCTTCATACCTTTATATGTAGGAGTCCCACATGATTGAGAATCAGGATTAACAACTTGATTTGCCCAGGGTCCCATAGGTATAAAAATAATTCCCGGATGAGGTCCTTCTTCTGAAATAGTAGAATATACCATCACCTCACCGTAATTTGTCGATACCTTAACTGGTGTCCCCACAAGACAATCCAACTTCCTAAAATCATCTTTATCAAAAGCACATATAGCAGCTGCTCGAACGTTTTCACGAGTGTTCTTTCCGCCTTCTAGAGCAATACCTTGATTAATTGTTCGACACGTTATCAATATCAAATTATTCATAATCATCTTATGACTCCTCTTTTGATTCGCTCCATCTTAACGTTTTTAATCTTTCTAAAAGTGGTTCCCAGAACAACTCACTGAATTCTCCTGAAGTTTTTACTTCAGTTATTTTTAATTGAAGAGCACCTGACGGACAGGCGTTGTCACATGCCCCACAAGCGACACATGCATCTGAATCAGCTACTTCAACGTTTTTTGACATTTCCCAACCATGTTCGGGTCTTTTTGCTATTATAATTGTACCTGTTGGACATACTTCAGCACATGAACCACATCCTTGAGGGCATTTCTCATCAATTACTTCTATTTCAGCTTCTGCATATTTTTTCGCGATCCTCTCCACTCCCGCATTATCAATTACTTTTTTTGCCTCAAATTCGAGTTTGGGAACAACATTTTCTTTTACAATTTGAATATTTTCTAACTCTATCGTTTGCCCATCTTTTTTAAGCGTTAAAGCACTAAATGGACACATAGTCACACATGTCCCGCAAAACACGCATTTTTCAGGATCATATATTTCTGGAATAATCTCTTCCATAGTTGGGAACCGACGAGCTGCCGCTACTGGTCCACGTGAAATAGCTTCCTTGGGGCAAACTCTAGCGCATGTACCGCAACCAACACATTTGGTTCTATCCAAAATAAGTTCCAAACTTTCTGTAAGGAATTGAACTTTTACGTGTTCAAGATCTTTACTTATTGAACGTGAAATTTTTGGAAATGACATATTTTCTCCCTCATTTAACTTCAATTAACTGTAATTCTATAGCTGATACCGGGCAGAATTTCAAGCAGACACCACAACCATCACAGTTTACATCTCTACTTTCATCATAGATATCGTAAGCCGTTCCATTTTTAACCAATACTACTGCGTTTTCTTCAGTCAAATATCCATTCTCTTTTAATTGTTGGAAATTCAATGGGCAGCTAACAACACAATCATTACAACCGATACAAATGTTTTTATTTATTTTTAATCGGTATATTTGCATTTTATTTCCTCGTTATTAATTGGAATCAATTAAAACATATACATAAGCGTAAAAAATCTGCTCTTCTATAATGTTTTGATATTACCTTTCATAACTTAAATGGTAGAAAGGTTGTTTTTATAAAAAATTTGTTGTATGATAATATAATGAGGAATATATATTAAGCGAATCAAAATTAAGCTTTTAATCTTTATAAAGGAGAGTGGTTCTTAGCATCCAGAATTGATATCTAAATTTAGTTTATCCTTAAACTTATTAACTTTTATACAAATTTTATATTAAATGTAATTATAATTCATCAATACTTTAATTATCATAAATTAACATGGAAACTACGAAGAGTGAAGATTGTCTTATTTTTTATGGTTTTTCACCAGAAATTATTAAATTCAAACAAGTTTATCCCTCGATCGAAAATTTTATAAAAAATAAGCGAGCTAATGATCCTTCTGGTAGATATAATCTTATAATATTTCAAGAAGATGGACCAAATTATTTAGATCATTTTACATTTGATCCAGATCATATTTTAGATACATTAAAATCACTAAAGGATGATATTGTGCGAGCGAATGTTGCTGGGGGGATCTTTATAGCGATTACATTTATTATTGATGTTTTTAAGAAAATTTCTGAAAAAGTATTTCGCTTGTTAATCTTAGTTGATGAGGGAACTTATGAAATTCCCGAAGAATATTTACCACCTATAGTAGAATTGATTAAAGTTGTGAAGGACTTTCCATTTTTTATCGATATTATACGTATTGGAATTGGTAATTCGGAGGAAAGCAGAAAATTGGAGAATTTAGCTCATTTATGTAATGGAGAATTCCATGAGATTGATCAACTTCGCAATTTAAATCCTTTATTATCAAAATTATCTGAAAAAAAGTATATTTCTGAGCCTTCTTTTATAAAATCCCAAATAAGAATGATTCTCAAAGATAATCAACTTTTTTACTTAAATTTGGCCGATGAACCTATAATTTTAAATAAAGAGGCAACATGTTCGATTTGTTTTAATAGAGATGATCATGGTATTGTTCAATGTCCTTCTTGCGAGACAGTGGCACATAAAATTTGTTGGGCTCAATGGGCTAAAACTACTAATATTGGCATTCCTTATGTATTTCGGTGTCATAATTGTTTTAACATATTAAAACTCGATGAAAATTTTGTCTATGATGTGCAAGCAGGAAAAATTCCATCTATCGCAGAATTAAAAAAGATGGAAAAAAAGAACATTATTGAATATTTGCACGAATTAGAAGCTAAGGAAAAACCTAAAATAATTCATGCAAAAGTACCAATAGGCGTCGAGATTAAAGAATCCAGTCAAAAAAGGACACTGCAGAAAAGGGTTATTATATGTCCGAATTGTAGTCGAATCATAATTGGTGATAAGAAGAAATGCCCCTCTTGCAACTTTATTCTTTTTTAGCGATTGTTTGAAAAGTGCACCTTAAACTTTTATTAATCTAAAATCAATATCTTTTTTGAAAACATTTTTATTAAGAATTTGGATCATTAATATTAGTATTTGAAATTATCTTGAAATCCCATTTCTATGTCAAATATAAAATATCAATTGTCCCATATCTTTAAACATAAATGTGCTGTATGGGAATTCACTTTAAAATGTAATAGTAAATGTATCCATTGCGGATCATCAGCAGGTAAATCCCGATCAGATGAGCTTAATACTGAGGAAGCCTTAAAATTAGTAAATGACTTAAATTCTTGTGGATATGATGGGATAGCTTTAATGGGGGGTGAACCCTTTTTACGAGATGATTGGTTTGAAGTTGCTCAAGAAATTAAAAAAAATCAAATGAAACTAACAATTGTTTCTAATGGATTAAATATAACAAATCAAATTCAAAAATTAAAAACTTTACAAACAGATTGTATTTCTTTAAGTTTAGATGGTGGAACCTCTAAAACTCATGACTACATAAGGGGAATTAAAGGTGCTTTTGATAAAGTATTACACGTGATAAAAATTCTTAGAAAAGAGAAGCTGCCGATAAGTGTCATAACTACGGTTAATAAAATTAATATTAAAGAACTAAATTTGATACGAGATTTATTAATCAATAAAAAAATAGCATGGCAAATTCAAATAGCAGTCCCAATTGGAAGATTTCCAAGAGATTTGATGATTTCTAGAGAACAATTTTATGGAGTTGCTATGTTCATAGCATCAAATCTCAAAAAATACTCAATAAGAGAATTACCATTAATAGGTGCACATTGTTTGGGATATTTTTCAATAATTTTACCTGAATTAGGATTAGAACCTTGGATTGGTTGTCAAGCAGGCAGATCAGTTTTAGGAATTCAAAGCAATGGAAATGTTAAAGGATGTCTAACTTTATCAGATGATTTTATTGTAGGTAATGTTAGGACCTCAAATCTTTCTGATATCATAAATTCTAGATTAGATATAAAGTACAATCAATATTTTCATAAAATAAACCCACAAGATTATTGTTTCACATGTAAAATGTTTAAAAAGTGTAAAGGTGGATGTTTAGGTACGAAGTTAGCTTTGAATTCTTTTAATAATCCATATTGTTTAAGAGCGATTGAGAAAAAATTATTTAAAAATGAATCTCTGCCATTTAGGTGGAAAATTGATTCTAAAATTTCAAAATATAAATACTTATATCAAAAAATTATATTGAAATAAAATTGAAAAAAAAAAATTGTAGAGAAAAATATGGTTATTAAAAATATTTTTGAACTTTATAAAATTGGGAAAGAATTAGGGTTATCAAGTAAAGAAATCAATAGTGTTCTTATTTTTAAAAATAGATTTCCATTAATTCTTGCATTAATGGTAATTATCATTTTAACTGTTTTTACTGTTTTATTTTGGAATATAGCTTTAATTCTCTATACAAGATCAACTGAGTCAACATATCCTAGTGGAGCTAGATATTCTAGTATTAGTATAAAAGATTTTAAGAAAAAGAAAAGAATTAAAATTAAAAGAATAAGGTGATAAAAATTGATTTTTAAAGAAATTTTTCAACTATATAATATTGGAAAAGAATTAGGATTATCACGTAAAGATATCAATAGTGTTCTTCTATTCAAAAATAGATTGCCATTAATTCTTGCATTAATGGTAATTATCATTTTAACTGTTTTTACTGTTTTATTTTGGAATATAGCGTTAATATTATATATGAGAAGCACTGAACCTGTTTATCCTGAAGGAGCTTTATATTCAAGTGTTAGTCTAAAAAATTTTAAAGATAGAAAATGAAGTTAAATATTGGTTGTGGAAAAAAGTTTGAACCAGATTATTATAATATAGATTTATATGATAATTTGGTCTCTGATAAGATAATGTCAGCTTTTGATCTCGAAATCTCAAATAATTCTTCTGAAGAAATTAAAGCTATACATTTAATTGAACATTTAGGATTCTACCAATCAATCTATGCACTTAGCGAGTTTTTCAGAGTTTTAGAACCAAATGGAAAATTAATTTTAGAAACTCCCGATTTAGAAAAAGCTTTCCGTGCTTATTTAGGCTCAAATTATGAACAAAAGAAGGACATATTACGTTGGATTTATGGACTTCCTCATGAGGGCTTAGAACATAAATTCTGCTTTCCTCCTAAACTGTTGAAGGAAATTTTGGAAAAGATCGGATTCGAAAAAATAATTCAAACTAATTTTTATAATCACGAATCAATACCTTCTGTAAGATTAACGTGTAATAAACCTGAGCATAATAATTATCTTAACATATTTCAAATATTCTCATCTATTCGTAAAAGGATGTTATCGGAAAAAATAGTTAACTTCAAAAACTTATTTCTAACAAAAGAACAAGAAGATCTTTTAAATTTTTTGTTAATTGAGACATTAAAAGTTAGAAATAATAAGAATAAAGACTATAAATTCATTGATAAGGCACTAATCCAATCCCCCCAAATAGTTAAAATTTACTTAACTGAAATGTTATCTAAAAATTACGCTTTTAAAATTGAAAGAAATCATATTTTAGAAGTTGTTGAATACTTAATTAAATTTAAATTACAGACTATCTTATACAATCTTTTAAAAAATGCCCCTATTATCCCTGGTAGTCAAAAAGTTATATTTTCCTCTATTGAATCATATGGCCGTGCCTTTATCGATAAATTTTTACATGATAAAATCGAAAAATCTAAAATAATAAATGACTTGAATCAATTATGTGAAAGTATTAAACAAGAAAATATATCTTTTTTTTCAACTAACATCGTTAAGAGAGATTCTTTAGATTATTTCTATCGAGGTATTAAAGAATATCATAATAAAAATTATACACAATCATTAGGGCTATTCTTGAATGCGATAAAATTGTATAGAGACGATTTTCTATATTTTTGGAATTTAGCAAAAGTTTTTGCTAAACTAAATTCAAAACAAAAAGCAATTAGATATTATAAAAAAACTTTAAAGTTGTTAAGTATAACCTCACTTCAAAATAAAGTTCAAATTAGAAAGGATATAAAATTAGAGTTAAATTGGATAAAGAATAGGAAAGAAAATTTAATCCAGCTCAAACCAATTTTATCTCTTGAAAAATATCAATTAAATAAAACTCCCTAAAAAGATCTAAAATGAAAGAACAAAAAAATAAGGATATACTAACTAAATCTATATATATAATTGCAGGAATAATTTCAATTTTTTTATTAATAATCAATTTTATTCCTGTATTTATAATTGATGCTGGAATAGACGGAAGATTTACTGGTGCTATATTTTCAGATTCAGAAGTATATGTTAATAAAAGTAATCCTGATAAAAATTATGCTGATAATTATGAAGGCCCATATATAGGAAATTATTCGGAAGTTTATATTAAATTTAATCTTGAAAAGTTGCCAATAAGAACAGAAGAGATTTATTTTTTCCTACAATTTTTTTACTTTGAGCATAATGATGAATCTGCGGTGGATGATATTGAAATAAATATTATATTAGTAGAATCGAATTGGACTGATTCTAAAATTACTTGGAATAATAAGCCTAAACATGAAGGGATCATAGCTACTTTAAATATCACTGACATTTATCAATATCCTTTTGTAACACACTATAATTTTGAAAGAGCTGTAAGTATAACAGAGCTAATAAATGTAGGAGAATCTAAAGATATAAGTTTTTGCCTAAATATTACAGAAAATAATGAAGAGTTAAACACTAGTGCATATATAGATGATTTTGGTCTCATATGGACTTATAAAAAAATCATTCTTTCATATACTACAATTATTTCCACAATTATCGTTTTATCATTATTGATTTTAATGTTCTACTTCACACGAAAAAATTTATTCAATTGTCAAGCCTGTGGTTCTAAAAGAATTCTCGAAGATAAGTTCTGTCGTTCATGCGGTTTAGCTTTTAAAGAGAATATTTTGATTAAGAGCCGTGATTATCAGTTAATTCTAATTATTTTATTGATATTCGTATTTCTAGAAGTTTCTTTTGTTAGCATTCTCTTTAGTTTCACAACTGGACCATTTATGTTTTTTTTAGCTCTACCTATACTCCTTTGGGTAATTTTTTGCTTGAAGCTAATAAAAACCAAAATTTCAAAATATAAAAAACTAAAAAGTAGCTTAACACAAACTTAAAAGCAGTAGAATGGATAATCAACTCCCAAAAATAAAAAAATCTTTAGCATTTTAGTCTTGAATTTTCAGAATTTGCGGCGCCTTCCACTCTTCTCTAAGTATGCTAAAAAGTGCACAATCTCTCCAATCACCTCAATTAAACATCATTTTACGAATAATTCCTTCTTTTGTAAATCCTGATTTTTCAAGAACTTTTTGAGAAGCATAATTTTTTATATTTGATACAGCATGGATACGTATAATTTCTTTTGAAAGAAATATAAAATCCACAAAAATCTTGACTGTCTCTGTGCAAAAACCTTATTTGTGCGCAGATGGAATCAGGAAAAATCCTATTTCTAGTAATTCGTATGGTCTAGTCTTAACGATAAAGAATATTACGGATCCTATCCTTGGTCTATCTTTTTTCTAAATAATAAACACTTGAAAATCTGCAGATAATTCATTTATGATTTTCTTAACCATTTGTTTTGAAATTTGTACTAGTGGATTTTACACTCCAAATATTTCTGGTTTGTTAATCACTCTTTTTAAAAAGAGACATCTTCTTGTTCTATTGCCTTCAAAATTATGATTATTCCTTCAAGTATATTTCTGAAATTCCCGTATTTATACTAACAATTTATAAAACATACATTTAAATAATTTAGGGCAAAATCAAATATTAAATCGTATTTTAAAGTATTTTTAATTTTCACTAGAAGAGGTTTATAAATAAATGGTTTTTGATGTATTTACATTTCTCGTAGGAGGTAAAGCAGGAGAAGGCGTAAAAAAGGCGGGTTCAGTAGCAGCACATATATTTTCAAATCTGGGACGTCATGTATTTCAAATAGATGATTATATGAGTTTAATACGGGGAGGGCACAATTTTTCTGTAGTAAGCACAGCGCCTAGATGGATTAGTAGCCATTATATGAAAGCTAATTTAGTAATAAATTTTGATAAAAGAAGCTGTGATACTCATGTGAATGATATCGCTGAGAACGGGATTATGTTTTTTAATTCAGATGAACAAGTACATGAAAAAGGTATTGGAATTCCTTTAACCTCAGAAACAGAAAAATATCCGATGAAAGAATTAATGTATGGAGTTGGAGCTGTAGCGATATTAGCTGCGACCATTGGCTTTGAAAAAGAAGAAATGAATCAAATTATTAAAGAAGATTATCCGAGAGGAATTGAAGACAATATCACCTTTGCAGATACAATCTATAACATGGTTTATCCCAAATGTGGAAAGAGATTTATCTTGGAGAAGGGGGACAATGAGAGACCGATAATCACAGGAAATGAGTCAATATGTTTAGGAGCTATAGCTGGAGGATTGGATACCTATTATGGGTATCCAATGACTCCTGCTTCAAGTATTTTACATTTTTTAGCTCAAGAAGCTGAAAATTTTGGATTAGCAGTGGTTCATGCTGAGAGTGAAATAGCAGTTATTAATATGGGAATCGGTTCGACATTCACAGGAGCAAGAGCTATGGTAGGAACAAGTGGAGGTGGTTTTGCTCTTATGACAGAAGGTTTTTCTTTGGCAGGTATGACAGAAGCACCTATTCTAGTTGTATTATCTCAAAGACCAGGTCCAGCAACAGGAGTACCTACTTATACGGAACAAGCTGATTTAGCTTTTGCTTTAACAGCAGGGCATGGAGACTTTTTAAGAATTGTAGCTTCCCCTAGAACTATTAGAGAAGCATATTATCTCACTGCTGAAATGTTAGATTTAGTATGGAAATTTCAAACACCAGGAATCTTACTAACTGAAAAACATCTTTCAGAAAGTAGTATGACAGTTGAAATTGATCTAGAAAAATCTAAATGGGCAAAACCAAAAATGCATAAGGATGGGGATTATAAAAGATACCTAGATACTAATGATGGTATCTCTCCTATGCTATTCCCACCATCAAATCAGATAATAAAATGGAACAGTTATGAACATGATGAATTTGGTATAACAACGGAAAATGCTGAGAAGATATCATTTATGCATGATAAAAGGAATAAAAAGCTAGAAACACTCAAAGATTATTTGAAAGAACAAGATACTGTAAAAATTGTTCGAGGAGAACATCCCACTAATATTTTTACCTATGGCTCAACTTATATGAGTATCTTAGAAGCTCTTAGATATGGAAATTTAAATCCTACAACAGTTGCACCAATATATTTGAGTCCATTACCTACATGGATATTAGAGGAGTTTAAAGGGCAGGATAATATTGTTATTGAACAGAATTCAGCAAACCAGTTTACAAAACTTTTACAGGAAAAAGCAGGATTAAAGATTAGAAGTACAATTAAACAATATAATGGTCGTCCGTTTGATCCAATGGAATTAGCAAATAAAATTAAAGAGGTGCTAAAATAAAGTGGAAGATCTTAAAACATATGCTGAAATCACATGGTGTCCTGGTTGTGGAAACTTTGGCATCTTCACAGCTATACGAAATGCAATTCCAATATTAGAGGAAAATGGCATTAAAAGGGAAAATATAGTAATGACTGCGGGAATAGGGTGTCATGCGAAAATTTTCGATTATTTGAATTTAAGTGGTATTTATGGATTACATGGAAGAAATTCATCAAACTCGGAAGGCATAAAAATAGCAAATCCAGATCTAAAAATAATCAACTTTTCAGGAGATGGTAACGGATTAGGAGAAGGATTAGCGCATACAATGTTCGCAGCAAAAAGAAATCAAGATATGACATATATTTTACATAATAACAGCGTGTATGCTCTCACAACGGGTCAATTTTCTCCCTCAGCAGAAAAAGGGTGGAAAGGACCTTCAACACCCAGAGGTAGCTATGAGGAACCATTTAACCCGATGTCTTTAATGATAGAGGCTGGAGCCACTTTTGTAGCTAGAGGTTTTTCTGGGGATATAAAGCATCTAACAGATCTTATGGTACGAGGAGTAGAGCATGAAGGTTTTTCCTTTATAGAAGTTCTACAGCCTGCTATCCCATATCATAAATGGGAAGAATATAGAGATCAAATTGAATATCTTGAAAATGAACCAGAGACTCAGTTCGAAGCTATTAAAGCTGCAAAAGAGAACCATAAGTTTACTATAGGAGTATTTTATAGAACTACAAGACCTGTTTATCATAAGGAATTATATGGAGAATATAATCCTATTACTAAAAGGCTGCCGAGAGATACACGACTAGATAAAATCCACAAAATTCTCACATCAAAATAAAGAAATATTTTCATTTTTAATAATTTTTCAGAATTTTATTCTAAATTTAACAGGAAGGAAGTTGAGAGATTCTCTTTAGTAAAATCTTGATTATCAAGGTAATCGAGAAATCTGCTCAAACTATCATCGATAGAGGCGATATAATTCTTAGAACTGGAGATTTTTTTTTAAAACTGTGTAAATAATTGATTATTAAAAAAATTATTGAAAATAAATCTAAAGTAATAAATTTATCTTTTTATTGGATTAAATATGTCATTTCCGACCAATAACCCTGAAATTCAATTCTTTAGAAAATTTATTATAATCAAAAAGTCTCCTTCCATCAACTAAATTTGGTTTCTTCATTGTTTTTCTAAAATGATCTGGAGTTAAACTTTTGAAATCATCCCATTCAGTTATTATAATAGCACATTCTGAGTCTATTAATGCCTCTTCTATCGAGTCAGCATATTTAATTCTTTTTCTAAAAACTTTCTTTGCCTTTTCCTTTGCTTTGGGATCATAACCCACAATATCAAAAATACCTCTACTTAATAGCTCAGAAACAATTCTAATACTCGGAGCTTCTCTCATATCGTCAGTATTAGGTTTAAATGATAAACCTAACAGTGTTACTCTTCGACCCTCCAATTTTCCTGCTAAATCTTCAGCGATATCAACCACATGTTTAGCTTGATAGTCATTTACATTAAGAACGCTTGTTAATACTTTTGGTTTAAAATTTCTTGATTTTGCAAAATCTATAATTGCATTTATATCTTTTGGGAAACAAGAGCCTCCAAAACCGACTCCAGCATTTAAAAACTTTGGACTTATTCTATCATCAAACCCTACTCCCCTCATAACATCCACAACATCCATATTTGGGATTAATTCACAAATATTTGCGATATCCATAGCGAAGCTCACTTTTGTCGCGAGTAAGCAATTGCTTGCATATTTCACCATTTCAGCGCTTTCCAAATTCATTCTTAATAAGGGAATCTCTTCTCTTTTATAAAATTCAGTCCATAAATTTTCTAAAATATCACCACTTTTTTTATCTAATTCTCCTATTACAATTCGGTTAGGATGGTATGTATCATTTACTGCATTTCCTTCCTTTAAGAATTCAGGTTGCATACAAAGGCCAAAATCAAGCCCCATTTTTTTACCACTATATTTCTCTATATTTTTTCCAATCAAGATTTTAGTAGTTCCAGGAACAATTGTGCTTCTAGCTACAATTAGATGATACTTTGCTTTAGTACTTAATGCCTTTCCAATCTCAATAGAGCAATTATTGATATACGATAAATCTATATTTTTATCTTCTAACATAGGTGTACCTACTGAAATAAAAGAGATATCTGAATTTAATACAGCTTTGTGATTATCTAAAGAGGCAATCAAATTATTAGAATCGATAGCTCGTTTTAATAAATCATCCAAATCCTTTTCATAAAAAGGACTTCTTCCCCTATTTACTAATTCTACGACTTTTTTTTCTAAAGTAGTAGCAATAACTTTATAACCTCTATTAGCAAAACATGTGGCAGAAATTAATCCTACAAATCCCATTCCAATTACAGAAATACATGGCTTTTGCATTTTAAAACTCCTTTGCTATCATATTAAAACAATTTATAATCAAGAGAGTAATAACATCAATAAAAAGTTAATAGAAAATTCAAAGTTTAAATTCAGAAGGTACAAAAATTGCAAATCCAGATCTAAAAATTATCAATTTTTCATGGGATGGTATGGCTTAAGGAAAGATTAGCACACACAATATTCAGAGCAAAAAGAAATCAAGGTATGATATATATTTTATATAATAACAGCGTGTATGCTCTCACATCGGGTCAATTTTCTTCCTTAGCAGAAAAAAAATGGAAAGGACTGTCTACTCCTAGAGGTAAATATGAAGAAATATTTAATCCAATATCTTTAATGCTTTAAGTATATTAGGATTAATTATTAGATTATTATCTAATATATAAAAATAAAAATTAAAAAAAAAGAATTATCTTGTTCTTGTTGCTTCGATTATATTAATATTAGCTGCCCATCTTGATGTAAATACTGAACCTAAAAGCGCAGTAAGTAGAGTAATCAAAATAATTATCCATATTTTTATCCAAGATATTGCGAGTTTAAATGCTACAAAAGTTGTGCCAGGACCATACATTGCTAAAAGAATTCCTAAGATTAAACCACCTATTGTTCCGACAACAGATCCTAATGATGCAACAAGTATAGTCTCACCAGATATCGTTCTAATAACACCACCTTTAGTTAATCCTATAGAGCGAAGCATACCAATTTCTCTTCTACGTGTCATCGTCGAAACAAGGCAATGAAGTGTTAGACCTATCATTGAAATTATAATTGCAAAAATTAAAACGCCTGAGATAATTGTAGTAATATAATCCATTACAGTACCAAATGATTTGAGTATAAAAGTCTTTGTAACACTACTAAAGAGGATAAACCCCTCAGATTCAATGTAATCAGATATAATTTTAACGACTTCCTCATCCTTTTCTCCATCTTCCAACCATATAAACCATTGATAAATACTATATCTGTGTTCTAATGTACGAGTCTTAAGGTCTACTATACTCCAATTCCCTCCTACAACATCTTCTAAATTAATTTTTAATTGTTGGGTAATTTGTGGGATTTGGGTAGAGTCTTCACATCTAATGAGAAGGGAAGTCACTTCATCATTTAAGGCATCAGATCCTTGATGAGTTGTATAGATTAATTCCCGTGCTTTATTATAATTGATATAAATTGTTTTTTCCGTCCCTATACTATCAACACCAATTTCATAGCCAGCATACCAGTTAAATCTTTCACTATTATATAATAAAGGATTTTCTAAAATGCTAACAATTGTAAAAATATGAGGTATCATTTGATCACTATAAATTATTATTTCTGATCCAATACCAAAATCAATATGACCTCTCTTAATTTGTTCGTCTATGTAATATTGATGGACCACACATACATTCTCATTGGTACTTAATAGTTCTTCCATACTATTTCCTATATATGACTCATCTTTTTCAAGGATAGTATGTGAACCAAACTGATCATCCGATAATAATTTATCATAAGAATCATTTCTTATACCTACAACAGCAATATCCATATCCACGATCTCTCCAACCTGGGTTCCTGTTACGTACTCCATTCTTGTTGTATAATCTTGTATCCCCGAAATATCATCCAATACTGGCATGACTTCTGAAATTTTAAACCATTCAGGATACATATTGTTAAACTGTGTATCTCCCGTTTCTGGCTGTTGTCTAAGTATAATATCGATACCATTTCCAGGTAATTCTTTTTGTGCAATTTTTTCATAATTTTTCCACGAAATAAAGATATCATATAGTTTTCTTACTACATCAAAGCCAGAACTTGAAAATCCTGGTGCATTCTTAACAATAGCTATAACCGTGAAATTTTCTAAAACATACGTATTTCTAGAATTAAAGCTATTACCTTCGAGAATCGCACTTTGATTAGCAAATTCTTTTCCTATCGAGAAATTTACCTCTATTATATCTTCTATCTGAATATCTAATTCTTCTGCCAATGCTTCAGTTATAATTGTATTATACCCTTCATTTAATTTATCCATTAATTCATGAGTAGATAAACCATTTGATTTAATAATATTTATTTTATCTATTGATCTTTTCCATGAGTCCATATCCATTATATTGGCTATAATATTATCATCATGACCTACCCATTCATTCTCATTTTTAATGGAAATATCAATACTTTTGACTCCCATAACATTATCAATTTCTTCATAAGCTTTTAAATCTTCTTTAAAATCTATGGGTGTATTTCCTGTATATAATTGTATATCACAGCCCAACATTTCATCAGCCGTATAAACAAAACCAGCATTCATTGAATCAAATAAAATAGTCATCCCTATTAGAAAACTGAGTGTTAATGCAACCATTGAAAAAGTCAATGTTGTCCTTTTACGATTTCTTAAAATATTTTTCTGAGTTAAACCTCTAGTTTGTCGTAAATAAGGTAAAAAAACAGAAGAAATTATCCTTACAAGAGGACTTATTATTAACGCCATTAATGCTATAAATCCAAGTAATATAAGAGTTGAGGCCATCATCATTACTGTTGATTCTCCTGCTGTTGGCGTTTTTATTTGTCCTTCTCCCTTAACAGAACTAGAACTTCCAGCAATCATCAATAGTACTCCTGTAATTAATAGAAATAAACTTACAACCCAATACATTTTTCTTCGTCGAGAAGTTCTGTTTTTTCTATTGATATTTTCTGCATGTGGATTTAAGCACTCTATTATAGGTTTACGAGTTGCCTTCCAGCTTGGATAGATTGAAGCTATCATAGTAGTAATCAAACCTACAATAAATGTTATTATTAGAGTATTTGGATATAACACAATTCCATAATTTTTTATAGAATTTGGTGAACCTTCTATCATCATATTTTGCGATACTTTAAAAAGGAAATCTGAAACGAGTATAGAACAAAAGGTTCCTATTATCGAGCCAATAATTCCTATAATCAGACCTTGACATAAAAATAGTTTAAATGATTCCGTTTTAGATACACCAATAGCCTGATACATTCCAGTTTCATATTCTTGTTCCTTCTTTATTACATCAAAAATATTCATGATTAACACAATAGATAAAATAAGTGCAATTAAAGCAAACATCATTAACATCATTATTAACACTCCAACGGAACTTTCTATTTCATCAAGTAATCCAGTTTTAAGATCGCATATTTCCCATCCAGATAATTCATATTTCTCTTCTAGAATTTTTTTTATCTTGGCAATATTTCTGATGTTATTTACGCCTATAACAGCTAAGTTATAATTACCAGTAGCACTGTGTATTCCATCAACAAGTTCATGAGCATTATTTATATTTACAAATATACAAGGTCCTTGAGAAACTAACACTTTTTCATCATGATCTTCGTTACTTTTCTTATCTATTACTTTAGGATCGAAATCAACTGCTTCACCATAATCTTTTACTATAGCAACAATAGTGTATTTAATCCATGTACCTGTATTCTCTAAATCTGCATTAATAGTCTTTTCACCATCTTTAGGTAAAACCCATACATTATCTCCAGCATCAACATTACCCAAGTAATACTTTAATGCCTCAGATATTACAATTACTTTATCTCCTGTTTCAATACTTTTATAATCAAGTAAATCTTCAATGCTATCTCCTTCAACTATAGATTCTATAATTTCAGGATTTTTTCCAAGTTCTTTTTCTGCGGTATCCTTAATATCAATACCATATACCGCAGTATAAGTACTATTTTCAATCTGATTACCTTTATCTGTATCACTCAAAAATACACCGAATCCGGATATTCTATATGATATTGAGTCAATATCTCTGATTTCATCCATAATTCCATCTAATTCTACTGAATTAAACCATCCATCGCTGGAATTATCATTCCTCATAAGAATGTCTGCACTACCATATTGATCATCGAGACTCTTGACAAAAAATTCACTTAATGAATCATTAGTAATTAAAATACCTCCAAACAACGCAACTCCAATAATTAATGTAATCGTAGTTAAAATGAAACGAGATTTCCGTCGTTTTATATTACGAAATGCAATTTTTAAATATATTGCCATATTATTATCATATCTCTTTTTTTATAATCTTCTATATAAATTTGGTTATAAAACGAATTTCATTTATTAAATAAGAATATTTTATAGACCAGTTTTTAACTAATAATAATAGATTATATATAGAGAAAGAATAGGTTAAATAAATCTATAAAAAATAATATTATATCAACTAAATAAATTGAAGTTATTAATCTCTTCTATAAAATTATGCCAACATTTTAAAATTATGTAGATGTAAAAAGAATTAAATAATTCTTCCATCTTTCATTCTTAAACATCGTTCCGCTAATTCTCCAACATCAGGATCATGAGTCACCATTAATATCGTTTGATTCAATTCTCGATTGAGATCTCGGAGCAAATTAATTATATCACGACCCAATTTTGTATCAAGTTCTCCTGTAGGTTCATCTGCTATAAGTATTGCTGGTTCATTACATAAGGACCTTGCAATCGCAATCCTCTGTTGTTCTCCTCCTGAAAGCTCACCTGGGAGATGATGCAATCGATTAGAAAGACCTACAACTTCTAAAAGTCTTTTTGCTTTTTTCAGACGTATTTTTTTTGGTTCTCGAGCGAAAACTAGTGGAAGTTCAACATTTTCTAGAGCGGAAAGTACAGGGACTAAATTATAAAATTGAAAAATAAAGCCAATATTTCTAAGTCTAAGATTTGTTCGTTGATTATCATTCATTTTTGCAATGTTGATTCCATTAACAAAAACTTTTCCGCTCGTTGGGTTATCAAGAGCTCCAATCATATTAAGAAGAGTTGTTTTCCCAGAACCTGAAGGCCCCATTATAGAAACAAACTCACCTCTATTGATTTTTAGGGTAATCCCATCTAAAGCATGAATAATTGTACCACCTACTTTATATTTTTTTGTTAAATTAACAACCTCTATAATCGTATCAGAACTAATTGGAGATTTCAAAGATTCATCAATTTTTTGTTTTGATAACATTTTTCATCACATTTAATTTTTAATTTTCCCAAATATCTTCTAAAGGTTTTCCACCTTTTCTTTGGTTTATAATTTCACCATCTTTTAAAGTTATAATCCTATCTGCGGTTTCAGCTATTCTTCTATTATGAGTCACCATAAGAATTGATTGTCCTGCATTTTTTAATTCTAAAAATATTTTTATTATTTGTGTAGTTGTTTCTGTGTCAAGTTCCCCTGTTGGCTCATCAGCAATTAGAATCGATGGTTTATTACTTAAAGAACGAGCTATAGCCACCCGTTGCATTTCTCCCCCTGAAAGTTGAGAAGGAAGATGATGCATCCGCTTTCCTAGTCCAACTAAATTAAGTAATTCTTCTACTCGTTTTTTTCTTTCGACAGAATTTTTCTTTAAGATTATCATTGGAAGTTCAACATTTTCATATGCTGAAAGAATTGGAAAAAGATTATAAAATTGAAAGATCAATCCAATTTT
>JBHLOC010000058.1:0-25098 GCA_048940925.1 Promethearchaeota archaeon | reverse complement strand
CTTTGTGAGGATGTAATTCCAGAAGAACAGAATTACACTGAATAAGTATTAAAACAGGTTACGCCTTTCTCACGATATATTTATAAAAGAAATAATCTGTATTTTATTTGAATTTACATTTTTGTTAATTTTAAAACAATTATAAATTGGCGAAAACTATGAATACGAAAAATTTTAAAAGTTTAGTACTATTTTTGTTTGTTATTTCAACATTGTGTCTTACTATTGGCATGGTTCCTATTAGAATTTATATCTCGGGATATGATACTCACCCCAATTTAACAATTTCCAACATTGAAAAACCTCAAATCCCTACTACGAATTTATGGACCGAAGAGGGCGTTGTTATATGTCAAACGAATAATACTCAACATAATCCTCAAATAATTAGTGATGGTGCAGGGGGTGCCATCATTGTATGGGAACATTATCATGCCAATTTTACAGTTTCAGATATTCATGCTCAGAAAATTAACTCAACAGGAGATGTGCAATGGGAGGGAAATGGCACAGCTATATGTACTGCAAATGGTAAACAAAGAATATTCTATGATTATTGGATTTTAAATCAAAGAATAATTAGTGATGGTGCAGGGGGTGCCATCATTGTATGGGAAGATTGTCGTAGCAATATCACAGTTAGGGATATTTATGCTCAACGAGTCAATTCAAAAGGAGATGTGCTATGGGATGATAATGGTACAGCTATATGCACAGCAAGCGGAGATCAATCAGGCTCTCAAATAATTAGCGACGGAGATGGAGGTGCAATCATAGTATGGCAAGATGAGAGAAATGGGGATGGAAAAGTAGACGTTTACGCTCAGCGCATCAATTCAAAAGGAGATGTGCTATGGAATGATAACGGAATTGCTATAATTACAAGCAGTGATTACCTATCGAATTGGAATCCGCAAATCTGCAGTGATGGAGATGGTGGTGCTATAATCGTGTGGGCAGAATGTATTTTCGGTCATCCATATAAAATGGATGGATGGGGTTTTTTCGCACAACGAGTTAATTCAGCTGGAAATGTGCAGTGGAAGAATGAAGGTATGCAAATCTATTTCGCAAACAAACATAATCAATACCATCAAATCTGCTCTGATGGAATAGGGGGAGCAATTATTACATGGATGGAGTGGAGAAAAGGATGTTGCTCCGATATATTTGCTCAAAAAATTAACTCTAGTGGAGATATTCAATGGGGCATCAATGGTACAGATATTTGCAGAGCAGATGATCTTCAGTATATTCCTATAATTTGTACTGATGGAGAAGAGGGCGCAATCATTGCATGGCAAGATTATAGAAGTGGTAGACTAGATAGGGATATTTATGCTCAACGAGTCGATTCAAAAGGAAAGGTACAATGGACTGTTAATGGTGAAGCTATTTGCACAACGTATGATTACGAATCTCCGTTACAAATTTGTTCTGATGGGAAGGGGGGGGCATTTATAGTATGGGAAAAAACGGGAAGAAAACTAAGAAGTGATATTTCTATGCAGCGAATTGATTTTAATGGAACTGTCCAGTGGACTATTGATGGCATAAGCATTAATACTGGTAATTATAACAAGTCTTATCCGGCAGTATGCAGTGATGGAACAGAGGGCGTGATAATTACGTGGGCAGATGATAGAAATATGAATAGGACAGAGATCGATATTTATGCTCAACGTATTATAGAACAAGTCCCCTATAAAAAAAAGAGATGGATTTCTTTCGGAAGTTATTATCTTTTATTAACTATTCTTGGCTTTATTTCTTCAATAATTGTTATAAAACAAAAAATAAAAGATTTTAAATAACAATTTTTAATAATTTTTTTTCTTTTTTCTAAGAAATACTAAATAAATTTCAAAAAGTATTCAGAAAACTTAAATCATTTAGTGAAGTGAAATGGCTAGACCTAAGGTTATATTGCCAGAAAAAGGGATTCCCGAAAGTGAACTCCTAAAACAAATGGAAGAAATTAGCAAAGGTGATATTAATTGGCGAGATGGTAAAGTTTGGAGCTTGGTATATCATGCTACAGACAAACATACAGAAATGCTCAAAAAAGCATATACTATGTTTTTTTCTAAGAACGCCTTGAGTCCAATAGCTTTTCCGAGCTTAAAGAAATTCGAAACAGAAGTTATTTCAATGGCTATTGATTTGTTTAATGGCGATAAAAGGTGTTGTGGGAGTATGACATCTGGAGGTACTGAAAGCATTTTAATGGCTATAAAGACATACAGGGATTGGGCAGAAGAAAAATTCCCAGATGTTAAAGAACCAGAAATGGTTTTGCCTAGTTCTGCTCATCCTGCGTTTGATAAAGGAGCAGATTATTTTAAAGTAAAATCTGTGCGAGTACCTGTAGATACAGAAACTCATCGAGCAGATATAAAGGCTATGGAAAGAGCATTAACCAAGAATACTATTTTGATGGTTGGTTCTGCATGTGATTTCCCAAGAGGAGTTGTAGATCCCATATCAGAACTCGGTACTATTGTTAAAGAACACGGTATTGGATTACATGTTGATGCGTGTCTTGGAGGATTTATGCTACCTTTTGCTAAGAAACTTGGCTATGAGATTCCTGATTTTGATTTTTCAGTTCCAGGTGTAACATCTATTAGTGCAGATGTTCATAAATATGGATATGGTGCAAAAGGGGCATCTACCATACTCTATCAGAAGGAAAGAGTGTGGAAACACCAATTTTCCGTGTATACTGATTGGTCAGGAGGTATCTATATTTCTCCATCCATGAGAGGTACTCGTCCTGGCGGAGCAATAGCGGCAGCATGGGCCGCTATGAAAGGACTAGGCTTTGAAGGTTATATGAACTTAGCAAAAATCGTCATGGATGCCTCAAAAAGATTAATTAGAGGAATTAATCAGATTCCTGAATTATATATCATTGGGAAACCCGTGATAAGCGTGTTTTCTTTCACTTCCGATAAGATTGATATTTATCAATTAGGAGATTTATTAGATAAGAAAGGATGGCATTTAGATCGGATTCAATTTCCTAATGCTTTACATATGATGGTAAATCCTCATCATGCTGAGATTGTGGATAAATTCTTAACAGATCTTAAGTGGGCTGTTAATCAAGTTGTTGAAAGTCCTGGAAAGTCTTCCGATGGAGACGCAGCCATATATGGGATGGTGGCTAGCTTACCTGATCGTAATAAAGTGAAAGATTATATTGTTAATTTCTTAAAGAGTCAGTATAAAATTAATTAGGAGGTTTTATTGTGAATAGTTTTAATTTCTATTTGCCAACCCGTATTAGCTTTGGATGGGGACGCGTGAATGAAATAGGCAAAAATGTTGCTAGAAATGGTAAAAGATGTTTATTAATAACTGTTAAATCATTCCCTGCTCTTAAACCATTATTTGAGAAAATAAAAAGATTATGCAAAGAAGCAGGAGTAGAAATGTTCCATTTTGATGGAGTTATCCCTAATCCTACAACCGAATGTATAAATAAAGGTTCTAAAATAGCTGCTGAGAATGAGATTGATATTGTTTTAGGAGTAGGTGGTGGCTCAAGCATGGATACTGCTAAAGCTATTGCTGTTGGCGCAACTCATGAAGGCGATATATGGGACTATCGATTAGGAGAGAAACGAGTTCAGAGTAAAAGTATCCTTCCAATAATTGCTGTTCCAACTACTGGTGGCACAGGTTCTGAAATCACAAATATGGCAGTCCTAAAGCATCCAGATGAAAAATTTAAATCTGCTCTTGCTGATTGGGCACTTATGCCCCGTGTTAGTATTATTGATCCTGAACTTACAATGACAGTTCCCCCACATATCACCGCTTCAACGGGTTGGGACGCTTTTTGCCATTCATTTGAAAGTTATTTAAATAAAAATGCATCAGAATTAATCGATCTTTATACATTAGATTCACTTAAAAAAGTTATCAAATATCTCCCAATTGCAGTGAAGGATGGAACTAATATAGAAGCAAGAGAGGCACTAGCCTACGCAGCAATGCTTGGAGGACTCTCAATTACAACCGTTGGAACTACTCTTCCTCATGGAATAGGTATGGCTATTGGAGGCCATGCTCCTGATATTATGCATGGGGAAAGTCTTGCAATTATGTATCCTGAAATTAACCGCTTGACATGGAAATATGCGATTCAAAAATATGCAACTGTGGGTCGTCTCTTTAATCCTAATTTAGAAAGTGAAACTGATGAGTTTGCTGCTGAGAAAGCATGTGATGAAATGGATTCCTTTCTTAAGAAAATAGGAATGTGGATGGACTTAGAAGAAAAAAATATATCTGAAGACCTGTTGAAAGCTATAGCTCAAGATTCTATGAAACTCCGAAATTATACACTGCATCCAAAAGTTGTTAATTTTGATGAAGTTTTTGATCTACTTGAAAAAAGTTATAAATGTAAAGATTAGAATAAACAAAAAGAATTATAATTTTAAATTTGCCTATATACTTTTTTATTCATATTTGATTTGATTTTTTGGTTTTTATTTTCTCATATTAATGAAAGCGCCTGATTTCATTAAATCACATGGCTTAAAATAATTTTTTCTTGTTTTTTCTGCCAAATCTTCTAATTTAACACATAAATTTTTATACAATCTATTTCCTATAGCAAATGGTCCAGGCCATTGTTCACGTAATCCTAAAAACATTACATCATCAATAACTTCATATCCTGATACAACACCTTCTTCTATAAGTTTGCATCCTTCATTTATTTCAATAGCAATGATGGTCTCTAAATCGATTAAACCTGCCTTTTTTGACCTATCCATTTTTGGTCTTCCTTCTTTAGTCCATTCGAAGAAATATCGTTCTTTCTTAGGCCATTCATAAAATCCCTTTCCTATCTTAGCACCAAAATTCCCTTCTTCATACAATTCAGTGAATACTTTTCCTAAAGTGAAATCTGGAGAAAGTGCTTCTTTTAGATAATTCATAGAATCATAAATTACATCTAAACCTATATAATCCAAAGTTTCACATAGTCCCATAGAATCTTCACCAACAGCTATATCTGCATCTACCTGCTCCCAAGGAATACCTTTTTCAATTGCATGATCAGCAATCTCGCTAAAATATAGAGCAACAGTACAAATTAATCGATTTACTATAAAACCAGGTCTCCATTTATCAATACGCGCGATATATCTTTCACCACTTATACAGGGCAGTCTTTCACCAACTGTAGTACAGATATCCATAGTTTCATCCGAAGTTTGTACCCCCTTAGTTACTTCAATTACTCTACTAGCAATTATAGGAGGTAAAAAGTGCATACCAATCACTTTTTCCGGTCTTCCTGAGGCCTTGCCTAATTCAGATATGTCCATAAAAGAAGTATTTGATGCCAAAATGGTGTTTTTAGGGGCATATTCACCTAATTTCTTATATACCTCTCGTTTGAGATCCAATCTTTCCGGAACCGCTTCAATGATAAAATCAGCTTTTTCTACAGCTTTTTTTAACTCTAATTCTTTAATCAATCTTGACATAAGAATATCTGCTGTAAGATCTTCACTAAGTTTTCCCAATTCATCACATTTTTTAATCCCTATTTCAATTTGTTCTGCTGCTTTATCTAATGATTCTTTTTTAATGTCATATATAATAACCTTATCAAAACCAGCGAGTAAAGCTACATGGGCTATCCCATATCCCATAAATCCCGTTCCAACTATTGTGATTTTCCTTATGTTACTAATGTCAACCATTTCAATTGCCCTCTCTAATCTTTTTATATTTTGAAAATTGAATTTTCTTAAAAATTATTTGATTTAATTAAAAATTTAATATATAGTTATTTAACTTTTTTTTAAAATCAATTTCTCAAATTACTACCAAAACATTTATATATCAAGATCAATATCTGTTTTACAGTAAAAAAAGTTTTTACTATAAAAAAATTTGTGAAAAATATGGCTAAGAAAAAAGAAAAGAAAAAACCCATTTTTGAAAAAGTTGGACTTGTATTTAGAAGTCCTGTAAGAGCTGATATTCTAAGAGAGCTTTCAGATAGGCCTCAGAGACCTACTAAAATTGCGGAAAAGATTGGAATTCAAAAACAAAATATAAATTATCATCTAAATGCGCTTAAACGAGGTGGTATTATAAAAACTCATACTGAAGAGCGACCAGAAAATAAATTGCCGAAAGGTAAAGGAACTAGAATTAATGGCGTAGGAACCGATGGAAAACTTAAAGTCTCTTATGGGGTAGAGCTTACCAAAAATGGTAAAAGTATTGTTAATCAATTTATAGATCCTCTCTATGAAGAGGAAAAAAATAAAAATGAAAAAAAGGAGGATGAATAAGTTTGAAAAGTGAAATTATCCAAAAAGTTGAATCTTTATTTGAAAATCCTTTAAAGTTTCTTAAATTGGGCACTCCTCAAGTTTATAAAAACATGACGGTAATACCTATTATAATTCGAGAAGAAAAATTTATCAACTTTATTACGATTAAAGAAGCTGAAGAATTGAATTTAATAGAAATCATTGAAAGTGATAAAGTCAACCAGTTGGAAGTTATAAATAAAAGTAATAAACAAATATTAATTCCATTTGGAATGACTGTTCATGGTGGAAAACAAGATAGGACAATCTGGGAACCTATACTATTGTCTACTGAAGGAAAACAAAATGTTTTTAACCAAAATCCAAAAAAAACTGTTCAAAAATATACCATCCCTGCAAAATGTGTGGAGCAATCAAGGTGGAATTATAGGGGAGGAAGAAGCTTTAAATCTTCGAATATGAGGCTCCATCCCAATGTTGCCTATGAAGCAATTTCATCAGGTGGGCAAAGTGGTGTATGGCAAGAAATTCAGTCTCATAGAGCTGAAATGGGCTATAATCGTGCTATTGCTCCCACCGAAAGTTATTTGGAAATGATAAAAGTATCAAATAAGTATACAGAAACTTTCATCAAAAATTTCAAAAATATTAAAAATCAATGTGGAGTTGCTGTGTTTATTAGTGGTGAATTTATTGGGATTGAGTTTTATGCAAATCCAAAGGCTTGGAAAAATATGAGTAATGATATCCTTAAAGCTTTCTCAATTGAAGCAATAAGATTCAAAAACATAACTCGTAAAAATGGAAATTTTGATTATCATGATGAATTAATCAAAAAATTGCATGATATAAGTTTTAATTTCTCAACAAGAGAAGGTGTTGGACTTGGGAATGTCGTTGATTTCAATTCTAATAATGGTATATGGCGAGGGATTACACTTATTCATAATGATACTATGATTCAATTCTATTTAGTTAAAAAACGAGGAGGATTTAAAATTCATAAACGTCCAAATCTACAATTTCAAACAGTTATTGGTCAAAGGTATCAAATCTAATTTAAAAATATAATTTATTATTTTTTTCTTTTTATTTATGAACGAGAACTATACCTAAGTAGGTTTAAATTACACTTAAAATTTGAATTATTATTTTTATTTTTTATATTTTCCATAAGTCTTACAAGTATCGATCATAGCCTTCACATTTTCAAGTTTAGCGTTATCAGGTATCTCTGAACCGACGAAAAGGCCTCCTCCTTCAGCACATTTGTCGATAATTTCTTTAGTTTGCTTTTCTACCATAGCAGGAGTTCCTAAGGTAAATAATGAAGGTTTCAGATTTCCTTGAATACATATATGATCTCCTAATATTTCTTTAGCCTTGAAAATATCTGTTCGTTCATCCATATGCATATAAACTTTACCTTTAGGCAGTTCTCGTAAATAATGTAAACGGTCAGTCCAATTCGTATCCATATGAAGTTGTACTATGAACTCATCATTAACATACTTAGATACCATTTTCTTAAAATATGGCCAAAAGAGCTCTTCGAAATGTTTGATTGAAATAAAGTCTGCACTTGCTCTTGCAGCGCCAACTAGTATAGTCTTTCCTTGACTCATAGAAACTCCATACTCTCCCATTAATATTAGATTATCAATTAAAAAATCACTTACTTCTTTTATCTTGTCAGGATATCGATAAATATCTTTCATAAAGTTAGTTGATCCTCGAAAAACTGAAAGTAAATCAAAAGGAGGGATTGCTGCTCCATCATTAAAAGTTGGTACTTTGAAATGTGTCCACCATCTCACCGTATTTTCAGCAACTTTGGCTCCAATTTTCCCTAGTTTCTGCATATCTTTCATTCCCGCTCTTCTAAAATTAGCAAGCCATAATAATCCTTTTTCAATAATTTTATCATAATCTTTTTCAGTGATAAAGGGATTAGTAAGGCTTTGCTCAAAAAGCTGAGGAGAAGCATTTACATCTAACATTCGACCAGGTAATCTCCAATCTAGATAATAAACAGAAAAGAAGTCTGGAAAAGGATTTATATACTGCATATACATTCCCCCTCCTGCCATTGAGATATCATACCCTCCTAATTTATGGTAAATCCATTCATTTGCTTTTTGAGATTTATCAGGGTCTTCAATCATTTCTTGAGCAGTTACCTCATAATAATTTACAGGAAGAAAATCTATTAATGGCCAAACTGGTACTCTATCTGCTTCTTTTAGGTCTAACGCTGTCAATACCCTCTCAACTGATGTCATAGCTTCTTCTTTTATTGGTTCCAATGTTTAATTACCTCCTTTTAACCATTTGTTCACTATTTTAAGTCCTTCAAAAGCATTATCAGTAAAAGCATCAGCTCCTGCTTCTCTCATCCACAACTCATCTGCGGGTAAACCTCCAATAATGATCTTTACTTTATCTCTTAGTCCTTCTTTAATCAAAGCTTCAGTTGTATCTTTCATAGCTTCAAGAGCAATAGTAAGTAAACCTGAATATCCTACAACTTGAGCTTTTTTCTCTTTCACTTTTTTTACAAATTGCTCGGCGCTGATATCCACACCTAAATCATAAACCTCATAACCAGCAGCTTTTAATAAAGTAACAAAAATATTTTTACCTATATCATGGACATCTCCTTTAACTGTCCCCACAACAACTACACCCGCACTTTTTTCAGTAGAAGCTTCATCCATTAGATACGGCTCAAGTATTGAAGCAGATTGCTGAAATATTTCACCTGCCATGACTAATTCTGTTAAAAAATATTCCTTTTTATTAAATTTATCCCCAATTATATCAACCCCCTTCCTTAAGATTTCAATTATTTTCTTTGCATCAGTTCCCTTTTCTACTAGTTCTCTTACCAATTCATAAGTTTTTGATTCGTCCAACTCTACCATTGCGTGAATTAATTCATCGCTCATTTCTTCTTCCTACCTCTAAATTTTTTTTTCATATAAGCCAATATCAAACGTCTCATTGAAAATACTTTACCATCTTTACCCCAAAGTACTTTACCAATTGCTTTATAAATCTCCTCTTGAGGAGCATATTTAGGTTTTTTTTCAAATTCTTCCATTTTAATCAATATCTTCCGATTTATTGCTTTTAATTAAATTTCTTTAATTTATCAATTATTTTTTGTTGAATTTAAATTCAATTTAAGAATTAATAAAGTTTTATTTTCTCTTTTTCTACTTCAATTTTTAAGCAAACATGAAAAAAATCAATGATTTCGCAATGAATTTTATAGTTCAAAAATGAATTCTAAAATCAGGTTTCTTCCTTTAATCATTTTTTTATAAAAATTTTCAATTTATAAAAAACAGATATTTGAACTATGATGACATCCTACAAATTAAAAAAAAATAACATCTTAGGGATTATAATGTCTGAAGATATCAAATGGCATGAAAAGTTTGCGAAAAATAGCTTTAATAGGACTTGGGATCTTATAGACAAAAAAGATAGAACTGCTGACGATAACAATGAAATGGTTCATGCTGCTCATACTTCGAGATATCATTGGGGAATATTAGTTGCTAATGAAAAAGGAACACCTCTTAACCTTCAGCGAGGTGAATGGCAAATTACTCGCGTTTATACAATACTTGAAAGAGGAGAACCCGCATTACATCATGCAAAACTTTGTTTAGACTTGACAAGGAAGCATAAGATAGATGATTTCGATCTTGCATTCGCTTATGAAGCTATGGCAAGAGCATCAGCTTTATCAGGAAAAAAAGAAGATTTTGAAAAATATTTTAAATTAGCAGAAGAAGCTGGTAATAAAATTAAGAAAAAAGATGACAGGGATTATTTCTTAGAAGAACTAAATGGTGGAAAATGGTTTGATATGAAAAAATCAGTATAGAAGAAAATATCTTCTTTTTATTTTTTTTAAAGCTTAGAACTATATATAGTAGTAAGTTCTGTAAAAATAAAAGAAACAATAATTATTTCTTACTTATTTTTTGCCCTCAAGCGTATTCAATTCTTTTTCAAACTGTTTAATTTCTTTGTTAATTGCTTTCTTTTTAGTATTTTTTTCATTCTCAATTGCTTTACATTCTTTGACTGTATATGTCTTCTTTCTTTTTTTCAAAGTAGCGATTTTTTTCCTTAAATCTCTTCCCATATTAATTAATTCTTTTCTCTTAACATCCAATTCTTCGATTCTTTTCACAATATCATTAAAATTTCCTATTACAACTTCTAATTCTGCCTCAAATTTATCAATCTGAATGTCGTATTCTTCATTAATTCTCTTTTTGATATATTCTTCTTTCTTTTTCGCTGCTTCTTCTATTTTCATTATTTCCTGTGCGATTTTATTAATATGATCCCTTATCTCTTCTTCTGACATTTTTCTACTCTTATATTTAACCAGTTATAGTATCGTTATGTATATATATTTTTAATATTTTCCTTTTTCCATTAATCCTTCTTTAACTTATGATTTAAATGGAAATAATATTATAATAAATTTATCTTAGAGAATTTTATAGTAGAGATATATTGTAAGTGATCTTTACTAATATTAGGTGAGAATTAATTTCTGGAGCATAATATTTAATCAATTGAGATCTCCTATTCTCATTTTTTAGAAGGCAAGGGGATAATCATTGATACCTTATATTTATATTCGAGGTAGACATTACCAAATCTCTTTTCTAAATTCTTTTCTTCCAGGCTTTAACTATAACAATTTTAATTGAACTCCTATAAAAAATTTTCAAAAGAAAGGCTAATCTAATTCAAATTGATTTAATATTTTTGATAATCTTCCCACTTATTAGATCTTGCCTTCTTGGAACTTGAGATGAATTATAAAAATAGAAAAGTATCTAGGTTTAGAAGACATAAGTTTGAACTATTAAAGTACTATGGCGAATGAAATTCAAGGCATAACTTTTCAAAGCAATAACAGAAACTGTATGATTTCCTGCTGCTAATATATCTGTTGAATATTGAAGAGCTACAGGAATATATAAAAAGGTTTCATCTATGCCATAACCCCCCGCTACGGTAAAAGGTGCATCTAAAATTATTCCGTCGATACGAAATGTAAAACGCATATAAGTTTGCCCAGAATACGCATAAATAATCGCCCTAGATATAAATGAAAAATAAACTGATTCACCTTCATTTAACACAAAGTTTATTGTCAGACCTGTAATCGATTCATTAGTATTTATGGCAGATGGTGTCCAATCTGTTAAACTCTCAGCATACCACATCCCTTTCACTATTTTGCCATCCATTTGTTCATTGAGATTTGCAATTTTACCACTAAATGTAAAATAGGAATAAACTCCAAAACCTAATCCTCCTATTCCAATTAATAAACCTAAAATAGCAACTACTACTCCTGATGATTTTCCCATTAATCTCACACCTTTACATTTTCTTTATTAATTAGGATTTAATTTAAAGCATGGTAGGATGAATTAAACGCTTTGCATAAATAAAACTTACTGTTGTACTAGGTTTTTTATAAATAATTAATATTACCAAAAACATTGCAATAAATTAAAAAGATAATAATTTTAAAGCCAATCTTACTTCAAAACTTAAATAATGTTATAAATAAACATACAAACAATGAAGACAATTAAAATTCCATATAATGAATCATCAATTAATCCGATTGAGAAGTATACAGAAGTGGGACCAAGTAAAATACATGGTTTAGGGTTATTTGCTAAAATATATATTCCAAAGGGTGCTGTGTGGTGGTATGCACGTCCACAAGATGTTATAATTATTACAAAAGAACAATTTATTACCCTTGATGCTTCCAATAAAACATTACTCATGAATAATTTTATGCACTGCTTGCTTACATATTCCTATTATGATGAGATTCTTGATGCTCTAATTTTTTGCTTGGATGATTCACGATTTGTAAATCATTCGATTAATCCGAATACTGGAACTGATGATGAACACGCATTAAATGCGATAACTAAAAGAGACATTCACCCTGGAGAAGAAATAACTGAAGATTACACAAGATATGCTCTTAGCAATTGGCTACAAAAATACATAAAATATTTCGATCCTCACTATTGGTGAAATAAAAAGAATCATGTGAATAAGAGACAATCTATGAAAAATTGGAAAGATGAATATAAGAAGAAAACTAGGACTAAAGAAGAGGCACTACTATGTGTAAATTCTGGAAATAGGGTAGTATTTGGACATGCCGCCGGAGAACCGATAATTTTAGTTGATGAGCTTGTAAACCAAACTGATAGACTTCAAGATGTAGACATTGTTCATATGGTACCCTTACGAGAATGTAAATACTGTTTACCAGGGATGGAAAATCACTTTCATCACAATTCTCTATTTGCTGGTGCAGGAACCCGTAAAGGAATTAGTGAAGGTCGATCCGAATATACTCCAGTATTTTTTTCTGAAATTCCAAGACTCTTTAGAGATGAAATCTTACCTGTAGATGTAGCTTTAATTCAATTATCACCACCTAATGAAGATGGTTATCTAAGTTTTGGTATTTCTGTTGATTACACAATGCAAGCAGCTCAATCTGCGAAAATAGTTATAGCTGAAGTAAATAAACAAATGCCCAGAACTTGGGGTTCTCAAATTCATGTCTCTGCAATAGATTATTTAGTTGAGACAGATAGACCATTATTAGAAATAGTACCACCTGAAATTTCAAGTGTAGAAGCTCGCATTGGACATTATATCGCTTCCTTAATCCCTGATAAAGCAAATCTTCAATTAGGTATAGGCGCTATCCCTGATGCGGCCTTATCATTTTTATCTGAAAAGAAGGATTTAGGTATTCATACTGAAATGTTTTCTGATGGTGTTGTAGATCTTTACCATCAAGGAGTCATTACAAATAAATATAATAATTTAAATCCTGGCAAATTTACTGCTACTTTTCTTATGGGCACCAGACGTCTCTATGATTTTGTAGATGACAATCCAAATGTTATTATGCATCCAGTGGATTATACTAATAATGTCATGATCGCTGGGCAGGTAAATAACTTAGTTTCTATTAATTCCGCAATCCAAGTAGATTTATTAGGTCAAGTCTGTTCAGACACGATTGGATATCAGCAATTTTCAGGTGTAGGTGGACAAGTTGATTTCGTTCGCGCTTCAAGCTTATCTCCTGGAGGAAAGTCGATTATAGCATTTCCCTCAACAAGTAAAAATGGCACAGTTTCAAGAATTGTTCCATTATTAAATGAAGGAGCGTGCGTAACAACTTCTCGTAACGATGTTCACTATATAATTACCGAATATGGGATCATCAACCTACGAGGTAAAACTGTTCGCCAACGAGCAAAAGCTTTAATTTCAATTGCGCACCCCGATTTTCGCGATTATCTTAATCAAAATTATAAAAACAATTTTAAGAGCCTTTATTGAAAAATAATGGACAATTTAATACAAGCTTAATTGTATTTAATTTGATCTATTCTAAAGCTAAATATCTAAGTTAATATTAAATTTTTTAAGATCTTTTACTAGTTTTTCAGTGTAGTAAAAATGAATCCCATTGAAACCAAGAGATCTTGCCAGTTGAACGTTTTTTTTCTCATCATCAATTAAAATAGCCTCTGATGGATCACAATCAATATGTTTTATCAACTCCTTATAAAATTCAAGATCATCTTTATTTGAATGATAGTCGTAACTAAACACAGTATCATCAAAATATTGTAAAAATTCACATTTTTTATCGAGATATTCCACTCTTTCTCTAATATTCCCACTGAAAATGACTAGTCTATGATTTTTCCTCAATTCCTTTATTATTTGTTCTATCCCATAATGTAAGCAATAAGAACCAAACCAAATATATCGTGTATGATCTTTTTCTTTGTTTTGGATATTCATTTTAGAAAATAATCGCTCTTCAAACTCCCCTATTGTAATTAAACCTCGTCTTATTAGATTTCCCTCTGAATTAGGTATATCACTAAATATCTCTT
Source organism: Promethearchaeota archaeon (assembly GCA_048940925.1). Taxonomy (GTDB): domain Archaea; phylum Asgardarchaeota; class Lokiarchaeia; order Sigyniarchaeales; family SOKP01; genus Loki-b32. The sequence goes on along the minus strand of JBHLOC010000058.1, from coordinate 10,781 downwards.
CTAAAAGACTTTTATCTTCAATATCATAAATTTCTTTAATTTTTTCAATTGCTAAATAAGATCCTGAGGTAAAATACACGCCTCCTAAATCAAAAACAATGGTCTTAATACTAATTTGATTTTTTTGTGTCATCCTGTAATCACTTTTTATTAATATTCTATTTTTAAACTGTATTTAAACTTAATTTAAAAATATTAAGACTCTATTTTATATTTAAATATTGTTCCTAAAGAAGATAAATCCCCAACTCTGTAAACTAAATAAAATAATGAAATTCTAGAATATATAGAGATTCTATCCTTATGCTAACTTAGTTAAGGAATTTTAAAAAATAAAATAAAATTAAATACCTAATTTTTTTCGGTTTGCTTCAATATGGTTTAACATGGCATTAACGGCTTCTTCTGTACCAGTTTCCATGTGTAAAATACCCCCTGTTAAACTTTTCAGATCTTCAGTTAGTAGTCTCATTAAATCTTTTCCACCAGTTATTGTAAGCACAGGGTTAACATATGTATATAATCCGAAGGCTAAAGCGAATACACCATCAATTGTGGCCTTCTGTTCCATATATTCGGACGCTACAGCAACAACAGGCAAATCGGGAATAGCAACACCACCTAATGCTGCAGAAATTGCTCCTACCAAATCTGCAATTCTTCCAGTATCTGTGCAAGTACCATAGCTAAGAACGGGCGGGATTCCAAGTCTTTCGCATACAGCCTTAAGTCCTGGACCTGCAAGATCTTTTGCTTCTGGAGAACATAATCCCGCTACTTGTAATCCCCCATTACCACATCCCATTGAAAGCACAAGCACATCTCTTTTAATTAATTCTTTTGCAACTTCTATTGTGTGAACATCTTGACCAAAATCCCTTAAGGTCGTGCATGAAACTAATCCTGCTACTCCTCGAATTTTACCATCCTTAATTAAATCGAGTAAAGGATTGAGAGTACCACCCAGAGCCGCAAGAATACTTTCGCTTGAAAAACCTACTACTGCTTCATTCATATCTAATCCTATAACTGGTTTCACACTTTCGTGTCGTTCTTTAAAATTATCAATCCCCATTTGGAGTAATCTTGCTGCTTGCTCCTCTGCTTCTTCTGGGATGTAATCTAGTCGTTCTGTTATCCCTTCAAATGCAACAACCTCGGATACTGGTATTAATTTAAATTTGTACTTTTCAGCATAAATCGGATCAACAGGCATTGAGCAGTTCATATCACAAACAAAAGCATCAATACACCCGCTCGCCAAAATTGCCTCTTGCATTATCCAATTTCCTGTAAAACCATAAAAAACATCATCCATCTCCCATCTCTGTATCATCTCTTGTCCAGTTTCAATATTAGCAATTACTCTTAACCCTTTAGCACCTACGGATTTAGCTTTTTCCTGCCACTCTGGTTTTCTTGCTAATTGAACCATTGCAAATCCTAAGAATGGTTCATGACCATTTGGAAGCACATTGACATAATCAGGGTTCAGTACACCTAAATTAACTCTCATCTTATGAGGTTTAGGAACATTAAACAAGATATCTTGAGTAAATTCATTAACAATTTGACTTTGATATGCCATAGCAATACCTAACCTCATGGCCTTTAAAGCTAAACTAACATAGTATCCATCAACATTAGTAAGACATGAGCTAGTTGATAACATCATCTCTCCATAAAGCCCACCTGGAAAAATACCTAATTTTTTCCAAACATCTTGTCTTTCTGGAGGTGCTAATTTTGCTACAATTTTACTCGATTCATCATAAGGTCTATTTAAATCTTCTTTAACAAAGTTATACAATCGTAAAGCTATTTCCTCATCTGATCCCGATGTATCTAATCCAAGTCGTTCAGCAAAACTTTTAAGTTTTCCAGATTCTGAGATCTTAAAAGGGGTTTTACCTTCGATAGTTGCTTTTAATGTCTTTAGAGTTGTCTCAGTATGATAATGATATGTAGAGGCACCCAATACATTTCTAAGGAGCATCATTCGCATAGCCATACCATCAGCAGTAATTCCACATACCCCCCTCTTATCAATAGAAGAATCTGCCCTACAAGGTCCATTTGAACATAAATCACAGCGCGCACCCTTTAAACAAAAAGGACATCGTTTATCGGGGATTCCTCCAAACCCCTGGGCTTCAAAGCGATCCCATATATTAATCATGCCATCTTTTTTTATTCTTTCATATACTTTCTGAACTGATTTATGATACGAAAGTCTTTCTCCTTCCATTTTGTAATAATCACCTTTATTGTTGTTCTTAAAAATTGCGTATTAATTATTTTAAATTTAAATAATTTATATTATTAATTCTGAACATGTTTCATTAGCAAAAGAAAAAGCAAAAATAAAGTATATTAGATTAAAGTTTATGAATAATTGAGATTATTTTTTTTAAATTTAGTAAATTTAGAATGGTCTTTTATCATTATATTCTATTAAACAATTAAATAAATTAAAAAAAAAATAATTTAGAATTTCTTAACCCCAAGTATATGTATCTAAATGCATTATTGTTGAGTCATAGACTTCAATTGCGTAATCTTTCACATTCGATCCCAAAACTTGAATTAATACTAGGGTTGAATTCAAGACTGTGACCATGGAAGATTCATAAATAACGATTCCATAAAGCGTGGTATTTCTTACTGAAGCAGTAGAGTCTCCTATTGTTTGAATCATCAAATACGTATTACTATCTGTAATATTCAAAGTAGATCCATCCATAAGTAGAATATTACCATAACTCGAACAGTTTTTAACTGTTACAGTGGTGGCATCCTGAGCATTGAAGCTATAAAAAGTCGAATTTCTGCAAGTAAGCCCCGCATTATCCTGACAGTAGAAATAAAGATTTTCAAAATTATCTTCAACTGTTAACTGAGCGCTTCCATTTATCTCAACATAAAATAAATTTCTTCCCCAGAGAATGTTAGTGTCTACAAGTTTTGTAGAATTCATATAACTACCCGTTCCGGAAAAACCTCCAAAATCCAATGTCAATGACCCGGAATACACAATTACCCCCTCATATAAATAGTAACTGGTACAATTTTCTAAGTATAAAATATCCCTTCCCCCAGTATATACAAAATATATAAATGAATTTTTGATGTTGATATGGTCTACAGCTAAATTTGTTAAGTAAGAATATACGGAAAAGGTTTGTATAACATAAATTAGACTATCATCAATAGTTATTGAATTTGAAGTTTCACAATAGATACCATATAGAGTGGTGTTTCTCAAGTTTAATGCACCATTATCTATACAAATTATTTCTCCCCCACTTAAATCGGCATCCTCCACAGTTAAAGAAGAAGAATCCATAATATTTCCCTCGAAATAAGGGAGATATAAGTTATCTGGAATATTATAAACTTTTGCACTTGAAGTATCATGAAGATAAAGATGGCAAGCATAATTATTCATATTAACTACCGCTGAACCGTTTGCAGCTACTGAATATAATAGGGGAGTAGGTACATCTGAATTTATTAATTTTGTGGTATTCTGATACCCTGAACCTGTGACTATTCCATTATCAATATTAGTAGTTCCTGAATACGCTACAATCCCATACCGATAAAAACCTGTAACATTACTCTGAATCAGCGTTGCACGTGCCATATCAAATAAATACAATCCATAGAGTGAAGATTCTTTAACGTTTAAATTAACATATCCCAGTACATCTACTACCCATAAGTTAGAATTTTCTATGGTTCCACTCACTTTTGCCGAAGGTGAAGGTGCTGTAATATAGAGTGAATAAAATCCATTAAATGTGCAATTTTTTATCAAGAAATCGCATCCTTCGCTGATTTCAATTTCAGCAATAGTAGAATTACTAATTGAAACAGAAGTATCATAAGTGTGCACTCCTGGCTCTCCAACAAGAGATTCAACATGTATACTATAAATTGTACAATTTTTTATAATGACAGAGCTAAAATCATGAACCCATATACTATAAAAGATGCAATTTTCGAGTGTAAGAGTGCTGCGATCATGTAAAAAAATGATGATATCAGTTTCATTGAAATTTCTCATGGTAATTTTTGCCTTATTATATAAATTAATTGAATTAAGCCGAGTTTCATTATTAATTGAACAATCTGTATTAACAGTCGAATTGATGACGTTGTAACCATTCAGCTTCCCTTCTGTAATATTAAAAGAATTTTCAAGAATTATATTACCCTTTGTAAATAATATTGAGTAACCTAGAAAGTCTATATCAGAATTCTCCACATATGTGTTAGGTTTTGGAGGCTTTTTTTCTGGTTGGAAGAACATAAAGTAGATGAATAAACCGGCACCAACGAGTACAAGGATGATTATTATTACCAAAAATATCTTTAAACCTTTATTCAAATAATAACACCTGTATTGAGTTTTTGGATTACATTTTGACTTTAAATTTAATGTTATATTTAGAACGTCTTTTCTTGTATTTAAATCTATTCACAAGTTAAAAATTAGAAAAAACAGTAATTAATCAAAAGTGTAGAAAACAATCTTTAAAATTTTTTGATCCTTACATTTGTTAATTATGACTTCATTACTAGTTTTTTATTCAAGGAAGGGTACGACTAAAAAAATTGCCGAATTAATTTCTAACAATTTAAACTGTGAATATGAAGAATTAATTGATACTAAGAAACGAACTGGATTTGTTATTGGCTTTCTTAAATGTGGATACGATGCTATGAAAGAAAAATTGACAAAATTACAAGCGACTCAGAAAAATCCTGAATTATACGATCTAATAATTCTGGGCACTCCTAATTGGGGCAAGAGGATGACACCTGCTATAAGAACGTATATATCTGACAACAAAACTGAATTTAAAAATGTAACTTTTTTCTGTACAGAAGGTGGAAGTGGTGGACCTGAATTGTTTGAGGGAATGACTAAATTATGTGAAAAAGAACCATTATCTACCTTAGAAATTACTAAAAAAGAAATTAAGAAAGGCGCCCATATTGATAAAATTAATAAATTCATACAAGAAATAAACCGTAATTAATCAATATGTTAAACATTTGATAAATTATATATCCTTTTTAATTCAATTTCCTCTATAAGATAAGCTTACAAAACATGTTCTAATGGAAAAAAAAGAAAATTATATTTAAATTGTTATTGTGTTAAATTAAGTATAAACTGCAATGAAAAAAAGACTAATTTCGAAAGAAAGTCTATTAATTTATTATCTGTATTTAATAATTTCATTACGGCTAAATGATGATAAATAATTGCATTAACAAGATTATATATAAAGATAAATGCTTCAATTAATCGTTCCTCGGGGATCTCTTTAAAACTTTTATTTGATCTTCTTAATTTTTGCGCCCTCTCTTTAAAAAAAATAAAAATTTTCTCTTTATGTGCTTTATGTAATGCTTCATCAGATTGTATAGCTGATCTAAAAGCTAGATTATATCCTTTATTTTCTTGATGAATTTTGAATAATTCTAAAATAAAATGATTCAGAAAATCTCTAAAATTTTCATTAGTAATATTAAATAAATCTTCTCTGTCTAACATTGTTTCCATTGATTCTTCAAAATATTTTCTTATGATATCTTTTTTCCCTTTCGGAAAATACTTGTAGATCGTTCCAATACTAATCTTTGCTACTTTTGCTACATGATTTGTGCTTGTGTTATGATATCCTTGTTTTAACACTAGATTAAAAAATGTTTTATAGATTAATTCTATTTTTTCTTGCTTGTTTCGAGAAAATTTTTTATTTGACATGATGAGATCATAAATGAGCAATTACTCATAAAGTTTATAAGTGAGTAAAAACTCACTTATTATAATATTATTAAAATTAATATTTAAATATGATCCAAATAAATACGATTAAATTTAATAAAATCAATGATCAAAACGATATTTCTCGAGTAGAAAGTCTTATTACTCCTATTTTCTCTGGAAAGAGTGACGAACAAAAGCGGTATCGGAAAAAAATAAAGTCTCTATTGCTGGAAGCCATGAGAAATGCTGGAGCTAACTCTTTTAAAAGAAAAGCTTTTTGGTTCTATGTAAATATAACTTTAAGTAGTGGTTTGAAAAAAGGAGAACCCCTAATAAAGATCGAGGAGAAACTCCGAAATTTTATTAGAAAACATGTTGATAGAGAAAAGGATATAAAAACTCAAGAACTCAACTTTGCTAAAATGCGATTTGAAAGTATTAAAGATTTTATCGTGGGAAATAAAATTCTTGATCTGGGCGCTGGAAATGGTCTTTTAGCATTAGAGATAAAGAAACAGCTTGGAAAAGAAGTATTTCTAGTTGACGTTGTAGATTATAATTATACGGACCTCCAATTGATCTTATATAATCCTGAAGATAAAATACCCTTAGCAGATGAGGAAGTAGATACAACTATTTTATATACTGTTTTGCATCACGCACGTGATCCTGAACATCTTCTGGATGAAGCGACAAGAATTACTAAAACACGCTTAGTAATAAAAGAGGCTTATATTGAAGAAGATGATATCAAAATAATTAATGGTTTTTTCGATTGGTTTTACAATCGAGTAATTGGGGATGAAAATATATATGTACCTCTGAATTTTCTAAAGATTAAACTATGGGAGCAGCTTCTCAATTCACATAGATTTGATGTAATTGAAACTAAATATGTTGGTATAGATGAACCCGCTGTTCCAGAACATCATGTCTTTATTATTGCCGAGAAAAAAAGTTAATTTTGACATTGATTTTCATTCAACTTGCTTTTTAAAGATATAAGCATTTAGATATTTGCTCTCAATAATTTCCACTTCAAATTTTAGATCCTTTGTATAATCACATGGATCAACAGCATCTTGATGATTTCTAAATCTTTTTCTCACTAATTCAACCCCTTCATCGGTTAATTCAATAATAACTAATATACTATTAGGTTTTATAATGCGAAACAATTCTTTTATTGCACGCTGTTTATTATTGATATGATGAAACGTGGTATAGAGAAATACTGCATCAAAATAATCATTACTAAAAGTTAATTTTTCTGCATTTACTGGTTGGAATTTAATCAGTTTCTCGACACCTACTTTTTTAGCAGAAGATTTCCAATCTGCCCAATATACCCCCTCAGGCTCTCCTGTAATAACATTATAGCCATGAAGGGCAAGGATGATTGCCATGACTCCTCTCCCTGTGCCAACATCTAATACCTTAGAATCTTTAGATAATTGAAGAGAACTTACAACAGAGCTTAGGAAATCAGCATTTCTACTGAAACCCTCACCTAGAAATCCTTTAGCCTTTTTTAAATTCACTTTTTTATTCAATTGAACTAGATTCGTATTTTCCTTCACATTTTCAATCTAATACCGTAGTATTTAATGAAATTATTTAATTATTGATAGATTAAATATCCTTTTTAACTCAATTCTATTTAATTAATAACCTTATCTCATTTAAACATTAAATGACTTTTATTAAGAGAAGAAATCCATATTGATTAACTAAATATATTAAACCTAACAAATAAATATCAAAGTTCTTATAAAACTCTTTTTAAAATAATATATTGAGACTTATCTCAATTTTTAATATGATATTGACTTTGATAAATTAGGTATAACTAAATTTAAATAGAATGAACAACTATAGATAATTAAAAAAAATTAAATGATATTAAATGAATCTATTACCAGAAATAAAACTTGGATTACTTAACGGATGGATTTATTTTGTGTTTTATCTAATAGTGTTCGGTATCACCTTGAGTACCTGTTCGAGCGAAGTGAAAAAGCGTTTATATGATAGATCGCTATGGGATAAAAAAACAAAAATAATTACTGCGTTTGGAAAATTATTTTCGTTGATTAACATTATTATGATTTTCTTATCCTCTTTACTAATTGGAACTCTTGAATTCGTTATAGGCACAGTATTATATCTGATTGGTTTAACAGGATTAGTTATTGCTATAATAAATTATAGAAATGCACCCCTAGAGAGACCAATAACACGAAGATTGTATAAAGTATCTCGAAATCCTCAGATAGTGATGATCTTTATCACATTCACAGGGATGATGTTAATTATTGGTTCATGGATTAATTTGATTTTCTTAACCATTACTGTGATAACTACTCACTTTAGCATACTAGGAGAGGAAAAAGCCTTAACTGAGCAGTATGGAGAATCATACTTAGAATATAAAAAGCAAGTGCCAAGATATTTCCTGTTTTTTAATACAATAAAGCATGATCTATATGGTTTAGACAAGGATCATCAAAAATATTAATGAAATCTACTAGACGAGGTAAGTATATATGAAAGAATCGGTGAATTATGGAAATTGGGTACCTTTAAATTTGCTTTATGCTATTATAGGAATAAATTTAATTATTCTAATCCCTTCTTTATTCCCTATTTTATTGTTTATAAGAATAATATTATGGATAATAACAGGATTGCTTTTTTTACCTTCTGCTTATTTGATGTATTTATACTATCAGTTCTCAAAAAATGATAAAAACTTACAATATAAAGTCTGGAATTTTGTCATTCATAATTTAGCGTGGAATGGAAATGGAAAAGCACTTGATATTGGGACTGGAGCGGGAGCATTAGCAATAGAGCTTGCAAAAAAATATCCTAGATCTCGAGTATATGGAATTGATTTTTGGGGTAAGTTATGGAATTACTCTAAGCAATTATGTGAAAAAAATGCCAGGATTGAAGGAGTTACGGATCAAGTTGTATTTCAAAAAGCTAGTGCTTCTAAAATACCTTTTAAAGATGGTGAATTTGATGCTATTATAAGCAACTTCGTTTATCATGAAGTTCGAGATGCTAGAGATAAAAATGAACTTCTAAATGAATCTTTTCGCGTTCTTAAAAAAGGAGGTGCATTTTCTCTACAGGATACATTTAAAAATAAAAAAAAATTTGGACTTATCGAAGATTTATTAAGACAGATCAAGGATTGGGGCATTCAAGAGGTAAACTTCATTGAAACTTCAGACAAGATACCTATGCCTAATTTATTAAAGTTTGAATTGAAAACTATGGGATTAATATATGGAATTAAATAGATGTAAAAGATCAAAAGGGATTTTAATCGAAGGATAAAAAATGGGTCTTAAAAAGATCTTTGTAAATCAAGTAAGAAAACCCAATGGTAAATTAGGAAGAATTATAGCAAGGGGTATGAATAAAGGACATGCAAAGTTAGCAAAATGGGGATTATCACATTTTTCAATAAGACCAAATTACTATATTTTAGATATTGGATGTGGCGGTGGAGGAAATATTAAGAGATTTGCTGAAATTATAATAGATGGAGAAATTTATGGAATTGATTATTCTGAAACAGCTGTTTTTATAAGCAGGAACGTTAATAAGATTTATATTGAAAAAGGGATTGTAAAAATATACCAAGGTTCTGTTTCTTCTTTACCTTTTAACGACAATTATTTTGATTTAGTAACTGGTTTTGAAGTATATTATTTCTGGTCAGATTTGATAAGAGATCTAAAAGAAATTTATAGGGTTCTTAAACCAAATGGATATTTGATTCTAGTTAATGAAGGATATATAACTAATAATGAAAAGAAAAGAGAAAAAGTTGAAAAATGGTCAAAATTAGGAAATTTTCCCATTCATACGCCAAAACAGTACAAAGAATTCTTGGAAAAAGCTAGTTTTTCTAATATCCAAATTTTTGAGGAATATAAAAAAGGTTGGATCACTGCTATAAGTATGAAGAAAATATAAAAAAGTATGAAAAATTGGACTATATAAAAATTAAATAAAAATGAAAAAATCAAACATATAAAACTATATACTACAATTGGATTGAAATGAATGTAAAAAGACATGAGGGTCATGAAAGAGAGCTTCCTAACGCCCATATATACCATGCAATATTACCAATAGTTTTTGTTATAATATGGATTTTAGATTCAAGAATATTTCGAATTTCAACTTTTCTAAATGATTTTGTATTTTTTGAGATACGTTTAATATTTTTTATTGTAGTTCTTATAATTGCTCTTATTTTTATTATACTATCTCATAAGGTTTTATTTAAATCGCATCAACCATCAAACTCATTGATTACGGATGGAATTCTTGGATATGTGAGGAACCCAATGTATTTGGGAATTTTATTGATTTACATCTCATTTATCTTTTTATCTATCTCTTTAATTAGCATTGCTATTTTTGTCGTAATATTTTTAATATATAACTGGATGGTTAATTTCGAAGAAAAAATTCTTGAAGATCTATTTGGCAATAAATTCTTAGAATATAAAGCAAAAGTACCAAAATGGATCCCTAATCCGTTTAAAAAATAAAGTAATATTTACCATAATTATGATTTCTGACCAAATTTGGAAAAAAATATGGTTATTTTTTGGAATTGTATTTATGTTTATTCCAATCTTCATGATTTTTTTTGGGCCATTACTTGCGTCAGTTACAGGGACAAAACCATTCTCAGATCGTGCTAGAGCTATGATTAGTTTTTTCTGGATTTGGATGTTTATATATAACGGAATAGGATCCATTCTTCTTTATAAAAATATTGAAAAATATAAAGTCTTATTAATTTTGGCTATTCCCGCAGGATTTATCTTTACAATCCTTCAGATAGTGTATATCATCATAGGATATTTTGAATTTGTGTTTTCAGAAGTAATTTGGGCAATAAGTTCCCTAGTATGGGCAATCTTATCTGTTTTGTATTTTTTTGATAAGAGAAATGATTCTTAAT